>CAIOVE010000001.1 GCA_903861645.1 uncultured Hyphomicrobiales bacterium
ATCGAGCGATGCTTCAACAAACTCAAGAATGCCCGGCGCTTCGCGACGAGATACGACAAGCTCGCCGAAACGTTCGGAGGCTTCGTTCAAATCGCCTGCATCCGGCTATGGATGCGCTACTTTGTCAACGAGACCTAGTCGAAAGGAGATCGACGAACAGCTTAAAAAAATGGCCGAAGAGGCGCCTTTGGCGTCTATCGTTGGGCAGTCAACTTTGGCTGAAGATCACGTATCGGCGGTGATCGGTTCAACAGGCGACGACTTGCTGGGGCGAGCGATTTCCCAAGCAGCACAGAATTTTTCATTTTCAAGTGTCTGGTTGCGTCAATCATTGTCCAAAGCCATCGAGAGGCACGATTGGGTGCCGGAGCATTTCGCAGCATGGACCAATCGGCTCGAACTGTTTGACGAGACAACCTGCTTGGTTCACGGATTTTCTGCCTGGTACGAAGGCGACTTGGTGAAGGCGATTCATGTGCTCGTGCCACAGGTCGAATTGGGTTTGCGCCGTATTGTCGAGAGGCTTGGGAAGGCAATCACCAAGGGTGATCCGATGCGCCCAGGGGTGAGTGTGGCAATTGGAATGGGGGACATTCTCTACAATCCTGGGATTGCCGAATTGCTGGGCCCTGATCTGACCCTGCATTTTCTCGCCCTTTGCGCTGACTCGCGCGGCGTAAACCTGCGCAACAGAGTCGCTCATGGACTGCTAAAATCCGACGAAATAAATATTGGCATTACATTGTGGCTGATCCAGAGTTTATTGACTTTTGGAATCTGGGATCAGATCGCTGCTAAACGACGGTGAATGTGAGGTGCTTGTCTGTAGTGCGCGAAAAATTTCGAAAAGCTCTCCGGGGAATAAAACTCATTCCGGCACGATGCCCAAATCCGTCGTCACCTTGCGCCAGTAATCAAGCTGACGTTTCAGGAAGGCCGTCGCGTCGGCGGGGGTTCCGACCTTTTCGGGATATTCGAGGCCGAGCTTCGGCCCCATGGCGATGACTTCCGGGTCCTTCAGCGCCTCGCCGACGGCGGCGTTGAGTTTGGAGATGATGTCGTCGGGCGTGCCCGCCGGCGCCATCAGCATGAACCAGCCGCTGAAATCAAAGCCGGGATAGGTTTCCGAAACCGCGGGGATCGTCGGGTAGGCGCGCACCCGATTGATGTAGGTGGTGGCGATGGGGCGCAGCACGCCCTCGTCGACGGCGGCCTGCGTGATCGCGACTGGGAAGACGCCCGCCTGCACGCGACCCGCCATCAAATCCTGCACGCCGTTGACGATGTTGGGATAGGAGACGAGGACGAATTTCGTCTTCGCGGCGTAATTCAGCACCTGCCCGGTGACGCCAGCCAGATTGCGCGGGCCATCGACGCCGATGGAATAGGTTCCCGGCGCCTTGCGATCGACATCGATGAGTTCGGCGACCGTCTTCACCGGCACGTCGCGATGCACGAGCAGATAGTTGTGCGAGATGGTGGTGAGGGCGACCGGCTTGAAATCCACGAGCGGATCGTAGGGCAGGTTTTTCGTCAGGAACGGGTTCGCCGACAGCGCGCTCGACGTGGCGAAGAACAGCCGGTAGCCGTCGGGCGCGGCCTTGGCGACGGACATGGCGCCGATGACATTGCTGCCGCCGGGCTTATCCTCCACGACGATGCCCTGCCCCAGCAGGCGCTCCATGCGGCTGCCGAGCAGGCGCGCGACGATGTCGGGCGCCGAGCCCGCGCCGTTGGAAACCACGAAGGTGATGGGCTTTTGCGGCCAGTTCGTCGTTTGCGCCCGCGCGGTCGCGAGCGCCGCGAGCAGCGGCAGCGTCGACAGGGCCAATCGCCCGCAGAATCGACGCATGGGCGCGGCGATGGCCGTCATTTCTTCCCCCCGGTAAATGGCGGTCGCCACTTCGGCCGCGACTTCCGGGCCAATGTGCGACGCGCCCGCGCCGCTGGCAAGCCAACGCGCGGCCTATTCGCGCACGACCAGCACCGAGCATTTGGCGTGGCGCACGACGGCCTTCGCCGTCGAGCCGAGCAGATAGGTCGCCATCGCCGGGCGATGCGAGCCGATGACGATGAGATCGGCGCCCCACTCCTCCGCCTCGGCGAGCACCTCGGGATAGGCGCCGCCGATGCGCACGACGCTCGACACGCGATCGCGCGGCAGCGGCACTTTCGCGGCGAGTTCGTCGAGCCTGGCTTTCGCCTCGTCGCGCTGCGCCTCGTCGAAGCCGACGGGCACGTAATCCATGTAGGAGGGCGGCAGCAGCGGCTGCACGTTGATCAGCCGCAGCGCGCCGCCCGACGCGTTGGCGAGCGCCACGGCTTTTTCGATGGCGGGGCGCGCGACATCGAGATCGGCGAGATCAACAGGCGCGAGAATGGTTCTGAACATGGGACGCTCCATCGGGTTGGGCCAAGCAGACACCGCGCGGCGAACAGTCGCCTTGCGGGGGATCAAGCCGGGTCGATATCGTCCTTGACGATCGACGGGCCGGGCGTGAAACCCGACGCGCGGCTTTCGGCGATCGAGGCGATGCGCTGGGCGATCTCCGGGTTGCGCTCCATGAGCGATTGCAGGTCGCCCACTTCAAGCGCCAGCAGCTTGGTCGGCTCGAGCGAGCGCACCGTGGCGCCGCGGCGCGCGCGGCGCAAGAGCGCGAGTTCGCCGAAGAACTGCCCCTCGCCAAGGCGAATGGCGCCATCGCGCGTCTCAACCTCGACCGCGCCCGAGGCGATGAAGAACATGCAACTCGCCGCCTCGCCGCGGCGCACGATGATGGTTTCCGCGGGCACGGTCTGCGCGCGCAGGTAGTTCATCACCTCGGCGATCTCCGGCGCCGACAGCGACGAGAACAACGGCACGCGCGCCACCATGCCCCAGGTGACGACGAATTCGCGCCGGTGGATTTCCTCGGCGAAGGCGTTGGCGACGATGCCGATGGGCAGCGCCAGCATCATCAGGCCCGCCAGCATGGTGAAGCCCGCCACGATCCGGCCCAGCGGCGTCACCGGCACCACGTCGCCATAGCCGACGGTCGTCAGGGTGACGATGGCCCACCACATGGACTCCGGAATGGAGCCGAACTTGTCGGGCTGCGCCTCGTGCTCGACCAGATGCATCGCCGCCGCCGCGATGAGCACGAGGCCGAGCAATACGATGGAGGAGGCGAACAACGCCTTGCGCTCGGCGTCGAGCGCGGCCATCAGCGAGCGCATGCCCGGCGAATAGCGCGCCAGCTTGAAGAAGCGCAGCAGCCTCAGCAGCGCCAGCACGCGCAAATCGGCCGGCAGGAAAAAACCGAGGTAGAACGGCGCGACGCACAACAGGTCGACCATCGCGGCGGGCGTCAGGGCGAAGGCGCGACGCGCGCCCCATGGGGTCATTTCCGCGTAGGGCGTGTGATCTGGCGCGCTCCACAGGCGCAGGGCGTATTCAATCGTGAAGACGGTCGCGGCGGCGATTTCGATCACGATGAACAGCGAGCCGTAGCGCGCCGCGAGCGAGGCCTCGGACTCCAGCACCACGGCGGCCACGCTGGCGATGACCACCACGATCAACAGGCGATGCACGAAAGCCGAGACGCGATCGGAGCCGCCCGCGTCGAGGATGTAGTGAACGCGCCGGCGCGCCCGCGCGATGCGAACGCCCGCGCGGCGGTTCATGGCGCCGGGGCTGGGGCGCCGAGCGCGGCCGCGATGGCGTCGAGCGCCGCCTCGGCCTTTTCGCCGTCGGGGCCGCCCGCCTGCGCCATGTCGGGCCTGCCGCCGCCGCCCTTGCCACCGAGCGCCTCGGAACCAGGACGCACGAGATCGACGGCGTTGAAGCGCTTGGTCAGGTCCGGCGTAACGGCGACCACGAGGCCGCCCTTGCCATCCGCCGACACATTGGCGATGGCGACGACGCCCGAGACGACCTTGGCCTTGGCCTCGTCGGCCAGGCCCTTGAGATCCTTCATTTCAACGCCCGACACGGCGCGGCGGAAGAATTTGACGCCGGCGATCTCGGCGATGTCGCTGGCGGCGCCCGATCCGCCGCCGCCCATGGCGAGCTTCTTGCGCGCCTCGGACAGTTCGCGCTCGAACTTGCGCCGTTCCTCCAGCACGCTCGACACGCGCTCGGGCGCGTCCTCCAGCGTGGTCTTGAGCAGGGCGGCGACCTCGCGCAGCCGGCGCGCCTCGGCGTTCAGGTGCTGACGCGCGCCCTCGGCGGTCTTGGCCTCGATGCGCCGCACGCCCGACGCGACCGCGCCCTCCGAAACAATGGCCACGAGGCCGATATCGCCCGTGCGCGACACGTGCGTGCCGCCGCACAGTTCAATCGAGAAGGGCCGGCTGGCGCCGTCGGCGTCGAGGCCCATGGAAACGACGCGCACTTCCTCGCCGTATTTTTCGCCAAAGAGGGCGCGCGCGCCCGATTCCATGGCGTCGTCGACCGCCATCAGACGGGTCGTCACCGGCGTGTTGCGCAGCGCGACGGCGTTGGCGATGTCCTCGACGCGGGCGAGTTCCTCGTCGGTGATGGGCTTGGGGTGGGCGAAGTCAAAGCGCAGGCGGTCGGGCGCGACAAGCGAGCCCTTCTGCGCGACGTGATCGCCGAGCACCTGACGCAATGCCTCGTGCAACAAATGGGTAGCGGAATGGTTGGCGCGGATGGCCGCGCGCCGGGCGTGATCGACAACAAGCTCGAGCGCCTGCCCCACGGACAAAGATCCCTCGGCTACGTGAACCTCGTGCACGAAGAGATCGCCGACCTTTTTCTGCACGCCGGCGACGCGGACGCGAAGACCCGTCGAGCGGAACACGCCGGAGTCGCCGACCTGACCGCCGGACTCGCCGTAAAACGGCGTTTGATTGAGCACGGCCAACCCGGTTTCGCCCGCCTCGAGGCGCGCGACCTCCGCGCCATCGCGCACGAGGGCGGCGACGACGCCCTCGGCCTGCTCGGTGTCATAGCCAAGGAATTCGGTGGCGCCGACGCGCTCGCGGATGCCGAACCAGACGGTCTCGGTCGCCGCCTCGCCCGACCCGGCCCAGGCCTTGCGCGCCTCGGCGCGCTGGCGCTCCATGGCGACGTTGAACCCCTCGACATCGACGCCGACGCCGCGCGCGCGCAGGGATTCCTGCGTGAGGTCCAGCGGGAATCCATAGGTGTCGTAAAGCTTGAAGGCCGTCTCGCCCGACAGGCGCGCGCCGCTTTCAAGGCCGGCGCTTTCCTCATCCAGAATGGACAGGCCGCGCGCGAGCGTAACGCGGAAACGCGTCTCCTCCAGCCGCAGCGTTTCCACGATCAGACCCTCGGCGCGCACAAGCTCGGGATAGGCCTGTCCCATCTCGCGCACGAGCGTCGGCGCGAGGCGATGCATCAGCGGGTCCTTCGCGCCCAGCAACTGGGCGTGGCGCATGGCGCGCCGCATGATGCGGCGAAGCACGTAGCCGCGCCCCTCGTTCGAGGGCAGCACGCCCTCGGCGACGAGAAACGCCGACGACCGCAAATGGTCGGCGATGATGCGGTGGCTGGCGGCCATGGGGCCATCGGCGGGCACGCCGGTCGCCTCGCTCGACGCGCGGATGAGGGCGCGGAAAAGATCGATATCGAAGACGGAGGTCACGCCCTGCATGAGCGCGGCCATGCGCTCCAGGCCCATGCCGGTGTCGATCGAGGGCCGCGGCAGCGAGGTGCGTTCGCCGCCCGCCACCTGCTCGTATTGCATGAACACGAGGTTCCAGAATTCGAGAAACCGGTCGCCATCCTCGTCGGGCGAGCCGGGCGGCCCACCCGCGACGCCCGGCCCCTGATCGTAGAAGATTTCCGAACAGGGGCCGCAGGGGCCGGTATCCCCCATCGCCCAGAAATTGTCGGACGTGGGAATGCGAATGATGCGCCGGTCCGAGAAGCCGGCGATCTTGCGCCAGAGCTCGGCCGCTTCGTCGTCGGTGTGATAGACGGTGACGAGAAGCTTGTCCTTGTTGAACCCGAACTCCTTCGTGATCAGCGTCCAGGCGAGCTCGATGGCGCGCGCCTTGAAATAGTCGCCGAATGAAAAATTGCCGAGCATCTCGAAGAAGGTCAGATGCCGCGCGGTATAGCCGACATTGTCGAGGTCATTGTGCTTGCCGCCGGCGCGCACGCATTTCTGCGAGGTCGAGGCGGTGACATAGGGGCGCTTCTCGACGCCGGTGAAGACGTTCTTGAACTGCACCATGCCGGCGTTGGTGAACATCAACGTCGGATCGTTGCGCGGCACGAGCGGCGAGGACGCGACGATTTCATGGCCGTTGCGGCCAAAGAAATCCAGAAAGGTCGACCTGATGTCGTTGACGCCGTTCATCGCTTGCCCAGATCTCCCGCCCGACCGACGACGCTACCACGCCGCGCCATGCACGCCCGTCACGCAACGAGCCCGGATCTCACGATCCGGGCTCGTTCTAACGACGGGACAAGGCACTGTCGAGGGTCGACGCCCGAAACACGAGCGAACGCAATACCGATCCGACGACCGCGTCCCGCCGCGACGGGCGGCGCGTGGCTGGCCTGAACAGAGGGGACAATTCCATCAAACCCGCGGGGTGGAACGACGCGCGGCAGCGTCGTTCCCACGCGCGCCCGGACGGCGCTACTCGTCGGAGTCCTCGGTGGCGTCGGTATCGAGGATGCGTTCGGCGATCAGGCCAGCATTCTCGCGGATGGCGCTCTCGATCTTGCCGGCGATATCGGGATTCTGCTTCAGGAAGGTCTTGGCGTTCTCGCGACCCTGCCCGAGACGCTGGCTGTCGTACGAGAACCAGGCGCCGGACTTCTCGACCACGCCCGCCTTGACGCCGAGGTCGACGAGTTCGCCCACCTTGGAAATACCCTCGCCGTACATGATGTCGAACTCGACCTGCTTGAAGGGGGGCGCGACCTTGTTCTTGACGACCTTGACGCGGGTCTGGTTGCCCGTGACCTCCTCGCGATCCTTAATGGCGCCGATGCGGCGGATGTCGAGGCGGACGGAGGCGTAGAACTTGAGCGCGTTGCCGCCCGTGGTGGTTTCCGGCGACCCGTACATCACGCCAATCTTCATGCGGATCTGGTTGATGAAGATGACCATGCAGTTGGAGCGCGAGATCGAGGCGGTCAGCTTGCGCAGCGCCTGGCTCATCAGGCGGGCCTGAAGGCCGGGCTGGACATCGCCCATCTCACCCTCGATTTCCGCCTTCGGCGTCAGCGCGGCGACGGAATCGACGACCAGAACGTCGATGGCGCCGGAACGCACCAGCGTGTCGGTGATTTCCAGCGCCTGCTCGCCCGTGTCGGGCTGGGAGATCAGGAGATCGTCGAGATTGACGCCCAGCTTGCGGGCGTAGATCGGGTCCAGCGCGTGTTCGGCGTCGACAAAGGCGCAAACGCCGCCCTTTTTCTGGGCCTCGGCGATGACATGCAGGGTGAGCGTGGTCTTGCCCGAGGATTCCGGCCCGTAAATCTCGACCACGCGGCCGCGCGGCAGACCGCCAACGCCCAGGGCGATATCAAGCCCCAGCGAACCGGTGGGCACGGTCTCGATCTCGACGGCCTGCTGGTTCTTGCCCAGCCGCATGATCGACCCCTTGCCAAAGGCGCGTTCGATCTGCGAGAGCGCGGCGTCCAGCGCCTTGGTCTTGTCCACGGAGGTTCCTTCCACGAGGCGGAGATTCGTCTGGCTCACGGGTATAACTCCTTCTGGCAGGCGCGCGGGACGCACGCAACGGGTCGCTTCGATCTATCCAATGAAAGAATTGTATCTGGTTTGTTCCCTCTCGCAAGTTCTTTTTTTGTTCTTTTTCGAATTTTTTTCGCGCCGGGCCTTTCTTGCCCGTGTCGACGCAAAAAAGCCCCCCGGATCGGCTCCAGGAGGCGGTTCGATCGGCTGCTTTCGCGCGATGGCTACTGGCGCGCGTTGCGCAGTCCCATGGGCGCCTGCAGGCGCTGGGCGTCCTTTTCCTTCGCCGCCTTGTCGGCGGCCTCGATGCTGTCCACCGGCGTGTAATCGGCGGCGGGACGGCTGGCGATCAGCGTGCCCGTGTCGGTCGGCGCCTGCTTGTCGTTCGAGGCGACGTTGACCGCGCTCATCTGAAGGCCGCCGAACGCGGTGAGCGCGACGACGCCCGCCAGCAGGGTGCGATCGATCGTCAACCAGGCCTTGCGGGGCGTGCGAACCATCTTGGGATACTTGCGCAACTTGCTCACGACACAACCTCCTGTACGCACGGGAGGATGACGTCGCGATGGTCAACGAACCCTTGCCGGGATCGTTCAAATTCTCATCATGGTTGACACTTCGTTAGCCATCCGCGCGGCGCCGCTGACGGCCTCAGCCAAGGTGGCTCTTGACCGCCTCGCTCAGTTGCTTGAGCGTGAAGGGCTTGGGCAGGAAGCCGAATTCCTCGCCCGCCGGCAGATTGCGGGCGAAGGCGTCCTCGGCGTAGCCCGACACGAAGATGACCTTGCACTTGACGCCGCGCTTGCGCAGTTCGCCGAGCATGGTCGGGCCATCCATCTCGGGCATGACGACATCCGACACGATGAGGTCGATCTTGCCGTCCTGCGCCTCGACGACATCGAGCGCGTCGAGACCCGAGCCCGCCTCCAGAACGGTGTAGCCACGCGAGGCGAGCGCCCGCGCGCCAAAGGCGCGCACGGCTTCCTCGTCCTCGACCAGCAACACGGTGCCGCGGCCGGTGAGATCGGCGACCGGGGCCTTGACCTCCTCGGCCTTGACCTCGATTTCCTTTTCATCCGGCACGTGCCGGGGGAGGAAGATGCGGAAGATCGTGCCCTTGCCGATGGTCGATTCGCAGAAAATCCAGCCGCCCGTCTGCTTGACGATGCCGTAGACCATGGAAAGGCCGAGGCCGGTGCCCTTGCCCACTTCCTTGGTGGTGAAGAAGGGCTCGAAGATTTTTTCCTTCACGTCGTCGGGTATGCCGTGGCCGGTATCCTCGACCTCGATGGCGACATATTCGGCCGGCACGAGGGATTTCTGATCGTAGAGGCGGCAAGCGGCCACGGGCACGTTGAGCGTGCGCAACTGAATCTTGCCGCCATCGGGCATGGCGTCGCGCGCGTTGACGACCAGATTGACGATGACCTGCTCGAACTGGTTGAGGTCGGCCTTGACCAGCCAGAGGTCGCGCCCGTGCTTGACGTCGAGCGTGATCTTCTCGCC
This sequence comes from uncultured Hyphomicrobiales bacterium, assembly GCA_903861645.1. Taxonomy (GTDB): domain Bacteria; phylum Pseudomonadota; class Alphaproteobacteria; order Rhizobiales; family Beijerinckiaceae; genus Terripilifer. The sequence goes on from CAIOVE010000001.1 coordinate 9,186, forward strand.
GACGAGCCGGCGCAGGAGAATCTGCAGATCGGACAACACCTCGCCCAGCTCGATGACCTGCGGCCGCAGCGTCTGACGGCGCGAGAAGGCCAGCAACTGCCGCACGAGGCCGGCGGCCCGGTTGGCGTTCTGCTTGATCTGCATGATGTCCTGAAAGGACGGATCGGTCGGTCGGTGGTTGGTCAGCAACAGGTCCGAGAAACCGATGATCGCCGTCAGCACGTTGTTGAAATCGTGCGCGACGCCGCCCGCGAGCTGGCCGATGGCCTGCATCTTCTGCGACTGGGCGAAGCTCTGTTGCAGCGTGCGCTGCTCGGTCGTGTCGAGCGCGAAGACCGTGCCGACGGCGCCCTCGCCGCCATCCTCGGCGGGCGACAGGAAAAACCGGGCCGAGCGCATGTCGCCCTCCCCGGCCAGATCGATGTCGATGGGCGAGATGTCGGACTTGCCCTGCGCCACGTCGCCCAGGGCGGCGTCGATGCGCGCCCGATCCCGCTCGGCGACGGCCTCGCGGATGGAGCCCGCCGCGTTCCCGTCCGGCGATTTCAGGGACTGCGGGCAAAGTCGCGCGAAGGCGGCGTTGGCGCGCAGCACCCGACCGGAACGGTCGATGGTGGCGATGGCCATCGGCGTCTGGTTGAAGAAGCGGGCGAACCGCACCTCGGCGGCGCGCAGATCCTCGGCGGGCTCCTCGCCCGGCGCGCGGTTCAGCACCAGCGTGCGGGAGGGGCCGGGCGCGCCGTCCTGACCAAAGGCGACGCGGTGGATGAGGCGGGCCGGCAGGCTCTGGCCGGCGCGGCGGCGCAAATCGACGTCGAACTGCTCGGTCTTCACGTCGCCAGGCCGGCCGGCCATGGAGACGATCAGGGTCGAGCCATCGCCCGCGATGATGTTGGCGAGGCTCAGGCCGCCCGAGCCGACCTGCGCCAGATCGTGATCCAGCCAGCCGGCGAGCGTGGCGTTCATGTAGGTGATCGCGCCGGCGGGGGTCGAGGAAAAGAACCCGGCGGGCGCGTGATCGAGGAAATCGATGGCGTGCTGCAATTCCTGAAACACGTTCTCGTGGCGCTCGCGCTCGCGGGTCACGTCGGCGACGGACCAGAGCGTGGCGCGCTTCTGCGCGAGGCGCTCCAGCGGACGCACCCTGATGCGATACCAGCCGACCGCGCCGTCCCCCAGCAACGGCGGCGACAGGCGCAGTTCCTCGGCGCCGCGCTTGCCCTCGCGGGCGGCCTGCGCCAGCCGATAGATCGCCTCGGACACGTCCGGCGCGCCGGAAAACAGACGATCGACCGTGCGCAGATCGGCGGCGTCGTGGGCGCCCGACAGGGTCATGTAGGCTTCGTTGGCGTAGATGACGCGGGTGTCGCCCTCGGTGACCAGCAAGCCCTCCAGCGAGGAATCGGCGATCAGCTTGGTGATGTCGTTGCGCGTCGCCTGCCCGGAAAACTGCAAGAACCCAACGGCGTAGGCGAAAAGAGCGATGACGCCTATGATGGCCAGCAGCGCCAGAAGGCCGATCGTCAGGCGACCCGCCTGGTCGGGCGGCAAAAAAGAGGACGACGCCGCGGCCGCGACGAAAAGCACGGCGAACAGCAGGACAAGCGCGGGACTGCCCGTGCGTTCCGTTCGGTCGATGGCGCCGGTGGTCGGCGTCTGGCTCATGGTTTCATCCCGGGCGCGAATCCATCGCAGAATGAAGACTTGTATCCGTTATTGCAATGCGAGCGAGAGCGCGACAACACACCGCGCCGCGAAAGCGCGCCCGCCCGTTAACCATCTATTAACCTTGTCGCGCCGCCGCGACGGCCTCGTGATAGGATATTTCAAGATAGTCGCGCGGGCGGTCGGAGGCAAAAGGTCCAATGCAGGCGTTCTGGGAAAAACTGGGCCCCTATATCTGGCAGGTGACGGCGGTCATCGTGGTCATCGCGCTGCTGCTGGCGGCCTGGGCGATCCTGCGGCGCGTGTTCAATGGCCGCATCCGCGCTTCCGGCGGAGGGCGCGCGCGCCAGCCAAGGCTCGGCGTCGTCGACGCCTTTGACCTTGATCGGGAACGCCAGCTTGTCCTGATCCGTCGCGACAATGTCGAGCATCTCGTGATGATCGGCGGGCCAAACGACGTCCTCATCGAAAGCGAGATCATTCGCGCTGGCGTTCAGGCGCCTGAAGGCCGCGCCCGCGGCGGCGGCGCGCTGGACGAGAATCAGCCGACGTTCGCGCCCCCGCCGGCGCCAGCGCCCGCCCCGGCTCCCCCGCCATTTATTCCGGTGCCGCCGCCGCAACCCGCGACGCCCGCGCCGGCTCCGGCTCCGGCCCCGTCTGTGTTCACCCCACCGGAAGCCCCTCCCGCGCCGCGCCGCGCGCCACCACCTCCGCCGCCGCCGCCGCGCATGCCGCCGCCCCTGTTCGGACGCGCCGCGCCGCCGCCCTCGGCGCCCAAGGCGCCTGAACCGACCGCCGCCCCTCTGGTTGTCGTGCACGAGCCTCCGTCGGCTCCCGAACAGGCGGCGCCTGTCGTCCAGTCGGCCCCGACGCTTGTCGAAGAGCCGGCAAAGGTCGAGACCGCGCCCGCGCCGCCGCCTGTGGAACCGGCGTCACGCGCCCGATTTGATTTCGCCAAGCTGGCGCAACGTCCGGCCGCCTCGCGGCCGATGACGACGCCGGTCGTTCCCAAGCCCGCGCCCCTCGCGCCGGAGCCGGCCCCGGTCATCGAACCGCCCAAGCTGGACATCGCGCCGTCAACGGTCGAACCGGCGCCCGCTCCCGCGATCGAGCCGCCAGCCCCCCCGCCACCGGAGCCTCCCGCGCCCGTCGCGCCGTCGACGCCGGATGATGGCCTGCTTGAACTCGCGGCGGAGATGGCCAAGCTGCTGGGCCGCCCCGGCGACGGCGGCAAGGCCTGACGCCGGGCGCGGAAAATCGACGCAACGAAAAAGCCCGAAGCAAACGCTTCGGGCTTTTTGTCGTTCAACGGCCGTGGCCAGCCATCAATCGTCGCGATAGACGCGCTCGCGCCGCTCGTGCCGCTCCTGCGCCTCGATGGACAGGGTCGCGATCGGACGGGCGTCCAGACGCTTGAGGGAAATCGGCTCGCCGGTTTCCTCGCAATACCCGTAAGTCCCGTCATCGATGCGGGAAATCGCCGCGTCGATCTTCGAGATCAGCTTGCGCTGACGATCGCGGGCCCGCAATTCGATGGAGCGATCGGTTTCCGAAGACGCGCGATCGGCGATATCGGGGTGGTTTTCATTCTCGGTCTGGAGGACGGCGAGGGTTTCGCGCGCCTCGCGGAGGATTTCCTCCTTCCAGGCAAGCAACTTTCGGCGAAAATAATCGCGCTGGCGTTCGTTCATGAACGGCTCGGACTCGGATGGCCGGTACGCTTCGACGCTGTCGACCAGAGACATAGACGACGACTCCCTATCCCAAGATCGCGCCCTTATAGCGACGCGATCGCCGGGGCACAACACCCATGAAAACCCATTTCATGAAGGTTTGAAGAAGGATATAGGCGCGCCATCCACAACATTATTCAGGCTTGATGCGGGCTTTTTCGACAACGGCGGCCCAACGCGGAATTTCATGCGCTATATAATCGCGAAATTCCTCAGGCGAGGTCGCCCAGGGCTCGGCGCCGTCACGCGTGAGCGCGTCGATTATATCCTTGCCGGCCAGAGCCTTGCGCACTTCGGCGTTGAGCCGGTCGACGATGGGGCGCGGCGTGCCGGCGGGCGCGAGCACGCCATACCACTGCGACGCCTCGAATCCGGGCAACCCCGCCTCGGCGATGGTGGGAATGTCGGGCGCGGCGGGAATGCGATGATCGCTCGACACGCCAAGCGCGCGCAGGGCGCCGGCGCTCGAATGCGGAAGAATGGCGGGCGCGCCCGTCATCATCATCTGGATCTGACCGCCGAGCAGATCGGTGACCGCGGGGGCGGTGCCGCGATAGGGAACGTGAATGAGATCGGTGCCCGTCGCCACCATGAAGGCCGCCGTCGCGATGTGGGCCGCGCTGCCGATGCCGCCCGAACCGTAGTTGACCTTTCCGGGATTTTTGTTGGCGTATTCGATCAGCTCGGCGACCGATTTAACCGGCAGGGAGGGCGTTACCGCCAGAACGTTGTGCACGCGCGCGAGCATCGAGATATGCGCGAAGCTCGTGAGCGGATCATAGGGGAGATCCTTGTACAGGGATGGATTCACGCCGAGCGTGCCGATGTGGCCCATGATGAGCGTATTGCCATCGGGCCGCGCGCGGGCGACCGCGGCGGAGGCGATGGAGCCGCCCGCGCCGGGACGACTATCGACGATGACGCTCACGCCCAACGCCTCGCCAAGTTTCTGTGACAGCAACCGGGCCAGAATGTCCGTCGAACCGCCCGGCGTGAAGGGAACGACGAGGGTAATATTGCCATTGGGCCAGGACTGGGCGGATGCGGGCGCGGCCCCGACCAGAACCAATGACATCAGCAGACCGATGAATCGCAAGGCGCGCATGAAAGACCTCTTTATGCTCCCGCGATCCTACAGGTCCGGGCGCCCCGTGGGAACCTCGCGCGGGCCGGCCATTTTTTGGACGCTATTGGCATGGACGCTCGCCAGCGTTGCGCTTGTGTTTGAAGATCCACCAAAATCATTGGGAGTCGTGAAATGGAATCTCTTATCGTTTCGCTGTTGATCGGCGCGATCGCCGGCTGGCTCGCCGGACAAGTCGTCAAGGGCGCGGGCTTCGGCCTCGTCGGCAATATCATTGTCGGCATTCTCGGATCGGTGGTGGCGGGCTGGCTGTTGCCCAAGATCGGCCTTTTCATCGGCGGCGGCCTAATCGGCGCGATCATCAACGCGGCCATCGGCGGCGTGATCGTGTTGCTCGTGCTTTCCTTCATACGCAAGAACGCGTGACCCCGCCGCGCTTGTCGAAGCCTGACCGTCGCCCTAGTTTGGCCGTTCCAGAAAAAGGAACGGCCATTCATGCGTTTCACCGGCACGAAAGACTATGTGGCGACCGACGATCTGAAGGTCGCGGTCAACGCGGCCGTCGTTCTTGAACGCCCGCTGCTGATCAAGGGCGAGCCCGGCACGGGAAAGACCGTGCTGGCGGAGGAAGTCGCCCGCGCGCTTGGCGCGCCGCTGATCGCCTGGCACATCAAGTCCACGTCGAAAGCCCAGCAGGGACTTTACGAATATGACGCGGTGTCGCGCCTGCGCGACAGCCAGCTTGGCGATCCACGCGTCAGCGACATCGGCAACTATATTCGCCGCGGCAAGTTGTGGGAGGCCTTCGCCAGCACGGAGCGGCCCGTGCTGCTGATCGACGAAATCGACAAGGCGGACATCGAATTCCCCAACGACTTGTTGCTGGAACTCGACCGCATGGAGTTTCATGTCTACGAGACCGGCGAGACCGTGAAGGCGGCGCGACGGCCAATCGTCATCATCACCTCCAACAATGAAAAGGAGCTGCCGGACGCCTTCCTGCGTCGTTGCTTCTTCCATTACATCGCGTTTCCGGACCGCGAGACGATGGAAAAGATCGTCGACGTGCATTTCCCCGACATCAAGCAAAGACTCGTCGAGGAAGCGTTGAAGATGTTCTTTGAAATTCGCGACGTTCCCGGCCTCAAGAAGAAGCCGTCGACGTCGGAACTGCTCGACTGGCTGAAGCTGCTGCTGAACGAGGACATTGGTCCGGAAACGCTGCGCGAACGCGATCCACGCAAGCTGATACCGCCGCTGCATGGCGCCCTGCTCAAGAACGAGCAGGATGTTCATCTGTTCGAGCGGCTCGCCTTCCTGAACCGGCGCGGGAGCTGACCGCGCCACAAACAGACCATGTTCGCGCCGCGCGAGCGCCGGACGGGACCGGAATTATCGCCTCAATTCCCGCCATGATGAGACAGTGTTCGCGGTTGTTCGCGAACGGGTTCGCGCGCTCGCGATCACGAAGCGCGCGTCAGTCTTCAGGGATCGAGGCATTACATGGTTCCCCGGATTATCATGTCGACCGTCGCGCTCGCGGCGTTTTCGCAGGCGGCGTTCGCCGCCGATCTGCCGCGCCGCGCGAGCCAGATACCCGAGCCGCCGATACAGGCGGAGGCTCCGCCGATCTTCACATGGACCGGGTTTTATCTCGGCGCGACGGCGGGCGGCGCCTTCGCTGGCGGGAACCGGTTCACCGACGTCAACGGATACAACGCGGCCGGCGTGGTCGACCGCGTTGGCGGGCGTTCGAGCATCGTGGGCGGCGTCACCGCTGGCTATAATTATCAGTTCGGATCGCTGGTCGCGGGCGTCGAGGGCGATCTGAATTTCCTGAATTCGCGTGGCTCGGCGCCGGCCGCCGCCTCGCCGGGCCTCGACACGCGCTACGCCGTGCGCAACGGCGTTCTCGGCACGACGCGCGCGCGCCTTGGCTACGCCTTCGATCGCTTCCTTGTTTACGGCACGGGCGGTCTCGCCTTCACCGACACGCGGTTTTCCGTCAACGACGCCTGCACCGTCGCGCCCTGCGGCGCGAGCACGATCGCCGGCAAGGGCGGCGTGAACGCGACATGGACCCTGGGCGCGGGCGTCGAATACGCCATCAATCGCAACTGGTCCGCGAAGGCAGAATATCTGTTCGTCGCGACGCCCGGCAAGACCTTTGGCGGGGTGACGAACACCGGCGCGGTGGATAATTTCCGCGTCAACAATTCGGGCGTCAACATAGGTCGCGTCGGCGTCAATTATCGCTTCTGACGCGCGCGACGCATGGACGCCGCCCGCCGGTCTGATAGGCTGCGTCCATGCCCACGCTCATTCTGCTTCGTCACGCGAAGGCCGTGACTTATTCGCCGGAAGGCGACTTCGGCCGCGAACTCGCGCCGCGCGGACGCGCGCAGGCCGAGCGGCTTGGCCGCTGGCTCGCCGACAAGCCGTTCGCGCCCACGCTGGTTTTCGCCTCGCCCGCGCGGCGCACGCGCGAGACCGCGGACCTCGCGCTGGCCGCGCTGCCCGTCAGGCCGGCGCGCGTCGACGCGACGGGCCTCTTCAACGCCGACGCGACGGATATTCTCGCGCTCATTCGCGACGCGCCCGAAGACCATGAGCGATTGATGATTGTTGGTCACAACCCCGGCATGGCGGAAGTCGCCAATTTTCTCGCGGGCGCGGGCGATCCCGCGGCGCATCTGAAACTCGGTCGCAAGTATCCGACCTGCGCCTGCGCCGTGCTGGAATTCAAGTGCGCGTGGAGCGAGCTTGGCGCGCGGCGCGGCGCGCTGCTGACCTACATCACGCCGAAGTCGCTCGACGCCAGCGAACGCGACGACTGATCGCCGCGGCGCCCGCGTCCTGATATAGATCGATCATCGATTCCGATCCGACAGGCTGAACGCTCCGTGTCGTCCGACCTCGCCGCTCTTCTTTTTTCGCTGATGTTCTCGACGATGGCGCCGCTCGCGCGGGCGCCCGCGCTTGTCGACGCTTACGTCTCCGCGCCAGCGACCTTTCAGGCCGCCGAGCGCGCCGTCACCAACTGGCGCTTCGAGGCGGCGCGGCGACTCGACATCGCGCCTTCGGCGGCGGCCGCGCTGATCGGCGGCGATGAACCACGCGGCGTCGGGCGTTGCGTGCGGCTCAACAACTACTGGTGCATCAAGGGCGTTGGCTGGAACGGCATGCTCTCGGCCGACGTGGAAGGGCACGTGGCGTTCGCCTCGGCGATCGAGGGCGCGACCGTCGCCGCGCTGCTGCTGCGCCGCTACTATCTCGATTTTTCGCGGCGCACGGCCAACGCCATCGTCTCGCGGTGGGCGCCGCCGCGATGCGGCATCGGCGCCCCCATCGCGGGGCTGGCGCAACGCCGCGCCAACCTTGGGCCGGAACCGCGAACGCGGATCGCGAGCCTCGCCACGCATGGCCTCGGCAATACATTGCGCGCGCGCTTTCTCGCGGCGCGGCGCTCCGGCAAGCGCGCGATGATCAGACGCTCCGTCGTGCCGGATCGCGTGGGCGCGTTGATCAAGGCGCCCACCATCGCGGCGGGATCGGGCGAAAAGTCCATTCCCCTTCCCGCGATCAAATTCGCGGCGCTTCTCGGGCCAGCCGGCGCCGCGGGCTCATTGCCGCCGATGAACTGCGCGCTCGACGGACAACGGTTGCGCAATTACGCCATGCGGGCCATCGCGGGCGTGACCTCGTCGCCCGACGAGGATCTCATGCTTTTTTCCCCCGATGGCGAGCCCCTGCCCGCCCTCGCCCGCGTGATGGAAAACATGTCGGCGGTGGAGATCGGCCCGCTGAAGGCGACCCCGACGCTCGTGAGCTCGGGCATCGCGGCGGCGACGGCGGCCATGCGCGCGGCGCGGCAGGCGGCGGACCCGACTTCGCGCTGATCTCGCGCGATCACGACTTCGTCACGTCCGCCGCACGTTTAGTTGACCGCCTGATCACGCGTCGGCGCGAAACAAACCGGTGTCCGCGCGCGTATCCACTTACATGAGATCGCCGCCCACATGGGCATAAGACAATCTCACAGCATTGATGGAGTTACCCATGTCCCGCATCGCTTCGGTTCGTTTCGTCCTCGCCACGCTGGCCCTCGGCGCCGTCGCCTCGCCCGCCCTCGCCCTGACCGGCGCCGAGAGCGCGCTCAATCTGACGATCAGCCGCCAGATGGAACTGACCAACACGTTCGCCTCGAACGCGCCGGCCATCCACGTCGATACGCGCGCGACCGGCGCCACGGACAGCGCGCTCGCCATGTCGCGCGGCCTCGTGCACGAACTGCCGGGCAGCATTATCCGCTAAGGCCCGGACCCGCGTTCACCCCGCCGCGCGCGCCCGCGGCGGGGTGGATTTGCGCGTGGCCCTCGCAAAATTCCACCGTCGTGCTTAAGTGTCGGTCACATTCAGGCGACGGACCGCACGACCTTGTCCCTACTTGACGACATCGCCCTAGAGGCGCGCATCGCGGCGCGCGGGCTCGCCGATTACATGAGCGGCGGCGCCGTGCGCCTTGGCGTCACCGGCCTGTCGCGCGCGGGCAAGACGGTTTTCATCACCTCGCTCGTGCACAACCTGACGCGCGGCGGCAAATTGCCGGTGTTCCGCGTGCAAGCGGAAGGTCGCCTGTTGCGCGCGAGCCTCGATCCGCAACCCGACGATCACGTGGCGCGCTTCGCCTACGAGGATCATCTGGCGGCGTTGACGGGCGGCGCGGCTGGCGCCGACGCGCGGCGCTGGCCCAATTCGACGACCGAGGAAGCGGAGCTGCGGCTCACGATCGAATACGAGCGCGTGGAGGGATGGCGCGCTGGCCCCGCGAAACTGCACGTGGACATTTTCGATTATCCGGGCGAGTGGCTGCTCGACCTGCCCTTGCTGACCAAAAGCTACGCGCAATGGTCGCGCGAAACGCTGGAGGCGAGCGCCATCGCGGCGCGCGCGCCGCTGGCGGCGCAATGGCGCGGCTTTCTGACGACGCTCGATCCCGCCGCCGCGGCGCGGGAGGAGGACGCGCGCAAGGCCGCGGCCCTGTTCACGGATTATCTGCGCGCCGCGCGCGACGAGCGCTTCGCGCTTTCAACCTTGCCGCCGGGCCGATTTCTGCTGCCTGGACATCTCAGGGATTCGCCGCTGCTGACCTTCACGCCCCTGTCCATTCCCGACGGTGGCGAAATCATCGAGGGCTCGCTCGCCGCCATGATGGAGCGGCGCTACGAGTCCTATAAATCGCACGTGGTGAAGCCTTTTTTCGTCAATCATTTCGCCCGGCTCGACCGGCAGATCGTGCTGGTCGACGCGCTCGCCGCGCTGAACTCCGGCCCCACCGCCGTGCGCGATCTGGAAACGGCGTTGGCCGACGTGTTGATGGCCTTCCGCGCGGGATCGTCGACGTTGCTGTCGCGCATTTTCCGACCGCGCATCGACCGCATTCTGTTCGCGGCGACGAAAGCCGATCATCTTCACCACACGAGCCACGACAAGCTGGAGGCAATTCTGCGCACGCTGGTGGCGCGCGCCATCGCGCGGGCGGAATCGCTCGGCGGCTCGATCGATGTCATCGCGCTCGCCGCGGCGCGCGCGACGCGCGAGGCGAGCGTCAAACAGGGCCGCGACCAACTCGACGCCATCGTCGGCGTGCCGCTGGCCGGCGAGCGCGTCAATGGCGAGACCTTCGACGGGCGCGCCGAGGTGGCGATCTTTCCCGGCGAATTGCCGGATGATCCCAAGCTCGTGTTTCGCGGCGACGGGCTCGCGACGCGCGACGAGGACGCCGACTTCCGTTTCGTCAAGTTTCGTCCGCCCGTCGCGCGCCTCGACGGCGCCGGCGCGCCCGAGCCCTTGCCGCAGATCAGGCTTGATCGAGCGCTTGAATTCCTGCTCGGCGACCGCTTGCGATAGGGAACGCATCGCCATGCCTCATCCACTTCATCCTCACGCGTTGTCGCCATGACCGATCAGCAATCACCGCGACGGCCGCGCGCCTTTCGGCTCGACGATGGCGACGTCGCCGTTCGCGAGGAGCCGGTCGTCATCGAACCGCAGCCCGATCATTACGAGGCGGAAGCGACGCGCGCCGCGCCAGACGCCGATGAACTCGCGGTGGAAGCCGCGCAACGGCGGGGCCTGATCGGGCGGGGCCTTTCGTGGAGCGGTGTTTTCTGGTCGGCGATGGGCGCGCTGGCGTCGCTCGCCATCGGCGTCTGGATCGACGGTCTGATAGAGGGCTTTTTCGCGCGCTCGCTCGCGCTTGGCTGGGTTGGCGTCGCGTTGCTCGCGCTGATCGCGGTTTCGCTGCTGGCGCTGCTCGCGCGCGAACTTGGCGGCCTGTTTCGTCAACGCGGCATCGCCCGGATGCACATCGCCTTCGCCAACGCGCGCGCGGGCGACGACCGCGACGCCGCGCGCAAGCTCGTGCGCGAACTCTGCGCGCTTCAGGCGAAGCGGCCCGCGTCGACCCACGCGCGCGAAAAACTTCTGCACCTGACGCGCGAGATCGTCGACGGGCGCGACCTCATCGACATCGCCGAGCGCGAAATCGCGCAACCGCTCGACGAGGAGGCGCGGCGCGAAATCGCGGCGGCCGCCAAGCGTGTGTCTCTCGTCACCGCCATCAGCCCGCGCGCGTTGATCGATGTCCTGTTCGTCGTGGCGCAGTCCATCCGCCTCGTGCGACGCATCGCGGAAATCTACGGCGGGCGGCCGGGCTGGCTCGGCTTCATCCGGCTCGCGCGCTCGGTCGGCGCGCATCTGGCCATCACCGGCGGCATGGCGGTTGGCGACTCCATCGTGCAACAGGCGCTCGGCCATGGCATCGCCGCGCGCCTATCCGCGCGTCTCGGCGAGGGCGTGTTGAACGGCATGCTGACGACACGCGTGGGCCTTTCGGCCATGTCGGTTTGCCGGCCCCTGCCCTTCGCCGTCGAGCGTCCGCCCGGCGTCAGGGACGTGGCGCCGTTCCTGTTTGGCGGCGACAAAAAGGACTGATCAGCGCGCGCGGCCGCGAACGGGCTCTGGCGCGGTCCATGCCCTGAAGATCGACAGGAGCGCGATGGCGACGCCTGTCGCCAGCACCCACCACGCCGGCCGGATGGTGTAGGAAAAATCCAGATTGGCGCCGAGCACGCGCGCGACGTTAACGCCCGTGGAAACGCGATAGTAAAACGCCTCGATCAGCGCCGTGACGCCGCCGCAGATCAACGCGGCGATGGCAAGAGGCCAGAAGCTCGCGCCCCATTTTTTCCGAGCGAGGCGGAACGCCATGGCCAGCGCGAAAAGGCCCGCGAGCAGGACGGCCTCGGTGACGTCGAGACGTGATTCCATGAAGTAATGCAGGATCGACAAGGCCGTCGCCGCGTAGGTCCAGGCGTGCAGCCGGTTCCAGTTTTTCGCGCCGAGCCTGCGAATGCCCCATTCATTGGACGTAACGCCCAGGGCGGCCATGACAATCGTCGCCACGAGGCCCACCGTCAGAAACAGGCGCGACACCAGCTCACGCAGAATATCGAGCCACTCAAACCGCAACTCGACGCACCACAGGGCGATATGCAGCAGCGTGTAGAACAAGGCGGCCAGACCGACCGCCCGGCGCACGAGAATCAGGCGGTTCCAGCGCGCGACAAATCGCAGCGGCGTCACCGCCAACGAGGCGACGAGAACGCGCAAGGCCCAGTCGCCGGATTCACGAATGGCGTCGGCGAGGGGACGCGCCGAATAGAGATCATAGCGCCACTCAATCGCCATCCAGATGGCGGGGGCGAGCAGGGCGATGAAAAACGCGAGCTTGAGCCAGGAGAGGCGACCGGCCCGGTCGGTCCAGGGGATCCATTGCGAAAACGAAGCGATCATGGGCCGGATATAGCAGCGCCCGGGCGTTTCGTCCGCCCGGGCGCCGGAAGGCATGGATCAATTTGCCGTCAGAACGGGGCCGCTCAGGCGACGCCCAGCTTCTTCTGCAAGTTGGTCGAGGAGGTCGTGTACTGGAACAGCAGCTTCTTTTCCGGATAAACGTAGTGGTGGGCGCGCTGCGCGGCCAGCGCCACTTCGTGGAAGCCCGAGAGGATCAGCTTCAACTTGCCGGGGTAGGTGTTGATGTCGCCCACGGCGAAAATGCCGGGCGTGCTGCTCTCGAATTTCGCGGTATCGACCGGCACGAGGTTTTCATGCAGGTGCAGGCCCCAGTTGGCGATCGGGCCGAGTTTCATTGTCAGGCCGAAGAAGGGCATCATCGCGTTGCAATCGATGTCGAAGGCGACGTTCTTGTTGTCCTTGGCCGATACGGCGCTCAACATGCCGTTCTCGCCCTTGAGGCCGGTCATCTGGCCAATGACGAGATCGAGCTTGCCGGCGGCCACAAGCTCGCGCATGGCGTTGACCGAATGCGGCGCGGCGCGGAAGTCATCGCGGCGGTGCATGAGCGTGACGCGCTCGGCGATCGGCTGAAGATTGAGGGTCCAGTCGAGGGCGCTGTCGCCGCCGCCGACGATCAGCACCTTCTTGCCGCGGAAGGTTTCCATCTTGCGCACGGCGTAGAAGACCGACTTGCCTTCATAGTCCTCGATGCCGGCGACCGGCGGCCGCTTGGGCTGGAACGAGCCGCCGCCGGCGGCCACGATCACCACCTTCGTCTCGAAAACCTGGCCCGCGTCGGTCGTGACGCGGAACAGCGGCGCCTCGGGCGTGCCCAGAACCTCCAGCCCCTCGACCTGCTCATTGAAATGGAAGGTCGGGTTGAACGGCTCGATCTGCTTCATCAGGTTGTCGACGATGGCCTGGCCAGTCACCACGGGAAATCCGGGGATGTCGTAGATGGGCTTTTCCGGATACAGCTCGGAGCACTGGCCGCCGGCGCGCGGCAGGATGTCGATCAGATGGCACCGCAAATCGAGCAGGCCCAGTTCGAAAACGGCGAACAGGCCGACGGGCCCAGCGCCGACGATGACAACGTCGGTCTTGATGATATCGGTCATGTAACATCCTCGCGGCCATCGCCGCCCTGTTTGGCGACGGTCCTTTGCACCAAGCGCGCCGCGTCGACAAGCAGGCCAATCAACGCAGACGCGGAAACGCGGTAAATTAACATAGTATTTTTGTAAACATAAATATTTAACATAATTTTATTGTGTTTTATCGGCAAACAAAACGCGCCCGGATCGTGGGCGCGTTTTGCTATTGAAAACCGTAATCCAGCCGCCACTCGGGCGCGACGATCAGCCCTGTTTTTCAGGGGTGGTGACGGTGAGCCCATCGAGCGCCGGGCTGACCTTGATCTGGCAGGACAGGCGCGAGGTCGGACGGACATCGAAGGCGAAGTCCAGCATGTCCTCTTCCATCTGCTCGGGCTTGCCGAGCTTCTCGAACCAGGCTTCGTCCACATAGACATGGCAGGTGGCGCAGGCGCAGGCGCCGCCACACTCGGCCTCGATGCCGGGGATGGAATTGCGCAGGGCCGTCTCCATCACCGTCGAGCCATCGTCGGCCTCCACCTGACGCGACTTACCGGCGTGGTCGACAAAAACGATCTTGGTCATCCGCTTGATCTTTCCTGGCGGCGCGCCACGCGCGCGAAACGAAAAAGGTCCGCCGCGAGGCGGTCCCCGGGCGCTCTCTTACATAGGGCGGATGATTTTGGCGAGAGCCCAGGCGGCGCGCCGTCAACGGTCGGAGAGCATTTCCCGGATGGCGGCGCGGGCTTCCTTCACCGCGCGGGCCAGTTCGTCCCGGGCCGCGTCCCCGGCCGCGAGGTCGGATGCGCCGTTCATCATGACGGTTTCAAAATCCATGGCCGCGGCGGCGACCCGATTGGCGCCGATGGCGCGGGCGGAGCCGCGCAAGGTATGCCCGAGGTCGCCCAGCGTCTTGCGGTCGGCGGGTTCGGCGACAATCCGGTCGAGCACATGGCCCGCCTGACGCTCGAACAGCGAAAGCAACTCCATTTCCAGCGACCGGTCGCCCAGGGTCTGGCGCGCGAGATGCACGAGATCGATCGGACAGGCGGCGGGGGCCTTGCCGGCGACCGCTGGCTGGAGAACTTTCTGGATCACGCCGGACATACTCTATCTCCCAACCGCAAACGCGGGGCCATCTTCACGCCGAAACTGAAATGTCGTCCGACATGATGAACAGGCCGTTAACGACGTTTTAGTTTTCAACAGCCTCACGGTTTCAATCCCCGGGCGGCGGGAGTAGATTGCTAATTAGTTAATTTGCGCGTGTTGCCTGTCGAGGCCGATGGTTAACACGCGCGATTGTTTGGCGTTCGCGCCATTTGAATGCGTAAAGAGGCGGAAAATGGCCACTAATCCCCAATCGGTCGACCCGGCGCAGGCGGCGCTCGCGGCCATCGAGGACGCCCTGATGCTGCCGGCGGAGCAGGTCGAGGCGAAGCCAATCGTCGAGCCCGCCGCCGAGGCCGTCGAACGCCCCGCCCTTCGCATGCCCGAGGCGACCCCGCTGGAAGTCGCCGCCGACAAGGCGCCCCCCGTCGTCGCGACGAGCGCCCCCAAGCCACGCGTGGCGGCGACGCCCGCCAACGATGACCGACCGTCCGTCGGGCAGATCATTCAGGCCCTGCAATACCGGCCGAGCCGCGCGCCGCTCACCATCGCGGCGCTCGCGTCGGTCGTCTGGCTGGCGCTGATCGGCTATTACGCGTGGACGCAAAACGCCGGCGCGCCGCTGCCGCCCGCGCAACTGGCGATGATCGCCCTCGCCGCCCTTGGGCCGGCGGTGTTTTTTTTCATCACGGGCGCGCTCGCCCGCCGCATTCAGGAAATGCGCGGCGCGGCCCGCGCCATGACGGAAGTCGCGGCGCGGCTGGCCGATCCGGAAACCTTCGTCGCCGATCAGGTCGTTACCCTGTCGCAGGCGATCCGCCGCGAGGTCGCCTCCATGGGCGATGGGCTGGAGCGCGCGCTTGCCCGCGCCTCCGAGCTTGAGACCGTTGTTCGCGCCGAGGTCGCCAATCTCGAAAACTCCTACGGCTACAACGAACGCCGGATGCGCTCGCTCATCGACGAACTGTCGTCCGAGCGCGAGGCGATCATTTCCAACGCCGAGCGCGTGCGCCAGTCCATCGCCGCCTCGCAGGATTCGCTGACCCGGGAACTGAGTTCGACGGGCGAACGCATCGCGCTGGAAATCAGCGAGGCGGGCGGGCGCGTCACCAATTCGCTCGGGGCGAAGGGCGAGGAAATAAGCCAGACCCTGACAAACGCCGGCGAGGAAGTGCGCGGACGTCTCGACGTCGCGAACGCCGCGCTCGCCACGGCCCTCGCCGACCATTCGGCGGATATCGATCGTCGCGTGCGAGCCGCCGGCGATCTGATCGTCGCGGACCTCGGCGTGCGCGGCGAGCAGTTCGTCGCCCGCCTTGACGAGGCTGGCGTCACCATCGCGGACACGGTCGCCTCGCGCGGCGACCAGTTCGCCGCGCGACTCACCGACACCAGCGACCGCATCCACGAATCGATCGCGGTGCGCGGCAAGGCCCTCGAGGAAGCGCTCGCAGAACGCGGCGCGGCGCTGTCGAGCAATCTCTCCGAACACACCGACAGGATCGAGGGCGTCCTGCTCGCGAACGCCGGGCAACTCGCCTCGACCCTTGGCGAGCATCGCGCCGCGCTTGAAGAGACCCTGCACGGTTCGCGCGCCGAAATCGCCGACACCGGCAACCAGTTGTCGGCCATGCTCAGCGACCGCGCGGCGGTCTTCCACGAGACCACCCGTCAGGCGCTTCAGGATTTCGCCGTCACCGGCGAGAATCTGCATGGCGCCATTCAGGATCGGGTCGACGCCTTCAACCAGCTGGTCACGCAGACGCACGACCACCTTTCAACCGCGCACGAACAGATCGCCGCGACCATCGCCGAGCGCACCAATCTGGTGCGCGAGGTTCTCGACGGCTCGCGCCACGATCTCATCGAGGCCGGCGATCATGTCATGGCCGCCATCGCCGAGCGCGCCGTCGCGCATCGCGAGGCGCTGTCTGGCGTCCACCATGAAATCATCGAGGCGAGCGATCACGCCGTCGAGGCGATCGGCGCCCGCGCGGCCGAGCATCGGGACACGCTGGCCGCCGCCCACCATGACTTCCTCGCGGCCGGCGACGCCACCATCCAGGCGCTCGCGGCGCGCGCCAGCGAACATGTCGAGGCCATCGCGGCCACGCGCGACGATCTGCTTCAGGCAGGTCAGTCCGTCGCGACGGCCATCGCCGATCGCGTCTCCGAGCAGCGCGAGGCGCTCTCCGCGTCGCTCGCCGACGTCCTGTCCACCGGCGACATGGCCGCGGAAGCCATCGTCGCTCGCGCGGCGGAACATCGGTCGGCGCTGGAAGGCGCGCAGCAGGCCTTTATCGAGGCCGGCGAGGCGACCGCGGCCGATCTCGCCGCCCGCGCCGCCGAGCATCGCGATGCACTTGCCGCGACGCGGAATGAACTGATCGAAGCGGGCGACTCCGTCGCCGCGGCGATCGTCGCGCGCGCGACCGAGCACCGCGAGGCGATGGCCGCGTCGCGGGATG
>CAIOVE010000002.1 GCA_903861645.1 uncultured Hyphomicrobiales bacterium
CTTGAAAGCCGCCAAAGCCACCTTCGCCTTGAACGCCGCTGTGTGGTTTCTGCGTGCTCGCCTCTTCATGATCTCTCCTGATTCGCGAGCCAATGCTCGCGGTAGTCAGGCAGAAAATCCACTTATCGGGCTGTGTAGATTCGCCGGGCCAGCTCTCTATATCAACACGCTGCATGGCGTGCGCAACGTCGATCCCCAACTCGTTGAAATGGGGCGTTCCTATGGCATGACGAACGTCGATCTTTTCCGGCGGGTCATCTTCCCCGGCGCGCTGCCGTCTATTTTCGTTGGCGTGCGCTACGGGCTTGGCGTGATGTGGCTGACGCTGATTGTCGCCGAAACCATCGCCGCGCAATCGGGCATTGGATACATGGCCATGCACGCGCGTGAATTCATGCGCGTCGATATCGTGGTGTTCGCCATCCTCGTTTACGCGCTGCTTGGCAAACTCGCCGATTCAAGCGCGCGTTTAATGGAGCGACTGACGCTTGGCTGGCACCCCGCCTATCGCAAGGGCTCGACGACATGAACGCGAACGCGGCGACGTCGCCGAACTTCGATCATCTGTTTCGTGAAAGAAAGCCTTTTGGAGCAGCGGTTTCCGCGCGTGGGCTCGTGCGAAGCTTCGACAACAAGGATGTCTTGCGGGGCCTCGACCTGTACGTTCCCGCCGGACAGTTTCTCGCGATTGTCGGGCGCAGCGGTTGCGGCAAGAGCACGCTGTTGCGCCTGCTGGCCGACCTCGACACTCCCGACGCGGGCGCGGTCTTGCTGGACGACGGTTTGGATCGCCGCGCCAACACGCGCGTGATGTTTCAGGAGCCGCGCCTGTTGCCGTGGGGAAGCGTGCTCGCCAACGTCGAGGTGGGGCTCGGCGCGGCCGGCAAGGCGCCGGGAGGGCGCGAACGCGCGCGCGAGACGCTCAAGGCCGTCGGCCTTGGAGATCGCGGCGACGAATGGCCCGCCGTGCTGTCTGGCGGCCAGAAACAACGCGTGGCGCTGGCTCGCGCGCTTGTGAGCCGCCCACGCTTTCTCGCGTTGGATGAACCATTGGGCGCCCTTGACGCGCTGACCCGCATCGAAATGCAGCAACTGCTTGAACGGGTTTGGCTGAAAGAGCGCTTCACCGCGATTCTCGTCACGCACGATGTCGCGGAAGCGCTGACCCTCGCCGATCGGGTTGTCATGATCGACGAAGGCAGAATTAGTCTCGATCTTGATATCGCTCTCCCGCGTCCTCGCCGACGAGGCTCCGTCGATTTGGCGGTTCTCGAGGAACGAATATTGTCGCAACTCCTGCGCGAGGACGCCAACGCGCCAGACTATGTCATCTGAACCGCCATCCCGACCGGAACTGGACGTCATCGACCGTCGTATCCTGGCCATTCTTCAGGACGACGCGGCCCTTACAATCGCCGAAATCGCCTCGCTTGTTGGCCTATCGCAGACGCCGTGTTGGCGGCGCATTCAAAGGCTCGAACGCGAAGGCGTGATTCTGAGTCGGGCCGCGATCCTTGATCATCGCAAGGTCGGGCTTTCGCTCACGGCGCTGGTCTTTATCAAGGCGCCAGATCATTCCACGCGATGGCTTGCGCATTTCGCCGAGGCGCTAAAGGCCTTTCCGGAGATCGTCGAAGCGCATCGACTCGCTGGCGATATCGATTACGTATTGCAGGTGATCGTCGCTGATATGGCGGCCTATGACCGCTTCTACGCCCGCCTGATAGCGGCGGCGCCCCTGAAATCCGTTACCACGCGTTTCGCGCTGGAGGATGTCAAACAGCGAGGTCCACTGCCGCTCTGAGCTTGCTTGCCGATATCGCGAAAACGGAAACCAATGGTCGGTTCCCTCCGCGGAAGCGCTTGTTCTCAAGCCCGAAGTTGACAAACTTGTTATCGGGCAGTGGTTGGTCCCGGCACGCGCACCGCCACCACGGCGGGAGCTCCCTTCCTCACCTGCGCGAGACCTTCCTCCAGCGCGGGGCCAACCTGATCCGTTTCCGTCACGCACACGCCAAATCCGCCCGCCGCCTCGGCCAAACGCGCGAAATCCGGCGGCGGATCGAACACGCCCCCATTGAAATTCCCGGAGGAGACGGCGACGCCATCGGGATAGAGATTTTTCAATCCAGATGTTCCCGTGCTGTAGCTACCATTGACGAAAACGACAGACAGATAGGGCGCCTTGTGAAAGCTCGCCGCCCATAACGCGGCCATGGGCGCGCCAAACATGAAATACCCATCGCCACTCGCCAGCACGACCTCGCGGTCCGGCGCGGCCAGCTTGGCGCCGAATGCCGCGCCCGAGCCCCATCCGCCGGAACTGCCGCCGCTTCTGAAATAGCCGCCGAAGCTTTCGCGACCAGCATGGGCGCGGACAAATTCGCTGTTGCTGATGGCGTCGTTCAACAAGACCGCTTCCGGGCTAAGTAAGCGCCCGAGTTCGCGCGCCACCCAACGGCCAGAGGGTCGCCCCTGTCGCGCGTCCTCGGCCGCCTGCGCCTCGAGGCGCGCGTGAATCGCGCGCTTCCGATCAAGCAAGCGTTCGCGACGAGCGGCGATGCGCGACAGGTCGCTTCGGTCAAGCATCATTTCCGCGGCGGCGGATATCGCGCGCAGCGTTTGCGCGACGGAGGCGGGAATCCAGAGATCGGCGCGGAACTCCATTGTCTTATATCTGGACAGAACCGGGTCGACGCCAACCCAGGCGATTTTCGCGTCGGGCGAGGGCGAGCCCGGCCCGGGGATAAAGGGCGCCACCGCGTCGAGCACCAGCAGAACGTCGGCGTCGCGCGACGATGGTCCCGTGCCGAAATGTGGATGTCCATTCGGGAAATTCAGGCGATCGGCGCCGGCTGTCTCGGCGATCGGCAAGGCCAGTAGTTCCGACAATCGCACCAGTTCCTCGATGGCTTGCGGATCGCGGCCGGAGCGTTCGACGAATACACAGGGGTTCTCGGACTTCACCAGCCAGCGCGCGATCGCGCGCGCGTCGTCCTCGCAAGGCGCGACGGGCCTCGCCAACCCGAGTTGCGCAACCGTTGGGAAGGCCGAGGAACCACCCGTTTGCAACATGGCCGTCTCGCGGGGAATCGATAGATAGACCGGTCCACGCGCCTCGCTCATGGCGATCTGCAGCAGTCGGCTCACGATCAGGCCCGGATTATCCTGATGTTCAAGGCGATGATCGGCTTTCGTGAAATCGCGGACAATTCCATTCTGATCGCGGGGTTCCTGATGCCATTGCACAAGTGAATCGCGCGCGCCGGGCATGGAGCCGGGAAACGCGCGGGGGCCCGTGCCGCCAAGTATCATCACGGGATAGCCGCCACGCCAGGCGGTGTGAATGGCGGCGCCATAATGGAAGGTGCCAACGTCGACATGCGATACGGCCGCCGCGGGCTTGCCTGAAATCATGGAGGCGCCAAGCGCGGCGTTCAGCGCCACGGATTCATGCACCATCGTGACAAGTCTTGGCGCGGGCGTGCCTCGAGCCTCCGCTTTCGCGATGGCTTCCTGAAAAAAGTTGATTTCGGTGCCAGATACAAAAAACAGATTGTCGACGCCGCCCAGTTTCATCGCCGCCACAATCGCGTCGGACCATTCGTCCGTCGCGTGCGAACCCCAGTACGCATCGACGCCCGCGACGCGTGTTTCCTTGGCGTTGCTCATGCTGTCACCTGTTTTGATCGACCGGGCGCGTTGCGCCGCCTATTGAAAGTTGGATTTGTTGGCGCGGATCAGCGGCTCCCATCGCGCATACTCGTCGCGCAGCAATTGCCCGAATTCGGCGGGCGAGGAAGCTACGATGTCCAGGCCCAATTGATCCAGGTTGGACTTAACAGCGGCGATGGTCAGGGCGTCGCGGGAGTCGCGATAGATCTTGTCGATGATCGCCGCCGGCGTGCCCTTGGGCACCATGAGCCCATTGATCGCGTAGACCTGCACGTTCGGAAAACCGAGTTCGGCGAATGTCGGCGTATCCGGAAACTGGGGCGACCGGTGGGCGGAAGCGATCGCCAACGGCCGGATATTGGGCGCCATCGTCATGGCGGTGAGCGCTTGCGTCACGAGTGCGAGCGTCAATTCCACTTCACCGCCCGCGAATGCCTGACCCGACGGAGCGCTACCGCGATAGGGCACGTGGACGAGTTTGATGCCGGCGGACTCGGCGAAGAGTTCGACTCCAAGATGCCCTGAAAGTCCGATGCCCGACGATGCGTACCTGACTTTTCCGGGGTTCGCCTTCGCATAGGCGATCAGCTCTGGCAGGGTTTTCGCGCTTATGTTCCCGTTCGCCATCAGAATGTTGGGCGTGGACGTGAGCAGGGTGACGGGTTCGAACGCATCGCGCGCGTATGGGACATCGGACTGGAGAAGGTGGGCCATGACATTGGTCGCCAATGTGCCCATCAAAACGGTGTATCCATCGGGCTTCGCGCGCGCGACGACTTCCGTGCCGATGATGCCGCTGGCGCCAGTGCGGTTATCGACGATCACCGGTTGACCCCAGACAGAGGAGAGCCACTCTCCCACGAGACGAGCGGCGATATCGGTGGCGCCCGCTGGCGGGAACGGAACGATCAATCGCACGGGGTGATCGGGATAGACCTGCGCGAAGGTGGACGATGCCATCGACGTCAGCGCGAAAAGCATCAGGAACGATTTTTTGAGCGCGAACACAAACTCTCCCAATATTCTCACGGCTTCGCTCCGGCGCGGGACATTCCATGCAATTATCATACACGACTTCATCCTTGGCCGCGAATTCGCGGAAATGTCGGGGCGACCATGGTTCCGACGAGGGAGCCAGGCGCGTTTGTCTCCACGAAAATGAACTGGCTTAAAGAAAGTCGCTCAACACGCGCTTGCCAAAACGCGCGCCACCGAACGCACATTCGCCAAACGGACGGGCAAGCGGCGCGATATGTCACGTGGCAGTGGGGCCGGTGGTTGGGCGCTAAAGCCCGCGATGCGGAAGGCGAGCGCGGCCGCGCATGTTTACATTAGCGATCAAATCGGTATTCTCTCGAAAAACAATTATAGGGGAGGTAGGCTTTAATGGCCTTTGATGATTTCAGGTCGTTCGTCGACTGTTTGCGAGCGGCCGGCGAGGTCGTGGAAATCAACAGGCCAATCGCGCTTGACGATGTCGGAAAGGTCATGAAACGCGCTCAGGCACAATCCGGCCCAAGCGTGGTCTTCAATGATAACGGCACGAATTTTCCGTTGATTTGCGGCGTTTATGGCGACAGGCGCAAGGCATTGATCGCCTTCGAGACCAGTAGCTCGGAGCTGTTTCAGAAAGTTCTTCACGGCCTCGACAATCCGATACCGCCGCGCGTCATGGACGGGCGGCCACCCTGTCAGGACATTGTGCTGCAAGGCGCTGATATCGACCTCAGCGCCTTGCCTGTTCCTCAATACAGCCCTGTTGATGGTGGGGCGTATATAACGCCGGGCATCGTGGTCTCGAAGGATCCCGAGACGGATATTCCCGATATCGGGCACTACCGCTTTCTGATTTTGTCAAAGAACACATTTTCATTTTCCGCGCAGCCATTTCACCGCTTCGGCAAGAACCTCGCCAAGTACAAAAAGCTTGGCCAAAAGGCCCGCGCGGCGCTCGTGATCGGCGTCGATCCAATTCTGGCCTACACGTGTCAGGTACAGGTGTCTGATACGACGAACGATTGGCATGTCGCGGGTGGCTTGCGCGGCGCGCCCGTCGAACTCGCGCGATGCGTGACGAGCGATCTTCATGTGCCGGCGACCTCGGAATTCGTCATTGAATTCGAGGTGGACATGGATGATCTCGTGATGGAGGGGCCACTCGGCGAATACACCGGCTATTACACGCCGCCTTCGCCCAAGCCCGTGGCCACGGTCCTCGCCATCACCCATCGCAAGTCGCCGATGTTTCAGGGACTGTTGACGGGAAAACCAATCACCGAAAGCCATCTTCTCAAGCAAATTCCTTTCGAGGCGTCGCTCTTCCGAACGCTGAAGGCGCAATATCCGACGATTACCGACATCTCGGTTCGTGCTTCAGCCGGGGTTTCCTTCTATGTCGTGATCGCGATGCAGCCGCGTTTCGCGGGGGAAGCCCGACAAGTCATTCTTTCCGCCATGGGCACGAATGTCCGGCCAAAATGGGTGATCATCGTCGATCCCGATATCGATGTTCACAGTTCCTCGGACGTCGAATGGGCGATGGCGTTTCGCGTCCAACCAGCGCGGGACGCGATCGTGATCGATCACATCCCCGCGGGCCCGTCCGATCCCTCGATCGACGATCCGAAAATCGATCGTCCGATGCGGACAGCTTCCGCCATTGGCATCGACGCAACGCGGCCATATGGCAAGCCTTTCTCGCAAGTCGCGGACGTGCCCGGTTGGGCCGAGTTCGATGTTCCGGAATTGAAATCTCGCGGATAGGTCGGCGAAATCGCGGCGGGAGGCGACGCGAATGTCTTGCAGGATTGTGCTCTTGGCATGGCTTGTCGCGTGGGGCGCCACGGCCGCGCGCGCGCAGTCCGCAGAGCCGCCTTGGCCGACGCGACCCATTCGTCTCGTGGCGCCGCTGCCCCCCGGATCGGCCGCCGACGTCCTCGCGCGATTGGTCGGATCGAAGCTCGCTGACGCGCTGGGGCAACCCGTCATCGTGGAAAATCGGGACGGCGGCAGTGGCATGATCGGTAGCAACCAGATCGCTCACGCCGATCCGGATGGCTATACCTTGGGGATCGCCACCACGACGACCCTCGTGACGGCGCCTATTCTGGACCCATCCGTGAGTTACAACGCCGAAGCGGATTTCACGCCCATCGCGATGGTGGGTTACTCCCCATATGTGTTTGTCACGAACCCCGCCGTTCCCGCGCGGAGCATTCCCGAGTTCGTCGCCCTGGCGAAAGCCAAGCCCGGCGCATTGACGTATTCGTCCGTTGGCGAGGCGAGCCTCGCGAGGCTTGGTGCGGAATTGCTCTCGAGCATGACGGGCATAAAGCTTACCCAGGTGCCCTATAAAAGCTCCACGCAAGCGGTGATCGATCTCGTCGCGGGCAGGATCGATTCGCAATTCGGCATCCTTACGACGACTCATCAATACATCCGGGACGGGAAGTTGCGCGGCCTTGGCGTAACGACGCGGACGAGAATTCCGGAGTTCAAGGACATTCCAACGATTTCGGAGAGTGGCGTTCCCGGATTTGAAGCAACCCTCTGGATTGGCCTTGTTGGCCCCGCACGGCTTCGTCCGGATATCGTCGCCCGCCTGAACGGCGTCGTCAATCAGGCTTTGAACGTCGTCGAAACGAAGAAGCTTCTGTTCGATCAGTCGATCGTCGTTGACACGGGAACTCCGGAGTTTTTGCGTCGGCGCATCGCCGACGATCTACGCAAATGGCGACCACTGGCGGCGAAAGCCTCGCTTTGATGTGGCATCGGCGCCGGGACTCTCGCGCATTTAATAATAATGGCCGCCAAGCGGCCAAGGGATAGGGGAAGGAAAATGGTCTGGACATCAGCCAGAGCGCTCGCGGTCCTCGCGCTGCCAACCGCCTTGCTGCTTTCACCGAGTTGCCTCGCGGCGGACCGGGTGAAGGTTGGAGTCATAAACACCATCGGCGACATAAATGTCTTTATCGCCGCCGAAAAAGGTTATTTCGCGAAGGAAAACATCGAGGCCGAAATCCTGTCCTTTGATGCATCCGCGCGCATGATGGCGCCATTGGGAGCAGGCGATATCGACATCGGTGGCGGCTCCACTTCCGTGGCCTTGTTCAACGCGATTGATCGCAAGATCGGCTTGCGGATCGTGGCGGACAAGGGCCGCACGGCCGACGGGTATGTTTATCAAAGTCTGCTGATCCGCAAGGAATTGGTGGACAGCGGCAAATTCAAGGGTCTCAAGGATCTGAAGGGTCTTCGCATCAGCGTTGGCGCGCCGGGGGTTGGGCCGCTGTCGATCATCAACGAGGCGGCCAGGATTGGCGGCATAACCTACGGCGACATCGAGAAAGTCTATCTGCCGTTCGCCCAGCAGGTCGCGGGCATGCGCAACGGCGCAATTGATGGCGCCATTGTCAACGAACCGTTCAAGACCTTGCTCATGAGCGAGGGGCTTGCCGTTGAGTTCGTGCCGACGCAGGAGATATTTCCCGATTATCAGGTTTCCATGCTGCAGTATGGCGATCGATTCATGAAGGAGCGTCCCAACGTCGCCAAGCGCTTCATGAAGGCGTTTTTGCGAGCGTCCCGCGATTATAACGACGCCATTGAAAATGGTCGTTGGCGCAAAGACGGCGGCGCCGAGGACGTCATCGGCATTTTTTCAAAGCGCGCAAATCAACCCGCAGACCTGATACGTCGCATCACTCCACAAGCGAGCGATCCAGACGGGAAGGTCGCGGTCCAGAGCATCGCCAAGGATTTGAAGTTCTTTCAGGATCAGGGCGACGTCGAAAACAAAAGCCTCAAGGCGGCCGACTGCATCGACATGACGTTCGCGGAGGCGGCGGTCAGGGAGTTGGGTCCATACGCGCGCAAACGGTGACGAAAGCATTCCGCGCCGCGCGCGGCGTGGAAGAAAAGCATGGAGGGCGAAAAGATGCCATCATCTCGATTGCCATCTGGTCTGTGCGCGCTCGTCGGTTTCTTTTGCCAGCATGCGGTCGCCCAGCCCGTGACGGGTTTTTACAAGGGCAAGACGATTGAAATCATCGTCGGGTTCCCACCGGGCGCCTATAATGATGTCTATTCGCGCCTGCTCGCTTCCTATCTGGGGCGATATATTCCCGGAAATCCATCAATCGTTACGCGGAACATGCCGGGGGCGGGCAGCTTCGTGGCGGTGAACCATATACAAGGCACCGCGCCGCGGGATGGAACGACAATTGGCCTTGCATCGCCGACGATACCGCTCGACGAAGTGCTCGGCACCGACGGGGTGCGCTTCAGGACGCGCGAATTGGGCTGGATCGGGCGCATGAATTCAAACATCAATGTGCTGACGACATGGCGGACGTCTGGCGTCAAAACGATCGAGCAAGCAAGGGAACGGGAGGTGACCCTGTCTGGAACGGGCGTGGGGTCAACGAGTTATATCTACCCGATCGTGATGAACAAGGTTATCGGCACCAAATTCAAGCTGATCCTGGGATACAAGGGGTCGAATGAAGGCATGTTGGCGATGGAGCGGGGCGAGTCCGAAGGGCATTCGACATCCTGGACGACGTTTTTTGGAACCCATCCGGGCTGGTACGCCGATGGCAGCGTCAATATGTTGACGCAGTTCGCCCTGTCACGGAAGCCGGTTTTGAAGAATGTTCCAACGGCGATGGAATTCGCCGAGACGGAGGAACAAAAGTCGATCCTGAGAGCGATGCTTCTGGCCACCGAAATCGGCTACGCGTTCTTCACCAGTCCGAATGTTCCAGCCGATCGGCTCGCCACGTTGCGGGAGGCTTTCCAGAGGGTGGTCGCGGACCCCGAATTTCTCAACGAGGCGGCCCGCGCGAACGCCGAGATCGATTTCAAGAATGGGGAAAGCCTTCAGCAACAAGTGGTCAATCTCGGCGATACCGAACCGGCGATGGTCGCCAAGATAAAATCCGCCCTTACGCCTTGAAATGAATCCAATGGAAAAAGTATCGAGGGAGAACGCGCGCAATGGCTGAAGTGTTTATCGCCCGTAAAGGTGTCTTCAAGGATGGCGATCGCCAGATCGTCCATGCCGGCGACACCGAAATCGGCGTGTTCAATCATCAGGGCGTCTATTTCGCGTATAGCAATATATGCATTCATCAAGGTGGCCCTTCGTGCGAAGGCCTCACGATCGCGCGAGTGGAGGAAAAGATCATGCCCGACATGACCTCGCGGGGTCTGTATTTCTCGCATACGGGCATGCACTTCGCTTGCCCGTGGCACGGCGTTGAATATGACATCGCCACCGGCGAGTGCGTCTCCAACCGTAAACTGAAACTGCGGAAGTACGACGTGATCGAGAGGGGAGACGATCTTTATGTCATCGTTTGACGGGCCGGGGGTGGAACTCGCGCCGCGGGTGGAGGCCCTGGCCGAAACGCTGGAGAAGCGTCTGGTGGCGGAGGGAACCGTGGATTTGCCGCTCGCGAGCCTCCAGGCCTTGATGTCCGCGCTGTGCAAGGTCTACGCGGCGAGCGTGGAAAACGGAGAAGTCGAGCCGCCCGTGGCGTTTCGCACGGGGCTTGGGCAGACCGACGCCGTTGTCGTTTGCGCGGGACTTCTGCGGGCGACGGGAATGTCGGCGTTCGAACTTGGATTTTGGCAAAACGCGACGGGCCGCTAAAGCGTCCGTGATCGATGCGGGGATGGAAGGAAGTTCAACATGGATTTGATCGCCGAACGCGGACGTCGTGTTTCCGTCGAGGATCTGAATACAACGAAACTGCTGGCGCACGCGCGCAAGCAGGCCGACCAGCGTGGCTTCGACGACATTCTGATCGTTGACGTCGACGCTCATCACCATGAAGCGGAACATCAAAAGGAGTTCTGCCAGTTCATCGAGAACGAGGTGCTCAAGCAACAGGTCTTGCAAAGCTTTTCGAAGGGCAGGGGAAACATTCTTCCGGGCATGACGGGCAATCAGGACATGGGAGGGCGCGTAACGCGATATCCTCTTCGTCAAACAGAGAAGACGGATCCGGCGAAGGTGCGCGACGTCGAGCTTGGTCATCGATGGATGGACGCGCTCGGCGTCGACTACTCTTGTTTGTTTCCCACCCAGTTGCTGGCGGCGGGCATGTTGACCGACGCTGAACTCGAGCATGAGCTGTGCTGGGCCTACAACAGATGGCTCACGGAAAAGGTATTGCCGGAATCGAATGGCCGCTTTTATTCGATGTTGGCGCTGCCATTGTCGGAGCCCGAACATGCGCTGAAGCATGTCGAGGCATTTGGCTCCCGTCCGGGCGTCACGGGTTTTCTGGTTACGTCGGTGCGCACGCTTCCCGTGCATCACAATGCGTATATGAAAACATATCGGGCCGTCGAGGAGCGTGGCCTGGCGCTGGCTTTCCATTCCGGCATTAATCCAGGCGAACCGTTTTTCAAGAGCCTGAACAAGTTCGCCACCGTGCATGCGCTGGGATTCCCGTTCTACAACATTCTTCACATGACCAATTGGGTATCCAACGGGTTGTGCGAACGCTTTCCCAAGCTGCCGGTCATCTGGATCGAGGCGGGGCTGGCCTGGTTGCCGTTCCTTATGCAGCGGCTTGACCATGAGCACATGCTGCGGCCCTCGGAATTTCCGACGCTAAAAAAACAACCGTCGGATTACATGAGGGATATGTATTACGCCTCCCAACCGATGGAAATGACCGACATGCGTGGCCTGGAATGCACGTTCCAGATGATCAACGCCGAAACGCAATTGCTGTACTCCTCGGATTACCCGCACTGGGATTTCGACGTGCCATCGGCGATCTGGGATCTTCCGTTCCTTTCCGAAAAGGCAAAGCACAACATTCTCGGCGGGACGGCCTCGCGACTTTTCAATTTACCGCCGCGCACGGAAAAGCAGCGGGAAAATCTCATCAAACATGGAAATCTGAAGGCCTGAACCGGTCAGGCCACGCACCCGTGACCGGGAATCGGGTGGTTGCGCGAAGCGCCGGGCGTTGTTCGCTCCGGGTTCAACGTCGGGCTCCGACGTGGGTCGGGCGAACACGCGCGCGTGGCGCCCGCTGCCTATCGCGTCGATTATTCTAGTTGCTCGATGCCAGACCTATCAGGCCGCGCAGCAGCAGAATGACGCCGGATCCGATCGCAAAGGCAAAGATCAGCCGGCGAATCCAGGCGCCGTTCAAGCGTGTATGCGTCGCCTGGCTGATGAACGCGCCCAGCGCCAGAGGCCCCAGGAGAATGCCGACGGCCTCGATCTGTTGGGTCGAAATCCTTCCGAGTTCCGCGAGCAGGCCAATTGACAGGATTTGCCCGGCCAGAAAGCAGGCGGCGAGGCTGGCGCGGATGACGGGCGCGGGGTGGTGCTGATAGACGAGCGCGAGCGGTGGCCCGCCAATCCCGACCGCCGTTTCCGTGATGCCGGTGACGACGCCCGCGCCGAAGAACGCCTTGCGTCCCGCCTTGAAAGCAGGCAGGCGCAGCGTCAGCGCGGCGGCGAGCACGGTTGAAAGGCCAACGAGCAAATCCAGCAAGCGTGGCGTCATATAGATGAGCACGGCGATGCCGCCAGCCGTTCCGAGCGCGCGGCCGCTGAGTATCCAGAGGCTGCCGCGCCAGTCGAGGGCGCGCCATTCGCGCGCGAGCACATAGACGTTCAGAGGCGCCATCAGCGCGAGCGCGGAAACGGGCAACAGGTCCGGTTGAAGCAAGGCCGCGACTGGAACCATGATGAGCGCGAAGCCAACGCCGATCGTGCCCTGCACAAGGGCGCCGGCCATGACACTGAGCGCGATGATGAGGAAGTCGGTCATCAAAACAATCTTGCGCGCCTATGAGCCTTGGGCGCGCGCGGTGGCGCGGCTGGCGGCCGCGCTTGGATGCAGCTTGAGGATTGGCGCCTTGGCGACGGCCGCCTTGGCGGATGTGGCGACCTCGCGCATGAGCGCGCGCGCGTCCCAATCGACCGGCCAGCCATGCATCAGCCTGAGGCGTCCATTCACGAATACGGCCTCGATCTGATCACGATTGCCAAGCCGCACCAACTCCCAGTCGAGATCCCACGATGGTTGAAACTCGGGCACGTCGACGTCGACCACCAGGAAATCCGCGGCCAGACCAACGGCGATGCGGCCGGTGATGGCCCCGAGGCCCGCGACATCTGCGCCGCCGCGCGACGCCGCGTCGAGCCATGTCCAGCCCGCGCCGCACGAGAAGTCGCCCGCGGGCATGCCAAACGCGAGTCGTTGGCAGGTCTCGGCCGCGTCCATGAGACGGAAGCCATCGCTTCGCGTGCCATCTGTCCCAAGGCCAAGGCGCACGCCCATCGTCGTCATCAGTTGCGCCATGGCGACCGCATTGCCCTTCCAGACGCTGGCCACTGGATTGTAGGCAATGCCAGTGCCGGTTTCCTTGAGGGTCAGCAGTTCGCTCGGCGTCATCAACGCGCCATGGGCGACAAGCGTTTGCGGACCCAGCGCGCCCGCGTCTCGCAGGACTTCGAAGGGTCGCCGCGCGCGCGCGACAATGGAACGCTCGACCGAGGCCAGATGTTCGTTGATATGCGTCTGGAAAACGACGCCGCGCGCCCGGCAGAGTTCGGCGACGGCGCCGAGCATCTCCGGCGTCGCTGCTTCGGGGATGGAAATCGCCAGCGAGGCGTGCACGA
The DNA here is from genome assembly GCA_903861645.1 of uncultured Hyphomicrobiales bacterium. GTDB lineage: Bacteria > Pseudomonadota > Alphaproteobacteria > Rhizobiales > Beijerinckiaceae > Terripilifer. Next base: position 13,334 of record CAIOVE010000002.1, read on the forward strand.
GTGGATCTTGCGCGAAGCGGTCGAGATGCGTGGCGGCCCGCGCCAGAATGTCGTCACGCTGGACCGGCGTGCTCTCGGGGCCATCGTTGCAGACGTAGCCAAGCACGCAGCGCAGGCCTGCCTCGCGTACCGCGTCCGCCATCCGGCCAAGATCCGCCGCGGATCGCGCGCCGGCGTCGACCACGGTGGTGAAGCCACCCCTAAGGGCTTCCAGAGCCGCCAGTTTGCTCGCGCGATGGATCATCGTGTCATCGAGCGCCCCTTCCAGCGGCACCCAGACGCGCCGGAAGATTTCCGATGGCTCGCCAAACGCCAGCGCCTTGCCGAACGCCTGCGCGAGATGATGATGAGCGTCGACGAACCCCGGCATCAGGACGCAACCCGGCAGATCAACTCGGGCAAGCCCGGCGCGCCGCGCCAGCACTTCGGCCACGGGGCCGAGATCGGCGAAGCGACCGTCGGCGACGACAACGGCTTGTCCGTTCCGCATGCCGTCCGGCGTGAGGAGATATTCTGGCGCCAACAGGAAAGGTCCGTCGCCCAGCGCGCGCAGGTCTGGAAGGTCGTCGCGCGCCATCAGGGCAAGCTCACCGCCGATGGCAGAACGGACGTGAGCGCCGCCGCCGAGAGTCTGCCGCGGAACATGGCGTCCGTCGGCTCGACGTTCTTGATCATGCCGAGTTCGCGCACCCACTTGCCTTCGCGCAGCAACAGATCGGCGAGCTTCTGATCAAGCGTCAGCTTGAATTCGTAGTCGCCCCAGGCCGCCTTGATTGTCTCGAGGTTCGTCGCGCCGCCCATCACGCGGGCAATTGTCTCCTGCGCGGCGGCCGGCTCGCTATCGACGACGGCCTGACCTTCCGCCAGCGCCTTGAGGAACTTCGCCAGCGCTTCCGGTCGCTTTTCGATCAGCGAGGATGAGGCGGCCAGCAGCATGGTGGTTTCATACGCCGGCACGATCAATTCCTGGTACTGCCCGGCCAGCGCGCGCTTGGCGCCGGCGTAGAAACTCGGAAAGGGCGCGGCCGCGGCAATGTCGCCACGGCCGAGCGCTGGCACGATGTCCGGCGGCGCGACGTTGACAATGGTTGCCTTGACGCCTGCCGCCTTGAGGGCCTCGTCGAGCATGAAATGCGAATTGGTGCCAATCGTCACGCCGATTTGCGCGCCGGCGAGCTCCGCCACCGACTTCAAAGCTTGCTCGCGCTTGGCGATGATCCGGTTCGCCTTGTAGCGGGAAAGAACGGCGACGACGGAAAAATTCTGGTTGCGCATGGCGCCAACGACCGCCGGAAACTCCGCCATGATCGCGAGGTCGAGCTGGCCGCCCATCAGCGCCTCGAAGGCCTCGCGTCCCGTCGCGAAGGGCGTGACGGCGACATCAAGGCCGGCCTTGCCCCACAGCTTGCGGTCGTTCGCCACGATGAACTGAGGCACTTCGGCCACCGGGCCACCGCCGACGGTCAGTTTATCGTCGGCGCGAACCGCCGTCGTCACCATCGCCAAAGCCGCAATGGAAAAAGCAATCAGGCTTTTCATCGGTTTACTCCTCTCGAAAACTCAAGGTTGCCGCGCTCCGCCATGATGCAGGAGACGCATGATCAGGTTGCGGCGGGCGAGATACGTGCTGTCGACATCGTCCACGTGGCGTGGACGCCTGCTGTCAACATCTATCGTCTCGATGATCCGTCCGGGGCCGGACGACATGATGTGGATGCGATCGGACAGAATGAGCGCCTCGTCCACGTCGTGGGTCACGAAGAGGACGGTCGTGCGATGCGCCTCCCAGACGCGCAGCAGCATTTCATGCATGGAGACACGCGTTTGCGCGTCGAGCGCCCCGAAGGGTTCATCCATCAGAAGCACCTTCGGGCGCCCCGCGAGCGTGCGCGCGAGAGCCACGCGTTGCTTCATGCCGCCCGAAAGCTGCGCGGGGTAACTGTCAGCCCGCGCGCGCAATCCCACCACGTCAAGCGCGGCGAGCGCGGCCTCGCGGCGGGCGGCGCGCGGCAGGCCGAAACGCTTCAAGGCGAATTCGACGTTGCCGGCGGCCGTGAACCAAGGGAACAGCGCGTATTGCTGGAAGACCACGCCGACATCTGGCGAGGGACCATCGACGATCCGCTCGTCCACGCCGACGCGACCCTCGGAGAGTGTAACAAAGCCGGCGACCGCGTTGAGCAGCGTCGACTTTCCACATCCCGACGGTCCGATGAGGGTCGTGAAGGATCCGGGCTCAAGTCGCAGGTCGGTGGCCGACAGGGCCTCGAACGGCGCCCCGCCGCGTCCTCGATAGGTCACGCGCGCGGCGTTGATCCTGACCAGTCCCGATGTGACCGTGTCCGGCGCCAACGCATCCATTACGTGTGCTCCCAATGAACTAGCCGTCGCGAGAGAGCGACAAAGACGAGATCAAGGATCGCGCCGAGCACGCCGAGTTCGATGAGGCCAACGAACATCCGGTCGGTGCGGATGAACTGACGGGCTTCCTGAATACGAAAGCCGATGCCCGCCGAGGCGCCGGACAGTTCCGCCGCCACGAGACTTAGTGTCTGTCCGGAGAGATCATGCTGGATTGCATAGCTTTCTGAGCATAAGCCTTATTGACGCGAGGCGCAGGAACGCGAGCGCTCTTCGGTTGAGATTTTCCCAGTCCTTGGCTAGGCGCCTGCACCTCCCGAGCC
>CAIOVE010000003.1 GCA_903861645.1 uncultured Hyphomicrobiales bacterium
CCCGCAAGCGCCCCGAGCGCAACACCTTCCCCGAGCATCTTCCCCGTGAGCGCGTGGTGCTCGATCCGCCGACGGCCTGCGAATGTTGCGGCGGCTCGCGCCTGCGCAAACTCGGCGAGGACGTGACCCGCACGCTGGAGTCGATCCCTCGCCGGTGGAAGGTCGTCGAGACGGTGCGGGAGAAGTTCACATGCCGCGACTGCGAGAAGATCTCGCAAACTCCGGCGCCGTTCCACGCGGTCGCCAGGGGATGGGCGGGCCCGAGCCTTCTAGCGATGATCGTGTTCGAGAAATTCGGCCAGCATCAGCCGCTGAACCGCCAGGCCGAGCGTTATGTCCTGGAGGGCGTGCCGATCGCGCTGTCGACGATGGCCGACGCCGTTGGGTCGGTCTGCGCGGCGCTTGATCCCCTTCGTCGCCTTGTCGAAGCCCACGTCATGGCGGCGGAGCGCCTGCATGGGGACGACACGACGGTGCCGGTTCTCGCCGCCGGAAAGACCGACACAGGGCGATGCTGGATCTATCTGCGCGACGACAAGCCCTTTGGCGGAGCGGGGCCGCCGGCGGCGGTCTTCCACTACTCGCGCGACCGCCGGGCAGAACATCCCCAGGGGCATCTGGCTGGATACACGGGCATTCTGCAAGCCGACGCTTACGACGGCTACAACAAGCTCTATCTGCCCGGTCGCAGTCCGGGACCCATCGTCGAGGCGGCGTGCTGGGTGCACGCGCGGCGGCCGTTCTTCGCCATGGCCGATCTTGAGGAGAACGCGCGTCGCAAGGCCGCGGGCAAGAAGGAAATCGCCTTGTCGCCGATCGCGATCGAGATCGTGCGCCGCATCGACGCGCTGTTCGAGATCGAGCGATCCATCAACGGAAGGAGCGCCGAAGAACGCCTGGCGGCGCGCCGCGCGCTGAGCCTGCCGCTGGTCGACGACCTCCACGCCTACATGGGCGCGCAGCTCGCTCGGCTGGCACGCGGGCACGACCTGGTCAAAGCGATCAACTACATGCTCAAGCGTTGGGCGGCGTTCACGTTGTTCCTTTGCGATGGACGCGTGTGCTTGTCCAACAACGCCGCGGAACGAGGTCTGCGCGGCATCGCGCTGGGAAGAAAATCGTGGCTATTCTGCGGGTCCGATCGCGGCGGTCGCCGCGCGGCCGCCATGTACAGTCTCGTCGTCACGGCGAAGATGAATCGCGTCGATCCGCAGGCTTGGCTGACCGACGTGCTCTCGCGTATCGCCGACCATCCCGCGCATCGGCTCGACGAGTTGCTGCCGTGGAACTGGATAAAGACCCAGGTGAGCCATGCGCAAGCTGCTTAAGCCGACGGCAGCGTTCTCCCCGATCGAAAAGGCCAGCGTCACATCGGCTTGCGAAAGGTTGATCGGCGAGTTCCTGAAGCCGCGCTTTCTGCCCGAAATCCGACCGACGAAGTTCAACTATCCCATCGACATCGTCGGTAAGTGGCATGGCGCCAAGTATCGATTCATCCAGCGCTACCGCTCGGGCTTCCCTGAGAATCTCGGCGAGGAGTTCGATGCGCCCTTTGCGCGTCTCGACCGAATCGGCCGCAACAGCTTCGACATCCAGTGGCACCGCCACACCGGAGACTGGTACCGCCTTCATCGCGACCTTACGCTCGTCGAGGCAATCGAAACCCTCCAGTCCGATGAAATCTTACAACCACTGTAGGAGGCATTGCCGACCCTGCGGCCTTCACCGGATGGATACGCGGTCGTTTCCCTTGTGATCGATTCAGCCGGCAATCTGGGCGGCGTAAGCGTCATCCGTTCGGCGGGAGACCGGGAACTCGACGCCGAGGCGATCGCCATGGTGCGGCGCGCCGCGCCGTTTCCGCCGCCGCCGCCCGGATCGGTGTTGAGTTTCACGCCGCTGATCGAGTTCGGCCTCGAATAGATCGAAACGACCGGCGGATCAGACGACGCCCGCATCGCCGAGCCAGCGGCGCAGATCG
>CAIOVE010000004.1 GCA_903861645.1 uncultured Hyphomicrobiales bacterium
ACCCTGCGCCGTCAGCACTTCGACCTGCCGAAGCTTCGTGACGATCTCTTCCGCTTTATGCCTTTTCCTTGCCATCTCGCAGTCCTCCAACTGGCCAAAAGCCATACTTCAGGGAGGATCACTTTTCAGGGGGCAGTCCAATTGTCGCCGACCATGACGATCAGGCCGGGCCCGATGATCGCCATGAGAGTGCGAAAGCGATGCTTCCAGCCCGTGCGTGGTCCGGTGTCGTGCTGGTGGATGGTGCCGAGCGCGCCCCGGATGTTGCCGACATGGGCGTCGTCAAGGACCGCGCCCTTCGCTTCGTTTGATTTGACATGCAGCGTCATGGTTTTTCTCCGACCGCGTCCCCGCGGCGGAGAACCATGGGCTTTCAGCAAGCCGTGGCGATCCAGCCGGAAGGGAACGTGGCGTTCGTTTTCGATGAAAAGGCGGGGTTGAAGAGTGCGCCCGACCGCTGGAAATCCAAGCCGTCGGGCCTACTGGGGCCGTCGTTCATGTGGAGGCTCCGTCAGGCGGCAAGCGGGAGGGTCGAGGGAGGCCGTCCCCGATCGTGGAGTCGGGACGGCCGATCGGCGGACGCGTCGCCGCCCGCGCCTTCGGTCCAGGCGCAGGTTGGACGGTTGGTGACGGGATCGCGTGTCCAGACGCACGCGAGCTTGCGCGCCCGCGCCGGACGAACGCGGGTTTCGGTTTTCTGTCGACGCGCGATCGCGCCGACTTCGTTGAGCTTGTTCATGGCTCGCCTCCTTGGCCCGCGGCCTTGGAGGGTGAGCGGGCGAGCCGGCCTAGGCCGTCACGTAGCCGATCACGCCGACCAGGAGGTCGCGGACGTTCGCTATGTGGATCGACGCCGTCAGGGCGGCATTCGCCGCGATCAGGTCGCCGGAGTTGCTACTGCCCATGTCTCTTTCAGAGTGTTGTGGATCGCCGAGCGCAAAGGCGGTCGACGGTTCGCTCATGATCCTCTTGCGTCGGCATGTCAACACCGAAATAGCCCGCGGTCGGGCCGAGCCGATCCGATGACGATCTGGCGCGTCTTCAAGCCGTGCATGCATGACAATGCGCCACGCCAAAGCACGACCCGCCATCTCGCGGAACGCTTTTGAACGGGTGGAAGGCGATGAAGCATGGCCATCTGGCAAACGAGGCGCGGGCCTTGATCGGCGGCGATTCCCGAAAATTGCGTATATTTGTCGGCCCGCGGATGAAAGACTTTGTCTTTCATCCGAACAACAATCAACGCGCGCCGAACTTGTCAAATCCGCGCGTGCGGGCGATGCTCGCGCAACGACCGAACGCCGAACAGGCGAACGTTGCATCAAACTTGCTTTGATCGACGCATACAACAAACGGCGAGGGTTCCATGGCGTTTTTCGGCTTGCGGTTGAAGCATCCTTCGGGCGTGTTGAAAGGCGCGTGGACGCGGCGCGCGGCGCTTGGCGGTCTGGCGTCGGTGGCCGCGGCGCGCGTCCTGTCGCCCATGCCGGCGCGCGCGGACACGTGGCCGAATCGACCCGTGACGATCATTGTTCCCTTCCCGCCCGGCGGCAATACGGACACGATGGCGCGTTTGCTCGCGGCCAAGCTCTCGGAAAAATTCGGTCAGGCTTTCATCGTCGACAACCGCGCGGGCGCGTCCGGCGCGATCGGCACCACGGCGGTCGCCCACGCGGCGCCGGACGGTTACACCTTGCTCTTTTGCGCCGTGCAACAGGTCTCCGTGATCCCCTTCACGGAGCATGTGACCTATAACCCCAAAACCGATCTGTCCTTCATCAGCATTTTCGGCGAGGGGCCCTTCGTGCTCGGCGTCGCGGGCGACACGCCCGCGAATTCGATGAAGGAGTTCATTGACTTCGCCAGGACAAGGAAGCCCGGCGAACTTGTTTACGCGTCGGGTGGAATCGGCTCCATTTCCCATCTCGTCGCCGCGCTCTATTTCCAGCGCGCGGGCGTCAAGCTGACCCACGTTCCCTATCGCGGCGGCGCGCCGGCCGTCGCCGATCTTCTTGGCGCGCATGTCAACGCCTATTTTGGCAACGCGTCGGAACTGGTGCCCTTCGCCACCGACCCGCGCGTCAAGCTGATTGGCGTTTCCTCGCGCGAGCGGCTCGCGCAATTGCCGGCCATTCCCGCCGTGAACGAAACGATTCCCGGCCTTGTGATGACGTCGTGGAACGGTCTGGTCGGGCCCGCGAAGTTGCCGCGCGATATCATTGAAAAGCTCGCCGCGGCCACGGCGGAGACCGCGCGCGATCCCGCCATCGTGAAAACGCTCACGAGCCTTGGAATCGCGCCGATTGGCAACACGCCAAGGGAATTCGAGGAGCGTATCGTGGGCGAAACCGCGCTGTTGGCCGAGGCCATCAAGGCGGCGGAGCTTCCCGCGCCCTGAGGTACGATCACGCGATCGCGCGCGCGGCCATGTCGCGCGCGTGATCATCGAGCTTGCCCAGCAGCTTTTTCAGTTGGCGCACCTCGGTTCTGCTGAGCCCGGCCTCGATCTCGCTCGCCAGCGCCTCCGATCGCGGCACGACCGAGCGATAAAGCGCGCGTCCCTTCGCCGTGAAGGAAAGAACCTTGCTGCGCTTGTCGAGCCTGCTTGTTCTTTCGACAATCAGCCCGCTCGCGAGGCAGCGCGCCGCCGCGCGGCTGATCGCGACGCGCTCCATCGATGTCCGCTCGCGCACCTCGGTCGCCGAAATCGTTCCAAAACGACCGATTTGAGCCAGCAATCGCCACTCCGGCACGCTGAGACCGAATTCATTTTCATAGACCCCCGCGCAGAGCGTCGACACGCGGCGCGCCGCGTTGGCGAGACGAAACAAGAGGAACTCCTCGTTCTCGAAAGAACCGGCGATTCGACTGGCGGACATTTTCCATCTCGCGAAAATTTGTTTCAGATGAAACTTTATCGCTTGTCATGATCCGGTCAACGCGTATCATCGCGCGATTGAACGACGCCGTCCCACGGAGCGCCCGACTTGATGACCGATCCCGTCAAAGATCCGCTCGTCCAACTCGCGGTGGCGCATTTCGCCGCCCGTTATGAGGCAAATGGCGTTGTCGCCGCTGATTTTCGCGCCATAGGCGCCAGGCTGACCACCTGGAACGGTTGGTGCGCGGCGTGGTCCGAGGCCGCGGCCGTCCATGAGGCGCTCGGCGACAAGGCCGCCCGGGTCAACGATGGGCCCGGCATGGCCGAGCACTACGCCCGCGCGGCGCTTTATTACCATTACGCGAAGTATCTTTTCGTTGGCGACATGGAGCAGTTGCGCGCCGCGCACGCCAAGGCGCTGTCCTGTCACGCGCGCGCGCTCCCCCATATGTCGCCGCCCGCCGCGCGGGTGGAAATCCCCTACGAGGGTCGGCATCTCGCGGCGATCCTTCGGCGCCCCGAGGGCGTCGCGAAGCCGCCGGTCGCTATCCTCCTCACGGGCCTCGATTCCGCCAAGGAAGAGATGGACTCCTTCACCACGCAATTCGTCTCGCGCGGCGTCGCGACGCTCGTGATCGACGGCCCCGGTCAAGGCGAGGCCGAATACACGATTCCCATCCGTCATGATTACGAGCGCGTGATTTCGCCCGCGATCGACTGGCTCGAGACGCGCGACGATGTCGACGGTCGGCGCGTCGCGCTCTGGGGCATCAGCCTTGGCGGCTATTACGCGCCGCGCGCCGCCGCCTTCGAGCCGCGCGTGCGCGCCTGCGTGTCGATTGGCGCGCCCTACGACTGGAGCGACAACTGGGAAGGCAAGCCCTTTCTGACTCGCGAGGTCTTTCGCGTGCGCAGCCATAGCGCGACGGCCGACGAGGCTCGCGAAAAGGCGGCCTTGCTGTCGCTCGCGGGCGTGGCCGAGCGCATCGCCTGCCCTCTTTATGTCGTTGGCGGCTCGCGCGACATGCTGTGCACGCCGGCCGAGCAAACACGACTGGCGCGGGAAGCCCGCGGCGAGACGATCCTCGACATCATCGAGGGCGGCGACCATGTCTGCCATAACAAGCACTATATTTACCGACCCCAGACCGCCGCATGGATCGCCGCGAAGCTCGCGCGCTGAACACCGGGAACTCGCCATGACCGTTGATGTCATCGCCTTCGACATGAGCACGCCCGATGATCTCGGCGCGGTCGCCGCGGCCATCGATGGCGCGGGCGTCCAACGCATCCGCCGCCTTTCCCTACTGTTGCGCGTGGCGGGCGAATACACCGATGGCTCGCGCGAAAAAGCGCGCGCCGCGGTCGAGGCGCTTCTCGCCCGGCACGCGCTCGCCGATCGGGCCGAATATGTGACGGTCATTGGCGCCGAGGGCGCCTCAACGCCCTGTGGTTACGCGCTGATCGACACCGGCGACGAAAGGTCCAGCGGCGGACCGTCGCGGCTGGCGATGGGACTCGCCCGACTGCCGCCCTGCCCGGAGCCCGTCATCGGCACGCTCGCGATGGCGCGCCTGACGCGCGGCGCCGTGGAAACGGCGATGCGGGACGCCGGCCTCGTCGCGGCCGATGTCGCGGCCGTGATCGTCAATGTCCCGCAGCCCGAGGAGGACGTGGCCCGGAGGGCGCGAAGGGGCCGCGCCGCCGCCGCGCTCGGCGCCGGCGCCGCCATTGGCGAAGTGAACCTCGACTCCCTCGGCGAATCCGACATCGTCGATAATGCCGATATTTTCGCGCGACGCGTGCATACATTCGCGGGGCCGGGAATCAACGCCATCGGCGTTGTCGTCATCGGCAACGCGGCGGGCGCGGGCGGCGATCTGGTCGCGTGTCATGGCTTGATGCTCGATCTCATCGACGCGGTGTCGGTCAAGCGCATGCTGGTCGCCGCGGGCCTGACGCTCGACGCCGATGGCGAGGTCGTCACGCAAGATCGTCTCGTCGCGACGATCGCCAAGCTGGGGGCCCGCCCCGACGGGCGCGTGCGCGGCGCGCCCACGACCATTTTTGGCTCGGCGACGCCGCCGGAGAAGCACGTGCGCGCCGCCATGTCCGGCGTGCTCGGCGCGGCGCTGCACACGACGCGCGTCTTCAGCACGTTCGACCCCGTGCAGCAGGCGCCGCTCGGAGGCGGCGCGATTTGCTGCATCCTGCGCGCGAACGGACAAGACAAACGCAATTAGTTCACGGGAGCGCCGGATGGCGAAGGATGACAGAATTCTGATCGCGGGCGGCGGGCCGGTCGGCGTTCTCACCGGCCTCTACCTCGCGCGCCACGGCATTCCCGTGACCGTGTTCGACAAGGCGCCTAAACCGCCCGAGGATCATCGCGCCGCCACCTTGCAGCCCTCGACGCTCGATCTGTTCGACGAGTTGGGTCTCACCGGCCCCATTCTCGAACAGGGCTTCAAGTCGCCGCACTTTCAATGGCGCGACCACGTCACGCATGAAATCGTCGCGGAATTCGATTTTGGGCGGTTGTCCAGCGTTTCGAACCACCCCTATGTGATCCAGCTCGAACAGCACAAGACCGTCAATATCGCGCTGGACGCCGCGCGCGCCTATCCGGACTTTGTCCTGCATCGGCCCGTGGACGTTCTCGCCGTGCGACAGGACGCCGATGGCGCCGAATGCGACGCGCAATTCGAGGACGGACGCGTCGAGACATTCCGCGGCCGTTATCTCATCGGCTGCGATGGCGGGCGCAGCATCGTGCGCAAGACCATCGGCTCGTCCTTCGACGGGTTCACCTGGCCAGAACGTTTCAACATCGTGTCGACTCCGGTCGACCTGGGCGCCCTGCTCGGTTTCCGTCTGCGCAATTATTGTTCGCATCCCGAGCGCTGGGTTTCGCTGATGAAGGTGCCGGGCGATGACGGCAAGGGCCTGTGGCGCTGCGTGTTCCCCGCGAAGACGGAGGAAAGCGACGATGAGGTGATGAGCGATGGCTGGATCACCGCCCGCTTCGAGGAGTGTCTCGGCGTCACGCCGGAGGTTGTTCACCGCAACATGTACAACGTGCATCAACGCGTCGCCGGGAGCTTCCGCATTGGACGCATCGTTCTTGCGGGCGACGCCGCCCACGTGAACAATCCGATTGGCGGCATGGGCATGAACAGCGGCTTTCAGGATGGAATCACGCTCGCCCGCAAGTTCATCGATATCTGGAAGGGCGCCGATCCGGACGCCCTGCTCGATCGTTACGACCGGCAACGCCGTCTCACCGCCATCGAATATGTTCAGGCGCAGTCAATCGCCAACAAGCGGCTGCTGGAAGAGAAGGATCCCGAGGTGCGACGCCAGCGCCTCGATGATTTGCGGCGCACCTGCGAGGATCCGGCGAAACACCTTGAATTCGTCAAGCGCGGTTCCCTCGTCGCCATGTGGGAAAAGTCCGAGCAAATCGAGTGACGCCGTCGCTGCCCTGAATCCGGCGCCGGTTTCCCGCGAACCTAGTTCACGAGCATCGAGGCGAACAATCCCTCGGCCGTTTCGGCCGCGAGGTGGGCGACGCCGGGATCGCGGCTGATCATCGACACGACAATCGCGCCGTCGATGAGCATGCCGAGTTGATGCGCCGCCTTCAGCGGATCGGTCGCGCCAGCGGCGCGCGCCAGTTCCTCCAGCCGCGCGAGCACGACCTTTTTGTGCGCCAGCGTGACGTTGCGCAGGCGATCCTCGTTCTTGTCGTGTTCGCCCATGGCGTTGATGAACGGGCAGCCATAGAAACGCTCCTCGGCGAACCACTCGCCAAGCAGCGGGAACACGCGGCGCAATTTTTCGAGGGGCGTCGCCTCGCCGACGTCGAGCGCGCCAAGGAACCAGTCGCGCCAGAGGCGCCCCTCGCGCTCAAGCACCGCCTCGACGAGTTGTTCCTTCGATCCAAAATTTTTGTAGAGCGTGGCTTTGGCGGTTCCCGCCGCCGCCACAACCGCGTCAACGCCCACCGCGTTGATGCCGAACTGGCAGAACAGGCGCGACGCCGCCGACAACAATCGCTCGCGAGCGGAAGGATCGGTCGACGCGGCGGTTGAGTGCCCGGTTAGAACGCGTGCATCCACGATCATTCGCCCTTTCTTCGCCCGCGCGAGCTTCTGGCCTCAATAAACCAGCGCCTGGCCGGCGAACAGACAGGTCTGGCTGTTTTTTTCGCATTGGCACCCCTTGCGAGGCAAACCCAAAGGCGCGGCTGCGAAAAACCTCCGAAATGCCGCGATGCGGGTTCTGGCATGGACCATGCAACAGACAGACCGTTCTGTAGATAACAGCAACTCCATGCCCGCCACCCAACCAACGAGGTTCTTTCGATGTCAGCCACAGCGCCCAACACTGTTTTGACGGGTTGTCTCGCGCCAATCGACAAGACGGGTCTGGAAACCCTGATCGCCGCCGGCAAGGCCAATCCGAAGGTCATCAAGACCCTCAAATGCAAGACTGTCGCCGAGGGTCGCTTCCGGCACCTCAATTACATCCGCAATCTCGCCCCCTACATCGTCGACGAGCCGCCGGGGCTTCTCGGCGACGACACGGCGCCAAACCCCTCCGAGGCCTCGCTCGCCGCGCTTGGCTCCTGCATCGCGGTCGGCCTGCACGCCAACGCCGTGCACCGCGGCTGGATCGTGCGCAAGCTTGAGCTCGAACTGGAGGGCGACCTGAACATCACCGCCGTCTGGGGCACCGGCGACACCAGCGACAAGCCTGTCGGCTTCACGGACGTTCGCATCAACGTGACGATGGAATGCGACGGCGTGCCGCCGACGGAAGTCGACGCGCTCATCGCGCATGTGACGAAATGGTCGCCCGTCGCCAACACGTTCACGCGGCCCGTGAAACTCGAAGTCAAACAGGCCTGATGCGCGACAGCGCCAGCCGGCGACGCGCCGGCTGGCCCCTACCCGCTCGTTCAACTGGAGAGGCGCATGCCCGCCGCGGTCAAGCAACGCGTGAACCCGGACTCCGATCTCGACCTCAAGCGGACCGCCGTCCTGTCGGATATTCGCGCGGCGACGCGGCGGGATCTCGCCCCGATGGTCGATCGCATCGACCATGGCCATTACCCCGCCGACTTCCTGCGTTCGATCGGATCGCGCGGCGCGTTTCAAATGCATATGGCGCCAGACCATGACCTTGGATCGGCCATCGAAGGCATGGCGATCATTGGCGAGGCCTGCCTGTCGACCAGCTTCATGGCGTGGTGCCAGAACACCGTGGTCTGGTACATTCTGAACAGCGACAACGACGCGCTCAAGGCGCGCTTCCTCGATGCGGCCTCGACCGGCGCGATCCTCGGCGGCACCGGACTTTCCAACCCGATGAAGTCGATGTTCGGCATCGAATCCTACAAGTTGAAGGGCACGCGCACGGCGGATGGCTATGTTGTCCGTGGGCTGTTGCCTTGGGTTTCCAACATCGGGCCCGATCACATCTTCGGCACGATCTTCGAGGTCGAGGGCGAACCCGGGCATACCGTCATGTGCCTTGTCGATTGCGCCAATCCGGCGGTGACGCTGAAGCCCTGCGAGCCGTTTCTCGCGCTCGACGGCACCGGCACCTACGCCGTGCAGGCGCGTGACCTCGTCGTTTCAAGCGATTTTATTCTCGCCGATCCGGCGCTGCCCTACGTAAAAAAAATTCGCGCCGGCTTCATTCTCCTGCAAGCTGGCATGGCCATTGGGCTCGTCCGCGATTGTCTCGCGATGATGCGCGAGGTCGCGCCAAGCCTGGGCCACGTCAATCGGTATCTCGAAACGCAACCAGAGGATCTGGAACAGCGCATCGCGGCGTTGGAGGCGGAGGTTCTCGACCTCGCCAGAACGCCATACGACACCAGCGACGCCTATTGGCGACGCGTCATCGAGGCTCGCCTCGCCGGCGGCGAGGCAAGCGTGGCCGCCGCGCATCACGCCATGCTTCACTGCGGCGCGCGCGGTTACGTGCGGGCGCATCGATGCCAACGGCGCCTGCGCGAATCCTACTTCGTCGCCATCGTCACGCCGGCCACCAAGCAGCTTCGCAAGATGCTGGCGGAACTCGACTAGCCAACGCAAGCCAGGCGCGCCGCGAACACGCGGGCAATACACGGGCGGAACGATCCAGGGTCGATCACGACAACGAGGCGCGACCGGCGACGTCCATCCCGGCGCGACAACATCACGGAGACTGTCATGACCGATGTATTGATTACGCCGATCGACCTCGCGGCTTTCGTGAAGTCGGAGCCAACCGTTATCATCGACACCCGCAATCCCGAGGCCTACGCCGCCGGACATTTGCCCGGCGCCGTCAACATCCATGAAATCTTCACTTACCTCGCCACGTCGACGCCGGAGGGGCTCGCGGAACTGAAATCAAAATTCATCGAATTGTTTGGCAAGGCGGGATTGTCGGGCGCGGAGACCGCCGTGATTTACGAGCAATCCATGAATTCCGGATTTGGCCAGTCGTGCCGCGGCTATTTTCTCCTGACGTTTCTTGGCTATCCCAAAATTCGTGTCCTGCACGGCGGCATCGACGCCTGGATCGCCGCGAAACTTCCCTTGTCCATGGAGACCCCCTCACCCAAGACCGCCAGCTTTCCGGTCGATGCAAGCGCGGCGGGCGTCATCATCGACGCGGGCGAAATGCTCGCCGCCATTGGCGATCCCGCGATCGCCAAGCTCGATGTGCGCGACGTCGATGAATGGATCGGCGAAAGTTCGTCGCCCTATGGCAAGGATTTCTGCCCGCGCAAGGGGCGCATCCCCGGCGCGAAATGGATTGAATGGTACCGCATGATGAAGCCGACGGCGGAGGGGCCGCGGTTCAAGTCGAAAAGCGAAATTCTCGCGGAATGCGCGTCCGTCGGCATCACCCCGCAAACGCCGGTCTATCTGTATTGCTTCAAGGGCGCGCGCGCGTCGAACACGCTTCTCGCGCTCAAGGACGCCGGCGTGGAAAACGTCAAGATGTATTTTGGTTCGTGGAATGAATGGTCGCGCGATCCGGCCTTGCCCATCGAGGAAGGCTATCCCGCGCCCCTGGCGAAATCGGCCTGAGGCGACTCGCCGCCGCGCTTGCAAACAAAAATGTCAACGGCGCGATCGCGCCGTTGGCACGACGATTGCTCATTATTTCGCCAAAGCACCGCCCCGACCTGCTTCGCGACGCGAGCCAAGGAGACCGATAATGGCCATGTTCGACAATCCCTTTGATGGATCGCGCCGCCTGCGGTCTGGTTGCGCGTGCGGCAAGCACGACAGCCAAGCGGCGCATGACGCGGCGGCGCGCGTGTCACGCATGGATGACGAAGCGCGGTATCGCGAGATCACGACGTCGGCCGTCATGCGCGCGCTGTTTCCCGACGACGTTCAACGGCGTGGTTTTCTGAAGGCGGTGGGCGCGTCGACCGCGGCCGCGGCGATATCGACATTCTTCCCGATCGCCACCGCGACCGAGGTTTTCGCGCAGACGGGCAAGCCGGAAAAAACCGATCTCAAGATCGGCTTCATTCCGATCACCTGCGCGACGCCCATCATCATGGCTCATCCCCTAGGCTTCTATTCGAAGCAAGGCCTCAATGTCGAAGTCGTCAAGACGGCGGGCTGGGCGGTCATTCGCGACAAGACCATCAACAAGGAATACGACGCCGCGCACATGCTGGCGGCGATGCCGCTCGCCATATCGCTTGGCCTTGGCTCCAACCCCATTCCCTTCGCCGTCGCCGCGATCGAGAACATCAACGGTCAGGCGATCACGCTCGCGGTCAAGCACAAGGACAAGACGGATCCCAAGTCCTGGAAGGGCATGAAATTCGCCATCCCCTTCGATTATTCGATGCACAATTACCTGCTGCGTTACTACCTCGCGGAACATGGCATAGACCCCGACACCGACGTGCAGTTGCGTTCCGTGCCACCGCCGGAAATGGTCGCCAATCTGCGCGCCGACAATATCGATGGCTTCCTCGCTCCCGACAATATCGCGCAACGCGCGGTTTACGATGGCGTCGGCTTTATCCATTCCCTGTCCAAGCAGATGTGGGACGGCCATCCTTGCTGCGCCTTCGCCGCCAGCAAGGAATTCATCTCGGAGGCGCCAAATACCTACGCCGCGCTGCTGCGCGCGATCGTCGACGCCACCGGTTACGCGTCCAAGGCGGAGAACCGCAAGTCGATCGCCGAGGCCATCGCCCCGGCGGCCTATATCAACGCGCCCGTGACCGTGCTCGAACAGGCGCTCGTCGGCACCTACGCCGATGGACTGGGCAACATCAAGAACGATCCGGTGCGGCTCGATTTCGACCCGTTCCCTTGGGAATCCTTCGCCGTCTGGATGCTTACCCAGATGAAGCGGTGGGGCCAGATCAAGGGCGACGTGGATTACGCCAAGGTCGCCCAGCAGGTGTTTCTCGCGACCGACGCCGCCAAGGTGATGAAGGAAATGGGCCTGACGCCGCCCGCGACCAGCACAAAGACATTCTCGGTGATGGGCAAGGCCTTCGACCCCGCCAAGCCCGAGGAATATGTCGGCTCGTTCGCGATCAGGCGGTCCTGAAAAATGATTGGGGTTCGCGCGCGCGCCGCCTTGTTGTCGGCGTTCATCTTCCTGCTGTCCATGGTGGTCTGGCACATGGCCGTCCATGGCGGCGGCGCGGGCGGCCCCGCGCTCGATCCCGAATACGCCAAGCTCATGGGCGTGCAGATGGCGGGCGCGAAATCGGCCATGCCCGGCCCGCTCGATGTCGGCGCGAAACTCGTCGAGCATTTGCGTCATCCCTTTTACAACAACGGTCCGAACGACAAGGGTCTTGGCCTGCAACTTCTGTATTCGATCGGTCGCGTGGCGCTTGGCTACACGCTCGCGCTTGCTGCCGCGCTGCCGCTCGGGTTTCTGATCGGCATGTCGGAACTCGCCTACAAGGCGCTCGATCCGTTCATTCAAATCCTCAAGCCCGTGTCGCCGCTCGCCTGGATGCCGCTCGCGCTTTACACGATCAAGGATTCCGGCCTGTCGGCGATCTTCGTGATTTTCATCTGCTCGGTATGGCCCATGCTGATCAACACGGCCTTTGGCGTGGCGTCGGTCCGCAAGGAATGGCTTAACGTCGCGCGGACGCTTGAAGTGGGGCCGTGGCGCCGGGCCATCACCGTGATACTTCCCGCCGCCGCGCCAACGATTCTGACGGGCATGCGCATTTCCGTCGGCATCGCCTGGCTTGTGATCGTCGCCGCGGAAATGCTGGTCGGCGGAACCGGCATTGGCTATTTCGTCTGGAACGAATGGAATAACCTGTCGATTTCCAACGTCATTGTCGCCATTCTCATGATCGGTCTGATCGGCATGATCCTCGACCAGATGCTCGCGCGTTGCCAGCGCGCCGTGACCTTCCCCGAGTGAGCGACATGGCGGACGAGCGCTTTATTTCGGTCGAGGGGATCGCGCGGCGCTACGCCGTCGGCGATCATGTCACCACCATCTTCGAGGATCTGTGGCTGGCGTTGCCGAAGGGCGCGTTCACCTGCGTCATCGGCCATTCGGGTTGTGGCAAGACAACCGTGCTGAACATCCTCGCGGGCCTCGAATCGCCCAGCGAGGGCGCGGTCATCGTCGATGGTCATGAAATATCCGGACCGAGCCTTGATCGCGCGGTGATCTTTCAGGGACACGCGTTGCTGCCCTGGAAGACCGTGCTGGGCAACGTGGCCTACGCCGTCGCCTCGCGCTGGAAGACCGCGAGCCGGACCGAAATTCGTGACAGGGCCCAGCGCTATATCGACCTCGTCGGCCTGCGCGGCAGCGAACACAAGCGGCCAGCCGAGCTTTCCGGCGGCATGAAGCAGCGCGTCGGCATCGCCCGCGCGCTTTCCATCGAGCCCAAGATTCTCTTGATGGACGAGCCTTTCTCGGCGCTCGACGCGCTGACGCGCGGCGCCTTGCAGGACGAGGCGCGTCGCCTGTGCGCGGAAGCCGGCCAGACCGTTTTCATGATCACCCATGACGTCGACGAGGCCATCTATCTGGCCGACCGTATCGTGCTGATGACCAACGGACCGGGCGCGCTGGTCGCCGAGATCGTCGAGAATCCCCTGCCGCGCGATCGCGCGCGCGATGCGCTGCATCACGCCGCGGCCTACTATCCGCTGCGAAATCATCTAATTGATTTTCTCGTCACGCGCGGTGGCGCGTTTCGCGACAACCTGCCCGCCGGCTATGATCGACGGCGGCCGCCCGTGACAACGCAATGGCCCGGCGCGCCGATCGCCCCGACGCCCATGGCGATGGCGACGAATTTCGCGACGCGCTGATCGCGACGCGAACCACCTGGAAGGAGAACCCCATGAAGCGCGAAGCCCTCACCGAAAAGATCCTCGACATCAAGCGCGAGAAGAACTGGACCTGGGCGCATATCACCGGAGAAATCGGCGGCATGTCGCCGGTGCTGGTCGTCGGCGCGCTACTGGGCCAGATGAAACTGGTGAAGCCGTTGGCCAAGCGCGCCGCCGCCCTCTTCGGCCTGAGCGAGGCGGAGGAGCGGATGTTGAACGAGGTTCCCTATCGCGGACAGGGCACGCCCATGCCGCCGACCGATCCGCTGATCTACCGTTTCTACGAACTGGTGATGGTCAACGGCCCCGCGTGGAAGGCCCTGATCGAGGAGGAGTTTGGCGACGGCATCATGTCGGCAATCGATTTCAACATGGGCTTCGAGCGCGAAGCCAATCCCAAGGGCGATCGCGTCCGGATCACGATGTCGGGCAAGTTCCTTCCGTTTAAATATTACGGGAATGAACAGGGAATACCCGACTACGGCTTCAAGGAAGAATAAGGATCGCGCCGATCCTCGCCAACGCGCGATGGATGGCGACGCCAGCGGATTCCCGCGGCGTCGTCAATCGTCAAGGAGCCGGCTTCGGCGCCGGCGCGACAACGGCGGTCTCTGTTTTATTGAGGTCCGCCAGTTCCTGTTCCAGCGCCTTGACGCCATCGGCGGCCATCAACATGCGCATGTCATGCTTGATCTGCCGGGTGGAGGGAAGCGCGATGCGCCGACCAAAACGAAAAACGCCTGCCATTTCTTTTTGCCCCTTGAAAGGATCCTTGCGGGTGGAGGCGCTCATGCGCCTGATATCGTCGGTGATGCGAGCCAATTCATGTTCCCGGAGTTGATCGCGCCGAGTGGGCGCGATGCGAGTTTTCGCGCGCGGTTAGAGCCGGCGCCCGTTGAGCAGGGCGTCGACGTCCTTCAACGCCTGTGGTTTTTCGAGTTCGTAGAGCGCGGCCACCTTGGACACGAGGTCATCCTTGGTGGAAAAACCCGCCAGTTCCGTCTCGGAGAACTTGCGCCACTTCGCGCCGATTTCCTTGAGTAGAGCCTTGCGAAGTTCGACAACCTTGGCGCGGTTGGCGGGAGTATCGACCGTTTTGACTTTTATCATGCCTGTCGACCCCATGTAATATTTAAACTTATGATCGATTTCAAAAATCGAATATAATATTCATATGGGGTTCGATGTCGCGAATTACAATATTTTCACGCTAAATATTTATTGGAAACAGCGATCAACGGACTCGCCGCTTGTTATTCGCCCGCTTACAACAGCCTCATGGGATTTTCAGTAGGGGCTTCCGTCCTTGTGACGGAACGCCCAGCGACCCTCGCCGTCCATCACCGCCTCGAGATCGTCGCGGGGATAGCTGCCTTCGTCGCCAGCCGTTCTGTCGCCCATTTCGAGATAGACCACGTCGGCGTCGGTGCGGTTGACGAGTTGATGCGCCACGCCGCGCGCCGGAAAACCCGCGCACATGCCCGGCGCGAGGCGCGTCTCGCCTACGTCCGTGACGAGGGTCGGTTCGCCCGCGAGAATATAGATGAACTCATCCTGCTTGCTGTGCCGGTGCAGCAGCGCCGATTCGCCGCCGGGCGCGAGCGTCGTGAGGTTCACGCCGAAATTTCGCAGTCCGAATAGATCGCCAAGCTGGCGCTTCTCCCGCTTGGCCATGCGGCTGAAAAAGGGTTCGGGATAATTCGACGGTTTTGTTCGTGGCGGCGCCTCGGCGGCGATAATCGCCAGCGGGGCGGGCGTCTTTCCGTCGGTCATGCATGGCTCCGTCGGTGATCGCGATTCGGCTCGACTGGACGAATCCGGCGCGATCCTCGCGCGCCGGGATGGCGGCGTCAAAAAGCCGCCGCGCGATCATCCGCGCGGCGTTCTCGATGTGGCCGGATTATTCCGCGGCGGACGGCGGCTTGCGCGCCACGTGGGAGGCATGGCCGCCCTTGCGGCCCGCGACCGACGCCAGTTCGTGATTCTGGGCGAAGCTGCGCTTTTGCGGGCTGACGCTCAGACCGCCCTTGCGGCCCGCCTCGGCGGCGAGCGCGTGGTTTTGCGAAAAGCTGCGCTTGTCGTTGGGGACGCTCTCTCCGCCCTTTCGCGCGATGGCGCGTTGCTTCTCCGGGTCCATGGAAGCGAACCCGCGGGTTGAAGTCGGCATCGGCTGTCTCCTGATGTGCTCGTGGTGAGCTCGCCCCCTCGCCCAAGCCTTCAGAACCGCGACGATCAAGCCGCGATTGGACGCCATTATCGGCCCGATCATGTTGAAATTAAGGAACCCGCCGCAATCACGTCCGGGGGAATTGCCGCGACGGCGGGCGGCGCGTAACCTGCGAATGATCGAACGGCATCAAACCCGAGAGGCGCCCATGAAAACGCTGGTATTTTCCGCTTTCCTGCTCACGGCGGCGATGGCCGCTCCCGTCAATCAGGCGGCGGCGCAGGACGTTCTGGGCGGCGCGCTGCTCGGCGGCGTGGCGGGCGGCGTGCTTGGCGGCGTCGTGACCGGCGGCCGCGGCGCTGGAATCGCGATTGGCGCGGTTTTGGGCGCGGGCGCCGGCGCGGCGATCGCGGCGGACGGCCAGCGTCGGCGCAACGGCTATTACGCCTACAATCGCGGTTGCTGGGTCGAGCGGCGCGACCACAGCTGGATGCGCGTCTCCGATCGCTACTGCCGCTGAGGCGCGCAGGTACGCGTCAGCCCATCGATGGTCTGGCGCTGAACCGGCGTCAGACGATTGTCCATCATCGGACGCCATAGGCCGGCGGCGCGCGCGCCATCGGCGACACATCCGCACAGCGCCGTGCACGCCGGCGCGTTGGCGCTCGCGGTGGCGCAGGCCGACACGCAGCTTTCCTGAAACTGCAATTCCTCCGGCAGGGGCGGTGCCTCTCGCGGCCCGATCGCCGTGGCGGCCAGCCAGACGACGGCCAGAAAAACCGGCTGGTGCGTCAGATAAACCAATAGCGAATGGCGCCCGCCCCAGGCGAGCGCGCGCGACCAGCCCGCATCGGCTCGCCAACCGGTCAGCCAGTCCGGCAGACCGCGCGCGAGCGCCAGGCGCATCAGGCCAAGACCGGCGAGGACAGCGCCGCCCCACGGCATCAGGGGACGCCAGTCGTTGGTGCGCGGGGGGTGCGCGCTCAGGCCCAGCGACCAGCCAAACAGATTGTCGAGCGCGGGCGACGCCACGAGCATCGGCGCGGCGGCCATGAGCGCGGCGGCGGCCAGCGCGAGCCATGGCGGCGCGCGCAAAAACGCGAGGGCGAGCAGGCTCGACACGGCGATGCAATGCAGAATGCCGAAGAAGATGAAGGCGTCGGGAAACAGATAAAGCGTGCCCAGCGTGATGGCCGCGGCCGCGCCCGCGATCATCGCGAGGCGACGGCCAAAGGCGCGCCAATCGACGCCGTCGCGGGTCGCCAGAACCAGACTGGCGCCCGCCAGCGCCAGAAACGTGATGGCGACCACGTGGCCGAAGCCCATGCCCCCCGCCGAATAGGGGAAGTCCTCGGGGATCAGGCGAAAAAAGCCGAGATCCCACGTCAGGTGAAAGGCGAACATGCCGACCAGCGCCGCGCCCCGCAGGGCGTCGAGCGCGGGGATGCGCTGGCGCGTGGCGGGCAAGGTCACTTCGCCGCCTTGTCCGAGAAGCGGCCGAAAACCATGTCGGGCGCGGACAGATTATGGATCGACGGCGTCACGCGGCCGGCCCAGACCTCGGTCGCCTCGCCGCCCTTCCACGACAGGATGGGCGACTCGCCCCAAGCCTGTCCGCCCTTGGTCCGCCACGCGACGCGCGCCACGTCGGCGTTGAATTCGGTGACATACATCGAACGCATGGCGGCGAAGGGCAGATTATCGGGCATGGCGCCGGAATAACTCACCTCCAGCGTGGTCCCCGTCGGTTCGATGGAAGCGACCTTCAACCGGGCGGAACCGCCGCGATTGAACGCCAGCGTGAAGGTTTTCGTCGCCGGATCGAAATCGATGCTCTTGAGATCGACGATCGGGCGTCCCTTCGTTTCAACCGGGCCGATCAGGAACGACGAGCCATAGGCGGTCAGCCGCATGTCGCCGAAGGTCAGCGGCCGCGCGCGCCAGTAGCCATCGGGCGGATAGAACACCAGCACCTCCTCGGCGCGCTCGCGATAGCGCACCCAGAGCTGCACGAGATGCAGGCCGTTCTCGACCCGATCGCCGACGCGCACGGGCGTGTTGGCGGGCCGCCAGAACGAGGGATAGGTATAACCGGTCAGCCACATATCCGGCGTCTCGAAGAAGGTCACGCGGCGCGAGTCGTCGGCGTGGAAGGCGGGATCGCTCGCCATGTCGCAGGAGGTGAAATCCGGCGCGAATCGATCGGTCTGGATCATGCCGATATAGGCGGGATGCACGGCCTGCACGCGCATGCTCCGCACCGCGGGGGAGGTGAACTCAAGCGCGATGTTGTCCTTCTCCGCGCAGAGCACGGGCTCGCTCTTGTTGGCGACGGAAACGGCCAGTTCGTCCGTCGCGATGTTTTGCTGGGCGGCGCATGTGGTGGCGGCGATGGTCGCGCAGGCGATGCCGAGAAAAAACGATCTGATCATGACGCTCCGGGAGGTGTCTTTTCGGGATGGGATGAGGCTTGCGAACGCATCGCCGCGTCGAGCGCGGTCAAGACCGCGGGCGGCGCGAATTCCTCGGGCAAGGCGCAGAGTTTCACGCGCGCGAGCCAGCGGCCTAGCGCCGGCGACGCGGTGAGAACGGCGAAGGGCGCGGCGAGCACATAGCCCGCGGTCAGCGGCAGGGACCAGGCGATCAGCGCCGGCGCCAGCGCCGCGGCGCAGCCGAGCACGACCACGCCGAACAGCGTTTGCGGCCACAGGCCGCGCAGCGCCAGCGCGAACGGCAGCGCATGGGCGTCGCGCGCCTGCCCGTTCCACGTCTGCGAGCGGCCAAATAGCAGTCCGATCATGAACAGGCTCGTGCGCAAGGTCGTCGAGGCGCCCAGCAGAAACGAAAAGGTCAGTTCCAGCAAGCAGCCGAGCGAAAACCGCGCCGCGCCGCCATAGCGCGCCAGACCGCCCGGCGTCAGCGCGATATCGATGAACCCACAGAGTTTCGGCGCGAGATACATCAGCAGGAAAACGACATAGAGGCCCACCGCCGAGGCGGCGGGAAACAGCGCCGTGTTCTCGCCATCGAGCGGCTTGATGGCGGCAAGCGCGATGATCGCGGTCCACGCGGGCACGCCCAAGAACATCATGATCGCCCAGAGCAGTTGAAACCGGCTCATGGGTTTCAGGCCCGGCAAACCCAGCAGCCGCGGATACTGCATGTTGCCCTGGCACCAGCGCAGATCGCGGCGGGTGAATTCCAGCAGCGTCGGCGGATTGTCCTCGTAGCTGCCGCATTCAACCGGCAGAACGCGGACCTCGAAGCCGGCGCGACGCATCAGCGCGGCCTCGATCTGATCGTGGCTGAGAATGGCGCCGCCAAGCGGCGGCCCGCCCGGCAATACCGGCAATTCGCAACCCGCGAGAAACGGCTTGATCCGGACCAGCGCGTTATGGCCCCAGAAGGGGCCGCAATCGCCCGCCCACCACGACGCGCCCATGGTGTAGGGCCGCATGCCATGGCGCATGCCGAACTGGAAAATCCGCGCGAAGGCGGCGCTGGAGGGCGCCCCCACGACAAGGCTCTGGAGTATGCCGAGCCGCGGCCACGCCTGACCGATCCGCGCGAGGCGCAGGATCGTCCCGCCATCCATCAGGCTGTCGGCGTCGAGCGGCAGCATGAATTCGTATTCGCCGCCCCAGCGGCGGCAGAAGTCGCGCAGATTGCCGGCCTTGAAACCTTCATTGGTTTCGCGTCGACGATAGCTCAGGCGCGCGCCTTCGCCCGCCTCGACGCGCCAGCGCTCGAAGGCCGCCGCCTCGGCCGCCGCGATGGCGGGATCGCTTGTGTCGCTCAGCACGAACCAGCCGAAACGCGCGCCCTCGCCGGTCGCCTCGACGCTCGCCCGGACCGCCCGCAGCCGGGCGAAGGCGCGCGCGGGATCTTCGTTGCGCAAGGTCATCAGGATGGCCGTGTCGGCGCGCAACGGCGTGGGCGCGTCGCCGGCCGCGGCGAAGGGCGCGACCCACGCCACGGGATCGGCGACGCCATGCAACAGCCACAAGCCGAGGCAGGCGTTCCAGACGCCCAGCACGCTCCAGGGCGCCGCGATGGCGAAGCAGACAAAAATCAGGACATCGATCACGCTCCAGCCGCCGACGGACAGGATCGACGCCAGCCAGATCATCAGCCCCACGTAAACCGCGCCGTTGACCAGCGCGGCGATCAGGCGGCGGCGCGCCAGCATCGCCAGCGATTGCAATCCGGCGGGCGTCAGCGCTTTTCTCGGGAGGGGGCTCGTCGCGGCGGTCATGTCGCGGCTATCTATATCCGGCGCGGTGCGGGTTGGCGCGCAAGCTATAGAGGGCGAAGCCATGACGGTCGAGGCGAAAACGACGAGGACGGCGCGGGCCCTCTGGTACACGGCGGCGGGCGTGGCCGAATTGCGGGCAGAATCGATCGCCGCCCCGGCGGAGTCCGAAGCGCTGGTCAGGACCACGTGGAGCGCGCTCAGCCGGGGCACGGAGCGGCTCGTCTTCAACGGTCGCGTGCCGCCCTCCGAATACGCCCGGATGCGCGCGCCCTTTCAGGCCGGCGATTTTCCCTTCCCGGTCAAATATGGCTATTGCGCGGTGGGCGCGGTCGAGGCCGGCCCCGCCGACCTCCTCGGCAAATCCGTCTTCTGCCTGCATCCCCATCAGGACTGGTTCGTCGCGCCCGTCGACCGGCTGACTCCCCTGCCGGACGGCTTGCCCGCGCGACGCGCGACGCTGGCGGCGAACATGGAAACCGCGCTTAACGCCATCTGGGATTCGGGCGCCGGACCGGGCGACCGGATCGTGGTGGTGGGGGCGGGCGTCGTCGGCCTGCTGGTCGCCGCAATCGCCGCGGGCATTCCCGGCGTCGACGCCACGGTGATCGATATCGACCCGGCGCGCGCGGCGGTCGCCTCGGCGCTTGGCGTGGCCTTCGCCGCGCCCGTGGACGCCCCGCGCGAGGCGGACGTGGTTTTTCACGCCAGCGCCAGCGCGGCGGGGCTGGCGTTGGCGCTGGGCGCGGGCGGGCGCGAGGCGACGATCGTCGAAATGAGCTGGCACGGCGCGGACGACACGGCGGTGCCGCTTGGCGGCGCGTTCCACAGCCGCCGTCTGCGGCTGATTTCCTCGCAGGTCGGTGAGATCGCGCCGTCGCGGCGTCCGCGCTGGAGTTACGCGCGACGCCTCGCCAAGGCGCTGGAGCTTTTGCGGGACGACAGATTCGACGCGCTGATCACCGGCGAAATACCATTCGACGATCTGCCGGACGCGCTGCCCGCGTTTTTCAGGCCGGGCGCGGCGGGTCTGACCAGCGTCGCGCGCTACCCATGAAAAAGCCGCCCCCGGCGACCGGGAGCGGCTTCAAAAGGCGTCCGGAAAGGATCAGTTCGGCAGCGGGGGCGCGTCCGGCGAGATCGACCGGAGATAGGCGACGAGATCGGCGCGCTTCTTGGGATCCTTTTCGCCAGCGTAGCCCATCTTGGTGCCCGCGACGAAACCCTTGGGGTTGGTCAGGAAGGTGTTGAGGCTGTCGTAAGCCCACTTCTTGCCCATGCCCTTCATGGTGTCGGAATAGCCGGCGAAGCCGGTGGAGCCCATTTCGCGGCCAACTACGCCGGTGAGGTTCGGGCCGGTCGGCTTCTCGACGCCCTTTTCGAAGGAATGGCAGGCGGCGCAAACCTTGGCGAGGGCCTCGCCCTTTTTGGGGTCGGCGCTGGCCAGCAGCGTCGGGAACGGCACGGCGGCCTCGGCGGCGGCCGGCGCGGCGGCGGCGTGCTCCTCGGTGGCGCCGGGCAGATCGTAGCCCGGCTTGGCGAGCTTGGCGCGGGCGAAGGGGATATCCGTGATGATGCCCAGCGCCATCACGAACAGCAGCATGCCCAGCACCGAACCGGCGATCTTGTTAAACTCGAAGGAATCCATGCCCGAGGCTCCGCTTTCGATCTCCCGGCCGCCCCCGGCCCGGAAGCGACTCAACGCCTGACGCGGCCATACCAGCCGCGTGGCGAAATCCGCGCGTTGATTACCCGCTTTGCGCCCCGCTTGGCAACTCGTATAAGCGCGCTCCCGCTTGCTACCTTTTGACGCCCGATGACCAGCGCCATCATTCTCATTCCCGCCCGCATGGCCTCCACCCGCCTGCCGGGCAAGCCGCTCGCCGATATTCACGGCGCGCCGATGATCGTCCATGTCTGGCGCCGGGCGAAGGAGGCCGACGTGGGGACCGTGCTGGTCGCCGCCGACGACCCGCGAATCGTCGAGGCCATAACCTCCGCTGGCGGTCACGCGGTCATGACCGGCGACCATCACCAGTCCGGTTCGGATCGTATCTTCGAGGCGCTCGGACGCTTCGACCCGGACCGCCGCCACGACATCGTCGTCAACGTGCAAGGCGATCTGCCGACCGTCGAGCCAGAGACGATCCGCGCCGCGACTCGGCTGCTCGACGACCCCGCCGTGCACATCGGCACGGTCGCGGCGGAAATCCGGCGCGCCGGGGAACGGACCGACCCCAACGTGGTGAAAGTCGTGGGCAGCGCCATCGACGCGCAACGCCTGCGGGCGCTCTATTTCACCCGCGCCACCGCGCCGCATGGCGAGGGGCCGCTGTTCCACCACATCGGGCTCTACGCCTATCGCCGGACGGCGCTCGAGCGATTCGTCGCGCTGCCGCCCTCGCCGCTGGAGCAGCGCGAGAAGCTGGAGCAGCTACGGGCGCTGGAGGACGGCATGCGCATCGACGTCGCCATTGTCGCGGCGACGCCGCTCGGCGTCGACACGCCGCACGATCTCGAACGCGCGAGGGAATTGCTGGCATGACCGACGAGCGTCGATACGCGCCCGCCACGCAGCGCAATCGCGGGCCGATTCTCGATCTGCTGCGCGGGGTTTTGCCGCCGCGCGGGCTCGTGCTCGAAATCGCCAGCGGCACGGGCGAGCATGTCGTGCATTTCGCGCGGGAACTGCCGAACCTGACGTTTCAGCCGACCGATCCCGAACCCTCGGCGCGCGGCAGCATCGCGGCATGGATCGCGGAGGAAAAGCTTTCAAACATTCGCGCGCCCCTGGAACTCGACGCGGCGCGGACGCCCTGGCCCGTCACGGCGGCCGACGCGATCATCTGCGTCAACATGATCCATATCTCGCCGTGGGACTCGACACTCGGCCTGATGCGCGGCGCGGCTGCGATCCTGCCGGCGGGCGCGCCGTTGTTCCTCTATGGCCCCTTTATCCGCGCCGGGATCGCGACGGCGCCCAGCAATCTGGACTTCGACGCCGACCTCAAGCGGCGCAACCCCGCGTGGGGCCTGCGCGATCTCGCCAACGTGGCGAACGTGGCCGCCGCGGCGGGATTCTCCGCGCCCGTCGTCACCGAAATGCCCGCGAACAATCTCGGCGTCGTCTTCCGGCGCCTGTGAGGAGTTGACCATGACCGGATCGAAAAAGATCGCCTATCAGGGCGAGCCCGGCGCGAATTCCCATATCGCCTGCCGCGACGTCTATCCCGACTGGGAGCCGTTGCCTTGCGCGAGTTTCGAGGACGCCTTCGCCGCGATCTCGGACGGGTCGGCCGAACTCGGCATGATCCCGATCGAGAATTCGCTCGCCGGACGCGTGGCCGACATTCACCATTTCCTGCCGGGCGCGGGCCTGCACATCATCGGCGAATATTTCCTGCCGATTCATTTCCAGTTGCTCGCCATCGAGGGCGCGTCGCTGCAAACGATCAAGAGCGTTTACAGTCATGTTCACGCGTTGGGTCAGTGCCGCAAGATCATCCGTGAATACGGCCTGAAGCCCATCGTCACCGGCGACACCGCTGGCTCGGCGCGCGAGGTGATGGAGTGGAACGACCCGACGCGCGCCTCGCTGGCGCCGGCGCTGGCGGGAGACATCTACGGGTTGCGCACGCTGGCCACCGACGTCGAGGACGAGAGGCACAACACGACACGCTTCATCATCCTGTCGAAAACGCCGGGCGTGGCGCCCGCCGGCGCCGGCCAGATGGTCACGACCTTCCTGTTTCGCGTGCGCAACGTGCCGGCGGCGCTCTACAAGGCGCTCGGCGGCTTCGCGACCAACGGCGTCAACATGACGAAGCTCGAAAGCTACATGGTCGATGGCGAGTTCGCGGCGACGCAATTTCTCGTCGACGTGGACGGCCATCCCGACGACGCGAACGTGAAACTGGCGCTGGAGGAACTGGCGTTCTTCTCGCGCGAGGTGAAAATCCTCGGCGCCTATCCCGCGCACCCTTTCCGGATCGAGACGCGCAAGGCGGCGGAATAGGATCGTTCCGCCGGGCCGCGTCCATCGCTCACAGGCGCGACAGGAATTTCGCCGCGCCTTCGGCGATGCGGCCTTGCTCCTCGGGGCCAAAGCCGTCGTAAACGCCGACCATGCGCGCCATGCGCGGATTGGCGCCGATCAGGGCGCGATTGCGCGCGATGAAATCCCAATAGAGCGTGTTGAACGGGCAGGCGCGCGGGCCCGTTCGCGACTTGACGTCATAACGGCATGAGCCGCAATAATTGGACATGCGGTTGATATAGGCTCCGCTCGCGGCATAGGGCTTCGAGGCAAGCAGGCCGCCATCGGCGAACTGACTCATGCCCAGGGTGTTGGGCAGCTCGACCCATTCATAGGCGTCGGCGTAGACGCTCAGATACCATTCGTGCAGTTGATGAGGGTCGACGCCCGCCAAAAGCGCGAAATTGCCGGTGATCATCAGTCGCTGGATGTGGTGGGCGTAGGCGTGCTCGCGCGTCTGCGTCACCGCCGCCGCGACGCAAGCCATGTCCGTTTCCGCCGTCCAGTAGAACTCCGGCAGCGCGCGCGTGGCCAAGGGCGTTGGAGCGTTCGTAGCCGGGCATTCTCAGCCAGTAGATGCCACGCACATATTCTCGCCAGCCGATGATCTGGCGAATGAACCCCTCGGCGGCGTTCAAGGGCGCCTTGCCGGCGCGCCAGGCGGCTTCCACCGCGCGGCAGACCCGCAAGGGATCAAGCAATCCACAGTTGAGATATTGCGATATGACCGCGTGATAAAGAAACGGTTCGCCCTTCAGCATCGCGTCCTGATGATCGCCAAACAGCGGCAGCGCCTTGTCGATGAATGTTTCAAACGCCGCTTCCGCGTCGGCGCGCGTCACGGCGAACCAGAAGGGCGCGAGATCGCCGAAATGGTCGCCAAATCGCGCCTCGACGAGCGCGATAACGTCGCGCGTCGTGGCGTCGGGCGGGAAAGCGAGTGGCCGCGGCATGAACAGGTCGACACGCGCCGGCTTGCGATTTTCGATGTCGAAATTCCATTTGCCGCCGACCGGCTGATCGCCCTCCATGAGCAGGCCGGTCTTGCGGCGCATGTCCCGATAGAAATATTCCATGCGCAATTGCTTGCGGCCCGCCGCCCAGGCCCTGAAGGCTTCTGGCGCGCACACGAAACGATCGTCGGGCAGGATGTCCACCGGCACGGACAGGCTTGTTCGCCATTCCGCGAGCATCCGCGCGACGCGCCATTCGCCAGCGTCGGTGACGACGAGGCGCTCGGGCCGATGCACGGCGATCGCGCGCGCCACCTGCCCTGAAAAATCGCCCGCGGCGCCAGGCGCGTCCAGCTCGACGTAGTCGACGCGCCACCCCGCCGCCCGCAGTTCCTCGGCGAAATGCCGCATGGCCGAGAAAACAAACGCGATCTTCTTCTTGTGATGGCGCACATAGGTCGCCTCGTCATGAAGCTCGGCCATCAGGACAAGGTCGCGCGCGCGATCCCCGGCCGCGAGACTGGACAGGGTTGGCGTCAACTGATCGCCCAATACGAGAATCAGATTTCGAACGGCGGTCACGGACATTCCATATCGTTCAACGCGCGAAGGCGAGCCGCTTCACTATGATGACCATGGCCGGCTTGTCGACACGCGCGCCGGCCAACGGACGATCAACAAAGAGCGAGGTGGCGACGCGCCGTCGCCATCGAAGCCTCGAAGGCGCGCGACGCTGGATCGGCAATCCACTTTCCTTGCGCGGACCAATTGATAGATTGGCCTGAACCGAAAACAAGGATTGGCGAGCGCCAACCGGGGAGATGAACCATGAAGCCTTTCAGGACGATTTGTGTTCTTGCATGGGCGCTATCGCCGCTTGCCGCGACGGCGGCCGATTACCCCGCGCCGAAACAGGGGGAGTGGATTGCGCGCGACTTCAGGTTTCACACCGGCGAGGTCATGTCCGAAGTCAGGCTGCGCTACACCACCATTGGCGACCCGACCGGCGCGCCAGTGGTTATCTTGCATGGAACCGGCGGTTCGGCTCAGGCGATGCTGACGCCGGCTTTCGCCGGAGAGCTGTTCGGTCCCGGCCAGCCGCTCGACGCGACAAAATATTTCATCATCATGCCGGACGCGCTCGGGCACGGCGGAAGCGCGAAACCCTCCGATGGCCTGAAGGCGAAATTTCCCCGGTATGATTACGTCGACATGGTCGACGCGCAATATCGACTGGTCGCGGAAGGACTCGGCATTTCCCACGCGCGGCTCGTCATGGGCAACTCCATGGGCGGCATGAACGCGTGGATTTGGGGCGAGAGATATCCCGACTACATGGATGCCCTCGTGCCCATGGCCTCGCAGCCAACGGCCATGGCGAGCCGCAACTGGATGCTCCGAAGGATGTTGCTGGAAACCATCCGCAACGACCCCGACTACAACAATGGCGACTATGTCGCGCAGCCGCGCGCGCTGCGTTTCGCCAACGTATTTTTCGGGATCGCCACCGCCGGCGGCACGCTCAACTATCAGAAGCAGGCGCCGACGCGCGCGCTCGCCGACAAGATCGTGGACGCGCGACTGAACGCGCCCGCTCCATCCGACGCCAATGACTTCCTTTGGCAATGGGGCTCTTCGGCCGATTACGACGCGGCGCCAGAACTCGAGAAAATCCGCGCGTCGGTCCTTGCCATCAATTCGGCGGACGACGAGCGCAATCCGCCGGAAACCGGCGTGGAGGTTGAAGCGATGAAGCGGGTCGGGAATGGGAAGCTTTATCTCATCCCGGCGAGCGACCAGACAAGCGGACACGCCACCACCGGCAACGCGCGCTTTTACACGCAGCCGCTTCGGGAGCTTTTGCAAACGGCACCCTGGCGGATGAAGTAAGCGCGATTGGATCGGTCGCCGTCGTGATGGCGCGCCGTGCACCATAAAGATGTGAACTTTTCACGCTGGGCGGTTCTGTTGCTATTTCTTTTTAAATCAGATGCTTAAGGCGGTTCATCTAACA
The DNA here is from genome assembly GCA_903861645.1 of uncultured Hyphomicrobiales bacterium. Taxonomy (GTDB): domain Bacteria; phylum Pseudomonadota; class Alphaproteobacteria; order Rhizobiales; family Beijerinckiaceae; genus Terripilifer. The sequence goes on from CAIOVE010000004.1 coordinate 26,668, forward strand.
TTGCCATTGGCGAGCCCAACAGCAATGAGGTTGTAAGCGGACCTTCGGGCACTAACTCGGCTGGTCGCATATTGACCCAAAGCGGACAACATCTGGTCGGCACCAAGTCCGATCCGATCAATCACTTGCGTCTATATCCGTCAATTTCCAGCCTGCGTCATCCGTGCTGAAAGTGTAGATGAGGTGACCGCAGAACGCCGAATAACTGACCTTGCCCTCGTGGATGTTCTTGACGGGCTTCTGCTTGGCGAGACACGACCGTTGCGCCGATTTGAAGGCGCCCTTCCAGATCACGGGGAAATCAGCCGCTTGCCGTTGATCGATGTAAAGGATCGGATATTTGACCATCCGCGATACGGTCTTCTGGTCGTTTTTTCCGACGGCGGCGTTGAATTGCGTCCAGAACGCCGCGAAACCGTCGCCGCTTCCCGCCGCCAGCGCCGACCCCGCCGATATGAGCAAACCAGCCAGAAGAATTCCCCTGCCCATCGCCGATTCGAACGAATTCATGTTCGCCCCTTCCATGCAATAATCGCGCATTTTCAATTGGCCGAATGTTAGTCGGCCGGTTATGAATACTCAATGACTTCTAGGCCGCGGCAGTGCGCGGGCTCTTTTTATTTCAAACTGATTGTTCTATGTCCGCGAGGGTCGCTGGCGTCTGAGTGTCTGTCCGGAGAGATCATGCTGGATTGCATAGCTTTCTGAGCATAAGCCTTATTGACGCGAGGCGCAGGAACGCGAGCGCTCTTCGGTTGAGATTTTCCCAGTCCTTGGCTAGGCGCCTGCACCTCCCGAGCC
>CAIOVE010000005.1 GCA_903861645.1 uncultured Hyphomicrobiales bacterium
TCGAGCACGCCCGAAATTTCCGCGTCGCGCAATTTGGTGCCGGTCGCCTGCGGCCGGCCCTCGCGCAAGATGTTCTTGCGCCGGAATTCGAGCGGATCGATTCCCAGCCCGCGCGCGATCATGTCGGTGTGCGATTCGTAGGCCCACACAAGCTGCGGAATGCCGAAGCCGCGCAGCGCCCCGGCCGGCGGGCGGTTCGTGTAGAGCGCGTAGGAATCGATCGACACGTTTTCGATGTCGTAGGGGCCGGGCGCGGTGAAGCCCGATTTCTGCGTCACGCGCGGGCCGATGTCGGCGTAGGCGCCGCCGTTCCAGAACACCTCGCAACGACGACCGGTGACGCGGCCATCCTTGTTCACGGCGCTTTTGATGCGGAACGTGCTGGCGTGCTTGGTGATGGTGAAGAACTGCTCCTCCATCGTCAGCGACAGCTTCACGGGCCGGCGCGCGAGCAGCGCGAGGCAGGACACGAGCGCCTCCAGCTTGATGTAGAGCTTGGCGCCGAAACCGCCGCCAACGAAGGGCACTTTCACGCGCACGCGATTTTCCGGCCAGCCCAGCAGCCGCGCGATTTCGATGCGCACGAAGGACGGGCTCTGCGACGCCGTGTGGATCGTCAGGGAACCCTCGCCGGGCTCGGCCATCGACACCATCGGCTCCAGCGGCGTGTGCATCACCTGCTGGGTGCGGAACTCGTGTTCGTAAACGCGATGCGCGGCGGCGAAGGCCGCGTCGACATCGCCGCGACGCAACTGGTAGTCGATGGCGACGTTCGTATCGCGCTTGCCGACGAGATGCTTGAGGTCGGGGAACGTACCGGCGGGCTTCAAGACCTCGTGGACGATGGCTTTCGAGTCCATCGCCTCGACCTCGTCGAAGACGGCGTCCATGTCCTCGTAGACGGCGGTGATCAGGCTGGCGGCCTCGGCGGCCACATGAGGATCCTCGGCCAGCGCCACCGCGACCGGCTCGCCGATGTGGCGCACCTTGCCGAGGGCGAGCACCGGCTGATCGTGAAAGGCCGGACCGTAATAGGGATCGGGGCAGACGGCGCGAATGTCCTCGCCCGTGACCACCATGAAGACGCCGGGCAAGGCGGCCGCGGCGCGCGTGTCGATCGAGACGATGCGCGCGTGCGGCCTTGAGCTGCGAAATACCTTCGCGTGTAGCAGGCCCGGCGCCGAGAGGTTGTGGACGTAGTCGACGCGGCCCGTGACCTTCTGGCGGCCCTCGAGCCGGGGAACGGAACGCCCGACCTGCCCGGCCGGCATGATTTTCATGTCGTTCATGGCGTCACTCCCCCGCGATGGCTTGCGCGAGCGCGCGCCGCAGATAAACGCGCAACAATTCCGTCTTGTAGGCGGCCGAACCACTGGCGTCGTCGATGGTTTCCGTCGCCGCCGCGGCCGCCTCGGCGGCCCGCTCGAAGGTGGCGGCGTTGGCTGGCGCGCCGCGCAACGCGGCCTCGGCGCTCGTGGCGCGCGTCAGCATGGCGGTCGCCGCGCCGATCATGACGCGCGCGTCGGCGATCACGCCGCCATCGAGCCTGATCGAAACAGCGACGCCGAGCGCCGGCCAGTCCTCGGCCGCCCGCGTGGTGCATTTGAGATAAACCGACCGCCAGCCCGCCTGCGCCGGAACCACCGCCGCGACGATCAGCTCGCCGCGCGTCAGCGCGGTCTCGTAATAGCCGGTGTAGAGCGCTTCGACCGCGATCCGGCGCTCGCCGCGCGGCCCGGCGACCACGACATCTGCGCCCAGCGCCGCGAGAATGGGCGGCAGGTCCATGTGGGGGTCGCCATGGGCGAGGGCGCCGCCGACGCGCGCGACGTTGCGCACCCGCACATTCGACAGATGCTTCATCGCCCGCGAGATGACCGGCGCTGTTTTCGCGACCTCGGCGTTGTGTTCGAGGGCCGAAAGGGTCGCCATGGCGCCGATCCGCAGACCGCCGTCGGGCGTCGCCTCGATCCGCGCGTGCGCGGCCTCGACCGCCCCCAGATGCACGAAGCGCGTGGGCTTGTAGAGGCCCGATTTCAGCATCAGCATCAGGGCCGTGCCGCCGGAAAAGGCGCGCACCGACTCGTCGTCCGTGTCGAGCAGCGCGATGGCCTCGCCGAGCGTCGCCGGATGAACCAGTTCGAAACCTCGCATGCCCGCCCCGTTTCCTCGATCGTCCATTACCAGTGCCAATCCGGATAGCCGCCCCTGCGGCGAAAGACAAGAATTCCCCGCGCCCTCCGACGGTTCAAGACTTGCTATGCGCCCCATGTTCTGCGAAGGGGCGCGGGACAAGGGGACGCGGGAACAAACCTGATGAATTTTGTGTCGACCAGCGAGGCGCCCGCTGCGGGCGGGCATTACAGTCAGGCCGTCGTCGCGAACGGTTTCGTGTTCGTCGCGGGCCAGTTGCCCATCCGCCCGGGCGGCGGCATTCCCGAGGGCGTCGAGGCCCAGACCCGGCAGGCGCTGGGCAATGTCGCGGCCATTCTCAAGGCGGCGGGCTCCGGTCTGGACAAAATCGTCTCGGCCACGATCTACGTGAGCGACATCGCCCACTGGCCGGAGGTCAACCGCGTTTACGCCGAGGTTCTCGGCGCCCACAAGCCGGCGCGCACGGTCGCCGTGTCGCCCCAACTGCATTTCGGCGCCCTGATCGAGGCGCAGATCGTCGCCCTCGCGCCCGCCGCCTGAGGCCGGAAACGGAAAAGCCATGCATCTCGAAACCGATGTTCTGATCATAGGAGCCGGCGGGGCCGGCATGTACGCCGCCATCGAGGCCGCCCGCGCCGGCGCCTCGGTGATCCTGGCCGACCGCAGCCTCATCGGGCGTGGCGGGGCCACCGTGATGGCCCAGATGACCGTCGCCGTGGCGCTGGGCGAACAGACGCCCGACCACTGGGAACATCACCTCGCCGACACGCTGGCGGCGGGCCGCGGCCTTTGCGACGAGAACCTCGCCGCCATGCTCTGCGAGGAAGGCCCCGCCCGCATCCGCGAGATGGACGCGTGGAAGGTCGGCTGGGCCCGCGAGGACGGGCACATCAAGCAGGCCCACGCGCCCGGCCATGACCGACCGCGCTGCGTTTACGTCGACTTTCTCGCGACGGGCCCCGCCGTGTCGCGCACGCTGCGCGCGCAATTGAACCATTTCGACGGCGTCCGCCGCGTCGGCGATCTCCTGATCGTCGACATCGTCGTGCGCGATTGCGTCGCGGTGGGCGCGGTCGCGCTGCACACGCCGACCGGCGAGATCGTCACCATCGCGGCGAAGTCCACCATCATCGGGACGGGTGGCCTGACGCGCCTTTATCGACGCAACAGCGCCTCCTCGAACATGAGCGGCGACGGCTACGCGCTCGCCCTGCGCGCAGGCGCCGAACTCGTCGACATGGAATTCGTGCAGTTCTTCCCCATCGGCCATCTGGCCCCGCGCCTCGTCGGCATGGACCCGATCATGTGGGATCCCTTCCGCTACAAGCTCGGCGGCAAGCTGCTGAACGGCGACCATCAGCCCTTCGAGGAGGAATACGCCGCGCGCGATTCGCGCAGCGACGGCGCCTATGTGCTGACCCGCGACCTCGCCACCTACGCCATCACCAAGGAAGTGGAAGCCGGCCGCGGCAGCCCCGCCGGCGGCGCCTGGCTGAGCTTCAGGCACATTCCCGAGGCCGATATCCGCCGCGCGTTCGGCCCCGTGGTCGACCGTCTGGCCGAGAACGGCATCGATCTCGCCCGTCAGGATGTCGAGGTCGCCCCCATCGCCCATTACCACATGGGCGGCGTGCGGGTTGATACGAGCTTCGCCACCAGCGTGCCCGGCCTGTTCGCTTGCGGCGAGGCGGTCGGCGGCGCCAATGGCGCCAATCGCCTGTCCGGCAACGCCATCACGGAGGCGCTGGTGTTTGGCGCCCGCGCAGGCCAGACCGCCGCCCGCCACGCCAGCGGCGTCGCGCAAGGATGGACGGAGGCCGCGGCCAAGACCTCGGTCGACATGCTGAAAAGCGCCAGCGCGCGGCCAGGCCCTAATCTCGCCGAAGCCGTGGCGCGGTTGCAGGCCGTCATGGCCGACAAGGTTGGCGCGTTCCGCACCGCTGAAAAGCTCGACGCGGCGCTCGCCGACCTGGACGCTCTCGCCCGCGAGATCGGCGATACGCCCATGATCAGCGCGAAGGCCTTCGATCCCGTGCTCGTCGACTGGCTCGACCTGCGCCAGATGCTGCTCGTCGCGCGGTCGGTCGCCATCGCCGCGAAGGCGCGCACGGAAAGCCGCGGCGCCCATCAGCGCGAGGATTACCCGGGTCTCGACAAGGCCTGGACGCACAATCAAGTGGTCACGCTGGCGGGCGGCGACATCGCCCTGCGCGCCGCGTCGCCAGCCAAGAGGGGATAACCGCCATGAAGGCCACCATCGCCATCCAGCGCGGCGCGCCAGGCGAAACCGCTCATGTCGAGACATTCGAGGTCGCCTTCGAGCCTGGCCAGTCGGTGCTCGACGCCCTGCGCATCCTGCGTCGCGAGACCGACCCGTCGCTCGCCTTTCGCTTTGCCTGCATCAACGCGAACGCCTGCAAGGAATGCATGATGCTGATCGACGGCGAGGTCGATTACGCCTGCAAGGTCAAGCTGAAGGAAGGCGTGACCTCGTTGCTGCCCCTGCCCAAGAAGGCGCTGGTGCGCGACCTCGTCACGGAAATCGCGCCGCCCGACGAACGCCTCTTCGCGCCCGTCCGCAAGAGCGCCCGCTAGGCGCGCGCCTGCCGCAGGGCCGCGTCGAGGCCGCGCAGCAGCGGCAGGACCACGTCGAGCGTCGGCGTCGGGACGCCCGCCGCCCGGCCAAAGGCTTGCACCTGACCGACGATGGCGTCGACCTCCAGCGCGCGGCCGGTGTCGACGTCCTGCAACATGGATGAACGCCCCGGCGAGCGCCCGCCCGCGGGGCGAACGATCGCCTCCGGATCGATCTCGCCACGCAAATCACGCCCCATGGCGGCGGCGACCGCCAGCGTCTCGTCGATGGCGCGAACGCAGAGATCATCAAGGCCGGGAATGGCCCCGCCCTCCCGCGAGGTCAGCCGCGTCAACGCCGCGAACGGGTTGGAGCTGATGTTGACGCAGAGCTTGCGCCAGATGTCGGCGCGAATATCGGCCGAAACCAGCGCGTTCAGACCCGCGGCGGCCAGCATGTCGGCGACCATCCGCGCCCGATCCGAGCGCGAACCATCGGGCTCGCCGATCAGCCAGCGATTGCCGCCTGTGTTGAGCACGACGCCCGGCGCGACGACCTGATTGGATGAATTGATCACGCCGCCGAGCGCGCGAGCGCCGCCGACCCCGCGCCAGAGCGCGCCCTCGGGATCGAGCAGGTCGAGCGGCGCGTCGCGCCCCGTTCCATGGTTCCACCACCACGGCACGCCATTGATCAGAAACACCGCGACGCCCCGCGCGCCAAGCAGGCGCGCCAGTGGCGCGGCGATGGCGGGGATGGAGGGCGATTTCAGCGTGACGAGAACCACGTCCTGCTCCGGCAGCGCGGCGGGATCATCCGTCGCCGCGTGGGGCCTGCCGCCGATTTCCGCGCCGCCGGCGCGCAAGACGATCCCCTTGTCGCGAATGGCCGCGAGATGCGCGCCACGCGCGATGACCGACACCTCGTGCCCGCCCGTGGCGACGAGACGGGCGGCGAGATGCCCGCCAATGGCGCCGGCGCCGTAGATGCAAACCTTCACGTCGGCCTCGCTAGATCGGGGAAGACCTCAAGCCTTGAACTTTTTCGCCAGCGCGTCGGCGTTCTTGGCGAGCAGGCCAATATCCGAACCGACCGCGACGAACAGATAGCCCCAGTCGATATAGCGCCGCGCCTCGTCCTCGTTGGCGGTCAGAATGCCGGCGGGCTTGCCGACCGCCTTCAACCGGTCAACCGCCTCCTTCAGCGCGGCCTGCACGACGGGGTGGCCGGGCTGGCCGATGTGACCCAGCGAAGCGGCGAGATCGGACGGGCCGATGAACACGCCATCCACGCCCTCGACCGTCGCGATGGCCTCGATATTGTCGAGCGCCAGCCGCGTTTCCGCCTGCACCAGCACGCAGATTTCCTCGTCGGCGCGCTTGAGGTAATCGCCGACGCGGCCATAGCGCGCCGCGCGACCGCTGGCGGTCACGCCGCGCACGCCCTTGGGCGGATAACGCGTCGCGGCGACGGCCCGCTTGGCCTCCTCCGCATTCTGCACATAGGGCAACAACACCGATTGCGCGCCAATATCCAGCACGCGCTTGATCAGCACGGCATCGTTCCACGCGGGCCGCACGATGGCCGACGCCGCGCCAGTGGCGACCGCCTGCAACTGGCCGAGCAGGTCCGGAACCTCGTTGGGCGAATGTTCCGTGTCGAGCAACAGCCAGTCATAGCGGCTGTAGGCGACGAGTTCGGCCGCGATATTCGAGCACAGGCTGCACCACAGGCCAATCTGCAATTCGCCGCGCGCGAGACCATGCTTGAAGGCGTTTTTCGGAAGATCCACGGATCACCTATATGAACTGGATGGCGAGGGCGCCGAGCGGGCCGAAGTCGGCGTTGAGCGTGTCGCCCTTGCGCGCGAAGACAACGCGCGTGAACGAACCGGCCAGAACGATGTGGCCGGGTTCCAGCGAAACGCCATGCGTGCCCAGCTTGTTGGCGAGCCAGGCGACGCCCATGGCCGGATGGCCGAGCACGCCCGCCGCCAGACCGGTTTCCTCGACCTCGCCGTTGCGCGACATGATGCCGCCCACCCAGCGCAGATCGACATCGAGCGGTTTCACCGGCCGCCCGCCCAGCACGAGACCCGCGCCCGCGCCATTGTCGGAAATCGTGTCGGAAATCTTGCGCGTGTCCTTCAGGCGCGCGTCGACGATCTCGATCGCCGGCACGACATATTCCGTCGCGCGCAACACATCGGGCAGCGTGACGCCGGGGCCCGTCAGGCGCTGGCCCATGATGAACGCGAGTTCCACCTCCACGCGCGGCAGGCAATAGGCGTCATGGCGCGCCTTGCCGCCATCGGCGATCATCTGCGTGTCGAACAGATAGCCATAGTCGGGCTCGTCGATCATCGAGGACCGCTGCATCGCCTTCGACGTCAGGCCGACCTTGTGGCCGATGATCCGCGCGCCATTGGCGACCTTGCGCCGGGCGCCCTCGGCGGAAATCGCGTAGGCGTCGTCGAAATCGATATGCGGCCAGGTGATCGACAGTTGCGTCGCCTGAACGCGGTCGCGCTCGGCCTTTTCAAGCACGTCGGCGGCCGCGAGCCGTTCTTCCTGCGTCATCATGTTCCGGTCGTCTCCCGCCAGTGGTCAGATTCGTTCGAGAATGTGCAAGCCACGCACGCGATCGAGCAGATAGATCAGCCCGCGTTCGTCGACAAATACATCGTTGCTCGACACGCGGCGAGAGCCTTCGGGCACGTCCGGCACGTAATGCGCCACCTCGCGCGGCGCGTGCGGCTTGGAAATGTCGACGACGCGCAATCCGTTGGCGAACCAGGCGACCGGCACCTCCATGCCCGTGATCTTCTCGACCGGCTGATGGCAACCGGTCATGGGCGGCGCTTCCTTGTCGCCGAGATGATCGAGCTGGAAACTCGCGAAGGGAACCGGACGCGTCTCGTCGGTGATGTCGACCAGCCAGAGGAAGGCGGGCGGCCCCACGCCAATCTTGGCGACGTCCTCGTCGGCGACGAGCATCACGCGGCGCCCGTTGATGGGAAACGGCACGAGCACGGCGCTGTGCGTCGGGCACATGAAGGGCGGGCTCCAGTCGAGGCCCGAAACGAATTTCGGCTTCGACATGTCGGAAATGTCGAGAATGACAAAACCGCCATGCCAGTAGCTGGTGAACAATCTGTCGCCGAAGCGCAGGGGATGATGGCATCGCTTGTCGTCGGCCGCGCCCCAGGTCGGCTTCTCGCCACCCGCCAGCCATTGACCGGGCATGTGCCAGCGGCCGACCTCGCGCGGCTTCGTTGGATCGATCAGATCGAGGATCATCACGATCGTGCCGGAATAGCCCGCCTGCGTCGCCGATCCGTAGAAATAGCGACCATCGAAATCGAACCGATGCACGCCCTTGCCGGGCGTCGCCCATTTGTGAATCAGCTTCGGCGCGGCGGGGTTGGCGATATCGTATATGGCGAGGCCGCCGCCATATTCGGTCGCGTCGTCGATGTCATCGCGCATGACCTCGTGATTGACCAGCATCAGGCCGTTGCCGACGCGCACCTTGTGCGAATGAATCCCCTCGGGAATCTCGATCGAGGCGACCTGCCGCGGCTTTTTGGGATCGCGCACGTCCACGATGCTCGTGCCATGCGGCGCCTTCATGTGGCCGATGAAGGCGTGACCGCGATCGACGACGATCTGTCCGCCGCCGATATTGTCGAAATAGCCGACCTCGCCAATGCCCTTCGCGTCGCTCACGTCAATCTCCGTTTTGTCTTTTGTCCTGGCGGTTCCGCGCGCGCTTAATCCTGCAGGGGAATATGCGCGTCGCGGACGATCGTCTTGAAGCTTTCGACATCCGCCTTGTAGAAGGCGGCGAATTCATCCGGCGTCGAACCGACGGATTCAACGCCGAAGGACTCGACCTGCTTTTGTATTTCAGGCGACTCCAGCGCCGCCTTCGCCGCGCGATAAATGCCGTCGACGACATCGCGCGGCGTGCCCGCGGGCACGAAGAACGCCTGATACCCGCCCGACACGAAATCCGGCACGCCCTGCTCCGACACCGTCGGCACGTCGGGCAAGCCCGCCGCGCGATGGGGCGAGGTGACCGCGAGACCGCGCAGCACCCCCGACAGCACCTGTGATTTCGCCGTCGAGATCGGCAGCGAGCCAACCTGAACCTCCTCGCCGATCAGCGCCGAAATGATCTGGCCGTCGCCACGGAAGGGCACCATCTGGATATCCATGCCGGTGCGCAACTTCAGCAGTTCCATTGTCAGATGCAGCGAATTGCCGATGCCAGACGCGCCATAATTCAGCGTGCCCGGCTTCGCCTTCGCCAGTTCGACGAGGCCGCGCAAATCCTTCACCGGCAGTTTCGGCGACGCGGCGATCAGCACGCTTGTCGAGAACAACTGGATCACCGGCGTGAAATCGCGGAAGGGATCCCACGGCAGGGTTTTGTAAATGGCCGGCGAAATCGACTGCCCGTTGGTGTTGAGCAGGATCGAATAGCCATCGGGCGGCGATTTCGCGACGTTCTCGATGCCGACATTGCCGCCGGCCCCGGCGCGGTTGTCAACGACGACGGGAACCTTCATCGATTCCTGCATCTTCTGGGCGAACAGCCGGGCGGTGAGATCGACCGCGCCACCCGCGGCGAAGGGCACGACGATGCGAATGGGCTTGGATGGATAGGTCTGCGCCCACGCCGGCGCGACCAACAGCGCGCAAGCCAACACGATCGCCCGATGGGCAAGCTTCATCGTTTCCTCCACGTCGCGACGCCGGGCGCCGCTCAATCCTGCAAGGGAATGTTGGCGTCCCTTACCACCTGCTGGAATTTCGCGCGATCCGAGAAATAGCGCTTGTCGAATTCCTCCGGACTCGAGCCGACCGGCTCGAGCGCGAGATTTTCCAGCACGGGGCCAACGTCGGGCGCGGCGAGCGCCTTTTGCGATTCGCGCCACAGGCGCTCGATGATCGGCCGCGGCGTGCCGGCGGGCGCGAACAGCCCCATCCAGCCCGGCACGTCGAAACCGGGCACGCCCTGTTCCGCGATGGGCGGCACATTGGGCAGCGAGCCCGCGCGCTTGGCCGTCGTCACCGCGATGGCGCGCAAGGCGCCCGCGTCGATATGCGCCTTCGCCGTGATGAGCGGCACGATGGCCGCCTGCACCTCGCCGGCGAACATCGCCGAGAACAACGGCGCGTCGCCACGAAACGGCACCATCTGAATATCCATGCCCGTCTCGTGCTTCACCATCTCCATCGTGAGATGCAGGGAGTTGCCGATGCCCGTGGAGCCGTAATTGAGCTTGCCGGGATTGGCTTTCGCGTAGGCGATGAGCTCGGGCAGCGTTTTCACGGGCAGGGATGGCAACACCACCATCACGGACGTGGTGGAAACCAGTTGCGTGACGCGGACGAAATCCTTGTCGGCGTCATAGGGCAACGACTTGTAGATCGCCGGACTGATCGCGTGACCGTTGATGTTGAAGAGGATCGTATAGCCATCGGGCGGCGCCTTGGCGACGGCGTTCGCGCCAAGATTGCCGCCGGCGCCCGCGCGGTTGTCGACGATGACGGGCGTGTTCATCTGGTCCTGCAACTTGCCGGCGATCAGTCGCGCCAGCGCGTCCGTCGCGCCGCCGGCGGCGTAGGGCACGACCATCTTGATCGTGCCCGCCGGCCACGTCTGCGCTTGCGCGAACGAGCCAAGACCGATCAGCGCGCAGCCGATGGCGGCGAGACGGCGGAACAACGCCATGGCGATCTCCTCAATCCTGCAAGGGAATATTCGCGTCCTTCACGACCTGCTTGAAGCGCGCGACATCCGCCTTGTAGATCTTGTCGAAGGCGTCGGGTCCGGCGTCGGCGGGGTCGAGCGTCAGGTTGGCCAGCGGCTCCTTCAGCTCCTTCGATTTGACCACGGCGAGCGATTCGCGCGCTAGCAGATCGACCACCTCGCGCGGCGTGGCGGCGGGCGCGAAAAGCGCCAGCCAGCCCGCGATGCTGAAACCCGGCAGGCCCTGCTCGGCGATGGTCGGAATGGTCGGCATGTTCGGCACGCGCTCGCCCGTGGTGACGGCGATGGCGCGAATGGCGCCGGCGTCGATATGCGACTTCGAGGCGGTCGTCGGCACCAGCGCCGCCTGGATTTCGCCGCCGATAAGCGCGGTGAACAGCGGCGCGTCGCCCGTGAAGGGCACCATCTCGATGTCGATGCCGGTCGCGTGCTTGACCATCTCCATCGTCAGATGCAGCGCGTTGCCGACGCCGGTCGAGCCATAATTCATCTTGCCGGGGTTGGCCTTCGCGTAGGCGACGAATTCCTGAAATGTCTTGATCGGCAGCTTGTTGTTGACGACGATCACGGTCGAGGTGATCGCCAGCTCGGCCACGCGCGCGAAATCGGCCACCGGGTCGAAGGGCAGCGACTTGTAGATCGCCGGACTGATGGCCTGCCCGTTGGTGTGCAGCAACAGCGTGTAGCCATCGGCGGGCGACTTCGCGACCATGTTGGCGCCGACATTGCCGCCCGCGCCACCGCGATTGTCGATCACCACGGGTTGCTTGAGGCGCTCCTGCAATTGGGCGGCGAACACGCGGCCAAACGAATCGACCGAGCCGCCGGCGGGAAAGGGAATCACGATCTTGATGGGCTTGGCGGGCCAAGCCTGCGCGCGGGCGTCGCCGATGTTTCCCGCGAGGGCGACGGCGGCGGCCGAAAAGATTACTTCGCGACGTGACGCGAGACCCATGTTCGATTTCTCCCTTGACGATCGCGCCGCGGCGCATGCGAGCCGACGCGCGGCGACAGGATGGCCGCGCGCGCCGCCGAGGTCAAACGGGAGAAGATCAGTGCCGCGACGCCGTCGTGAACTCGCCATCGCGAATGCGTTGCGGCAGGCGCTCGGCGAAAACCGCGACGGGTTCCTCGCCATAGGCGCCGACCAGCTCCTGAAAGGCGGCGAAAAGCGCGGCGTGGGCGAAACTGTCGCCCTCCAGCCCCGAAAGAATAGCCTCGGCGAAGGCCTCGGTCACGAAACCGAGGGCCTCGCGCCGCTCGTCGGCGGCGCCTTCATCGTCGAAATTCGGGAGTGTTTTTTCGGTCATGCCGTCGAACCTTAGCGACTCGCGCCACGCGCCGCGACCATGGTCTTTAAAAAAGGTTAACGCGGAAACCGGCGTTTGAAACGAATGCGGCCTAACCGCCGCCGTAGCGCGAGCCGACGTCGCGCGCGAGCCGCCCGCCTTCGTCGATATAGCGCTCGATGACGACGCGCGCGTTGGCCGTGCAGACCCGGTAGGTCGTCTCGAAACCACGAAATCCCCGGTTATAGGCGCCCGCCAGCCGCTCCTTGCGGGCCGCGCCGCCAGTTTCCGCCTCCATCAGGCTCGCCATGCGCGCGCGCCACTGGTCGCCATCCCTGGCGCCGCAGAGATCGCGCAGATACGCGAGCGAACCCATGATTTCGGCCAGGCGCAACAGTTGCGGCTCGTAGGGCGCGGAAGGATCGACCGTCGGCGGCGGGGGCGCCGGAGCGGATGGCCGCGATTGCGCGCGAACCGAACCGCCCATTGGCGCGATGAGAAGCGCCAGCAACGCCAGCGCGCGCCAGGCTTGCGGGGTCGTCATTTCCCCGCCGCCAGCGACCAGCCGCGCTCGAGAATGGGCAACAAGCCCGGCGTCAGCGTCAACGCCGAAGCCTTCGCGCGATCGGCCCAGAGCATGATCGGCAGTTCCTCGCCCGGCTCGCCCTCGCCCGAAATCCAGCGTCCCGCGAAGGACGCGACGAGAAAATGGGTGCGCACCCGGCCGTCGTCGTCGCGCGCGATGACATCGGAATAGCCGGTCAGACCGAGGATCTCGGCGCGCACGCCGGTTTCCTCCTGCAATTCGCGCAACGCGGCGTCGGCCAGCGTCTCGCCGGTTTCCACCAGCCCGCCGGGCAGCGTGTAAACGTCGAGAAATGGCGCCCGGCCGCGGGAGGCGAGCAAAACCCTGCCGTCGCGAAAAACGGCGAGACTGGCGGCCAGAAACGGCCGGGAGGGATAGGTGCGTGATTCCGTCATGAGCGCTCGCTTGCGCGATGAAAATAGGCGATCCGCCCGGATATACAATCCCGCGGCTCCGCTGGACGCGGACGCCCGGACGCGGCTAGCTTGTCGCATAACAGTTTTCCGGCGCCTGGCCGGGAGGGAAACGCCCGATGCCCGTCATGCGCTTGCCAATGGCCCTTGTTGTCTTCTGTTTCGCCGCCTCCGGCGCGCGGGCGGAATCCGTCGAGGCCTTCTACAGGGGCAAATCGATTTCCCTTCTCGTCAGTTCATCGCCGGGCGGCGGCTACGACACGCTGTCGCGGGCCATCGCGCGGCATCTGGGCAAGCATATTCCCGGCAACCCCTCCATCCTCGTGCGCAACATGCCGGGCGCGGGCGGCATTGTCGCGACGAGCTTCATCGCGAAAGTCGCGCCCCGCGATGGCCTGACCATCGCCGGCGTCCAGAACAACACGCCCTACGAGCCGCTGTTTGGCACCAAGGAAGCCGACTACGATTCGACGAAACTGACCTGGCTGGGGACGCCGTCCGTCGAGACGGGCCTGCTGATCGCCTGGCATGGTTCGCCGGTCAAAAGCCTCGAAGACGCGCGCAAAATGCCCATGACGGCGGGCGCGTCGGGCGCGAATTCGACGCCAAGCTTTTACGCGCGGCTGCTGAACGAGTTGCTCGGGCTCAAGATCAAGGTCATTCCGGGCTTTCCCGGTCAGAACGAGGCCTATCTCGCCATGGAGCGCGGCGAAATTGACTCCTATGGCGTGACCTTCTGGTCGTCGCTGACGTCAACCAAGTCCGACTGGATTCGCGACAAGAAGATTCGCGTCCTCGTGCAATACGGCCCGCGCAAGGAGCCGGCGCTGGGCGACACGCCCTACGGCCCGGACCTCGTGAAGACCGAGGACGACAAGCTGCTGTTCGAGGCGGCCTACGCGCCGCTCGCGGCCGGTCGGCCCTTCGTCGCGCCGCCCGACCTGCCGCCCGAGCGCGCCAAGGCGCTGCGCGACGCCATGCTCGCCACCTTCAAGGATCCGGAATTCCTCGCCGAGGCGGCCAAGCTCCAGCTTGAAATCAACAAGCCGATCTCGGGCGAGGAAATGCAGGCGCAGGTCGCCCGCGTCTACAAGATGCCAGCGCGCATCGCCGAGCGGTTGCGGCGAATTTCCCAGAGCTACTGAGCCGATCAGGCCCCGCGTCGCGCCGCGACGGCGCGAAACGTCATCGCGAAGGGTCGACCCGCGACGGCGCCGCCAAGGCCGTCGGTGAACCGCAACGGCGAACACGCCGCCAGCGCCTCGACGACCGAGGCGACGAAACGGCGTCGAAGCCCTTCGTCGCCCGTCAGGCGCGCATAGGTAATGCGCGGCTTGCCCTGAATGGAGCCGGATCGGTGGAAGGCGAAAACCATCGTGAGTTCCATGCCTTCCGAGCCGATGGGCGGTTTCCAGCACGCCAGCAGGGCCGGTCCGATCTCGCCGTAGCGTTGCAGAACGGGTCTCGGGATCGCCTCGTCCGGCCAAGCCGCGGCGGGCGTGAGAAACAGCAGCAGCGCGGCGAGCGCCAGCCTCACGGAAACAGGCGCTCGACCGACCAGCCGCCCTCGGGCCGCGCCCGGCGGAACGCCACCCGCTCATGCAGGCGGAAGGGCTTGTCGGTCCAGAACTCGAAATAAACCGGCTTGATGCGGTAGCCGATCCAGTGCGGCGGCCGCGGCACCTCGCCAATCGGATATTTGAGCGCGACCCGCGCCACGGCCTTCTCCAGCGCGAAACGCTCGTCCATGGGCCGGCTCTGCTGGCTGGCCCAGGCGCCGATCCGGCTGTCGCGCGGCCGGCTGGCGAAATAGGCGTCGGACTCGGCGGTCGTGACCTCTTCCACCGGGCCGCGCAGCCGCACCTGCCGGCGCAAGGACTTCCAGTGAAAGTTGGCGGCCGCCTTCCAGCTCGCGTCGAGCTCGACGCCCTTGGCGCTCTGACGGTTCGTGTAAAAGACGAAGCCCCTGATATCCCAGTCCTTCATCAGGACCATGCGCAGGTCGGGCAGGCCGTCGGGGTCGACGGTGGCCACGGCCATGGCGCTGGGATCGTTCGGCTCGCTCTTGCGCGCCTCCTCGAAAAGCGCGCCGAACCGGTCGAAGGGCTCGCCCTCCGCCGCCTCTGAACCCGGCGTTAACTGTTCCAGTGTTTTCATGATGCCAGCGATATTTGTGCAACGGATGCGGCGCGTGCGGTTCTGCCTGTCGGCATTGACGAATTCATACAGGCCTGCGCGGCTCCCCGCCAGCCACGGTTTCTTCATGGGCGTATTCGCGCTGCTCGCGACCCAGGGGCTCGGCGGCTGCTCGACGGTGATCCCCCTGCCCTCGATGATTTCGACCGACGACATCACCGGGTCCATCGGCAAATCGCCCTCGCCCCTGTCGTCGTCGCTCGACGCCGAGGACTGGCGCCGCGCCCGCGCCGCGATGGCGGTGGCGCTCGATCCGCAGGGCAATGGCGCGGCGGTGAACTGGGACAATCCGCAATCGGGCGCGCGCGGCGTGTTCCGCCCCGTCGGCGAAGCCCATCCCTCCGACGACAAGATCTGCCGCGCCTTCCTGTCCGAGATCGGCGGCGCGGCCCCCGCGCAAAGCGTGCAGGGCGTCGCCTGTCGCGAGAAAAGCGGCGACTGGACCGTGGGCGACGTCAAGCCGTGGAAAAAGGCCTGACGACGATCCTTGCGGCGGGGCTTTCCCATCCATAGGTTGCCGGCACCCGCTTTCCGGAGTCCGCCGTGTCCGTCATCCCCACGCTCGACAGCGCCAACCCATTCGCCGACGTCTGGTCGACGCCCTTCGGCGCCCCGCCATTCGCCAGCATCAGGCCCGAGCATTTCCGGCCCGCCTATGACGCCGCGCTCACGCTGAACCGGGCGGAAATCGACGCCATCGCGACCAATCCGGAGCCGCCGACCTTCGCCAACGTCATCGAGGCGATGGAACGCGCGGGCTCGGCCGTCGACCGCATCTCCAGCGTGTTCTGGAACCTCTCGGGCACGATGTCCGACGAGCCCATCCGCGAGATCGAGCGCGATCTTTCGCCGATCCTGTCGCGCCACGACAGCGCGATCATGCTTGATCCCCGGCTGTTCGCGCGCATCGACGCGGTGTTCAAGGGCCGTCACGCCGCGGGCCTCGACGCCGAACAGCTTCGCCTCGTCGAGCGCACCCACAAGAGCTTCACCCGCGCCGGCGCCGCGCTGGGCGAGGCCGAGCGGACGCGGCTGGCCGAGATCAACGAGCGGCTGGCGACGCTGGGCACGGCGTTCAGTCAGAACGTGCTGAAGGACGAAGGCGACTTCATCCTGCTGCTGGAAAACGACGACGATCTCGCGGGCCTGACAAAGGACTTCCTCTCCGGCGCCGCGGCGCTCGCCGCGGATCGCGGCCATACCGGCAAGCACGCGGTGTCGCTGTCGCGCGGCGCGGTCGAGGACTTTCTCACCAATTCCACCCGCCGTGACCTGCGCGAGAAACTGCTCAACGCCTTTCTGATGCGCGGCGAATCCGGCGGGCCGACGGACAATCGCGCGATTATCGCCGAGACGCTGGCGCTACGCCATGAGCGCGCGCGCCTCACCGGCTACAAGACCTATGCCGACTACAAGCTCGACGACACGATGGCGGGCGACACGGCGGCGGTCTACGAACTGATGGAAAGCGTCTGGCGGCCCGGACGCCTCGCCGCGCTGCGCGACCGCGAGCGGTTGCAGGCGCTGGCGCGCGACGAGGGCGGCAACTTCGCGCTCGCGGGCCACGACTGGCGCCATTACGCCGAGAAGCTGCGCCGCGCGGACCATGCCATCGACGACGGCGAACTGCGGCCCTATTTCGAGCTCGACCGCATGATCGAGGCCGCCTTCTTCGTGGCGAACAAATTGTTCGGCCTCGTCTTCGAGGAACGCCACGACATCGAGACCTACCACCCGGATGTGCGCGTCTTCGAGGCGCGCGACGCCAATGGCGAACATGTCGCGCTGTTTCTCGGCGACTATTTCGCGCGCCCCTCGAAGCATGGCGGCGCGTGGATGTCGGCCTTCCGCCGCCAGCGCAAGTTCAACGGCGAGCAACGGCCGATCATCGTCAACGTGCTGAACATCTCGAAGCCGTCGCCCGGCGCGCCCGCCCTGCTCTCGATCGGCGAGGCGGGCACGCTGTTCCACGAATTCGGCCACGCGTTGCACGGCATGTTGTCCAACGTGACATACGAAACCCTGTCGGGCACCGCCGTCAGCTCCGATTTCGTCGAGTTGCCATCGCAACTCTACGAACACTGGCTGATGACACGCGAGGTGCTGACCCGCTTCGCCCGCCATCACGCCACCGGCGCGCCCCTGCCCGACGATCTCATCGACCGCCTGCGCGCGGCGCGGAAATTCAATCAGGGCTTCGCCACGGTTGAATTCTGCTCCTCCGCCTTCGTCGACATGGACGCGCACATGTCCGAGAACGTCCCCGACCCCATGGCGCTGGAGGTCGCGACGCTGGCGCGCATCGAGAACCCGGCGGAAATCCCCATGCGCCATCGCACGCCGCACTTCGGCCACGTCTTCGCGGGCGAGGGCTACGCGGCGGGCTATTACAGCTATCTCTGGTCGGCGGTGCTCGACGCGGACGCCTTCGCCGCCTTCGAGGAGACCGGCGACGTGTTCAATCCCGACGTCGCGAAAAAGCTGCGCGAGAACATCTACGCGGCGGGCAATCTGCGCGACCCGCGCGAGGCCTACACCCGCTTTCGCGGACGCCTGCCGAGCGTCGAGCCGCTGCTCAGGGGACGCGGGTTTGTCTAGCCCGCGCGCGCGGTCTAGAGTCGCTTCAAGATCAACGATCGGGAAGCGAAGCGCAGCATGTCGGGGCAAGTCCGCCGGGTCGTGACCGGTCATAACGAACACGGCGAATCCTGTTTCATCTTCGACGGGCCGGCGCCGCACGTCTATCAGCGCAGTCCCGGCAGTTCGCGCGTGACCGAATTGTGGGACACGGCGACGACGCCGGCCAGCAACGCGGGCGACGCCGACCCCACGGCGCGCGCGTTTCGCCTGCCGCCGCCGGCCAATGGCAGCGTGTTTCGCGTCGTCTCATACCCGCCCGACAGCGAGCGGCGCGCGGCGCTCGAGGCGGAGCACGCCTCGACCCATGACGACGGCACCGGCCGCACCGGCGCGCTTGATCGTTCCAACGCGCGCCATCCCGGCTTCCACAAGACCAATTCCATCGACTACGCGATCGTGCTGTCGGGTGAAATCTGGGCCCTGATGGAAGAGGGCGAGACCCTGCTCAGGCAGGGCGATGTTCTTGTTCAACGCGGCACCAATCACGCGTGGAGCAACCGCTCGAACGCGCCCGCCGTGCTCGCCTTCGTGCTCATCGACGCGGAGCCCGTGCGCCCATGAAAGCGATCGCCGCCATCGCCGCTCTCCTGCTCGCCGCGCCCGCCGTCGCGCAGGAAACCATCACCAAGCCGATCACCATCTACGTCGCCGGCACCGCGGGCGGCGGCATCGATCTCTACGCGCGTCTCGTCGCGCGGCATCTCGGTCGCCATATCCCCGGCAATCCCAGCGTCAATGTGCAGGACATGCCCGGCGCCGGCGGCATTCGCGCGGCGAATTTCCTCGCCGATTCCGCGCCGAAGGACGGCACGGTTCTGACCACCTTTCCCGGCGGGCCGCTGATCGAGCCGCTCGTGGGCGCGCGCAATCCCGGCTACGACATGAGCAAGTTCAACTGGATCGGCGCCGTCAGCCGCGACGTGAGTCTCTGCGTGTCCTGGGGGCCGACGCCCTTCAAGTCCATCGACGACGCGAAAAAGCAGGAGATGGTGCTGGCCGGCACCGGCGCGGGCTCTGAAACCGACACCTACCCTCTCATCCTCAACGACACGATCGGCACCAGGTTTCGCCTCATCACCGGCTACCTCGGCAGCAAGGAAACCTTCATGGCGATCGAGGGCGGCGAGGTGCATGGCCGCTGCGGCCTCACCCTGTCATCGCTGGAGGCCTCGAAACCCGACTGGCTGCGCGACCATCTCGTCAACGTCATCCTGCAACTCGGCTTCGAGAAAAACCCGAAAGCGGGCGACGCGCCGCTGATCTTCGATCTCCTGACGAAGGAAGCCGACAAGCAGCTTTTCGCGCTGTTCCTCACGGGCACCGCGATGGGCCGGCCCTTCGCCGCGCCGCCCGGCACGCCGCCGGGCAAGGTGGAGTTGCTGCGAAAGGCCTTCGACGCGACCATGACGGACCCCGAATTCCTCGCCGACGGCAAGACCATGCAGGCGGAGATTTCGCCGACCTCCGGCGTCGACGCGCAGGCCCTTATCGCCAAGGTCTACGCCACGCCGCGCGACGTGGTCGAGCGCGCGAAAAAATTGATCACGCCCGCGGCCAAGTAGGCGCGGCGGTCTCGAATTCCCGATTGGACGGGGATTGTTTTTGACGAGCCCCTGTTGCTTATGCTGGCGCCTCGACTTCATCCACGTTGGCGCCCGCGGCCGCCATGAATCGCGCAAGGATTTTCAATGACCGACTCTGAAGGGCGAAAGCCGGTGGAAACAGTGCCGGAAAAGCCAACGAAGTTGCCCGCCGACGTCCACCCGGAATCACGCTCGCGCCTGCCGCTGGTGAAACGCGACGACCTCGATGATAACGGCAAGAAGGCCTATGACGCGGTCGTCGATCCCGACAGCCGCCTCAAGGCCCAACTGATCGGACCGGCCGGAATCTGGCTCAACGTGCCCGAGCTTTCGCCGCATATTCGCGAGATCAACTGGTTCTTGCGCAACCGGTTCCCGCTCGACGCTAAACTGACGGAGTTGATCATCCTGACGACCGCGCGCGCGTCGGACGCCCAGATCGAATGGGCGGCGCATGAGCCGGCGGCGCTGAAGGCGGGCCTGTCGCAACACGTTGTCGACATCGTCAAGCATCGGCACCCGATCACGGACGTCGAGCCAGAGGAAGCCGCCATCATCCAGTTCGCGCGCGAACTGCTCGAAAACAATCACCTTTCATCGGAGACCTACGCCGAGGCGCTGAAGCACTTCGGCCAGAAAAACCTCGTGATGATGGTGCTGCTGATGGCGAACTATTCGCAGACCGCCATCATCCTGCACGCCTTCGATCAGCAATTGCGCCCGAACCTGACGCCATTGCTGCCCGTCGCCGATCACCACTGACGGCGCCGATCCACCGCGCCGAAAGCCCGGCGCGGGCGATCAGGCCGCGGCCTTCGGCGAATCGGTGTTTTGCAGCACGACGTTGCCGACCGCCGTGTTCATCGCGGGGACATGATAGAAGCGGTGCACGACGTCGACATTGTCGGCGAGCGCGCCCCGCATCGTCAGCCACATGATGATTTCCATGCCTTCCGCGCCGACTTCCCGAACGTATTCCGCGTGGGAGATTTTCGTCAGCTCGACCGGCGACGTCGTCAACTTGTCGATGAAGTAGTTGTCGAATTCCTGATTAATGATGCCGGAGCGCGCGCCATGAATCTGGTGCGACATGCCGCCCGTGCCAGCGATCACGACCTTGAGGTCCTCGTCATAGGATTCGACCGCCTTGCGGATCGCCTTGCCCAGCGCATAGCAGCGCTCGGCGGTCGGCTGCGGATATTGAATAACGTTGACGCAGATCGGAATGACCTTGAACGGCCAGGCCTCTGGCTGTCCGCAGGCGAGCGACAGCGGCACCGTGAGACCGTGGTCGACGTCCATCTCGTTCATCATCGTCATGTCGAACTGGTCGAGCACGAGCGATTCGGTCATGTGCCAGGCGAGGCGTGAATCGCCCCGCACCACCGGCACGCGGCGCGGACCATGGCCCTCGTCGGCGGGATTGAATGAATCGGCGCAACCGATCGCGAATGTCGGCGTGTACTTGAACGTGAAGCCATTGGCGTGATCGTTATAGATCACGATCATGACATCGGGCTTGAGATCGGCGAGCCATTTCTTGGTCGGCTCGTAGCCTTCGAAAATGGGCCGCCAGTATGGTTCGGCGGTTCGGCCCATGTCGATGATCCGACCAAGCAACGGCACGTGGGATGTGCAGAGTCCAGCGACGATCCTAGCCAATTTGGTGTTCCTTTTTCGAACGGTTGCCGGCCATGGGGCGCCCGCCGGCGTTCATCATGTCCTCGTATGCCGTGATGGACATGCCCGTCATGATCGCGTTCACGTGCTGGAAGGGCGTTCCATCAAAGACCGCCAGCTTCACCATGCAAAACACGTTGCCGCCGAGTTCCAGCATCCGCGTCCAGTCGCGTTTCAGCACGGCGTCGCGTTGCTCGTCCGTCATGGCGAATTTCGTCAGATACGCGGCCTCGCCGGCCTTGAAGGCCCCGCGGTTATCGGCTTCGAGCAGCGAGGTCAGGAACTTGTTGAGTTGATAGCCCTGGCGCAATCGATCGCCATTGAACAGGATCGTGCCGGGGATGTCGTTGAATGCATCGGCTGGGTTGGTCAACCGGACCTCCTGTATTGCGACGCGCCGTTCCGAACGATCACGGCGGCGCGTATTCGGCGCATTCAGCGTCATTGATTGTTAGAACAGAAGGCCGGTGTTATCAACGCGCAAGCTGAATTAGGGGGACGCGCCCATGTCGAATCGTTGGACCGAGAGCGGGATATTGAGCCGCCGCGCCACAATCAAGCTCGGCGCCGCCGCGGCGGTCATGGGGCCAAACGCCGCTCTGTCCGCGGACTACCCGAGCGGCCCCATCACCATGATCGTGCCGGTACCGGCGGGGACCGTGCTCGATATCATCGGGCGCTTCGCCAGCGTGCGATTTCAGAAGGATTTCGGTCAGCCGATCGTGATCGAAAATGTCGCCGGCGCCGCCGGCAATCTCGGCGTGGCCCGCGCCGCCCGCGCAAAGCCCGATGGCCAAACGATCCTCTACAGCGTGAGCGGACCGGTCTCGACGAACAAGTTCATCATGAAGAACATGCCCTACGACGTGGACAGGGATCTCGCGCCGGTCATTCTCGTGGGAACCTCGCCCGTCGCGATCGTCGTTCACAAGACGTTTCCCGGCGCCACGCTCGCCGAATTCATCGCCCACGCCAGAGCGCATCCGGGTGAAATTTCCTATGGCTCCTCAGGCATTGGATCGCCGCAGCATCTGTGCGCGGAATACCTGCAGTCGCTCGCCAATATAAAACTCGCGCACGTGCCCTATAAAGGCGCGCCGGAATCCGCGAATGACGTTATCGCCGGTCAGATTCCCTGCGCCTTCACGTCCGTGTCGCTGGCCTATGAGCAGATGAAGGCCGGGCAGGTCCGCATTCTCGCGATTTGCGATGACGAGCGGACGCCGCTCGCGCCGGAGCTTCCAACCGTGGGAGAGACCGTCCCGCGGTTCACCAACGCGCCGACAGGATGGCAGGCCATGTTCGTGCCCGCCGGCACCTCGCCGGAGATCATCGCTATCCTGAACAAGGAATTGAACTTCGTTTTCAACGATCCCGACGTGACCAGCCGGTTCAAGGGGCAGTTCACACGCTTCATCGGCGGCGCCCCCGATGCCGTGACGAAAAAGATCAGGGCCGAAGGCGAGGTCATCGCCTCGATCGTCAAGCGCATCGGCCTCGAACCGCAATAGAGGCGGCCATTGGCCTGGCGGCCGGTTCCCGCGGCAGCCCCCTACCGCGCCTCCCGCCACAACACGCGCGGCGAAATGTCTGCGACCTCGCGACAGCCGGTGTAGGCCATGGCCGTATCCAGCTCGCGCTTGAGCAGGGCGAGCGCGTGCGCCGCGCCATCCTCGCCGGCGACGGCCGTTCCGTAAAGCGTCGGGCGGCCGGAGAGCACCGCCTTCGCGCCGAGCGCCAGCAGCTTCAAAATGTCGCCGCCGCGCCGCACGCCGCTGTCGGCGATGACGACCAGCTTGTCGCCGGCCGCGGCGACGATCTCCGGCAGGACGTCGAGCGAGGTCACCGCCGTATCGAGATTACGCCCGCCGTGGTTCGAGATCACGACGCCGTCGACGCCCTCGCGGATGCCGCGCTCGACGTCATCGGGCTGGTGCACGCCCTTGACGAGGATCGGGCCCTTCCAGATGTCGCGCAGGCGGGCGATGTCGTCCCAGCTCAGATTGTCGCCGCGCAGGGTTTCGGCGCCGCCGACCATGCGCACCTGCGCGCCCTTGGCGTCGTTGGGATAATGGGCCTGCTTGGGCATTCCGCCGTTGAGCAGGTAGGGCCGCAACACGCGCCACATCCAGCCCGGCGAGGTCGCAACATCGGCGACGATGGTCGGGTTGAACGTGAAGGGCGAATTGAACCCGTTGCGTCGGTTGTATTCGCGGATCGGCGGCACCGGCGTGTCGCCGGTGAGGATCAGCGTCTCGAAGCCGGCGTCGCGGGCGCGCCGCACCAGCGCATGCGACAGTTCACGGTCGCGCCACATGTAGAGCTGGAACCACTTGCGCCCCTCCTCCACCGTGGCGATGCGCTCGATGGCGGTCAGGGACGGCGTCGCCAGCGTGAAGGGCACGCCCGAGCGGGCGGCGGCGCGCGCAAGCTCAAGCTCGCCCTCATACCAGGCGAGGCCCGCCGCGCCCGTCGGCGCGATGGCCAGCGGCATCGACATGGGCTTGCCGAAGAGCTCGATCTCCTGGCTGCGGGTGGAAACGTCGACCAGCACCTTGTTGCGCAGCTTGATGCGCTGGAAGCCCGCCCGGTTGTCGCGCAGGGTCGCCTCGTCCTCCGATCCGCGGTCGATGAACTCGAACACGCCGCGCGGCATCCGGCGCTTCGCGCCGAGCCTGAGATCCTCGATGTTCAGGTAGCGGCCGGCCAGCGCGGGAACCGGCTTGGGCGACGGCCACGGCGCGTTGCGGCGCAAGGCGGTCTCGGTCGCGCCGGGCGCGGTGGGTGCGTTCATCTCGGTCCTCCCGTTTCGCCGCCAGTTTACGGCGGGAGGTGGAATCGACGCAAACGGCGCCCCCGGACCGCGACAGCCTTGCGCACGCGCCGCCCGCGAACCATATATCGGGCGAGACATAGCGTCCGCGCCAATCATGGGCGGACGCCGGAGTGGGCTCCAGATGCGCGATCCTTATGTGATTCTTGGGGTGTCGAAGTCCGCCAGCGCCGACGAGATCAAAAAGGCCTATCGGAAGCTGGCGAAGAAATTTCACCCCGACCAGAACAAGACCGACCCCAAGGCCCAGGAGAAGTTCTCCGAGGCCAATTCCGCCTATGAAATTCTCGGCGACGAGAAGAAGAAGGCCCAGTTCGACCGCGGCGAGATCGACGCCGAGGGCAAGCCGCGCGGCTATGAAAGCTTCGGCGCGGGCGCCGGGCCCGGCGGCTTCCGCCGTCAGGCAGGTCCGGGCGGCGGCGATTTCGAGTTCAACTTCGGCGGCGGCGGGCCACGCGGTGGCGCGGGCTTCGACCCCAGCGACATTTTCGAGGGTCTGTTCTCCGGTCGCGGTCGCGGCGGCGGCCAGCGCGCCGCGCCCAGGGGCGAGGACCTCGGCGGCACGGTGACCGTACCGCTGGAAAAGGCGGCGCTCGGTGGCGACGCGCGGGTCATCCTGCCCAATGGCCGCACGCTCGACGTCAAGATTCCCGCCGGCATCGAGGACGGCAAGCAAATCCGCCTCAAGGGTCAGGGCAACCCCAGCCCCTACGGCGGCGAGGCCGGCGACGCGCTGATCACGGTGAAGATCGCCCGTCATCCGCACTTCAAGGTCGAGGGCCGCGACCTCCGGCTCGACCTGCCGATCACGCTTTACGAGGCAGTGCTCGGCGGTAAGGTCGAGGCGCGCACCCTGACCGGTGCGGTCGAATTGACCGTGCCGCCCAACAGCAGTTCCGGCCGCACCCTGCGCCTGCGCGGCAAGGGCCTGCCCGCCACGGGCGGAACCCCCGGCGGCGACCTGTTGGTGAGCCTCAAGATTGTCCTGCCCGAAAGCGTCGATCCCGAGCTTGAAACCCTGATGAGGCGCTGGCGCGACACGAAGGCCTATCGGCCCCGCGAGGGCTGATCGTCCGTCGCGCCCGGCAGGCCCGCCCGGATCGCGCGCGAGAACGCCTCCGATGTCGTGGCGTCGGCGGCAATCGCGCGCGGCGAGATTTTCGACGCCTCGCGCAACGCGGGAAACGGCAGGCTCGTGTCGAGCACGCCATGGTCGTAGGCGTAATCGGGAAAATAGCCGGAGAACAGCACGCGCCAGTCGAGCGGAACGCCCGGATCGACCATGCGCGCGATCTTGAACACCACCGTCGTGCAATTGGTCGTCGCCGTGTTGTACCAGCGCGGATGGTCGGCGAGATCGTTGGCTTCGTCGACATAGGCGATGAGCGCCGCCCGCGCGGCGGCCACGTCGATGCGCAGGCGGTAGAGCCGCAGATCCTCGCGCCGCGCGTTGGTGCGCAGGCGGATGAGATCGCGCTCGTCGCCCGCCAGCGCGATCAGTTCGGCCTGCTTGAAAAAGCCCTCGATGGCGGAGAAATGCTGCGTCTTGTCGCGTCGCAACTCGATTGACCAGGCGAGATGACGCCCGTCCGAAAAACCGAAGCTGACGATCGTGTGCGCAATCGCCTCGCCCGCCCAGTAATCGGCCACGAGATCGACGCTCGCGAGTTGGCGCAGGTCGTAAACGCGCGTCTCCCACCGCGGCGTGAAGTCCTCCTCGCTTCGCCAGTCGAAATCGCGCACATTCGTGATCGTCAGCAGGTCGCCGCTGAGCGTTCCGCGCGCCGCGCGCGACAGCTCCACCGCCCAGTCGCGATGGTTCGAGGGCAGCAGGGTCGACCACCAACCCAGCAGGATCGCCATGGCGAGCCCGAGCGTCGCCAGCGCGACCCGCCGCCGACGCCGGAAAAACAACACAAGCGCGATCAGGGCGACAACGCACCACATCGCCGCGAGCGTCGCCCTGCCGGGCGGCGCGAAGGGCGCGCGATACCACAGCGCCAGCGCGCCCCAGACGGCGAGACCCAGCACGGCGAGCACGACGAGGGCGCCCGCGCAAAATCGGCCAAATCGCCGCATGAATGATTCGCCCCGGTTGGAAACCCTGAAGAAAGACAACCGATACAGGCGGCCGCCAAACCTTCCAAGACCTCGCCCGCGGGCCCTTTCGCGCCAACCGCCAATCGGCCTATGCTGGCGACAAAGCTGGATCATGCAATCCGGCGCATCGGGAGGACGCAACATGACCGGGCATCATTCGACCTTTGACACGCGCGCCAATCGCCGTCGCTTCCTGCGTTATCTCGCCGGCAGCGCCAGCGTCGCCTACGCGGGCGGCGGGAGCATCGCGCGGGCGCTTGAGGCGCCGAATCGCCTGCCCGATCCCATGGTCTGGGCGCCGCGCGATCTCGACCATCTCATCGCGACGCCGAAGGAGGCGATCAACGTCTTCGATTTCGAGCCAGTCATGCAAAAGAACGTGCCGCCGGCCCATTTCGGCTACATGGCCTCGGGCATCGACGACGAGGTGACGCTGCGCGCCAATCGCGAGGGCTTTCTGAAATATCAGTTGCGCCCGCGTCGTCTTGTCGACGTCAGCAAGGTCGACATGACCATGCGGATTTTCGGCGAGACCTACGACACGCCGATCATGCTGGCGCCGACGGGCGGTCATCGCGGTTATCACCCCGATGGCGAGATCGCGACGGCGCGCGGCGCGAAATCCGGCAATCACGCCATGATCGTCTCGACGCAGATGTCGGCGCCGGTGGAGGATATCGTCAAGGCGCGCGAAAAGCCGATCTGGTTCCAGCTTTACGCGACCAACAAGTTCGAGGTCGCCAGGCATCACGTCGAGCGCGCGGAAAAGGCGGGCTGCACCGCCGTCGCCGTCACCGTCGACCGCAGCGGCGGCCGCAATCAGGAAACCCTGTTCCGCCTGCAGCGCAAGGACACCCGCGATTGCGCGGGCTGCCATGAATCATCCTCGGGCGGCGGCGAAATGGCGCGGCCCAAGCAACCCATGTACGACGGCGTCGACCTCTCGGGCCTCAGAAACATTCAGGCTTCCGCGATGACGTGGGATTATCTCAAGCGCATCCGCGACGCGACGAAGATGAAATGCGTCATCAAGGGCATCCTCGCGGCGGAGGATGCTAAAATCGCCGCCGATCTCGGCTATGACGCGATCATAGTTTCCAACCATGGCGGCCGCGCCGACGAGGCGGGCGCCTCGACCATCGAGAGCCTGCCGGAAATCATCGCCGCGGTCGGCGGGCGCATGCCCGTGCTGATCGACAGCGGCTTTCGCCGCGGCACCGACATCGTCAAGGCGATCGCCATGGGCGCGACCGGCGTCGCCGTCGGGCGGCCCTATCTCTGGGGCCTCGGCGCGTTTGGCGAGGCGGGCGTGACGCGCGTGCTCGAACTGTTGCGCATCGAACTGCTGGCGGCCATGCAGCAGGCCGGCGCGCCGACGCTGAAGCATCTCACCCCCGCCATGGTCAGGCATGTCTAGCGGGCGCGGCGTCGCGCGTCGCTTGCTTGACCCTCATTTCGCGTGACCTTATGCCCTGACGATCCGGGCGGGACGTCGCCCGGCGCGCGGGATGTGCAATGGCGGAACCGGCACGGATTGGAATTGGCGCGCGAACGCCACGCGTGGAAGACGCGGCGCTCGTGCGCGGCAAGGGATGTTTTCTCGATGACATTCACGTGCCCGGCGCGCTGGAAGCCGTGTTCCTGCGCAGTCCCCTCGCCCATGGCCTGATCCGCAAGCTCGATCTCGCCGCGGCGCGCGCCCATCCCGGCGTGCGCGCCGTCTTCGCCTACGACGATCTGCGCGCGCGCCTGACGATGGATCGCATTCCCCTCGCCCTGCCGGCGGCGGGCATCCGCTTCCATGTCGATCCCTTCGTGCTGGCGCGCGAGGAGGTCTGTTACGCGGGCGAGCCTATCGCGCTCGTCGTCGCCGACAGTCGTCGGGTGGCGGAGGACGCCGTCGCGCTGATCGACCTCGAAATCGAACCCCTGCCCGCCGTCGCCGATCCCGTGAAGGGGCTGGAGCCCGGCGCGCCGCGCGCGCGGCTCGATTGTCCGGATAATTTCGTCGCCAGCAACGGCATCGACTACGGCGACATCGACGCGGCCTTCGCGGGCGCCGCGCATGTCGTGAAGGAGCGCTTCCGCCTCGACAAGGGCGGCGGCCATTCCATCGAGCCGCGCGGCGTCATCGCCCGCCACGATCCGCTGGAAGGTCGGCTCACGGTCTGGGATTCGACGCAGATGCCCCACCGCACGCGCGGCGTGCTTGTGACGACGCTCGGCCTCGACGAGGAACAGGTGCGCGTCATCGCGCCGGATGTCGGCGGCGGCTTCGGGCCGAAAGCGGTTTTTCATCCCGAGGAACTCGCCATACCCGCCGCGGCGCTTTTACTGGGTCAACCCGTCAAATGGGTCGAGGATCGGTTCGAGAGTTTCACCGCGACGATCGGCGAGCGCGAGACCGACTGGGACATGGAAGCGGCTTTCGACGCCGACGGGCGGCTGCGCGGCATTCGCGGTCGGCTGCGTTACGACCACGGCGCGGCGACACCCTATGGCGTGGCGCTGCCGTTCAACGCCTGCACCAATCTCATCGGGCCCTATGTGCTGCCGGCGTTCAAAATCGCCATCGAACTGTGCCTGACCAACAAGACGCCGGCGGCCCCGACGCGCGGCGCCGGCCGCCCGCAGGGCACCTACGTCATGGAGCGCCTGCTCGACGCCATGGCCGCGCGCATCGGCCTGCCGCGCGACGAAATCCGCCGGCGCAATTTCATCGCCGCCAGCCAGATGCCCTACGCCGTTCCGGTCAAGCAGCGCGACGGCAGCCTGATGACCTATGACAGCGGCGATTATCCCGAATGCCAACGGCGCGCGCTGGCGGCGGCGGGCTGGTCCGATTTTCCCGCGCGACAAGCCGCCGCGCTGAGGGAAGGCCGCTATATCGGGCTCGGCCTGACGAATTATGTCGAGGGCACGGGCCGCGGCCCGTTTGAAAGCGCGTCGATCCGCGTCGGACCCTCCGGCAAGGTGGTGGTCACGACGGGCGCGACGGCGCAGGGACAGGGCGTGCAAACCATGCTGGCGCAGATCGTCGCCGGCGTTCTGGGGCTTGAGCCGCAAGCCATTCAGGTAATCGCCGGCGACACCAACGCCAGCCCCATGGGCCTCGGCGCCTTCGCCAGCCGGCAGGCCGTGACCGCGGGCAACGCCGTGTTTCAGGCCGCGACCCTCGTCGCCGAGAAGGCGAAGGCCGCGGCTTCGACCCTGCTGGAAGCCTCGCCCGACGATCTCGAACTGCACGACGGCGCCGTGCGCGTGAAGGGCGTGCCCGGCCATCAAAAGACGCTGACGGAAATCGCCCGCTCGCTGGCCGGCGCCGCGGGCTTCGCCTTGCCGGCGGGCATGACGCCCGGCCTCGCCGCCGCGACGGACTTTCTGACGACCGGGCTCACCTACACCAACGGTTGCCATCTCGCCGAAGTCGAGGTCGATCCGGAAACCGGCGGCGTGAAGATAAATCGTTATGTCGTCGTCCACGACTGCGGCACGATGATCAACCCCATGATGGTCGAGGGCCAGATACTCGGCGGCGTGGCGCACGGCATCGGCATGACCCTCTTCGAATGGATGCGCTACGACGACCAGGCGCAGCTGCTGACCGCGACCTTCGCCGACTATCTGCTGCCGACGGCGGACGTGTTGCCGCGCCTCGACATTCATCACATGATCTCGCCGACGCCGCTCAACCCGCTGGGCGTCAAGGGCGCGGCGGAAAGCGGCACGATCGGCGCGCCCGCGACCATCGTTTCGGCGATCGAGGACGCCCTGTCGCCCTTTGGCGTGCGCATTCGCGATCTGCCGCTGACGCCCGCGCGCCTGCGCGCGCTTGTGCGCGAAAGGAGCGCCGCATGAAGGCCGCGCCATTTGTCTATCACGCGCCTGACACCCTCGCCGCGGTGCTCGACCTGATGGCGCGGCTAGACAACGCGCGACCGCTGGCCGGCGGGCAATCGCTGATGCCGATGATGAACTTTCGCGTCGCGACGCCCGATCACCTGATCGATCTTGGACGCGTCGCCGGCCTTGCGGGAATCGAGGTCGTCGGCGACCGCCTGCGCGTTGGCGCGATGACGACCCAGCGGATGCTCGAAAAATCCGCGCTCGTTCGCGAGGCCTGCCCGCTGCTGGCCGAGGCCATCGATCATGTCGGCCATCAGCAGACGCGCAACCGCGGCACGCTGGGCGGTAGTCTCTGTCACTTGGACCCCGGCGCGGAATTGCCCGTCGCGGCGATGGCGCTCGGCGCCGAACTCATCGTCGTCAGCGCGCGCGGAACACGCGTGCTCGCCTTCGCCGATTTTCCCATGGGCTATCTGACGACCGCGCTGGAAGCGGATGAAATCCTGACGCGCGTCGACCTGCCCATCGCCGGACCGCGCGAGGGTTGGGCCTTCATCGAGTTCAACCGGCGACCCGCCGATTTCGCCATCGTGTCGGTCGCGGTCCGGCTGTCGCTCGACGATGACGGCCAAGTCGAAAACATCTCGATCACGGTCGGCGGCGTGCGCCCGACGCCGCTCAAGCTAGCGGAGGTCGAGGGCCTGTTGACCGGCCAAATGCCAGATGCGGCGATCATCGCGCGCGCGGCTGCGGTTATCGCGGGGCTCGACTGCGAGGGCGACGATCTCTATCCGCCCGACTATCGACGCGACCTCTGCGAAACCCTGACCCGTCGCGCGCTGACGCGGGCGGTCGAACGCGCGAAAGGACGCGGGCATGGCTGACACCCGGCATGTCGCCTTCACCGTCAACGGCCGCCCCGTGGAAGCGACGGTGGAAACGCGCGTTCATCTGGCCGATTTCCTGCGCCACGAACTGCTGCTCACCGGCACGCACGTCGGCTGCGAGCATGGCGTCTGCGGCGCCTGCACCGTGCTGGTCGACGGCGCCTCGACGCGCGCCTGCCTCATGCTTGCCGTGCAGGCCGATGGGCGACACGTTGAAACCATCGAGAGCGTCGCGGCCGCCGACGGCGCCGCGCATCCGATTCAGGCGGCGCTGTCGCGCCATCATGGCCTGCAATGCGGCTATTGCACGCCGGGCGTGGTGATGACGCTCGTCGAGCTTGATCGCGAGCGCGCCGGACGCGCACTGACCGAGGCCGAGATTCGCGCGGCGCTGTCCGGCAATCTCTGCCGCTGCACGGGCTATCAGGGCATGGTCGACGCGGCGCTCGAATTGTTCGGCGCATCGGCCGATCAGTCGAGCGTCTGACGGAAACGTCGGATCGCCACCAGCATCGCCAGCAGCATGAGGCCCGTCAGCCAGAGCGCGTCGACGCGCAGATCCTCCATGCCCGAGCCCTTGAGCATGATGCCGCGCACGATGCGGATGTAATGGGTCACGGGCAGGCATTCGCCGATCCATTGCGCCCAGGCCGGCATGCCCGCGAAGGGAAAGGCGAAGCCGGACAGCAGAATGTTCGGCAGGAAAAACATGATCGCCATCTGCATGGCTTGCAACTGGTTCTGCGCGACCGTCGAGAACGTGTATCCGATCGACAGGTTGGCGGCGATGAACAGAAGCGACAGCAGCGAAAGCAGCGTCAGGCTGCCGATCACCGGCACGCCGAAGGCGATATAACCGGCGCCGACAATCAGCGTCGCCTGAATGAGCCCGACCAGCAGATAGGGCGCGATCTTGCCCATCATGATTTCGGTCGGGCCGATCGGCATGGCCAGCAGGCTTTCCATCGTGCCGCGCTCGACCTCGCGCGTCACCGACAGCGCCGTGTAGATCAGCATGGTCATGGTGAGGATCGTGCCCAGCAATCCCGGCACGATGTTGAGCTGCGAGGAGCCGGCGGGATTGTAGCGCGCGTGCGAGCGTATCTCGAAGGCGGGCGGCGCGTCGTCCTGAACGGGGGTGAAGCGGTCGCGCGTCAGCGCCGTCTTGACCAGGCTGCCCAACGCGCTCAAGGCGGAGCCCGACGCCACCGGATCGGTCGCGTCGGCCGCCACCAGCAAGGCCGGCGTGTCGCCCCGCCGCAACGAACGCTCGAAATTGGCGGGTATCTCGACGACGAACAGCACCTCGCCCGATTGCAGCAGATGGTCGAATTCCACCTCGCTGGAAACCACCTTGCGGATGTCGAAGAAATCGCTGTTGCGCAACGCCGCGAGAATGGAACGACCGACGTCGCTTGATTCCTGCAACATGACCGCGGTCGGCAGATGACGCGGCGTGGTGTTGATCGCGTAGCCGAACAGCAGCAACTGCATCAGCGGCACGGTGATCATCGTGGCGAGCGTCACCCGGTCGCGGCGCAGTTGCAGGAATTCCTTCACGAGCATCGCCCAGAAGCGCGAGAACAGGCCGGGGAAATCGCCGTCGCCGCTCACTGGAAATTATCCTTCGCGCGCGTCATCAGATCGATGAACACGTCCTCGAGACTTGGCTCGTCGCGCGTCCAGCGCAGCGAAGCGTCGGATCGGTGGGGCGCGATGGCGCGCTCGAGCGCGGCCGCGTCGCGACCGCCCACGTGCAGGCTGGCGCCGAAGGGCGCGACCATGTCGACGCCCGGCGTCGCCGCCAACTTGATGGACAGGGCCTGCAATTCGTCGCCCGTGACGCGCCACGTGGTCAGGCCCGCGCCGGCGACCACTTCATCGACCGTGCCGCGCGCCAGCAATTCGCCATAGGCGATATAGGCGATCTCGTGACAACGCTCCGCCTCGTCCATGTAGTGGGTCGAGACAAGCACCGTCAGCCCATCCGCGGCGAGCGCGTGAATCTCGTTCCAGAATTCGCGCCGCGCCTTGGGATCGACGCCCGCCGTCGGTTCGTCGAGCAACAGCAGATCGGGCGACGGCAAAATGCAGGCGCCGAGCGCCAGCCTTTGCTTCCAGCCGCCGGATAGTTCCGCGGCCAGTTGCGTCTCGCGGCCCGCCAGCCCCAGCCGGTCGATCGAGGCGCGCGCGGCGCCGGCGGGATCGCGCAAGCCGAAGACGCGCGCGACGAATTCGAGATTCTCGCGGATCGACAGATCCTGATAGAGCGAGAATCGCTGCGTCATGTAGCCGACATGGCGCTTGATCTTTCTGCTCTCGGTCAGAATGTTGTAGCCAAGGCAGGTTCCCTCGCCGCTGTCGGGCGTCAGCAGACCGCAAAGCATGCGGATGGTCGTCGTCTTGCCCGAGCCGTTCGGCCCCAGAAAACCATAAATCTGGCCGCGCCGGACGCGCATCGACAGGTTCTTCACCACCGCGCGCCCGCCGAAGGATTTCGTCAGCCCGCGCACGTCGATGGCGATGTCGGAACCAGGCGCGACGGACGCGGTCATGGCGCCGCCGGTCGAACGGTGACGGGTTGCCCGACGTGGAACTGTTCGGGATGATCCAGCCTCGCCTCGATCTTGAAGACGAGCTTGCGACGTTCCTCGAGGCTGTAGATCACCGGCGGCGTGAATTCGGATTGCCGCGCGATGAAACTCACGCGCGCCGTCAGGTTCGCCGGGCAACCATCGCAGGAAATCGTCACGGGCGCGTCGATCTTTAGGCCCGGCAAGCCGGACTCCGGCACGAAGAACCGCGCCTTCAGATTGCCTGGCGGCAAAAGGGACAACACGGGTTTGCCCGGCGGCGCGATTTCGCCGGGCCGGAAGTAGATTTCCTCCACGCGCGCGTCGGCGGGCGCGACGACGCTGGCCCGGGCGAGCCGCGCCCGCGCGTTGGCCAGTTGCGCCTCCGCTTGCTGCACCGCGCCGCGCGACACGTCTATGTCCTCGCTCCGGCCGCTGAGGCGGGCAACGTCGATCTGACGCGCCGCGTTCTCGACTGCGGCGCGATCGCGATCGTAGTTCGATTGCGCCTGATCGAGCTGCTGGCGCGTGGCGTTGCCCTTGCCGACGAGCGCGCGAACGCGTTCGAGTTCGGCGGTCGAGAAATCGAGCGCCGCGTGGGCCTGCCGCTGGCTCGCCTCGATGACGGCCACTTCCTCGGGTCGCTGCTGCGCGGCCTCGACGCGCGCCAGTCGCGCGCGCGCCTGCGCCAGCGCGCCCTCGGCGGCGGCGACATCGGCGGCCTGCAAGGTCGCGTCGATGGCGAACAGGGGATCGCGCGCCTTCACCTGCTGGCCCTCGGCGACCCGCATGGCGACGATGCGACCGGAATCCTCGGGCCCGACAAAGACCATGTCGGCCTCGATCCACCCCTGCCATTGCGCGTCCGCGGCCGGCTGGCATCCAGCGAGCGCAAGCAGGCCAAGCGCCATCAATACACGCGCGCTCATGGCTTTTTCGCTCCCGCCCCGGTCAGCAGGTCTATATGCGCGTTCAGCAGCGCGCGCGTGTCGAGGGGCTCGATGGAGCCAAACAGTCCATCCCATGTGATGCTCATGAAAAAAGGCGCGATGAATAGATGGGGCAAGGCTTGCTCCACGCCGACGGGTATTTCACCACGTCGGGCGGCGCGCCCCAGCACGTCGCGCAGCAGCGGAAGAATGCGCGAGACGATGTCCCGATGATAGAATTCCGCGATTTCGGGAAAGCGTCCGGCCTCGGCGATGACGAGGCGAAAGACCTCCTTGCGGCGCGTGCCCAGCACCTCGGCCTGAAACTTGTCGACGAGCCCCCGCAACAACTGGTCGATGGGCGCGTCGGTGGCCGCGAGTTCGCCGATGCGCTCGATCATCGGCGCGGCGGCGCCCCGCACCAGATCCATGAAAAGCGATCGCTTGTCGGCGAAGTATAGATAGATCGTACCCTTCGCGACGCCCGCCCGCGCGGCGACATCCTCCAGCCGGGCGGCGGCGTAACCGCGCTCCGCGAAGACGTCGAGCGCCGCGTCGAGAATCTGGCGACGCCGATCCTCCGCCACAAGCGCGCGTCGACGCGGTTGCTGTTCGGCGGCGGGGCGGGGTCGGGCGGCGGCGGTCATGAGGCCTCATATGACTGACGGGTCAGTCATAACATGATTCGCGCCCCGGAACAATTGATGTTCGATTGATCACATTTCCATCGCGCTTGGCGCGAAAACCTCGTCCAGCGTCATGAGCCGAGGCGTCAGCCCCTGCTCGAAGGAATGCAACGCCGCGGTCTCGAGCGTCTTGCGATTGGCGACGACGCCGTGCCTGACCAGCGTGCGCGACAGCGCCTGTCGCGCCTCGGCCGGCAGCAGGCCCGCGTCGATGTGATACTCGCAATGCTCCAGCCGCTCGCGATCGGCGATGGCGTTGGCCTCGTTGAAGGCCTTGATCAGATTGATGACGATCCAGGGATTTCGCTCGGCGATTTCGCGCCGGATGACCATGCCGTGGTTGATCGGAAAAACGCCGGTCTTTTCGAAATAGCGCACGCCTTCCGCGCGGGGATCGGAAAACAGCGTGCGGATGGCGGGATGGTTGCGTAGATCGACGTTGCTGCGATTCACCAGCGAGGCGTGGCCGCGGTAGTGCACGCAGGCGTCGAGTTCGCCGGACAGCATCATCGAGGCCACGCTTTTCTCGACCGGAATCTGGTTGACCGTGACGCCGGCGGGCGGTGTGAAGCCCGTCGCGCCGCCATGGCTGAGATCGGGCGTGCGCTCCATGAACCATTCGCAGTCGGAGGATGTCACGCCGAACTCATGCTGCAACGCGCCGCGCGTCCAGAGCGCGCCGGTCTGCTGGTATTCGGTGACGCCGACGCGCTTGTCCCTGAGATCGGCGGGCGTTTCGATGCCGCTGTCTCGCCGCACAAGGATGTGGGAATGGAAAAAGCGACGCGTCGTGAAGATCGGCAGGCCGACGAAACGCCGGTCTCCCTTGGACAGGGCGATAATAAAGGATGAAAACGACATCTCCGCCACGTCGAAGTCGGCGTATTTCAATTGCCGCCAGAACAGTTCCGACGCGTGTACGACGTTGGGCGTGAGTTCGGCGCCATCGACCCGCGCGCGACCATCAAGGATCGGCCAGGTGCGGGGATTCGACGCGAAGGCGATGCTGAGGGAAAGGGACAAGGCGGCCTCCCGAGAGTTGCCGTTGTCATCCCTGTTTTTACGCCGCGTCGCAAGCCGCGCGGGGCGTCAGGCGGCGAGACCCTGCGTCTGACGTTCGAGATAAGCGGCCACCGCGTCGCCGCTCATGGGCTTGCCGATCAGATAACCCTGCGCCTCGCCGCAATGATTTTCGCGCAGGAACATGAGTTGATCCTCGGTCTCGATGCCCTCGGCCGTGACCCGCAACCGCAGATCGCGCGCGAGACCCAGAATGGCCCGCACGATCGCGCCGGCGTCCGGATTCTGCACCGTCTCGGCGACGAAGGACCGGTCGATCTTGAGACGATCGAAGGGCAGGTGACGAAGATAGTTCAACGACGAGAAGCCAACGCCGAAATCATCAAGCGCGAGGCTGACGCCAACATCGCGCAACGATGACAACAGATGCCGCGCCAGCGCCTGATCCTCGATCAGCGCGCTTTCGGTAACTTCGATCTCGAGCCGCGCGGCCGACAGTCCGGATTTGCGCAGGGCGCTTTCAACCATCGCCACCAGCGAGCGCGAGCGCAGTTGCAGGGGCGAGATATTGACGGCGACCCTGAGATGTCCGGGCCACGTCGCGGCGGCGGCGCAGGCCGCGCCAAGGACATAGGCGCCCAGCGCGTCGATCAGGCCCCGTTCCTCGGCGAGCGCAACGATCTCCGGCGGCGGCACGAAACCGCGCACGGGATGTTTCCAGCGCAAAAGCGCCTCGAAGCCGACGACGCCGCCGGTCGCGATATCGAGAAACGGCTGATAGTTCAGCGTCAACTTTTCCGTCGTCAACGCGTCGCGCAAATCCCGCTCGAGCGCGTCGCGCGTCTGCCGACTGATTTCGTCGGCGACCGTATAGAAATGCGCTTGCCCCGGCCCAAGGCTTTCCGCGATCGACAGGGCGAGCGCCGCGTTGCGCAATATGTCGTCGGAACGGGACGTCGGATCGCGCGCGACGGCCGCGCCAAGGTTGGCCTCGACCGAATGTTCGATGCCGCCCATGACAAAGGACTGCTGGAAGCAGGCGAGCAACCGATTGGCGTAGGCGCGCACCGTGGCCTCGCCGCTAAGACCCAGCGCGAGCACCGCGAACTGATCGCTGTCGAGGCGCACCACCAGATCGACGTCGCGACTGGACGCGCGCAGCCGGGTGGCGACCTGGCGCAACAGTTCGTCGCCGACCGCGTAGCCCAGGCGATGATTGACATCGCGCAAGCGATGAATGTCGAGTTGGAAAAGCGTGAAACTCTCGCTTGACCGGGCGCCCCGCGTGATCGCCAGCTTGATGGCCTCGCGCAATCCCGCGACATTGGGCAGGCCGGTGAGACTGTCCCGGCAACTGAGACGTTCGAGGTCGAAGCGCGAAAGCAGTCGGGAAACAAGATCGATCGCCTGTCGCGTCGAGCCGTCGATCAAAACGAAGGCGTAGGCCAGAACGAGCAGGATCAGCAGCGCGCACTCGCGGCCAGGAACGTGAGCGAGGCCGATAATCGAACCGACAACCAGCGGAACGATCATGCCGATCGCCGCGGCCGGCGCGCTGCCTAGCACGAGAACGCTGCCGCCCATCATGCCCGCGCACAGGCAGATGATGACGTCGCGACCGCTTTCGGGCGCGTCCGCGAACATCAGCGCCGGGACCGCGCCCCAAACCGCGCCCAGCAACACGCCATTGCGAATCGCGCGTCGCATCGATCGCACGGAGGCCATCGCCGGCCCCGCGGCGCGTACGGCGGCGGGATAGGGGCGGGCGCTGAGCGCGACGCACAGAATGGCCGTGGCCGCCCAGACCAGCGCGTCGGTCCGCAGAGACGAGTCCCAGAGCGCGGCGACCAGCACGCAAACATTGAACACGTTGGCCGCGACGATGGCGGTGAAATACTGCTTGATGGTCGCCAGTTGCGCGGCGCGTATCTGGCCGGCGATGGCTTCCGTCACGACGGCGTCCTCGACGAGGCGCGCGTAATCGCCGACGATCACCGCTCCCGCGTGGCGAAGTCTTCTAAGCGCGCGGCGCGCACGCGCCTGAACGATCGAAAGAAAATTCATGAACGC
This sequence comes from uncultured Hyphomicrobiales bacterium, assembly GCA_903861645.1. Lineage (GTDB taxonomy): Bacteria > Pseudomonadota > Alphaproteobacteria > Rhizobiales > Beijerinckiaceae > Terripilifer. The sequence goes on from CAIOVE010000005.1 coordinate 37,842, forward strand.
GGAACAATCCCGGATGATGAATATCATCGGGTCCAGAATGCCGCGATTTAATTGCCAAAAAGCTAACCTACTCCAGGTAAGGCTCTCAAAAGCCAATAAAAACAGCCGCCCCGTTGCGTCGGGGCGGCTCCAGTCGCGTCGCGGTCAGTTCGCCGCGGCCTTCGCGGCGGTCAGGTCCTCGGCGGCGCGGAACGACATCACCGCGACCTTGTTGGCGCGGAAATAGGGCAACGTCACCTGCATGCCCTTGGCCGTTTCCAGCAGCGAAACGTAGCGCACCTCGCCGCCACGCGTGGGCAGGTCGAACAGCGTCCACGCGTTCGTCGCGGGATCGAGACGGGCGACCTGATCGGTCATCCAGAGATTGGTCCAGGCGTTGTGCTTGCCGTCGACGGCGACGTGATAGGGCAATGTCGCCTTGGGGAAAGGCAGTGGCACATAGGTGATGTCATTGGTTTTCGTGTTGATTTTGGCGAGATTGCCGCCCCACGAATTGCCCACCCAGAGCACGTCGGCGTTCTTGTCCGTGCCCATGCGCCGCGGCCCCTGTTGCCAGGGGAAAGGCGAATTGAAGTCGGGCGCGACCGCCTTGTCGTAGATGGCCATGGTGGCCGGCGACACGCGGTCGAGCTCCTCCTTGATCGGCGTCAGCTTCAATTCGGAAACCGCGCCGGTCGCGCCATCGCCCTTGCCGATGATGTCGAGCGCCATTTCGGCCCACCAACCATTGCCGTCCCGGTCGGACGCCGTGCCATAGGTCACGCCATTGCCGTTGGGCGTCTTGAAGGTCTTCGATTTGTATTCCGTGAACTTCTCCGTTTTGGGGTCGAAGCGCAGGGCGCCCTCGGGGGCCGACACCCAGATCATGCCCTTGCCATCGTAATCGACGGTCACCGCGCCGCCCGTCGGCATCATGCCCTCCGGCGGCAGGAAAACGTCGACCTTCTCGGTCCTCGGGTCGAGGCGCGCCAGTCCGCCCTTCTGGGTCGTGATGTTGAACCAGAGAATGCCATTGGGATCGCGCGTCATGCCGTGCGTCGGCGCGGCGAAACCGCCGGGCCCGCCGATCTTGATGTTGTGAATCTCGCCGGTGACGGGATTTATTTTGGCGACGGACGCGACATGGTTCGGAACGTTCGACGTGTGCCAGATGTTGCCATCGAGATCGAGCCAGGCGTCATGCACGACCGAGCCCAGACCCGAGGGCGTGCCGAGCTTCCAGTCTGATCCATCATTGGTGGCGGTCCTTTCCGGCAGACCGGCTTCCGGGTTGATCGGCACGTCGTATTCGCGGAACACCACGCGCGCCGCCTCGCCCGAGGGCCACGGCCGCATGTGATCGAACCTCATCGAGGTTTCGCCGGGACCGCGCGCCCGGGCGAGATAGGCGGCGAGCTGCTTCTGGTTGACATCGATGACCGCCTGCGCGGGGCGATCGACCTTCATGCCGTACACATTGACGTTCTTCATGAGGTTGAGAATCTTGTTCCAGCCTTCCTCGTCGAACTTGTGTTGCAGGACATAACTCGCCGAATGACAGCTCGTGCACTGGCTGCGCAGGATGCGGTGCATCGCCGCGTCCTCGGGCGTGTCCTGCGGCATGGCCGCCAGCAACTCGTTGCCGGGCAATTGCCGGGCGAAATCCTTCAACGGCGCCAGCGCGAAATCCTGTTTTTTCTTGCCGTCGGCGGCAACCGTCGTGGTCGCCGTGTCGAAGGTCAGCGCCTGCGCGCGGACGCGATAGTTGCCCGCCGGCAGGGGCGGCAGGTAATACTCGCCATTCTCGTCGGTAAAGACGGTTGTCGTGATGTTGGACCCGTCGGCCTTGGCCGAAACGGTGACGCCGCCCATCGGCTTGCCATCCGGCCCCTTGACCTGGCCGGACAGGATCGCGTCGGCGGCAATGGCTGGCGCGCCCCAGGCAAGGGCCGCCGCGAGGGCGAGGGCGCTGGCCGCGGTCGAGAATTTTCTGACGTGCGAGATCGAATTCATGGTCTTCTCCCCGATGTCGTGCCGGTGGCGTCTATTTCGCGGACGCGGTCAGGCCGGGCGGATTGACGGTCTTGAGAAAGTCGACGATGGCGTCGATTTCGGCGGGTTCGAACAGGTATTTGAAGCCGGGCATGTTGGGCCCGCCATTGGCGATCACGCCCTTGAGTTCGGCGTCGCGGCCATTGTCGAAATTCGCCTTCGACAACATAGGACCATAGGTGACGGTTGAGTTGATCTGGATATGGAAATGACAGACGCCGCAGTACTGGGTGGCAAGCCTTTGCCCGATTTTCTGTTGATCCGTCAGGGCCACGCCCGCCTGTTGGGCGCTGGCCAGACCAGCGCCGGCCAGCAAGGCGGCGATGGCGAGAATGACGCGTCGCGACATCCGATTTCCTCCCGGTGTGAATTTTCCTCGATATTACCCCGGCCGCGGCGGAACACAAGCCCCGCCAACAGGCCGTCGAAGCGCTTGCGCGTGACCGAAAATTTCCGTGGTATGATTGAATCATGACGGCTTCAGGCAAGGAACCATCGCGCGACGCGCCCGGCGCCGAACGGAGCGCGCTTATCTCCCTCAACGACAGGTCGCGGGAGATTTTCCGGCGCATCGTCGACGGCTATCTCGCCACGGGCGGCCCCATGGGATCGCGCAATCTTTCGCGCGCCCTGCCCATGACCCTGTCGCCCGCCTCGGTCCGCAACGTCATGCAGGATCTCGAGGATCTCGGCCTCGTCTTCTCGCCGCACGCGAGCGCCGGTCGCCTGCCGACCGAGCTTGGCTTGCGCTTTTTCGTCGACGCCCTGCTGGAGATCGGCGACCTGCCGCGCGAGGAGCGCGAGCGCATCGACGCGCAGGTGAAGGCCACGGCCCGCGACCGGCCGCTGGAAGATGTGCTGACCCGCGCCACCACCATGCTCTCGGGCCTGTCGCGGGGCGCGGGCGTGGTGCTGACGACCAAGGACAACGCCCGGCTGAAGCACATCGAATTCGTGCGGCTGGAGCCCGAGCGCGCGCTGGCGGTGCTGGTCGCGGAAGATGGCTCGGTGGAAAACCGCGTCATCCGAATCCCCCTTGGCCTGCCGCCCTCCGCGCTCGTCGAGGCCGGCAATTACCTCAACGCCCGCATCCGCGGCCGGACCCTCGCCGAGGCGACGGCGCGGATTCAGGCGGAACACGCCCAGGTCGAGGCGGAACTGGGCGAACTCACCACGCGGCTGGTCGACGCGGGCCTCGCCACCTGGACCGGCATTGGCGAACAGCCGCAACTGATCGTGCGCGGACAGGCCAACCTGCTCGAGGATGTTCACGCGCTGGAGGACATGGAGCGCCTGCGCAGCCTGTTCGCCGATCTCGAAACCAAGAAGGACGTGATCGACCTGCTGTCGCGCGCCGAAAGCGGCGATGGCGTGCGCATTTTCATCGGCTCGGAAAACAAGCTGTTCTCCCTGTCGGGCTCGTCGATGATCGCCGCGCCTTTCCGCGATGGCCAGCAGCGCATCGTCGGCGTGCTCGGCGTCATCGGCCCGACGAGGCTCAATTACGCGCGCGTCGTGCCCATGGTCGATTACACCGCGCGCGTCGTCGGCAAGCTGATGGGCGGCGACTGAGCCACCGCCTAGTCGAGCCCGAGGAATTTCGCGCCAAAACCCTTGTCGTTGCGCAGCGTTTCCCGGTCGGCGTCGAGCACCGTGCGCCCGTTCTCGATGACGCTGGCGCGTCGCACGAATTCCAGCGCGCGATGGGTGTTCTGCTCCACGAGCAGCACCGTCACGCCCGTGTCGGCGATGGCCGACAGGGCCACGAGCACGTCGCGGATGATCAGCGGCGCGACGCCGATGAAGGGCTCGTCGAGCAAGAGCAGGCGCGGCTTGGCCATGAGCGCGCGGCCGATGGCGACCATCTGCTGCTGGCCGCCGCTGAGCGTGCCCGCCGGCTGCGCCGCTTTCTCCTTCAGGATCGGGAACAGCGAAAGCACCTGATCCAGCGTCGCCGCGCGCTGCCGGCGCGGGGCGGCCAGAAAGGCGCCCATTTCAAGATTCTCGCGCACGCTCATGGCGGCGAACAGGCGGCGGCCTTCCGGCACCAGCACGACGCCGCGCTCAAGCCGGGCGGCGACGGATTCGCGACCGATGTCGGTTTCCTCGAACAGGATGCGACCGCCCATGGTCGGATAATAACCGACGATGGCGCCGAGCGTCGTTGACTTGCCCGCCCCATTGGCGCCCAGCAAGCCGATGCGCTCGCCGGGCTCCACGGTCAGGTTGATGTCCCAGAGCGCTTGCAGGCCGCCATGGGCGACGGCCAGATGTTCAACGCGCAGAAGGCTCATGGAACCTCCGGATTGGCGTGGCCGAGATAGGTCGCCAGCACGTTTTCGTCGTGCATGGCCTCGGCGAGCGGCGCGTCGGCGATCACCGATCCGCTGTCGAGCACGATGAGGCGATCCACGACGCTGGCGAGCGCCGAGAAGATATGTTCGACCCAGATGACGGTGACGCCATAGCGATCTCTAATTTCCCTGATGTGTTCGACGAATTTGGCGATCTCGACCGTCGAGAGGCCCGAGGCGACCTCGTCCACCAGCAGCAGCTTCGGCTCGCCGGCGAGCGCGCGGGCGATTTCCAGCACCTTCTTTTGTTGCAGGCTCAATTGGTCGGCGCGCTTTTCGAGACAATCATCGAGGCCAACGAAGCGCGCGAAGGTTTCCGCCTCCAGCATGGACTGTTTCAAGGGCGCCCGCGCCCGGCCAAACGTGCGCCCGACGGCGATGCATTCGCGCACCGTCAACTCGCCGAAGGGTCGCGGTATCTGGTAGGTGCGGCCAATGCCGAGGCCGGCGATTTCATCCGGGCGGAATTGCGAAATATCCTTGCCGTCGACGAGAATGGTCCCCGATTTCGGATGCAGCACGCCCGAGATCAGGTTGAACAGGGTTGTCTTGCCCGAGCCGTTGGGGCCGACCAGCCCGACGATCTCGCCCTGCCTGATTTCCAGCGACGCCTTGCGCACGGCGATATTGCCGCCGAACGCCATCGTGACATCGCGGCATTCGAGGATCTTGCGACTTGCGTCGATCGGATCGGCGCGCAGCGGCAAGGCGTCCGAGCGGGCGCCGCCGCGCAGGGCGGGAACCTCGAAATGACTTTCGCGCGACAGCCAGCCGAGCGCCGCGCTGTTGGCGATGGTCCGCCAGCGCAACAGGCCGCCGGGGATGAACCGTCCGATAAGAACAATGACGAGACCGTAGATCGTCCCTTGCAGCATGTTGAGCTTGATCAGCAACACCTGTTGCAACGATGTCAGCAACGCGACGCCGACCAGCGGCCCCAGCAGAAGACCCGAGCCGCCAAGCAGGGCGGCGGCGATGGGAATCAGCGCCACGCCCATGTTGAACATGGTGTAGGGGTCGATGAAGCTGAACTGCCACGCCTGAATGGCGCCGGCGAGGCCCGCGAACACGCCGCTCAGCATCAGCGTCGCGATCTTGATCGGGAACAGTCTCACGCCCGACACCTGCGCGACCTGCTCGTCGTTGCGCACCGCGCGCATGGCGTAGCCAAACCGCGACCTCATAAGCGCGAGGGTCGTGACGAAGGTTGCGAGGGTCAGGATAAGCATCAGATAATAGGCGGGATTCAGCACGTAGTTCGGCGGCAGGGTGATGCCCTCGCTGCCGCCCGTCAGGCCGGAAAGGTTGCTGGCGAGCAATTCGCACAGCGGCACGATGGTCAACGTCGCGAAGGCGAAATAATCGCCCTTCAGCCTAAAAATCGGCGCCGACAGCAGCGCGGCGGCGATGGCGACCGAAACGACGGTGCCCGCGAAACAGATCGGCAGCGGCGCGCCCGCGACGAGCAGCATGCAGAACGTGTAGCCGCCGATGCCGTAGAAGGCGTAGTGACCGAGGTTGAGATAGCCCATCAACCCGTTCACCCAGTCCCAGCTCTGCGCGATCACGAAGGCGACGAGCAGCGCGAAGACGAAGGAAACGATGTACGCGTTGGCCAGCAGGGGCAGCGTGGCGAGCGTCAGCGCGACGACGGCCGCGCCCGCGAGGGCGAGAGGTCGCGATGTCATGCCCGCCGCCATGTTCCAAGGCCGCGGGGAAAGACGACGAGAATGAGCAGCAGCAGCACGACGCTGATCGCCGGCGCCCATTTCGGCGCCCAGTAGAACGCGGTCAGCGATTCCGCCACGCCGAGCATCACGCCCGCGACCATCGCGCCGGCGAGATTGCCTATGCCGCCAATGATGATGATGGTGAAGGCCCGCACGGTCAGGCTGAAACCCATGTTGGGATCGACCGGATAGATGAGCGCGTAGAGCACGCCCGCCACCGCCACGAGACCGGAGCCCGCCGCGAAGGTCAGCGCGCGGGCCCGCGACGCGTTGACGCCGCACAGCGTCGCGCCCATCGGGTCTTGCGTCACCGCCCGCACGGCGCGGCCAAACCACGCATGCTTGAGATAGAGATGCAGGACGAGGGTCAGCGCCACGATGCCCGCGAGAATCCAGACCTGCGTCATCGAGACAAACACTTCGCCGAATTCGAGCATATCCGAGCGGACGGGGATATTGCGCTGGTTGGTGCCGGCGACGACGCCGGTGATGTCGCTCATGGCGATGAGCGCGCCGGTGGTGATCAGCACCGTGCCGATGGTCTCGTCATGCTTGCTCCGCGACGCCAGCGGCCGCAGCAGCGTCGCGTGAAACAGATAGCCGAAGGCGAACACCGGTATCGCCAGCGCGGGGATGATGAGCAGCGGATTCCAGTCGGTCGCGGCGTAGATCAGGCTCGCGATAACGCCGGAAATAGCCAGAAACGTGCCGTGGGCGATATTCAGGATGTTCGCCACGCCATAGACGAGCGACAGGCCGAAGGCGACAAGCGCGTAGATGCCGCCGAGCAACAGGCCGCTGAGCAGCACCTGGACAAGGATGTCTAAGGACATGAAAGGTCGCCTCCCCCGACCGACCTTCTTGAATCATTTATTGATCGACAGGAACACGACGGACGCCGTGGCGTCAATGGAGGCGCGAGACATCGGACGCGCGGCCGCATTCCTTGACACCGACGCCCGTTATGAAATCATCCGCGCCGGAAAAGCGGCCAAGTCCGCGCGCATCCAGGGGGAAGGGAACGCTCGATGAACAATCGCATGTTGTATATCGCCGCCGGCGCCATGGCGCTGGCGCTTGGAGCGCCGGGCGCGCTGGCCAAGCAGAATTCCTGCGACGACCCGATCGTCATCGGCACGACGATTTCACTGACCGGGCCGCTCGCGAGCCTGACGCCCGGCTGGGACAAGGTGACCGAGCAGCTCGCCGCGGAGATCAACAAGCCCGGCGGCATCATGATGAAGTCGTGCAACAAGCGCGTGCCGATCAAGTTCGTCATCTATGACGATCAGGGCAATCCCGCGACCGCGACCAGCCTGCACGAGAAGATGGCGACGGTCGACAACGTCGACGTCTTCGCCGGCGTCGACTGGAGCTTCGTGGTCGGGCCGGTGTCGAACGTCGCGGAAAAGTACAAGATCCCGCTGATCGGCGGCAACGTCGCGACGCCCGCCCTGTTCGAGCGCGGCCTCAAGTATTTCTGGGCGACGCCCTATCCGATGGCCTCCAACTGGGACGCCAATTTCGCCGACCTGATCAAGAACGTCGATCCGAAGCCCAAGACGATATTCTGGGTGACGCAGGACAATCCCGTTTACAAGGCGGTGTTCGACATCTGGTCCAAGAAGCACGAGGCCGCCGGACTCAAGATCGTCGGCTCGGAAATCTTCCCGAACGACATCAAGGATTTCAGCTCCATCGTGCTGAAAATCCGCGCCGCCAAGCCCGACATTATCCATGTCAATTCCTTCGACAACATCGCCGTGCCGCTGATGCAGCAGTTGCGGCAGATGAAGGTGAAGGTGATGGACATTCACTTCCCCATCGCCTCCGAGGCGCTCGCCGCGCAGACCAAGGCCTACGGCGGCATCGAGGGCATCACCAGCGTCGCCTCCTGGATTCCCGGCGTGAAGGGACCGTTCAACGAACTGATCGAACGCGTCTACAAGAACGCCGGCGTCAGCCTCGAGGCGACCGCGACCAACATGCCGCGCTTCACCGCCTATCTCATCATGATCCAGGCGATCGAGAAGGCGGGCGTCGTCGACCGCGAAAAAATCCGCGAGGCCCTTTACAAGGGCTCGTTCGACGGACCCAACGCGCGCATCACCTTCGACGAAACCGGCGCGCCGGATACGCAGACCCTCGTGACGCAGGTTCAGGACGGCAAGTTTACCGTTGTCTGGCCGCCCAATCAGGCGACCGCGAAGGTCCGCTGGCCCGCGCCAACCTGGCAGTAAGAACCGGGGCCCACGCCCTTAAATGGAACGCCGCCGGCTCACGTCGGCGGCGTTTCGTTTTCCGCGAGGACGGTTCCGGCGAGATAAAGCGACCCCGTGATTAGCACGCGCGGCGGCGCCGGCCAGTGTCGCGCCGCCAGCATGTCGAGCGCCGCGGGAACATCCGGCGCCTCGCGGGCGGGAACGCCAAGACGACCGGCGATGGCGACGATGTCGCCGGGCGCGCGGCCGGCGTGATCCCCCGCGACGGGCACGGCGACGATCTCGGTGGCAAGACCCCGGAACGACGTCAGGAAGGCCTCGGAATCCTTCGTCGTCAGCATGCCCACGATCATGACCAACGGGCGCGGCGACCGCGCCGCCATCTCGGCCATGGCGCCGGCGAGCGCGACGCCGCCCGCGGCGTTGTGGCCGCCATCGAGCCAGAGGTCGGCGCCATCGGGCGCGCGCGCCAGCAACGCGCCGCGCTTCAACTGCTGCAACCGCGCCGGCCACGCGACCTCGACCACGCCGCGCGCGAAGGCAACGTCGGGCAGGTCGGGAAAAGCCATCCGCAAGGTCGCGATGGCGACGCCCGCGTTGCCGATCTGGTGCGCGCCGGGCAGCGCCGGCAAGGGGAGGTCGAGCAGGCCGCGATCGTCCTCGAAGACCAGCCGCCCGCGTTCATCCCGCGCGGAAAAATCCTGTCCGCCGATGATGAGCGGCGCGCGCAGCTCCGCCGCCCGCCGCTCGATCACGGCGCGCGCCGCGTCGGCCTGATCGGCGATGACGGCGGGCGTCCGGGCTTTAAGAATGCCCGCCTTCTCGAAGGCGATCTTTTCGATCGTGTCGCCGAGAAAGTCGACATGATCGATCGAGACGGGCGTGATGACGCAGGCAAGCGGCCGCTCGACGACATTGGTCGTGTCGAAGCGTCCCCCAAGCCCCACTTCCAAAAGCAGAACATCGGCGGGATGCTCGCTGAACAGCTTGAACGCCGCGACCGTGGTGATCTCGAAAAGCGTGATCGGTGCGCCCGCGTTGACGCGTTCGCAATCGGCGAGCGCGCGCGCCAGTTCATCCTCGTCGACGAGCTTGCCGGCGAGGCGGATGCGCTCATGAAAGCGCACGAGATGCGGCGATGTGTAGACATGGACGCGCTTGCCGGCGGCCTCCAGCATCGCGCGCATGAAGGCGACGGTCGAGCCCTTGCCATTGGTGCCGGCGACGTGAATGACCGGCGGCAGTCGATCCTGCGGGCGACCGAGTTTTTCGAGCAGATCGATCGTGCGACCAAGCGACAGGTCGATCTTTTTGGGATGCAGGCGGGTCAGGCGCTCCAGCAGGATGTCGGAGACGGCCATGTCAGGCCGCCTTGCCACCCTCGCGCGCGGGCCGCTTCATCAGCACGGCGCAAAGGCTCGACAGGGTCGCGCGCATGTCCTTGCGATGCACGACCATGTCGACCATGCCGTGGGTCTTGAGATATTCGGCGCGCTGGAAACCTTCCGGCAGGCGCTCGCGAATGGTCTGCTCGATGACGCGCGCCCCGGCGAAGCCGATCATCGCGCCGGGCTCGGCGATGTGGACGTCGCCCAGCATGGCGAAGGAGGCGGTGACGCCGCCCGTCGTCGGATTGGTCATCACCACGATATAGGGCAATTTCGCCGCCTTCAGACGGCGCACGGCGACGGTGGTGCGCGGCATCTGCATCAGCGAGAACATGCCTTCCTGCATGCGCGCCCCGCCCGAGGCGGTGAACATGATAAAGGGCGCCTTGCGGTTCACCGCTTCCATCATGCCCGCGACAATGGCCTCGCCGCTCGCCATGCCGAGCGATCCCGCGATGAAATCGAAATCCTGCACGCCCGCGACGACCTCGAGGCCATCGAGCCCGCCGATGGCGATCTTGACCGCGTCCTGCGAGCCCGTCTTGGCGCGGAAATCCTTGATGCGATCGGTGTAGCGCTTGACGTCGCGGAATTTCAGCGGATCGAGCGGCGCGTCGGGCGTCGGAAAGTCGATGTACTTGCCTTCGTCGAAGAGGCTCGCGAGGCGCGCCTTCACGGGCATGCGCATGTGGTAGCCGGAATTCGGCACGACGAAGAGGTTGGACTCGAGATCCTTGTGGAACACGAGTTCGCCGCTGTCGGGGCACTTGATCCAGAGATTCTCCGGCGTCTCGCGCTTCAGGAAGGACCTGATCTTCGGCGGGACGACATTCGACATCCAGTTCATGGCTTACCCCTTGCGCGCGGCGCGCACGCCCGCGGCGAGTTCGCGCACCAGCGAGGCGACCGCCTCGATCGAGCCCGGCGTCGCGCGATTGTCCTTGTCGAGCGTGGATTTCAACGCGTCGATCAGCGCCGTGCCAACGACCACGCCATCGGCGTGCGCCGCGATGGCCGTGGCGGAGGCCGCGCTCTTGACGCCAAAGCCAACCGCGACGGGCAGCGGCGTGTGGCGCTTGATGCGGGCGACCGCGTCGCCCACCTTCGAGTAATCGGGGATGGCCGCGCCGGTGACGCCGGTCAGCGAGACGTAATAGACAAAGCCGGAAGTGTTCGCGAGAACGGCGGGCAGGCGCTGGTCGTCGGTCGTCGGCGTCGCCAGCCGGATGAAATTCAGCCCCGCCTTCAACGCCGGCACGCAGAGCTCCGCGTCTTCCTCGGGCGGCAGATCGACCACGATCAACCCATCGACGCCCGCCGCCTTCGCCTCGACGAGGAAGGCTTCGACGCCATGCACATAGATGGGATTGTAGTAGCCCATCAGCACGATCGGCGTTTCGTTGTCGGTCTCGCGAAAGCGGGCGACCGTGGCGATGGTCTTCTTGAGGGTCGTCCCCGCCTTCAGCGCGCGCAGGCCGGCCGCCTGGATCGACGGCCCATCGGCCATCGGATCGGTGAAGGGCATGCCCACCTCGATCACATCGGCGCCGGCCCCTGGCAGGGCGCGCAGCAGATCGAGCGAGGTCGCGAGGTCGGGGTCCCCGCACATCACGAAGGTCACGAGGGCGGCGCGGCCCTCGGCGCGGCATTTGGCGAAACGGGCGTCGATGCGGGTTGTCATGGCGGGCGGAGCGTTAGCACAGGCGCGCGGCGAGGGAAACGCCGGCGACAGGCCGGCGCGCCCGACGCGATGCAAAAACAGTCAGTCGATCATCACGGCGCGCTTCACGCCCGCGAATGGGGAAGGCCGCCCGCGCGCAGCCGGTCGAACCAGTCGACGATGTTTTCCTTGCCGTCCAGCGTCGAGGCGTCGCCATAAAGCGAGGCGAGGAAGGTCCCGCGATGGCTGCCCCCGGCCACCGGAACCCCCGTCGCCATCGGGCCGCCGGCCACGAGGGCGCGCGAGGCCATGACCGGGTGGATGGCCTCGTCGGCGAGGCCGAAATGAAACCGGATCGGGGCGTCGTAGCGCCAATAGGTGGACGAATTGGCGGCGAGAAGGCGGATGAAGGCGCTGTTGCGCTCGTCCGTCGCGCGGTCGAAAAAGCCGGGAACGAGCAGATCGGCGCCGGAGGGAAAGGGCTTGGCGGGATCGAACGCCAGCGAATAATCCGCCCAGAATTTACGCGCGAAGGCATGAAACTCCGGCCTGATCGCGCTTTCCATCAGACCTTTCGGCCCAAGGTTGAGTTCATAGCTGCCAAGCGCCACGATCATGCAGAGCGAAATCCAGTTGGGCGACGCGGGATAGGCGGCCTGACCCGCCGGCGTGGAAAAGGTTTGCGCGCCAGCCCAGAAGCGCCAGGCTTCCACCAGATCGTTGAACGGGCTCGCCACGGCGGTCCCCCTGACCGGCCGCGACCGCCGCCGCAGCGCCTGATGCAGCCATTGCGTGTTGAGCGCGCCCTGCGACCAGCCATTGAGGAACAGATCGCCCGCGCCGACCCGGAGTTCGCGCATGGTCGCGTGGCCCGCGCCAAGCATGGCGAGGCACGTGCGCTCGGTGACGCCCCTGACGGCGTAGGCCTCGCCCCTGCCATTGCGATAAGGCCCCTTGCCGACATAGTCGGCCGCGATCACCGCGTAGCCGCGACCGGCGAAGCGATGCACGTTGAACAGGGTTTCAAGCGAATCGGCGGCGTCGGTAAGCCGATAGGCGGAATCTGCGAGCCGGACGAGATTGGAGGGAACCTGATCGAAGGACAGGATCGTGCCGTGCTGCCAGGAAACCACCGGCGGCGACCGGACGCCGACAGGCAGAGCCAGAAGTCCGCTGATTTTCAGCCGCTCATCCGTCTCGGGCAAGGCGACGCTCGTGACGATCCGATGCAATTCGACATCATGGCGCGCGCCCGAAGTGGCGGCGTCGAAGCCCGGCAGGATGGACGGCTTGTTGAAGGCCGGAAAGGCGTCGGCGACGAGGGCGTCGAGACGCGCGGCCGACAGGCGGCAGGCGCCATCGAACAGGCCCGCCGCCCGCGCCGGGGCCGCGCGAGCGAGGCCGATGCCGCTCGCGGTCATCGCGGAGGCGCCGGCGAGCCGCAGCATCGCGCGCCGATCGAAATGGTGAGCGAGGTCGCGCGCCGGTTGGCTGGATGTAGGTTTGTTGATCACGATCGACGCGGCTCCCGCTGAATGACGTCGACCGATTTGGTCCAACAGACTCGATCGAGCAAGTGGCGCCAGGTGTTGCGACACCGCCACACAATGCCGGATTTCCTCAATGTAACCAACGGAATTACAGCGCCCGCGATACCTGAGGCGTCGCAAGAAAACGGCGGGCGCGCGTCAAGGCGCGCCCATCGCCGCTCGCGACGCAAAGGAAAAATCATGAAATCGCTGCTGCTCGCGGCCACCGCCCTGACCGCCTTCACCGTCTCCGCCTTCGCCGCCGATCTTCCCGCGCGCAAGCAGGCGCCCGTGTTCCCCGCCGCGCCGATCTTCACCTGGGGCGGCTTTTATATCGGCGCCGATGTCGGCGGCGCCTGGGGTCGCGAGCGCGACACCCTGCACATCATCGAGGCTGACTCGTTTCCCGTCAGCGGCGCGATTGGCGGCCTTCACGCCGGCTACAACTGGCAGATGAACCAGATCGTCGTCGGCGCCGAAGCGGACGTCGACGCGAGCAATGTGACCGGCAAGGCGGCCGCCGTCGGCTTACCGCCGGGAAGCTTCCTGTCGCTCAAGAATAACTGGCGCGCGTCCCTGCGGCTTCGCGCGGGCTACGCGATCGACACCACCCTGCTTTACGTGACGGGCGGCGCGGCTTTCGCGGGCGTCAAGTCGAACCTCGTTGTCAATGTAGACCCCTCGTGGTCGCACACGCTGGGCGGCTGGACCATCGGAGCCGGCGTCGAGCACGCCTTCACGGCTAACTGGATCGGCCGCGTGGAGGCCCGTTACTCGGACTTCGGACAGGCGAACAATAAGGCGACGCCGCCATTCGACGCGTTCAAGGTCGGTTTGCGCGACGTCCAGGTTCTCGCGGGCGTCAGCTACAAGTTCTGACAACCAGCAACCTGAAAGATCCGAAAGCCCGGCCCCGCGCCGGGCTTTCTTGCGTTTTGGGGCCATTCCCGGACGAGACGACGCGGAATTGCGAATGAATTATAATGGCTTCGTCATGACATGGACGGCAATCGACGGAAACGCGCGGCGAAGATGATTGGCGCCTCGATCAGGCATTATCGCTGGAAAGCGCGGCGGCTCCTCGCGCGGCTGACGCGCGAACGCCGCCCCGTCCGGGTCGTCATTTTCGGTGAGCACAGCGAGGACTGGATGAGCGCGCTGGCTTCGGACGCGCCCGTCTGGAAGAGCTTTCCGCGTGTGCGAGAGGTTCTGCTCGCAGCCGACGCGGCCGGCCTGCCAGCGGATAGGCCCGACAACGTCGGCACCGTCGTGATTCCCCTGATGGAGGATCATGCGCGAAATCTCCCGTCCGGCTTTCACGCGCTCTCGCCCGACCGGCGCTCGATCGACATATTGGCGGACAAGGCGGCTTTCGCGGCCCATGGCTCAAACCTCGGCCTCGATCGTCTGTGTCCGGCGACCTTCCGCGACGCCAGACGGGCGACCTTCCCCTGCGTGTTAAAGCGACTGGACCTCAACGCCGGCCGGGGCGTCGCGCTGGCGCGATCGCGGTTCGAGCTTGAGTTGAGGCTGGAGCAGGAGCCCTGGCTCGGCCATCCCTACATCCTGCAAGCATACACGCCGGGCGACGTCGAATATGTCACCCATTGCGTTTGCCGCGATGGCCGGTTGCTCTGGCATGGCTCGTTCGCCTATCGAATCCGGGGAAGCGACGCGATCAGGACGTCCGACAACGTGGAGACCATGAGCGCCATCGCCGCGCCGCCGGGCGTCATCGCCGCGATCGGACGCTTTTTGAGGCCTCTCGCCTACAGCGGTCCCTGCAATGTCGATTACAAGATCGCGCCGGACGGCGGGATCGTCGTGCTGGAAATCAACCCGCGGCTGGGCGGCTCGCTGATGCGTCCCGAAAATGTCGGATTTCTCGCGCGGGCGCTATCTGAAATCATCGACGCGGCGACGCCCTGAGCGACCTGGCAAAAGCAATGAAACCATTGAATTAGCTGGTGCTGCGAGAGAGGATTGAACTCTCGACCTCTCCATTACCAATGGAGTGCTCTACCACTGAGCTACCGCAGCCCGGGACGACGTCGCGAGCCGCGCGTCGTCAAGGCGGGGCGCTTGTGCCATGGGATGCGCGGCGTGGCAAGCGCGGCTTGCGCGATCCCGCGCGAAACGGCAAGGATCGTCGCATGACAACCAGAACGCCGCCCGAACCCGCGCCGACGGTCGCCGCCGAACGCGCCGCCGAGCGCAAGCGCCAGCAGGCCGAGCGGCTCGCCAGCGCCCTGCGCGAGAACCTGCGCCGCCGCAAGGAGCAGGCGCGCGTGCGCGCCGGCGCGCCCCCGGCGGGCGCCGACACGGAATGACGGCGGCGGGCGGCCCAACCCCACCCGGCGCTTTTCGCCTTGTTCCCGCCCTTGTCGGGGGCCTATAGCTGGGGTTTGACAATTGCCCCTCCCGGCGTCCGGCGCCGGGTGCGCGGCGCGGCTCAGGCCCGCGAGGAACCATGGACAGAATTCGCATCGTCGGCGGCCCAAGGCTCGAAGGCGTGATTCCCATTTCAGGCGCCAAGAACGCCGCGCTGCCGCTGATGATCGCCTCGCTGCTGACGCGCGAGACCCTGACGCTGGAAAACCTGCCGCGGCTGGCCGACGTGCGTCTGCTGTTGCGCATTCTTGGCAACCATGGCGTCGACCACACCATCGCCGGCAAGCGGCCGGGCGAGCTGGCGACATCGGGCCAGACGCTGCATCTGCACGCCCGCGACATCGTCGACACGACAGCGCCCTATGAGCTGGTGTCGCGCATGCGCGCCAGCTTCTGGGTGCTGGCGCCCCTCCTCGCCCGCATGGGCGAGGCGAAGGTGTCCCTGCCCGGCGGTTGCGCCATCGGCACGCGCCCGGTGGACCTGTTGTTGATGGCGCTCGAACAACTCGGGGCGAAAATCGACATCGAGGCGGGCTATGTCATCGCCTCCGCGCCCAAGGGTCTCGTCGGCGGCGTGATCGACTTCCCCAAGGTGACCGTCGGCGGCACCCACACCGCCTTGATGGCCGCCGCCCTCGCGCGCGGCCACACGACCATCCGCAACGCCGCCCGCGAGCCCGAAATCGTCGATCTCGCCGATTGCCTCATCAAGATGGGCGCGCGAATCGAGGGCGCGGGCACGTCGACCATCGAGATCGAGGGCGTCACCAGCCTCGGCGGCGCCCGCCACGCGGTGCTGCCCGACCGCATCGAGGCCGGCACTTACGCCATGGCCGTGGCCATGACCGGCGGCGATGTGATGCTGCAAGGCGCGCGGCCTGAATTGCTGCAATCGGCGCTCGACGTGCTGGAACACACCGGCGCGCGCATCACGACGACCAACGAGGGCATCAGGGTCGCGCGCAACGGCGGGGGCATTGCCCCCGTGGACGTGGCGACCGCGCCCTTCCCCGCCTTTCCGACCGATCTTCAGGCCCAGTTCATGGCCCTGATGACCCGCGCCGGCGGCGTATCGCGCATCACCGAGACGATTTTCGAAAACCGCTTCATGCACGTGTCCGAGCTCGCCCGTTTCGGCGCCAAAATTCACCTTGAGCACGACACCGCCGTGATCACGGGCGTGCCCAACCTCAAGGGCGCGCCGGTCATGGCGACCGATCTGCGCGCCTCTGTCTCGCTGGTCATCGCCGCGTTGGCGGCCGAGGGCGAGACCATCGTCCACCGCGTCTATCATCTGGACCGCGGATTCGAGCAGCTTGAACAGAAACTTGGGGCCTGCGGCGCCATTGTCGAGCGCCTGTCGGCGCCGGATTGAGCGCCGACAGGGAGGCGGCAATGCCGGAAAATCCCCTTCGTCTGCTGGCCCGCGACGCGGAAGACCTCGCCGTTTTCTCGGCGCACATGCAGGACGCGATCGTGCGCGCGGCCGACATGGCCTACCTGCCCAAGGCGCGCCGCTTCGCGCTGGCGGGCGCCCGGTTCGACTGGCTGGCCGCCGAACGCGGCCAGATCGAGCGCTGCGAGGTCGGGCTGCATTTCGAGGGCGTGCTGGCGGCCGTCACCACGGGCTTCGACCGCGCTGCTCCCGACGTCGTGCTGAACCTCCTGAGCATCGTTTTCACCCCCGGCGAGGCACCGGCGGGCGAGGTGTCGCTGACCTTTTCGGGCGGCGCCGGCGTGCGGCTGAAGGTCGAATGTCTCGACGCCCAGTTGCGCGATCTGGGTCCAAGGTGGCAAACGAAATCCCGACCGGGCCACGCCGACGACGCGTGACCCCCAAATGAACGCGCATTCGCCGGAGTAACCCATGCCCGTCTGGCTCGACGCAAGCCGGCCCGATTTCGCCGCCGCCTTCGCCACCCTGCTCGCCGACAAGCGCGAACAGGCCGTCGACGTCGACCGCGATGTCGCCGCCATCATCGCCGACGTCATGGCGCGCGGCGACGCGGCGCTCGCCGATTATTCGCTGCGCTTCGACAGGCTCGACCTGTCGACAACGCCCATGCGCGTCTCCACCGGCGAGATCGACGCGGCGCTGGCCGCCTGCAAGCCCGAAACCCTCGCGGCCCTCGACCTCGCCCACCAGCGCATCGTCGCCTTCCATGAGCGTCAGAAGCCCGCCAACCTGCGCTTCACCGACGCCGCCGGCGTTGAGTTGGGCTGGCGCTGGACGGCTATCGAGGCGGTGGGCCTCTACGTGCCCGGCGGCACGGCCAGCTATCCCTCGTCGGTGCTGATGAACGCCGTGCCCGCCAAGGTCGCGGGCGTCGAGCGCGTGGTCATGGTCGTGCCCTCGCCGGGCGGCGCGCTCAACCCGCTGGTGCTGGCCGCGGCGCGCCGGGCCGGCGTCGACGAAATCTATCGCATCGGCGGCGCGCAGGCCGTCGCGGCGCTGGCTTATGGCACCGCGAGCATCGCGCCGGTCGCCAAGATCGTCGGCCCCGGCAACGCCTGGGTCGCCGCGGCCAAGCGTCGCGTCTTTGGCAAGGTCGGCATCGACATGATCGCCGGGCCCTCCGAGGTGCTCGTGCTGGCGGACGCCACGGCCAATCCCGAATGGGTGGCCGCCGACCTCCTCGCGCAAGCCGAACACGACACGGCCGCCCAGTCGATCCTTGTCACCAACGACGCCGGTTTTGGGCGCGCGGTTGAAAGCGCGGTCGAGGGCCAGTTGAAGACGCTGCCGCGCCGCGACATCGCCGGCGCGAGCTGGCGCGACCATGGCGCGATCATTCTGGTGGCCAACCTCGCCGAAGCGTTGCCCCTCGTCGACCGTCTCGCGCCCGAGCATCTGGAAATCATCGCGACGGACGCTGACGCGCTCGTCGAGCGCGTGCGCAACGCCGGCGCGATCTTCATTGGCGGCCACACGCCCGAGGCCATCGGCGATTATGTCGGCGGCTCGAACCATGTTCTGCCGACGGCGCGCTCGGCGCGCTTTTCCTCGGGTCTGGGCGTGCTTGATTTCATGAAGCGAACCTCGATCCTGAAATGCTCGCCCGACAGTCTGCGCGTGATTGGCCCCGCGGCGATCGCGCTCGGCGAGGCCGAATCGCTCGGCGCCCACGCCCGCTCGGTGGCGATCCGCATGAACGGGGCATAACATGTCCGCCGGGCCGACCCGCCAGCGACTGATCTCCGTCACGCTCGACGAGGCGTCGATCGGTCATGGCACGCCCGACCAGGAACACGAACGCCGCATCGCGATCTACGATCTCGTCGAGATCAATTCCTTTGGCGTGCCCGATCACGCGGGCGGCCCCTATTGCCTGCATGTCGCCATGCGCGACAAGAAACTGCTGCTCGACGTTCGCGACGAATCCGGCGCGCCCGTCATCGCGCATCTGCTGTCCCTGACGCCCTTCCGTCGCATCCTCCGCGATTATTTCATGGTCTGCGAAAGCTATTTCGCCGCCATCCGCACCGCCACGCCCTCGCAGATCGAGGCCATCGACATGGGCCGGCGCGGCCTGCACGACGAGGGCGCGCATCTCCTGTCCGAACGCCTGACCGGCAAGATCGCCTGCGATTTCGACACGGCGCGCCGTCTCTTCACCCTGCTGACCGCCCTGCACTGGAGAGGCTGACCATGTCCTCCGGCGCGGCGGATAGTCCCGGGCCCGCAGCGGCCGCGGTCGCGCGCAAGCGGCCGCAATCGGTGCTGTTCGCCTGTTCGCACAACGCCGTGCGCTCGCCCATGGCCGAGGCCATCGCCCGCCAGTTGTTCGGCCGCGAAATCTACTTCGCCTCCGCCGGCCTGCGCGCCGGCGAGAAGGATGGCTTCGTCGAGGCGGTGATGGACGAGGTCGGCGTCGACATGAGCAAGCACAGGCCGCACGCCTTCGACGACCTCGAGGACATGAATTTCGACCTGATCGTTAGCCTGTCGCCCGAGGCGCACCATCGCGCGCTCGAATTCACCCGCTCGCTCGCCCTCGACGTGATTTTCTGGCGAACCCTTGATCCCACGGCGACGCAGGGCAGCCGGGAAACCATCCTCGACGCCTATCGCGGCGTGCGCGACGGGTTGCGCGAGCGGATCGTCAAGGAATTCGCCTGGCGCCCCATGGGCGAGGTCTGAGGCGCGATGCGCGCCGATGGCCTCCGCTGGATCGGCGCCGCGGAAATGGCCGCGCCGCGTTTCGACGCGGCCATGGCGGTGGCCGGCGTTTTCGATCTGCGCGATCCCGCCCTCGCCGGCCTTCCGACGCTACCGCCCACGGCGAGCGACATCCTCGATGAAGGTCGTCCGCTCGCGGGGCGGCGCGATCACTTTCGCGCGCGCCGCGCGCTGACGCGGCATCTCCTGGCCCGCTGGCTAGGCCGCGCGCCGGAAAACGTCGTCGTCGCCCATGACGCCGCGGGGGCGCCGCGCGTGTTGGCGCCGGACAATGGCGCTTTTGTCTCGGTGGCGGCGCGCGGTCCCATCGCGGCCATCGCCGTCGCCGCCACGCCCATCGGCATCGACATCGAGCCGGTCGAGACGCCCCGCGAGCCCGTGTGGACGGTTCTGCATCGCGACGAACGCGCGGCCATAGCGGGCGCGTGGCGAGATGGCGATGACGCGCCGTTTCGCGACACATGGATCGCCAAGGAAGCGTGGCTGAAGGCGCTGGGCGCGGGCCTGCGCCGGGATCCCGCCGGGGTTTTGATCCGGCGCGATGGCAAGAGCGGGTTCACAATCGTGGATAATAGCGACCCGCGACAACTTGCACTCAGCGCCTTGCGCACCGTGGCGATGGGCGATGCGACGATCCGCTGCGCCGTGGCGATCCTCGCCGCGCCCTAGCCGCCGACCACGCGGTCGGGGAACATCGCCGCCAGCGCGCCGGCCTCCGCCGCGCAGACGCCGCGTTCGGTGATGAGGCCGCTCACCAGCCGCGCCGGCGTGACGTCGAACCCATGATTGAGCGCCGGGCTGCCCTCCGGCGTCACGCGCACGGTCTCCAGCCGACCCTCGCGCGTCATGCCCGTGAGATGCGTGACCTCCTCCTCGCCGCGGATTTCGATGGGGATTTCGGCCCCGTCGGCGATGGCGAAGTCGATCGAGGGCGAGGGCGCGGCCACGTAGAAAGGCAGATCGTTGTCGCGCGCCGCCAGCGCCTTCAGATAGGTGCCGATCTTGTTGCAGACGTCGCCATTCGCGGTGACCCGATCCGTGCCGACGATGACGCAATCCACCATGCCGTTGCGCATGAGATGGCCGCCGGCGTTATCGACGACGATGGTGTGCGGCACGCCGTGGTTGCCGAGTTCCCACGCCGTCAGCGATGCGCCCTGATTGCGGGGCCGCGTTTCGTCCACCCACACATGCACGGGAAGGCCGGAATCATGCGCCTTGTAGATGGGCGCGGTGGCCGTGCCCCAGTCGACGGTGGCGAGCCAGCCAGCGTTGCAATGGGTGAGAATATTGAGCCGCTCGCCCGGCGCCTTTCGCGCGGCGAGAGCGCGCAGGATCGCCAGCCCGTGATCGCCGATGGCGCCGTTGATGGCGACATCCTCCTCGGCGAGTTCATTCGCCGCGGCCAGCGACGCCGCCGACCGCGCGTCGGCTGGCAAGGGCCGCAGCAGGGCCGCCATGCGCTCCACCGCCCAGGCGAGATTGATGGCGGTTGGCCGCGCCGCGGGCAGACGCGCCGTCGCCTCGGCGAGTCCCGCGTCGCTGGCGTTGACCCGCATGGCCAGCGCCATGCCATAGGCCGCCGTCGCGCCGATCAATGGCGCGCCCCGCACCCACATGTGACGGATGGCGTCGATGGCGTCGTCAAGGGTTTCCAGTTGTCGCGTCGCGAACCGATGCGGCAGGAGCGTCTGATCGATGACGACGACGGAGCGGCCATCCGCGTCGAGAAAAACGCCGCGACGGGCTTGTCCATTCACCAGCATGCGACTCGTCTCCGATGGCGTCGCGGCGATCTAGCGGAGCGGCGCGCGCGACGGCAAGCCCGGCTGGCGGAAAACCTCGCCACGCGGGCGCCGATCGGCTAGCCTTGGCGATATTCCGCGCGGAGGTTTCATGCGCCGCATCATTCTCGGCGCCCTGGCTGGCGGACTGGCGCTGGTCGCCGCGACCGCCGCCAGTGTTTACTGGTACCAACGCCCGACCGTGTTGCGGGTGGGCGTCGCGCGCGACAGCGAGGACCAGAAGGTCATGGTGGCGACCGCGCAGGTCCTGTCGCGCGACCGCGAGAACGTCCGCCTGCGCGTCATCGGTCTCGACAACCCCAATTCGGCGGCGGCGGCCTTCGAGGCCGGCCAAGTTGATCTGGCCGTGACCCGCAGCGACATCAACATGCCGAAATCGGCCGAAACCGTGGCGATCCTCAGCAGGAGCGCGGCGCTCGTCATCGCGCCGGCCGCTTCGGCGATCGTCGGCGTCAACGACCTCAAGGGCAAGCGCATCGCCGTCGTCGTGCCCCGCCCCGAGGCGACCGCCAATCCCCGACTGCTCGACTATATCCTGTCGCGCTACAATCTGGCCGGCGATCTGACCACGCGCCTGCCCCTGACCCTGAGCGAGTTGCCGGCGGCGCTGGCGGACAAGCGCGTCGACGCGGTTTTCGCGGTTGGCCCGCCGGCGTTCGGCCCGATGATGGACGTGGTGGCGATGGTTGGCGCCGCGTCCGATGGTCCGGTGAATTTCATACCCCTGAGCGAAAGCCGGGCGATCTCCAGATTATCGCCGACGCTGGAATCCTTCGAGGTCGCCCGCGGCGCCTTTGGCGGCGCACCGCCGCGGCCGGCGCGCGACATCACCACCATCAGCGTGAGCACGCGCCTGATCGCGCCAGGCGCGCTGCGTGATACGCTCGTTTCGAATATCGCCCGCGTGATGTTCACGCAGCGGCCGGCCATCGCGGCGGCCGCGCCTTCCGCCAACCTGATGGAAGCGCCGCCAACGGACAAGGACGCCGCGTTGCCGACCCATCCCGGCGCCGCCGCGTGGATCGACGGCGAGGAGGAAACCTTTCTCGATCTATATGGCGATTACTTCTATATCGGCGCGATGGTGTTGAGCGTCATCGCCTCGGCGATCGCCGCCGTCGCCAGCCGCGTTTCAGCCGAGGGCCACGCGCGCGTCGAAACCCAGTTTGAAAGCCTGCTGGGGCGCTTGCTCGAATATATCTCCCGCGCGCGCGAGAGCCAGTCGCGCGCCGAGCTGGACGTGCTGGAGCGCGAGGCCGACGCCCTGCTCGCCGAGGCGTTGCGGATTGGCGGGGGGCGCGGTCTCGATACGCACAGGGTGGCGGCGCTGGGGTTGGGCCTCGATCAGTTGCGAGACGCCATCATGGCGCGGCGCATGACCATCGACATGGCGGGCGAGGCGCGGCCGCTGGAACGAACTCCATGATGGCGGGCGCGGAAATTCACGCCGTTTTCGACGTGCTCGCCTGGCTCGCCGCGGCGGCCATGGCTTTTTTTGTCGCGCGCTGGCGACCTCTGTCCTTTCCCGTGACGGCGGCGGCGCGTCAATCCTATTACGCGACGCTGGTCGTGGGGTCGGCCATCGGCGCCTACCTGTTCGGAACGCTGAACCTGTGGGCGAGCGGGATGCCTGGCGTCGCGCGCTCCATCGAGGGCGCGATCTTCGGCGGCGTCTGCGCGGTCGAAATCTGGAAACGCGCGACCGGACAGCCGGCGCGCACCGGCGCGCGCTACGCCGCGCCGCTCGCCATCGGCGTGGCGGTCGGACGCATCGGCTGCTTTCTCTCGGGCGTCGAGGATTTCACTTACGGCCTCCCATCCGACCTGCCCTGGGCGCATGATTTCGGCGACGGCGTCATGCGCCATCCCGTGCAGCTTTACGAAAGCCTCGCCATGGCCGCCTTTCTCGCCGTCTATCTTTGGAAGCTCGCGCGACGCGACGCCCTCTGGACGTTGAACGGATTCTATATCGCCGTCGGCTTTTACGGCGCGCAGCGCTTCGTCTGGGAATTCATCAAGCCATATGGGCCCATCGTCGGCCCCTTCACGGTGTTTCATTTCCTGTCGGCGGCGCTCGTCGTTTACGCCGCGGCGATGGCGTGGACTGGCGCGCCGACGGGCGCGCGCGCTACCATGAACGCGTAACCGGGCTCGCCCATTGGAGAAACGGATGACCGCCCACCCCGCGCGCAAGGCCAAGCCCTATGTCTTTTATGGGCAAACGACATCCCTCTGCGATGTCTGCCTCGCGATGGTTCCGGCGAAAATTCTCATTCAGGGCGATGACGTCTTCTACGAAAAGCGTTGCCGCGAGCATGGCGTCCGCAAGGCGCTCGTCTCGACCGACGCGGCCTTTTTCAAGTGGCAGCGCGCGTTTCTGAAACCCGGCGACCGCCCGCTGAAACTGTCGAGCCATACGGAATATGGTTGCCCCTATGATTGCGGCCTGTGCCCCGACCATGAGCAACATTCCTGCCTCGCGCTGGTCGAGATCAACGAGCATTGCAACCTGACCTGTCCGGTCTGCTTCGCCGATTCCTCGCCCGCGCGCGAAAAACATCTGCCGCTCTCGACCATCGAGCGCATGTTCGACGCCATCGTGGAGGCGGAGGGCGAGCCCGACCTCGTGCAGATTTCCGGCGGCGAGCCGACGTTGCACCCCCAATTTTTCGAGGTGCTGGAACTCGCGCGCTCCAAGCCCATTCGCCACGTGATGCTCAACACCAACGGCCTGCGCATCGCGCAAGAGCCGGACTTCGTGGAGAAACTGGCCGAAAACAAGAAGGGCTTCGAGGTCTATCTGCAATTCGATTCGTTGCGGCGCGAGGCGCTGATGGACATTCGTGGCGCCGACCTGCGCCGCGTGCGCCAGCAGGCGCTCGAAAACCTCGAGAAGCACGGCATTTCAACCACGCTCGTTTGCGTGGTGAAGAAGGGCGTCAACGACGACGAGATCGGCGAGATCGTCAAATACGCGCTCGAATGGAAATGCGTGCGCGGCGTTACGTTCCAGCCGGTGCAGGACGTCGGCCGCAACGAACATTACGATCCCGCGCGCGACCGCATCACCCTGTCGGACATTCGCCGTCGCATCGTCGAGGAGTCCGGCGTGTTCGGCGCGCGCGACATGATTCCCCTGCCGTGCAATCCAAGCTCGATCACGATCGGCTATGGCGTGCGCAACGGCAAGTCCGTCGCGCCGGTCACCTCGCTGGTCGCCAGCGAGGAGTTTCTGTCGGAAATTCCCAACGCCATTTCCTTCGAGAAATATCCCGAGCTGCAAAAGCGCATCTTCGAGCTTTTCTCCCTGTCGACGGGCCCCAGCGACGCCGCCGAGCGCGTCGCCGCGTTGCTCTGCTGCCTCCCTTCCGTGCCCGTGCCGCAAGGTCTTTCCTACGAAAACATTTTCCGCGTCACGGTCATCGAATTCATGGACGCGCATAATTTCTGCGTCGCGAACGTCAAGCGCAGTTGCGCCCATTTCGTCACGCCAAACGGCCAGATCATTCCCTTCGAGACCTACAACCTGTTTTACCGGAACGGAAAAATCGACGCGATCCGCAAGCGCTTGGAGGCGAATCGATGAGCGAGGCCTCGACGAGGAACGGTTGCGCGGCGACCTTCCCGATCGTCATGGGCCTGTCGATGCTCGCGCCCGGCGGCCTGTGCATCGTCCTGGCCCTGCCCGACCCCAAACGCCATCGTGCTCGGCGCGCCGCCGATCCTGCTGGGCGCGCTGTGCATATTCGCCGCCGTCAAGCCACGGCGCGGAAATCAGGCATGGCGTCGTTCGCCCAAAATACCGCTCCATGAGCGACCTACCCCCTCCTGGAGCGCTTCGTCGCATTGGCGGACTCGCGGGCGTCGCCGGCGGTTTGATGCTGGTGATCGCCGGCCTGCTGATGATCGCGCCCCTGATGGGCCTGCTGGCGACGCTGTTCATCCTTGGCCTCTGCACCATGAGCGTCAATCCGGGCGCGGGTCTGGATTCCTCGACATTCGCGCTCATCGCCATCGTTGGCTGCGCGATCATCGGCCTGCTAGGCTGGGTCGGGATCGCCCTCATTCGCAAGGGCCTGCGCGCCATGAAAAAGAGGTCGCCCTCATGAATCCGCCGCCCCCGCCCCGCCCGCCGCTTTCGCCCGGCGGCGTCATCCTCTTCCTGCTGGGCGGCGTGCTGCTGGTCTTTCCCGGCGGCTGTTCGCTGTTAGCCATTTTCGCGACCCTCGCGGATCGGCTGGCCCACCCCGCGCGCGGCGCAAACTACGACGGCGTCGTCTACGTCGTCTCCGGCTTCGGCCTGGTGATCGCCCTCTTCGGGTTTTTCATCGCCCGCGCCGGCTGGCGGTGGCGGCGGCCCGTCCAGCGACCGTAAATCGTGCGTCGATAGCTGTTCCCAAACCGGTTGTTTTACTGTATTGCACCGCGGCAAGCGGGAAATTGCCGCGCGTTTTCCTTTTTCATTGGCGTCTGTCGTGCATCCGTCATCCGGACGGGTCAGGACGACGCCATGCCGCCCGCCCCTCGGGAGCCCGGTCGCGGCCCTGCCCAAGAGACCCTTATGAAGCTCCGTAATATCGCCATCATCGCCCACGTCGATCACGGCAAGACCACCCTCGTCGACCAGTTGCTCCGCCAGTCCGGCGCCTTCCGCGACAACCAGCGCGTCGCCGAGCGCGTGATGGATTCCAACGATCTGGAAAAAGAGCGCGGCATCACGATCATGGCGAAGGCCACCTCCGTCGACTGGAAGGACATCCGGATCAACATCGTCGACACCCCCGGCCACGCCGACTTCGGCGGCGAGGTCGAGCGGATCCTCTCCATGGTCGACAGCGCCATCGTGCTCGTCGACGCGGCCGAGGGGCCCATGCCCCAGACCAAGTTCGTCGTCGGCAAGGCGCTGAAGATCGGCCTCAAGCCCATCGTCTGCATCAACAAGGTCGACCGGCCCGACGCCCGCGTCACCGAGGTCGTGAACGAGGTGTTCGACCTGTTCGCCGCCCTCGACGCCACCGACGAGCAACTCGATTTCCCGATCCTCTACGGGTCCGGCCGCTCCGGCTGGATGGCCGAGGCGCCCGAGGGTCCGATGGATCAGGGCATGGCGCCCCTGTTCGACCTTGTCGTTCGCCACGTGCCCGAGCCGAAAATCGAGGAAGGCTCCTTCCGCCTGCTCGGCACGTTGCTCGAGGCCAATCCCTACCTCGGCCGCGTCATCACCGGCCGCGTCTTCGCCGGTTCGATCAAGCCCAACAGCCCGGTCAAGGTTCTCGACCGCGCCGGCAAGGTGGTCGAGCAAGGCCGCGTGTCCAAGATCCTCGCCTTCCGCGGCATCGAGCGCCAGCCGATCGACGAAGCCGAGGCGGGCGACATCGTCGCCATCGCCGGCCTTGAGAAATTCAACGTCGCCGACACGCTCTGCGCGCTGGACGTGACCGAGCCCCTGCAGGCCCAGCCCATCGACCCGCCGACCCTGTCGATGACCTTCTCTGTCAACGACTCGCCGCTGGCCGGCACCGAGGGCGACAAGGTCACCAGCCGCGTCATCCGCGACCGCCTGTTCAAGGAAGTCGAGGGCAACGTCGCCCTCAAGATCGAGGCGGCGCCCAACTCCGACGCCTACATCGTGTCGGGCCGTGGCGAATTGCAGCTTGGCATTCTCATCGAGACCATGCGCCGCGAGGGCTTCGAGCTGAGCATTTCGCGCCCGCGCGTCGTGTTCAAGAAGGAAGAGGACGGCACGATCCTCGAACCCATCGAGGAAGTCATCATCGACGTCGACGACGAACATTCCGGCGTGGTCGTGCAGAAGATGGCCGAGCGCAAGGGCGAGATGCTGGAAATGCGTCCCTCGGGCGGCAACCGCCTGCGCTTGGTGTTCCATTGCCCGACCCGCGGCCTGATCGGCTATCAGGGCGAACTGGCCACCGACACCAAGGGCACGGCGATCATGAACCGCCTGTTCTTCGAATACGCCCCCTACAAGGGCGAGATTCAGGGCCGTCGCAACGGCGTGCTGATTTCCAACGAGCAGGGCGAGGCCGTCGCCTACGCCATGTGGAAACTGGAAGACCGCGGCCCGATGATGATCGAGCCGGGCTGGAAGGTCTATCGCGGCATGATCGTCGGCGAGCACACCCGCGACAACGATCTCGAAATCAACGTGCTCAAGGGCAAGCAGCTCACCAACATCCGCACCCAGAGCAAGGACGAGGCGGTGCGCCTGACGCCGCCGATCCGCATGACGCTGGAAAAGGCGCTGGCCTATATCGAGGACGACGAGCGCGTCGAGGTGACGCCGAAGTCGATCCGCTTGCGCAAGGCGATCCTCGACCCGAACGAGCGCAAGAAAGTCTCGCGCACGAAGGAGCTCGTCGCCTGAGCGACGCGGAGCCACGCTGAAATTCAAATGGCGCGACCGGGAAACCCGATCGCGCCATTTTCTTTTTCAGCGGCGGTTTATGGAAATCACGCCTTGGCGTTGGTCTCGACCCAGGCCGCGAAGGCCTGCGCGAAGGCTTTCAGGAAGTCCGACGTCGTTTCCTTGACGACCTCGCCATTGGCGTCGAACAATTCATGCGCGCCGCCGATATAGGCTTCCGGCTGCTGCATGACGGGCACGTTGAGGAACACCAGCGACTGGCGCAGGTGATGGTTGGCGCCAAAGCCGCCGATGCCGCCCATCGAGGATGTCACGACCGCGCCGGGCTTGCCGCTCCACACGCTCTGGCCATAGGGGCGCGAGCCGATATCGATCGCGTTCTTCAACACAGCCGGCACGGAGCGATTGTATTCCGGCGTCACGAACAGCACCGCGTCGGCGGCCTTGATCGACGCGCGGAACGCCGTCCAGCTCGCCGGCGGCGTCGCGTCGAGATCCTGATTGTACATTGAGAGATCGCCCAGTTCGACGATCGAGAGTTTCAGCGACGACGGCGCCAGTTTAGCGAGCGCGTGGGCGATCTTGCGGTTGAAGGAATCCTTGCGCAGGCTGCCGACGAGAACGGCGACGTTATGGGTCTTGCTCATTTTAACACCTCTCTGTTCGCGGCGTCGGTGATGCGACGCCCCGTTTCAAACCCATCTCGGCGCCGGGCCCAGCGGCACGATGCCGTTGGGATTCAGCGACTTGATGGAATAGTAGCCATGCTTGACGTGATCGAGATCGACCGTCTCGCGCACGCCGGGAATCGACAGAACGCGGGCGACATATTGATCGAGCGCGGGATAGTCGACGATCCGCCGCAGGTTGCATTTGAAGACGCCGTGATAGGCGGCGTCGAAGCGGATCAGCGTCACGAAAAGCCGGATGTCGGCCTCCGTCGGGCGCTCGCCGACGAGAAATGTCCGCGTCGCCAGGCGCGCTTCGAGTTCATCGAGCATGCCGAATACGTCATGGAAGGCGTCCTCGTAGGCTGCCTGCGTCGTCGCGAAGCCGGCCCGATAGACGCCATTGTTGAGGCGCGGATAAATCCGGTCGTTGAGCGCGTCGATCTCCGCGCGCAACGGCTCGGGATACAGATCGACCACGTTGTCCGCGATGCCGCCGAAGCCCGCGTTGAGAATGCGCAGGATGTCAGCGGATTCGTTGTTGACGATCGTGTCGCGCTTCTTGTCCCACAGCACGGGCACGGTGGCGCGACCCGTGTAACGCGGGTCGGCGCGCGTGTAGACCTGATGCATGTAGGTCGCTTCGTGCAAATGATCCGCCGTCGCGCCGGGAAAGCCGCCGAAGCGCCAGCCCTCGTCGGTCAGGACGGGCCCGACGACGGAAACGGAGATCGCGTTTTCGAGCTTCTTGATCTTGCGCGCCATGAGCGTGCGGCACGCCCACGGACATATCAGCGCGACATAAAGATGGTAGCGTCCGACCTCGGCGGGAAAACCGCCTTCGCCGGTGGGGCCGGCGGCCCCGTCCGGCGTGACCCAGTGGCGGAAACTGGACGTCTGACGAACAAACCCGCCCTTCGCGTCCGTGCCCTGCACGGGCTGCCACGCGGCGCTCCATTTTCCATCGACTAGCATGGCTGGTCCTTTCACGAATCCCGGAGCGCCGCTGATGGCCCGGCGTCAGGCCTTGCGGTAGGCCTCGACGGGCGCGACGCCGAGCGATGGCGTCGGCGCGACGGCGAAGGCGCCTTCGCCCAGAAGTGCCGAGGATAGCAGGCCCACGATCCAGAAGGCGGGAAATTCCCAGCCGCCGTTGGCGTTGGTGAAGAAGAAGCCCGCGGGGCCATGCACCGTGAGGATGGCGCCCAACAGAACGGGGATCAGCGCCAGCGCGGCGAGGCGCGACCAGACGCCGAGGATGAGCGCGACGCCGCCGACAACTTCCGCCGCCATGGTCGCGTAGGCGAGCGCCGGCGGCAGACCGAGGCTGGCGAAGAAGCCCGCCGTCCCCGCGGGGGTGAAAACGAAAATCTTGAGCGCGGCATGGGCGAGGAACAGGCCGCCAAGGCTGGCGCGGAGCAGCAGGGCGGCATAGGGAGCGGTGCGGGCGTCGATCATGGGAAATCTCCTGTGCGGTTGCACTCATGTATTTTATCCTTTTAAAGATGATAATATGGAAAATGTGGAAATTACTTCACACCATTAGAGTGAGATAACCGCCATGCTGGATCGCGTCACGGGCATGCATGTCTTCGCGCGCGCCGCCACCCTGGGGGGCCTGTCGGCCGCCGCGCGGGCGCTCGGCATGTCGCAGACCATGGCGACCAAGCACCTCGACGCCATCGAGCAGCGGCTTGGCGTCAAGCTGCTGCACCGCACGACCCGCCGCATGACCCTGACCGAGGCGGGCCGGCGCTATCTCGAATCGACCGAGCGCATCCTCGCCGAGATCGCCGAGGCCGACGCGACGGCCGCCGCCGACCGGCTGGAGGCGCGCGGCGTGTTGCGCCTGAACGCGCCCGTGTCATTCGGCGTGCGCGAGATCGCGCCCCTGCTGCCGGAGTTTTGCGCCCGGCATCCCGCGCTCCAGGTCGATCTCGGCCTCAACGACCGCTACGTCGATCTGCTGGAGGAGGGGTGGGACATGGCGATCCGCATCGGTCGCCTCGCGGAATCGACGCTCGTGGCCCGCAAGCTCGCCGACAGCGACGCCGTTGCCTGCGCCGCGCCCGCCTATCTTGCCGCGCGCGGGACGCCGCGGACCGTGGCGGACCTCAAGGACCACAATTGCCTCGGCTACACCCTGTCGCGCGCGGTCGGCCATCGCCGATGGATTTTCGGGCCGGCGGGCGACATCGCCGTCGATATCGCCGGCGCCATGGTGGCCAACAGCGGCGACGCCCTGGTGGCCGCGGCGGTCGCCGGCATGGGAATCGTCTATCAGCCAGTCTTTCTCGTCGCCGACGAATTGCGCGCCGGACGGCTGGTCACGCTGACCCTCGATCATCCGCCCGTCGAGATCGGCGGCGTCCACGCGGTCTATCCCTCCGAGCGACGCCCGCCCGCCAAGGTGCGCTTTTTCATTGACTTCCTCGTCGAGCGCATCGACCCCCGCCGTTTCAGGCGCGGCGACGGCTTCACATAACTTTACATTCGGGAGAAACGCGGGACACGGGCCAGGCGCAGGGTTTCCCCATGGCGATGGACGCCTGAGGAATGGAGAGACCCATGGATACCAATTCGACCGTCGCGCCGGCCCGCCCCCGCCGCCGCAAGTTCCTGCTGATCGCCGGCGTCGCCGCCGCGCTTGGCCTCGGCGGCGCGGCTGTCGCGCAGGGCTACGGCCATCGTTTCGGACCCGGCATGATGGGCCGCGGCGGCCCGATGGCGATGGACCCCGCCGCCATGGCCGACATGGCCGATCGTGGCGTGCGCCACATGGCCATCGAGATCGACGCGACGCCCGAGCAGCAGGAAAAGCTGCGCGCCATCGCCCGCGACCTCGTCAAGGATCTGGCGCCCCTGCGCACCGCCCGTCAGGAGGCCGCCCAGCGCGTGCGCGAACTGCTGACCCAGACGACCATCGACAAGGCCGCGATCGAGAAGTTCCGCGCCGAGGAACTCGCCAAGATCGACGCCGCCTCGAAGCGCGTCACGCAGGCGCTCGGCGACGCCGCCGAAATCCTGACGCCGGAACAACGCGCCAGGCTGGCCGAACGGATGCCGCGCCCCGGCGCTGGCCCTTTCTGGCGGCGTGGCTAGACTGACCGCGTGGCCGCCGCGATCCTGCTCATAGAGGACGATCCCCGCCTCGCCGAGATGGTGCAAACCTATCTCGGCGGGTCCGGCTTCGTCGTGACCATCGCGGCGACCGGCGGCGAGGGTCTGGCGCGGGTCCGCGCCCAACCCTTCGACGCCATTCTGCTCGATCTGACCCTGCCCGACATGGACGGGCTCGACGTGTGCCGCACCCTG
The DNA here is from genome assembly GCA_903861645.1 of uncultured Hyphomicrobiales bacterium. Taxonomy (GTDB): domain Bacteria; phylum Pseudomonadota; class Alphaproteobacteria; order Rhizobiales; family Beijerinckiaceae; genus Terripilifer. The sequence goes on from CAIOVE010000005.1 coordinate 69,500, forward strand.
CGCGAGCGACCCGCGCCGCCCATCCTCATGCTGACCGCGCGCGGCGAGCCCATGGACCGGGTGATAGGTCTGGAAATCGGCGCCGACGATTACCTGCCCAAGCCCTTCGAGCCGCGCGAATTGCTGGCTCGCGTCCGCGCGCTCCTGCGCCGGAGCGCCGCGCCCGCCGCCAGCGAGGTGCTGCGGTTCGGACGCCTCGAAATCGACGTTGGCGCGCGCGAGGCGCGGCTCGATGGCGAGCCCCGCCCGCTAACCTCCCACCAGTTCGCCCTGCTGGTCGAACTGGCCCGCCGCGCCGGACGGGTGCTGTCGCGCGAAACGCTGATGGATCTCGTGCGCAACGACAAGCTGGACCCGTTCGACCGCTCCATCGATGTGCATATCTCGCGCATCCGGGCGGCCATCGAGGACGACCCTAAAAACCCGGCCCGCCTCATCACCGTGCGCGGCGCGGGCTATGTTTTCGCGAAAGCGCGGGACTGAGCCATGCCGCGCCTTTACCAGAAAATCTATCTCACCATTGTCGCCGCCCTCATCGCCGTCGTGCTGGTGGCGGGCGGATTATGGCGTCTGGGCGCGCGCGGCCCGGCGGGTCAGGGCGCGGAATTCGCGGTGGAATTCGCGGCCGCCGCCCTGCCCGACGCCGCCCGGCCGGCGGCCGAGCAACAACGGGCCATCGCCGCCCTGTCGGCCCGGCTGCGCTCCGACATCACCCTGTTCGACGCCGACCGCCAGCCGATCGCCGCGGCCGGCCGGCCCGCCCCCGTCCCCCGCCCGCGCGCCGAGCCCTTCGGCATGGTGCATGACGCCGACGGCCCCGCCTGGAGCCTGCAACTGCCCGACGGCCGCTGGCTCGTCGCCCGGCTGCCGCCCCGCCACGGCAACCCGCTGCTCGGCCTGGTGCTGTTTCTCGCCGCCATCGCCGGCGTCGTCGCGCTCTGCGCCTTTCCCGTCGTGCGCGGCCTGACCCGGCGCATCGAACGGCTGCGCGAGGGCGTCGAGACCCTCGCCGCCGGCAATCTCGCCACCCGCGTGCGGGTGGAGGGCAAGGACGAGGTGGCGCAACTGGCGCGTGGCTTCAACCACGCCGCCGCCCGCATCGAGGAACTGGTCGCCGCGCACCGCATGTTGCTCGCCAACGCCTCGCACGAGTTGCGCACGCCGCTGGCGCGCATCCGCATGGGGCTGGAGTTGATGGGCAAGGGCGACGAGCCCCGCTACCGCGCCTCCATCGAAACCGATCTGCGCGAGTTGGAAGACCTGATCGAGGGATTGCTGACGTCGAGCCGTCTCGACGCCATGACCGCCCTCGCGGAACGGGAGCCCGTCGATCTGCTGGCGCTCGCGGCCGAGGAGGCCGCGCGCATCCCCGGCTGCGCGGCCGAGGGAGAGCCCGTCATCGTGTCGGGCGACGCGCGCCTGCTGCGCCGCCTCGTCCGCAACCTGCTGGAAAACGGGGTTCGCCACGGCAAGCCGCCCGTTCTCGCTCGCGTGTCGGCGACATCAGGCATGGCGCGCCTCGACGTGATCGACCACGGCGCCGGCGTGGCGATGGCCGATCGCGAGCGCGTCTTCGAGCCCTTCTTTCAGGCGCGGCGGGATTCGCCCGGCGCCGGGCTCGGTCTTGCCCTCGCGCGCCGCATCGCCCGACTGCATGGCGGCGACGCGCGGGCGATCGACGCGGCGGACGGCGGCTTTTGCCTGCGCGTGGAACTCGCCAGCGGGCCAGGCGCCGCCCAAAATTAGCCCGACGCCCTTGCGCGCCGGGCCGCGCTGGTCCACATAACCGGCGGGAGGTTGGTGGTGGACGTTCCACTCGCCAACCGGGTCAGGTCCGGAAGGAAGCAGCCCTAACGAGACCGGGCGGGTCTCCGTCCAGCCTCCCACCTTTCCCTTGAGCACGCCCCGAGACACCCGGCACGATGACCGACGAGCGCGCGAACGAGCCCGGGTCCGCCGGGATGGACGAACCCTCCCTCGGTCTCGACCCGCCGACGCCCGCCGCCGCGGCCCCATCGACCGAGGGCGGCGCCTATCGGGTGCTGGCGCGCAAGTACCGCCCCTCGACCTTTGAAGACCTGATCGGTCAGGAGCCGATGGTCCGCACGCTGGCCAACGCCTTCAAGCTTGGCCGCGTCCATCAGGCCTATCTGCTGACCGGCGTGCGCGGCGTCGGCAAGACGACGACCGCGCGCATTCTGGCGCGCGCCTTCAACTACGAATTGCCGGCGCGCGATGGCCGACCCGCCGTCGACGCGCCGACCGTCGACATGCCGGAGCTTGGCGTCCACTGTCAGGCGATCATCGACAGCCGCCACATCGATGTCATCGAGATGGACGCCGCCTCGCACACCAGCGTCGACGACGTGCGCGAGATCATCGAGAACGCCCGCTTCCGCCCGGTGATGGCGCGCGCCAAGGTCTACATCATCGACGAAGTGCACATGCTCTCGAAGTCGGCGTTCAACGCGCTGCTCAAGACACTCGAGGAGCCGCCGCCGCACGTCAAGTTCCTGTTCGCGACGACCGAGATCGAGAAGGTGCCGATCACCGTGCGCTCGCGGTGCCTGCGCTTCGATCTGCGCCGCATCGAGCCCGACGTGCTCATCGCCCATCTGCGTGGCATTTGCGACAAGGAGGGCGTGCGCGTCGAGCCGGACGCGCTGGCGCTGATCGCGCGCGCCTCGGAGGGTTCCGTGCGCGACGCGCTGTCGCTGCTCGATCAGGCCATCGCCCATGGGGCGAGCATCGGCCACGACACGATCTCGGCCGAGAGCCTGCGCGACATGCTGGGCGTCGCCGACCGCGCCCGCGTCATCGACATGTTCGAGGCCGTGATGAAGGGCGACGTCGCCAGCGCGCTCGCCATCCTCAAGGAACAATACGACCTCGGCGCCGATCCCTATCAGGCGCTCGTCGGCCTCGCCGAATTCGTGCACTTCGTCACGCGCTTCAAGCTCGTGCCCGACACGCCCATGGACGCGTCGATGAGCGCGCAGGAGTTCACCCGCGGCTCGGCTTTCGCCAAGGCCCTGTCCATCGGCGTGCTGACGCGCGCCTGGCAGATTTTGACCAAGGGCCTTCAGGACATGAAGGACGCGCCCCGGCCCATCGCCGCGGCCGACATGGTGCTCGTGCGCCTCGCCTACGCCGCCGATCTGCCGGGCCCCGAGGACGTGCTGAAACGCCTGAACGGAATCGCCGATGGCGGCGCGACGTCCGCCCGCGCCAGCGCCTCGTCGACATCGTCCGGCGCATCCGCGCGCGGCGGCGGCGGCATGGCGAGCGCGGCGGCCTCGGCGCAACGCCAGCCTTCCGCCCGCGCCGATGCGGCGCCGATGGCGTCCGCCGAACCGCGCGTGCGCGTCAAAAGTCTCGAGGACGTTGTGACGCTCGCCGCCGCTCATCGCGACGTGCAACTGAAGATCGCGCTTGAGCAGGACGTCCGCCTCGTGCGTTTCGAGGAAGGCTCGATCGACTTCTCGCTCGCCCCCGGCGCCTCGCCGCAAGTGGCGCAAACGCTGATGCGCCGCTTGCAGGAATGGACCGGCATCCGCTGGATGGTCGCCCTGTCCCGCGAGGAGGGCGCGCCCACCATCAAGGAACGCGCCGACGCGCGCGAGGCCGACAAGCTGACCGGCGCCCGCGCCCTGCCGCTGGTGCGCAGCGTGCTGGAGCGCTTTCCTGGCGCCGAGATCGTGGCGATCCGTTCCGCCGCCGACGAGGCGCCGCCGACATCGGCCGCCATCGCGCCGGAGCCCGCGGGCGGCGATGACGACATCGGCTACGCCGACGACATCTATTCCGAGGACGATCTCTAACATCGGGGACCGACATGAAAGACATCATGGGGCTGATGAAAAAAGCCCAGGAAATGCAGGCCAAGATGCAGGAGATGCAGGCCGAGCTGGAGCGCACGGAGGTCGAGGGCCAATCGGGCGGCGGCGTTGTGCGCGTGACCATGACGGCCAAGGGCGCGCTTAAAGGCGTCGCAATCGACGCGTCCCTGCTCAAGCCCGAGGAAAAGGAAATCGTCGAGGATCTGCTCATCGCCGCCCATGAGGACGCCCGCAAGAAGGGCGAGCGCCTGATGGAGGACAAGATGAAGGCCGCCACCGCCGGCCTGCCGCTGCCGCCCGGCATGAAATTGCCGTTCTAGGCGATCGCGCGGACCATGGCCGAACGCATCGCCGGACCGGAAATCGAACGACTGATTCAATTGCTCGCGCGGTTGCCCGGACTGGGGCCGCGCTCGGCCCGCCGCGCCGCGCTGCATCTGATCCGCAAGCGCGAGGAACTGCTCGGGCCGCTCGCCGACGCCATGCGCGTGGCGCGCGAGCGCATTGTCACCTGCTCGGCCTGCGGCAACATCGACACGAGCGATCCCTGCGCGGTCTGCAACGATCCGCGGCGCGATCCCACGATGATCGTCGTTGTCGAGACCGTCGCCGATCTCTGGGCGCTCGAACGCGTCGGCGCCATGCGCGCGCGCTATCACGTGCTTGGCGGCACGCTGTCGCCGCTGGATGGCGTCGGCCCGAAAGAGCTCAATCTCGACACGCTGCCGGCGCGCGTGGTCGAGACCGGCGCGAAGGAAGTCATTCTCGCGGTCAACGCGACCGTCGACGGCCAGACGACCGCGCATTACATCACCGACCTGCTGTCGCATCTCGACATCAAGGTGACGCGCCTCGCCCATGGCGTGCCGGTTGGCGGCGAGCTTGATTACCTCGACGAGGGCACGCTGTCGGCGGCGCTGCGCCAACGCACCCCGTTTTGACGGCGCCGGCGCGTTTCGCCATCATGCCGCGCCTTTTCTCGCCCCACGGATGACATGACCCAAGCGCCCCTCGCCGACATTCGCGTGCTCGAACTCGCCCGCATTCTCGCGGGGCCCTGGTGCGGTCAGTTGCTCGCCGATCTCGGCGCGGACGTCGTCAAGGTCGAGCGCGCGGGCGCGGGCGACGACACGCGCCAATGGGGTCCGCCCTTCGTCGAGGCGGCGGACGGCGGCAATCTCGGCGCGGCCTATTATCACGGCTGCAACCGCGGCAAGCGCTGCATCGAGGCGGATTTCGAAACGCCCGGAGGACGCGCGCTGATCGAGAAGCTCGTTATCCACGCCGACGTGCTCATCGAGAATTTCAAGGTCGGCGGCCTCGCCAAATACGGGCTCGATTACGCGTCGCTGAAAAAGCTCAACCCGCGGCTGATCTATTGTTCGATCACCGGCTTCGGACAGGATGGCCCCTACGCCTCGCGCGCCGGCTACGACTTTCTCATTCAGGGCATGGGCGGCGCGATGAACGCCACGGGCCAATCGGATGGCCCGCCGACGAAGTCGGGCATCGCCATCGCCGACATCTTCACGGGTCTTTACGCGGCCAACGCCATTCAGGCGGCGCTGATCCGGCGCGCGGCGACGGGCGAGGGCGCCTATATCGACTGCGCGCTGCTTGATTCGCAGATCGCCGTGCTCGGCTATCAGGCGCTGAACTATTTCGTTTCGGGCAAGGCCGGCGGACGCATGGGCAACGCCCATCCCAACCTCGTGCCCTATGACGTGTTTCCCGTCGCCGACGGCGACATCATCATCGCCACCGGCAATGACGGGCAATATCGCAAGCTCTGCGACATCCTTGGCGCGCCGCAACTGGCGCTGGAATATCCCGCCAACAAGGATCGCATCGCCCGTCGCGCCGAACTGACCGCGAAGCTGCACGCGTTGACGCGCGGCTTCACCCGCGCGGACCTGCTGCCGCGCCTCGACGCCGCAGCGGTGCCCGCGGGCCCGATCAACAATGTCGCGGATGTCTTCGCCGATCCGCAGGTCATCGCGCGCGGCATGAAGCTGACGCTCGACAATCCCCTCTCGCCGGACGGCGTCACCCATGGCGTGCGTTCGGCGATCATGATCGACGGCGCGCCCGCCGCCAGCGCGCGTCCCGCGCCGGGCCTTGGCCAGCACACGCAAGAAATACTCAACGACGTGAATTGGGGAGGCTGAACGCATGACGTCCAACAACCGCACCGGCGCGCGCATTCTCGTCGATCAACTCGTCGCGCAGGGCGTGCGTCACGTGTTCTGCGTGCCCGGCGAATCCTATCTGTCCGTGCTCGACGCCTTTTACGACGCCGACATCGAGGTCACCGTGTGCCGGCAGGAGGCCGGCGCGGTGATGATGGCCGACGCCAGCGCGCGGCTCACCGGCCGGCCCGGCATCGTGTTCGTCACCCGCGGCCCCGGCGCCACCAACGCCTCGCCCGGCATTCACATCGCCGAACATGATTCCTCTCCCGTCATCCTGTTCATCGGGCAGGTGCAGCGCGACGCCCTGGAGCGCGGCGCCTTTCAGGAAATGGACTATCGCGCTGTTTATGGTTCCTTCGCCAAGTGGGTGGTTGAAATCCACGACGCCGCGCGCATCCCCGAATTTGTCTCGCGCGCGTTCCACACGGCGATGCAAGGCCGCCCCGGCCCCGTGGTCATCGCGCTGCCCGAGGACATGCAGAACGATCGCGCCGGCGTCGCCGACGCGCTGCGCGTCGAGCCCGCCGTGACTTGGCCCGGCCAGACGCAGATGGCCGAATTGCAGAAACTGATCTGGGCCGCCGAGCGGCCGCTCGTGATTCTCGGCGGCTCGGGCTGGAGCGCGGCGGCGCGCGCCTCCGTGCAGCGTTTCGCCGAGCGTTTCGATCTGCCGGTCGCCTGCTCGTTCAGGCGGCTGGCGTTGTTCGACGGCGATCATCCGAATTTCGCCGGCGAGCTGGCGCTCGGCATGAACCCAAAACTGCGCGCGCGCGTGGAATCCGCCGATCTCGTTCTGCTCGTCGGCGGACGCATGGCGGAAATCCCCTCGCAGGGCTACGAACTCTTCGACATTCCGACACCGCGCCAGAAGCTCGTGCATGTCCACGCCGGCGCCGAGGAACTCGGTCGCGTCTATCATCCAGCGCTGGCGATCCACGCCTCGCCCACGGCCTTCGCCGCGGCGCTGGAAAGCCTGCAACCGCCGAACGCGATCAAATGGAGCGCGGCGACGCGCGCCGCCAACGCCGACTACCGCGTGTTCAGCGACACGGCACCGGAAAATCCCGGCCCCGTGCAACTCGGCGAAATCATGCTGTGGTTGCGCGAGCGCCTGCCGCCGGACGCGATCATCGCCAATGGCGCCGGCAATTACACGATCTGGATCGGTCGCTTCCTGCGCTTTCGTCGATACGGCACGCAACTCGGTCCCGTTTCCGGCTCAATGGGTTTCGGCCTGCCCGCCGCCGTCGGCGCCAAGCGTCTGCATCCCGAGCGCATGGTCGTCGCCTTCGCGGGCGATGGCTGCTTCCTGATGAACGGACAGGAATTCGCCACCGCGGTTCAGTATGATCTGCCCATCGTCGTCATCGTGATCGACAACGGGAACTATGGCACGATCCGCATGCATCAGGAGCGTCGCTTCCCCGGCCGCGTCTCGGCGACGGCGCTGCGCAACCCCGATTTCGCGGCGCTGGCGCGCGCCTATGGCGGCCATGGCGAAACCGTCGAGCGCACCGAGGAATTCGCGCCCGCCTTCGAGCGCGCGGTCGCCACGGGCCTGCCGTCGATCATTCACGTGAAGGTCGCCACCGACGCCAGCACGCCGACCGCGAGCCTGACGCAACTGCGCGCGAGCGCGCTGGCGGCGAAAAAATAGCAACCGGCTCAGGTCGGCGATTTCTCGCCCGGCTTGCGGTTCATGTCCTTGACGCGCGTCGAGAGCTTGATCGCGCGCCGGTCGCGCGCGCCGTCGCCGCCGCTCAGCATCTTGCGGAATTCGTCGCGTTTCTCGTGAATGGACGCAATGACGAATCCCATGGGCACGCCAATGTCGACGAGCACCGCCTCCGACAGTTGCAGGCTCGCCTCGACGGTTTCGGGAATCGCGTCGGTGGCGCCAAGTTCATAGAGATGCGTCGCGTGGTGCGCGTCGCGGGCGCGCGCGACGATGGTGAGATCGGGCCGCTCGCGACGCGCCAGCTCGACCACCTGTTCGCAGGCGCGCGGCGCGTCGAGCGTCACAACCAGAGCGCTGGCGTGGGCGATGTCGCATTTGCGCAGAAATTCGACTTTCGTGGCGTCGCCCCAATAGACATTGGCACGCGTGGCGCGATCCCGCCGCACAAGCGCGGCGTCGCCATCCACCGCGATGAAAGGCTTCTTGTGCCAGTCCAGCAGGTCGCCGACGAGCTTGCCGACGCGGCCATGGCCAATGATGATCACGCGGCCCGCGTCGTCGCTCGGCGGCGCGAGGTCGGCGAGATCGGCGTCGTCGCGCGCCACGCGCCTGGGCGCTCGCGCGCCCACGGCCGCCAGCGCGGGTATCGCCACCATGGAGAGGGTCACCGCCACCATCAGCGTGGCGCCGAATTCGCCATCGACGATGCCCGCGGCGACGCCGCCGCCAATCATCACGAAGGCGAATTCGCCACCCGGCCCCAGAAGCAGCGCGGCCTCGCGCGCCATCGCGAAGCGTTGCTTGGCGACCAGCGCCAGCGGCAGGACAATGGCGACCTTGAGGATGATCAGGCCCGCCGCCAGTCCAATCGCGCGCGCCGGCGCGGCGATGACCGCGCCGATGTTCAGGCCCGCGCCGATCGAGATGAAGAACAGGCCGAGCAGCAGGCCCTTGAACGGCTCGATCGTCACCTCGATCTCGCGGCGGAATTCGGTTTCCGCCAGCAGCAGGCCCGCGATGAAGGCGCCCAGCGCCATCGACAGGCCCGCCATCGCGGCGACGATCGCCGTGCCCATGACGACGAGCAGGCAGGCCGCCATGAAGAACTCGGTCGAATGGGCGTGCGCGACCTGATGGAACAATGGCCGCAACAACAGGCGTCCCGCGCCGACGATCGCCGCGACCGCGGCCGCCGCCGGCAAGATCGCGAACAGCAGCCCCTGGCCAAGACCGCCGCCGCTCGCGGCCGTGTCGGGGCTCAGCATGGAGACCATGAACAGCATTGGCGCGACCATCAGATCCTGCGCGAGCAGGACGGCGAAGGCCGCGCGACCCGCCGCCGTGCCAAGGCGCCGGCGCTCGACGAGCGTGGGAATGACCACCGCCGTCGACGACAGCGACAACGCGCAGCCGATCACGAGCCCCGACGACCAGGTCTGGCCAAACCCGGCGACGGCGATGAGACAGAGCGCGAAGGCGCAAAGCACGATCTGCGGCCCGCCCAGGCCCAGCACCAGCGCGCGCATGCGCTTGAGGCGCTCGAACGACAGTTCCAGCCCGATCATGAACAGCAGAAAGACGACGCCCAGTTCGCCCAGCGTCGCGACCTGCTCGGGTCGCTCGATCCGCAAGGGCGCCAGCCAGGGCAGGCGCTCCGCCAGCGCGCCCACGCCCCACGGCCCGATGGCGACGCCGGCAAGGAGAAAACCGATGACGGGCGAAATCCTGATCCGCCGGAACAGCGGCACGATGACGCCAGCCGTGGTCAGGAAGAGCAGGGCGCCCTTGAATTCGTTGATCGGCAGCGTCGAGGCCAAGGCGGGTCCAATCCTGGTTGGGATGGCGCATTGTGGCCCGCGCGACCGGCGCCGGCAACGGCGGCGCGAAACTCCCGACACCGTGAAGGGGCCGGTCTTGTCCCGGCGCGCTCTTTCGCCCAAAGTGACGGGGATCGGGCGCCGGATCGAATCGTCGCGCCCCCTTTCCCGGAGACTTTTTCCTCATGGCGAATATATTTTCATCCCGCTCGCGCGGTTGCGCCACGGCGATCCTTCTGGCCGCCGCGAGCCTCGCCGCCGCGCCGGCCTTCGCCAAGACGCTGGCCAAGGTCGATGGGCTCGAAATCACCGACGACGACGTCAAGATCGCGCTGGAGGACATTGGCCCGACCCTGCCGCAGCAGCTCGAGGGCGCCCAGCGCGACACCTATTTGCTCGACTATCTCATCGACATGAAACTGGCCGCGAAGAAATTCACCACCGACAAGATGGCGGCTGGCCCCGACATCGTGCGCAAGACCGAATACTACAAGGACAAGGTCTTGATGGAGACAGTGCTGGGCGGCGTCGCCAAGAACGCCGCGACCGACGCCGAAATGAAGAAGGTTTACGACGAGGCCGCCAAGGCGCAGAAGCCGGAGGAGGAAGTGCACGCGCGGCATATCCTCGTGCCGACCGAGGACGAGGCCAACGCCGTTCTGAAGCGTCTGAAGGCCGGCGAGGATTTCGCCAAGGTCGCCGGCGAGGTCTCGAAGGATCCGGGCTCGCAGGGCGGCGATCTCGGCTGGTTCACCCGCGACCGGATGGTGCCGGAATTCGCCGACGCCGCCTTCAAGCTGGAAAAAGGCAAGCTTTCCGAGCCCGTCAAATCCCAGTTCGGCTGGCACGTCATTCTGGTGGAAGAAAAGCGGATGAAGGAATTCCCGCCCTTCGAGGCGGTGAAGGACCAGATCGCCAGCTACGTCGCCCAGAAGGCTCAGACGGAAATGGTCGTCGGCCTGCGCAAGGCGGCCAAGATCGAGCGCATGGACCAGCCCGCCGACGCGCCGGCCCCGCTCGCGCCGGGCAAGTGATCGTCACATGATACGGGCGTCGCGCCGGATCGTTCTGGGCGCGGCGTTTCTGTTGGTCGCGGCGGGGGCCTTCATGACAAGTCAAAGCGCGCCTTTTGGTTTCTGGCAGGCCATCGGTCGCGCCACGGGAACCCGCGCCGACCTCGACCCGATCGATTTCGCCACGCTGGAGCGACGCTCCAGTCCGAACGACGCGCTGGTCTGCCCCGAGGATGTCTGTCCCAAGGCGCGCGCCGACCGACCCGCGCCCGAGTTCGCGATGTCCGTCGGGCAACTGAAGGAAAGGCTCGGGGCCGCGATACTGGCGGAGCCACGCGTGCAAGCCCTGGCCGCTCCGTCGGAAAATCATCTGCGTTTCGTGCAGCGATCCTTCCTCATGCGCTATCCCGACGTGGTCGATGTTCTCGTCCTGCCGCGCGGCGAGGCGCGGTCGACGCTCGCGCTCTATTCGCGCAGCGCGGTGGGCCATTCGGACCTCGGCGTCAATCGCGCGCGGCTGGAGCGCTGGCTCGCGGCGTTCACGCCCTGACGCCAGCGGCGGCTGTCCTCGGGCCAATTCTGGTTTAGAATAGACTGAAGGCCCGGCGCGAAGACGCCGCCTGCGGAACAATGGGGAGGACACCATGCGCCTGATCGACAATTTACTGGCAAGCGTGGCGCTTTCCACTTGCCTCGCATCGCCGGCCATCGCGGCGGATATCACGGGCAAGGTAACCGGCCCCGATGGCAAGCCATTCATGGGCGCCTTCGTGGTGGCCGAAAACGCCCACACAAAAATGACCGTCAGCGTGCTTTCGGACGCGAACGGCCTCTATCACGTCAAAAACCTGCCGGCGGCCAGCTACAACATCCAGATTTCCGCCATTGGTTTCAGAAGCGATCCGCGCTCGGCGGTACAGCTTGACGAGACGCAAAAGGCTTCGTTCGATTTCGACCTGCGCCCGCGACCGGTCCGCTGGAGCGATCTGAACACCTGGCAAGGCCGGCAATTGTTGCCAAAAACGCCCGCGCACAATCTCGATCACAAGGATTCGTTTTTCGTCACCTGCTTCCAGTCCTGTCATTCCTTCCAGAAACGCATGACGACGGCGGTGCGCGACGAGGATGGCTGGCGCGACCGCGTCAAATACATGAACGACGTGATGCTGGCGGGCGAGGGCCGCCGCATGACCGATCAGGAAATGGAGGATATGACCGCCTATCTCACGGTCGCCTTCGGCCCCGACAGTCCCAAGCCCAACTCCCCCGACGAGTCGCCCCTCTATAAATCGCTTGTGCGACCGTTCAGCCCGGCGGCCATGAACATCGGCTATGTCGAATATGATTTTCCGGCGCCAGGCGGGATGGGTCCGTGGAGCGCGGTGGAAGACCGCGACGGCATGTTGTGGATTCCCTATTACGGCAAGGGCAACGAAGTCGTGCGGCTAAACCCCGACACGGCGGAGATGAAGCACTTCAAGCTGCCCTTCGCCAAGACCGCCGGCATTCATTCGGTCATACCGTCGGCCGATGGCACGGTCTGGTTCGTGGAGACGGCGCTGGGCAAGATCGCGCATCTCGATCCAGCCACCGGCGAAATCTCGGAATTCCAGAATCCGCCGCTTCCAGACGGCAAGCGGACCGGCGCCCATACGATCCGCGTCGACGATCGCGGCCTCGTGTGGACCAGCGGCGGCCCCGCCATCACCATGTTCGATCCAAAGACCAGCGAATTCCGCCATTTCGATCTCGGCGGCACCTATGGCAACGTCGTTGGCCAGAACGGCGACCAGTGGTTCACGTCGTTTCGCGACGACGGACCGATCGGCCGCATTTCAAAAGACGGCGTCCTGAGCAAGTTTCAACCGCCCACGAAGGGCAAGCCCCAACGCATCCAGGTCGATTCCGACGGAACGGTTTATTTCAGCGAACGTCAGGGCAACAAGATCGGCGCGTTCGATCCCAGGACCGAAACTTTCAGGGAATTTCCGCTGCCCGGCCCGGAAGCCAGCCCCTACGCGGTCGGCATCGATCGCGACCACATGGTCTGGTACTCGTCGCACGAACAGGACACGATGAACCGGCTGAACCCAAAAACCGGCGAAGTCGTGGAATATCCCTACCCCCATTCGGAAATCTCGATGCGGGAGTTCTTTCTCGATCGAAAGGGCCGCATGTGGTACGCGAGCTCGGCCAACAACAAGATCGGATACTTCTTCATGAACGACGCGCCAGCGTCGGATTCGAGGAAATAACCCTGAAATATCATTGGCTTTTGCATTCGCGATCCGTGCTATGAAACATCGGTCGATTCGCGCGAACAGGTGATCCCATGCCCATTTCCATGTCCAGCGTCTCCCTGCCCTCCTATGAGATCGGGCTCAACGCTCTCGCCGCGGTGCTCGACAAGGCGGAAGCCTTCGCCGCCGCCAAGAAGATCGATGCCGCGGTCCTGTTGCAGACGCGCCTCGCGCCCGACATGTTCGCCCTCACCCGGCAGGTGCAGATCGCCTGCGACATGGCCAAGAACGGCATGGCCCGTCTGGCCGGCGTCGAGGCGCCGAAATACGACGACAACGAAACGACGATCGCCCAGTTGAAGGAACGCATCGGCAAGACCGTGGCCTTCCTGAAATCGCTCGACCCCGCGGCGATCAACGCCGCCATCGACCGCGAGATTGTTTTCCCCATGGGCGGAACCAACAAGGGCGCGATGAAGGGCTCGGATTATCTGGCCTTCTACATGACGCCGAACGTCTATTTTCATCTCGTCGCCGCCTACTCGATCCTGCGACATTGCGGCGTCGAGATCGGCAAGCGCGACTTCCTCGGGCCGATCCCCGTCCGCATGGTCTGACGCGTCGGGCGAGGCGCGCGAAAGCCTGTCGCGCGCTTGACCGGCCCGCGGGCTTTCCGCAATTGTGCCGGCGCATCTTCCATCGAGGAATCGCCATGGCCGCGCCCGCCCCTGTTTCGCCGCTCGCCCCCAAGTCCTACCCGGACCTGCCGACCATCGAGGGCGTGCGCTTCGCGACGGCGGCCGCCGGCATCAAGTACAAGGGTCGCACCGACGTCATGTTGGCCCTCATGGACAAGGGCACGCAGGCGGCGGGCGTTTTCACGAAATCGAAATGCCCGTCGGCGCCCGTGGACTGGTGCCGCGCCAAGATCAAGGGCGGCAAGGCCCGCGCGCTCGTGGTCAATTCCGGCAACGCCAACGCCTTCACCGGGCGCGACGGCCTGGAGCAGGTAAAATTCACCGCCACCCTCGCCGGCAAGGCGACTGGCGCCCCGGCGAGCGAGATTTTCCTCGCCTCGACGGGCGTCATCGGCGAGCCGCTCGACGCGCGCAAGTTCGAGGGCGTCTTCGAGCGCCTCGTCGCCGAGGCCCGGCCGGATGGCATGCTGGAGGCGGCGCGCGCCATCATGACCACCGACACTTATCCGAAGGTCGTCACCGCCCGGGCGATGCTGGGCGGCGTCGAGGTCGTCATCAACGGCATGGCCAAGGGCGCCGGCATGATCGCGCCGGACATGGCGACGATGTTGGCCTACGTCTTCACCGACGCGCCCATCGCCGCCCCGGTCCTGCAGGCCATGCTGTCGAAGGGCGTGAAGACCTCCTTCAACGCCATCACCGTCGACAGCGACACCTCGACCTCCGACACGCTGATGCTGTTCGCCACCGGCGCGGCGGCCAGGCGCGGCGCGCCAACCATCGTCACCGCCGCGGACCGCCGCCTCGCCGACTTCCGGCGGGCGCTGGACACGGTTCTGCTCGACCTCGCCCACCAGATCGTTCGCGACGGCGAGGGCTGCCGCAAATTCGTGGAAATCACCGTCGAGGGCGCGGCCAGCGCGGCCGCCGCCAGGAAAATCGCCCTGTCCATCGCCAACTCGCCGCTGGTGAAGACCGCCGTGGCAGGCGAGGACGCCAACTGGGGCCGCATCGTCGCGGCCGTGGGCAAGGCGGGCGAAAAGGCCGACCGCGACAAGCTCGCCATCTGGTTCGGCGACATCCGCGTCGCCCACAAGGGCCTGCGCGACCCCGCCTACAGCGAGGCCGCGACCTCCGCCTACATGAAGGGCGACAAGATCGACATCGCCGTGGACGTGGGCGCGGGCGGCAAGGGAACCGCGACGGTATGGACCTGCGACCTGACGAAGGAATATGTCGCCATCAACGGCGATTACCGTAGCTGAGGGGTTGACCCGGAGGGGCGCCTTGGGGCATATCGCCGTCAACTTGCGCGTCGGGCTTCCCCTCGCGTTTTCATTCTTTTGCCCGGTGCGTCCATGAAAGTTCGTAACTCCCTGAAGTCCCTGCGCGCGCGTCACCGCGACAACCAGTTGGTGCGCCGCAAGGGCCGCGTCTACATCATCAACAAGACGCAGAAGCGCTTCAAGGCCCGCCAGGGCTGAAGCTTCGCCATTTCCTGTCCGACAGGAAACGCGCCCCGGCTGACAGCCGGGGTTTTTTGCGTCCCCGCGCGCGCCGATCCGAACGCGCCATGCGCCTTTGACATCGATCAAGGAAGCCCCGCCCCGCGCGCCTGAATATCCCCGCCGAAAGATGGCGAGGGTTTGCAATGGACGATCTCAAGGGAATCCCGGGAACGCCGGTTTTTACCGGCGCCGAGGCGAGCGAGGGGCTCGCGCTCAACAAGATGTGCTTTTCCTTCAACGCGGCCGCCAATCGCGAGGAATTCCTCAAGGACGAGGAAGCCTACATGACGAGCTACGGCCTGAACGAGAAGCAGAAGGCCGCGATCCGCGCGCGCAACGTGCTGCAACTGATCGCCGCCGGCGGCAATGTCTACTATCTCGCGAAATTCGCCGGCATTTTCGGGCTCAACGTGCAGGACATCGGCGCGCAGCAGACCGGCATGACCATAGAGGCCTTCAAGGCCCATCTCGCCGCCCAGGGAGTCTGACATGGCCCGCATCATCGGTGGCCTCACCACCTCGCACGTTCCCTCCATCGGCGGCGCCATCGCGCGCGGCGAGCAGCAGACGCCCTACTGGAAGCCGTTTTTCGACGCCTTCATTCCGGTGCACGAATGGCTCGCCAAGGAAAAGCCGGACCTCGCCATCGTCATCTACAACGATCACGGGTTGAACTTCTTCTTCGATCGCATGCCGACCTTCGCGGTGGGCGCGGCGGCGCGCTACGACAACGCCGACGAGGGCTGGGGCATTCCGGTGCTGCCGTCCTTCGAGGGCGACACCGAGCTTTCGTGGCACATGATCAACGGCCTCGTCCATGACGAGTTCGACATCACCATGTGTCAGGAATTCCTCGTCGACCACGCCTTCACCCTGCCGCTCAAGCTGATGTATCCGAACGCCGGTCCGACCTGGCCGATCAAGGCGATTCCCGTCACGATCAACTCGGTGCAGCACCCGCTGCCAAGCGCCGCGCGCTGCTGGAAACTGGGACAGGCCATCGGACGCGCTGTTGAGTCGTTCCCCAAGGATCTCAAGGTCGTCGTTCTCGGCACGGGCGGCCTGTCGCATCAGCTCGACGGCGCGCGCGCGGGCTTCATCAACAAGCCGTTCGACCTCATGTGCATGGACAAGATCGTCAACGACCCCGTCGCGCTGACGCGCTTCAGCAACCGCGAGATCATCGAACAGGCGGGATCGCAGGGCGTCGAACTGATGACGTGGATCGCCATGCGCGGTGCCCTGAGCGGTCGCGTCGACACGGTCACGAGCATGTATCACGCGCCTATTTCCAACACTGGTGGCGCGGTGATGCTGTTGAGCAACGAGCCCGCGCCGGCGCGGCTCGCGGCGGAATAATCGTCGGCTTCAGGGGCTGGGGACTGACGAAGGGCGCTTCCGGGGGGAAGCGCCCTTTTTCATGCGCGCGAACGACGCGCGGCGCGGGCGACCGAAACGAAAAAAGGGCGGGTCTCGCGACCCGCCCCCTGTTTGTCCGTTGGTGAAAGGCTCCGGTCAGACCGACATCTGCGGCACGGCGCGCTTGGCCTTGAGGCCCTCGGCCGCGCCATCCTTGAAGGCCTTGTCGCGCGGCAGCAGCGTCGCCGCGGAACGCACCTTCTGATGCTCGGGATCGACGCCCGGCGGCACCGTGCCCTTCTCGGCGAGCGCCTTGGCGGCGCGCATCAGGCGATGGCGCGCCATGATGATGCCGTTGTCGCAGCCGACGAGGTTTTCCTTCGTGCGATCGATGACCGGCCCCATGCTCTCCTGCAACGAACCATCCTGGATCGCGATGCCCTTGATGCCGCTATACTCGGCGCCGCTGCGCTGCAGCTCGCGGTCCATGAGGTAATCGTTGTCCTTGTTCGCCGCCGGCCGGTAGGTGCCGGGGATATTCTCCGAATGCACGCCCTTGCCGGCCTTCATCGCCTTGCGTTCGTCCGAGGTGAGGGCGCGCACGGGATGATAATCGTAGCTGTAGGCCCAGCAGTTCTCGTCGTCGATCGGCACCCAGAAGTGGCCATGCATCGGGTAGTCGCCGCGCGGCGGCACCGCCGTGAAGCAGGGCATGACCCAAGGCGTGATGCGCCAGTAGTACTGGTTGTCCTCGGCGTTGCGACGCGCGCCGATGAACAGGCCGCCCGGCGCCTCGACCACCTCGAACACCGGCGCGAGATCGCCGAAGTTATACTTGTTGCCGCCGGCGTTCTTGAACAGCGGATCGGAATTGACGTTGCCGCGATGCAGCCACGAGACGTGGCTCGAATCGATTCCGCCTTCCAGCGATTGCAGCCAGTTGCATTCCTGATAGCGCTTGGAAATGTAGCTCTGCTCCTTCGGAACAACGCAGAACTCGTATTCCGGCAGGGGCGGCTGCTTGTCGGCGGGGCCCATGTAGGTCCACAGAACGCCGCCGCGCTCGACCAGCGGATAGGACTTCAGCTTGATCTTCTTGGCGTAGCCGGATTCGACCGGCTCCGAGGGCACGTCGACGCACTGGCCGGTATAGTCGAACTTCCAGCCGTGATAGGGACAGCGCAGGCCGCATTCCTCGTTGCGGCCGAACCACAGCGACGGGCCGCGATGCGGGCAGAACTCGTCGATCAGGCCATAATTGCCCTTGGTGTCGCGGAAGGCGATCAGACGCTCGGAAAGAATTTTCACGCGCACCGGCGCGCAATCGTTCTCGGGCAGTTCCTCCGACAACAGGGCCGGCAACCAGTAGCTGCGGAACAGGTTGCCCATCGGGGTTCCAGGCCCGGTTTGCGTCACGAGATTATTCTGTTCCCTGGTCAGCATATGGCTCTCCTTGGATGGCTGTCGGCGCGTGCCCGCCCCGCCGTTGACGGCGATGGTTTGTTCCTTTATGCGGAACATTGTTCCGTATATTGAAACGTCTTGCCAAAAGACGGGATTCACGGGCAAACGCCTTGCGCTAGCGCAAGGACATGGAGTCGCGGACACTCCGGCGTCATTAAACGAAGGCGCCATGGCGTTATGAACTTCGCTTGATTTGCATCAAGGCCGCGCTTTCCGCGGCGCAGCAAGTACATTGACATGGGGCGTCGCGCGAACGCGGCCCCATTTGCATCCGACGGGGCAATCGCATGACATCAGCAGTATCGCCCACCAAAGGCATGAGAACCAGCGAGATAGGACTGATCATCGTCTTCGCCGCGCTGGCGCTGTTTTCCCTTCTGGTGGCTTCGAAGGCCTACGATCCCGGCTATGGCTTCCACGCCTGGCTCTTTGTCGCGGCGAGCGTCGCCGCGATTTTCGCGATCTTCAATCGTTATCATTCGCGCCCGGCCGAGCCGCCGCCGCAAACGATCGACGGCAAGCCGAACTACAATTTCTCGCAAGTGCGGTTTTTGTCGCTGGCGGCGGTTTTCTGGGGCATCGCCGGCTTCACGGTCGGCCTCTACATCGCGCTCGAACTCGCGTTTCCCGCGCTGAACTTCGATCTGCCCTGGATTTCCTTCGGTCGCTTGCGTCCGCTGCATACATCGGCGGTTATCTTCGCCTTCGGCGGCAACGTGTTGCTGGCGACGTCGTTCTATATCGTCCAGCGCACGTGCCGCGCGCGACTGGCGGGCGATCTCGCCCCCTGGTTCATCGCGCTGGGCTATAATTTCTTCATCGTCATCGCCGGCACGGGCTATCTGCTCGGCATCACCCACTCGAAGGAATACGCCGAGCCGGAGTGGTACGCCGACATCCTGCTGGTGTGCGTGTGGGTCACCTATCTCCTGGTGTTCCTCGCGACGATCTGGAAGCGCGCCGAGCCGCACATCTACGTCGCCAACTGGTTCTTCCTCGCGTTCATCGTCACCATCGCCGTGCTGGTGCTGGGCAACAACGCGTCGATCCCCGTGTCGATCTACTCGCCCAAGTCCTACATCCTCTGGTCGGGCGTGCAGGATGCAATGATCCAGTGGTGGTATGGCCATAACGCGGTCGGATTCTTCCTCACCGCCGGCTTTCTCGCCATCATGTACTACTTCATCCCCAAGCGCGCGGATCGGCCAATCTACTCGTATCGGCTCTCCATCGTGCATTTCTGGGCGCTGATCTTCCTGTACATCTGGGCGGGTCCGCATCACCTCCACTACACCGCCCTGCCCGACTGGGCGCAGACGCTGGGCATGACCTTCTCCGTCATCCTCTGGATGCCGTCGTGGGGCGGCATGATCAACGGCCTCATGACGCTCTCGGGCGCCTGGGACAAGCTGCGCACCGATCCGGTTCTGCGCATGCTCGTCGTGTCGGTCGCCTTCTACGGCATGTCGACCTTCGAGGGTCCGCTGATGTCGGTGAAGGAAGTCAACGCGCTCAGCCACTACACGGACTGGGGCATTGGCCACGTGCATTCCGGCAGCCTTGGCTGGGTGGGCTTCGTCTCCTTCGGCGCGCTCTACTGCCTCGTGCCGTGGGTGTTCAACCGCAAGCAGCTCTACTCGCTCAAGCTGGTGAACTGGCACTTCTGGATCGCCACCATCGGCATCGTCTTCTACATCTCCGCGATGTGGGTGGCGGGCATCATGCAGGGCCTCATGTGGCGCGCCTACACGAGCCTCGGCTTCCTCGAATATTCCTTCGTTGAAACCACGCAGGCGCTGCATCCGATGTACATCATCCGCGCGCTGGGCGGCGGGCTCTTCCTCGTGGGCGCCTGCATCATGGCCTACAACCTGGTCATGACGATCATCGCCGCGCCGAGCGCGGACGAAATCGCCTCGCCCGGCTCCGCCCCCGCCTTCGCGCCCGCTGAATAAGGATAGGATCATGACATCGGCATCTTCCGGGCGCTCCCTCTGGGTTCGCCATCAGACGTTGGAGAAGAATTCAATTCTGCTCCTGATCGGCATCCTGATCGCCATTTCCTTTGGCGGTCTGGTCGAGGTCCTGCCGCTCTTCTACCTGAAGAGCACGATCGAGAAGGTGGACGGGGTTCGTCCCTATTCGCCCCTCGAACTGACGGGCTTCAACATCTACGTGCGCGAGGGTTGCTATCTCTGCCATTCGCAGATGATCCGTCCCCTGCGCGACGAGGTGGAGCGCTACGGCCATTACTCGCTGGCGGCCGAGAGCATGTACGACCACCCATTCCAGTGGGGCTCCAAGCGCAATGGTCCCGATCTCGCCCGCGTCGGCGGCAAGTATTCCGACGACTGGCATCGCGACCATCTGCGCAACCCGCGCGCGGTGGTGCCGGCGTCGATCATGCCGGGCTATCCCTGGCTCGAGAAAACGCCGCTCGATCCGACGCATGTCGCCGAGCACATGTCGACGCTCGCGCTGACCGGCGTGCCCTACACGAAGGAAATGATCGACAACGCGGTCGCCGACTTCTGGGCCCAGGGCGGCTCGGACGAGGCGAGCCCGGATCTGCTGAAGCGCTACCCCAAGGCGATCGCGCGCGACGCCGGCGGCGACAAGCAACAGCTGACCGAGGCCGACGCGCTGATCGCCTATCTCCAGCGACTCGGCACGCAGGTCGACTTCAAGCTTTACGACGACAAGGCCAACATCCGTTGAGAGGCGACCATGTCAAACTATGAAATCCTTCGTGAGTTCACGGCGTCTTTCGGTCTCGCCTACTTCGGTCTGATCGGCGTCATCGTCGCCGTCTACGCGCTGACGCCGTCCAAGAAGGACGTCTTCGATCACGCGTCGCGCATTCCCCTGCAGGAGGACTAATCCATGTCCACGGATACAAAGGGCGGCGCCCCGGTCGACGCCCATTCTGGCACCGTGACCACTGGTCATGAATGGGACGGCATTCGCGAGCTCAACACGCCGCTGCCGCGGTGGTGGCTCTACACGTTCTACGCCTGCATCGTCTGGGCGATCGGCTACTGGGTGGTCTATCCCGCCTGGCCGCTGCTGTCCGGCTACACTCATGGCGTCGCGGGATGGCAATCGCGCAACGCCGTCGTGGAGGACATCGCCGCGCTCAAGGCCCTGCGCGCGCCGATGAACGACAAGATCGCCAAGGCGTCGCTGAGCGAAATCGAGAAAACGCCGGAACTGCTGTCCTTCGCGCGGGCGCAGGGAAGCGCGG
Source organism: uncultured Hyphomicrobiales bacterium (assembly GCA_903861645.1). GTDB lineage: Bacteria > Pseudomonadota > Alphaproteobacteria > Rhizobiales > Beijerinckiaceae > Terripilifer. The sequence continues at coordinate 90,552 of CAIOVE010000005.1, forward strand.
CCTTCGCGATCAACTGCGCGCCCTGTCACGGCTCGGGCGGTCAGGGAGCCTACGGCTATCCCAACCTGAACGCCGACCGCTGGATCTGGGGCGGCACGCTGGAGGAGATCAAGACCACGATCACCCACGGCGCGCGCTCGGCCGACGATCCCGCGACGCACCTGTCGGCGATGCCCGGCTTTGGCCGCGACGGCCTGCTTGACGCCAAGCAGATTTCCAACGTCGCGGACTACGTGCGGACCCTGTCGGGCGGCAAGCCCGAGGCGGGAGCGGATCTGGCCGCGGGCAAAAAGCTCTTCGCCGACAATTGCTCCGCTTGCCATGGCCCCGAGGGCAAGGGCAATAAGGACGTCGGCGCGCCCAACCTGACGACCAGCGTCTGGCTTTACGGCCCCGCCAAGGCCGATATCGTCAAGCGCGTGAACGTGGGCGGCGGCGGCGTCATGCCGGCGTGGGGCGCCAAGCTCGACGAAGGCACGATCAAGAGTCTGACCGTGTTCGTTCACAGCCTCGGCGGTGGTCAGTGACACAAGCGCAACTGGGCGTGGAGGCGGACGAAGGTCCCCTCTACGCCTCCGACAAGAGGGTCTATCCGCAGGGCGTGCGTGGCTTCTACCGCCGCGTGAAATGGATTCTGCTCTGCCTCACGTTGGGCGTTTATTACTTCCTGCCCTTCGTTCGGTGGGACAGGGGCCCCGACGAGCCCGGCCAGGCCGTGCTCGTCGACCTCGTGCATCGCAAGTTCTATTTCTTCTTCATCGAAATCTGGCCGCAGGAGGTTTACTACCTCACGGGCCTGCTCATCATCGCCGCGATGACGCTGTTCCTGATGAACGCGCTCGCCGGCCGCGTCTGGTGCGGCTATCTCTGCCCGCAGACGGTCTGGACCGATCTCTTCGTCATGATCGAGCGTCTGGTCGAGGGCGACCGGCGCGAGCGCATGCGCCTCGACGCCGGCCCGTGGACGCTTCGTCGCGCGCGCCTGAAAATCACCAAGCACGCGCTCTGGCTCGCCGTCGCCTGGTGGACCGGCGGCGCGTGGGTGCTGTATTTCGCCGACGCGCCGACGCTGGTGCGCGAGCTCGCCACGTTTCAGGCGCCGATGATCGCTTGGATCTGGATCGGCATTCTCACCTGCACGACCTATGCCCTCGCGGGCGTCATGCGCGAGCAGGTCTGTCTTTACATGTGTCCGTGGCCGCGCATTCAGGCGGCGATGACCGACGAGAACGCGCTGAACGTCACCTATCGTCGCGACCGCGGCGAGGCGCGCATGTCGCTCAAGAAATCGGAGGCCGCGCGCGCCATCGGCGAGCCGGCGGGCGACTGCGTCGATTGCGGCCAGTGCGTCGCGGTCTGCCCGACCGGCGTGGACATCCGCGACGGCGCCAGCCTCGGCTGCATCCAGTGCGGCCTGTGCATCGACGCCTGCGACAACGTGATGAAGAAGATCGGTCGGCCCGAGCGACTGATCGCCTACGACACGGAAATAAACGTCGACCGTCGCCGCGCGGGCAAGCCGAACGTGTTCAAGCCGATCCGCGCGCGAACGATATTGTACGTCGTCGTCATCGCGCTCGTGGGCGGCGTCATGGCCGCGAGCCTGATGACGCGCGTCGATCTCGCGATCAGCGCGATCCATGATCGCAATCCCATGTTCGTGCGCACGGCCGACGGCTCCATCCGCAACGGTTATATCGTGCGGATCGCCAATCGCTCGGCCGCCACGCGTCGTTTCGCCATCACCATCGAGGGCATTGGCGCGGCGCGCGTCGAGGCCGTCGGCGTCGACGGCGAGGCCGACGGCAAGCCCGTCGCCAGCGTTGGGCCCGACCAGACGCGCGAACTGCGCGTCACCGCGACGCTTCCGCCCGGCGCGGCGAATCGCGCCGTGACGGATATCTCCTTCCGCATCACCGATCTGGCGACCGGCGAAAGCGCTATCACGCGCGATCATTTCGAGGCCCCGGCCACGGGCGAAACGAGGCAAGACGACCATGAGCATGAGAATGGAAATCATTGATCGCGGCCCCATCGACACGGGCCGCCCGTGGACGGGCTGGACCGTGCTCGCCGCCTTCGTCATTTCGTTTGGCGTTGTCTTCGCGGTGAACGGATTGATGGTCTATTACGCCCTCTCCACCTTCTCCGGCGAGCAGGAAGCGAGCCCCTACGAACACGGCCTCGCCTATGACCGCGACATAGCCGCCGCCCACGCGCAGGACGCGCGCGGCTGGCATGTCGACATCAGCGCGCGACGCCCGGCGCCCGGCGCGCCGGCTGATATCGTGGCCGATCTGCGCGACGCCGCCGGCCAGCCCATCAAGGGCCTGTCCGTTGTCGCGACGCTTGAATTTCCCGCCGACAAGGCCTTCGACAAGCGCGCCGCCTTGACCGAGGCCGCGCCCGGCGAATACCGCGCCGCCGCGCCCCTGCGCCCCGGACAGTGGGATCTCGTCGTCGAGGCGAGCCAGGATGGCGAGCGTAGGTTCCGTTCGCGCAACCGGGTCGATCTTCCCTAGGCCCGCGCCAGAGGTTCGCCATGACAGCCAGCGTCGATCTCTCCAGCTTCGTGCGTTATCACGACGACGGATCGGCGCGACTGGACCTCGCCGTCGACGGCGTCGACTGCGCCGCCTGCATCGGCGACATCGAGGGCGCGCTCGGGCGGCTGCCCGGCCTCGCGCGGGCGCGACTGAACTACACCAACCGTCGTCTGACCGTTGAATGGACGCGCGGCGCGCTCGATCCCGCCAGCATCGTCGAGCGACTGTCGGGCATCGGCTATCGCGCCTATCCATTCGCCGCCAACGAGGTCGAGGACGCCGAAACGCGTCAGGCGCGCTGGCTGCTGAAATGCCTGGCGGTCGCCGGCTTCGCCGCGATGAACGTCATGCTGCTGTCCGTGTCGGTCTGGGCGGGCAACGCCAGCGATATCACGCCGGAAACCCGCGATTTCTTCCACTGGATGTCGGCGCTCATCGTGCTGCCGGCGGCGGCCTTCGCCGGTCAGCCCTTCTTCATGAGCGCGGCCCGCGCCCTGCGCGCCCGAAGTCTCAACATGGACGTGCCGATTTCGCTCGGCATTTTCCTCGCGCTCGTCATGTCGGTGGTGGAAACCGCCCGCCACGCCGAACACGCCTATTTCGATTCCGCCGTGATGCTGATGTTCTTTCTGCTCATTGGCCGGTATTGCGATCTCGCCATGCGGCGCAAGACCCTGTCCTTCGCCGCCAATCTCGCGGCCTTGCGCGCGCCCATGGCGACGCGGCTCGACGAGGCGGGCGCGGCCGTCGCCATTCCCGCCGCCACGCTGCGCGCCGGCGACATCGTTCTGGTGCGACCCGGCGAACGCGCGCCCGCCGATGGCGAGGTGGTCGAGGGCCGTTCCGAGGTCGACGAGAGCCTGATCACCGGCGAAACCATGCGCCGGACGGCCGAAGCCGGTTCGCCCATATACGCCGGGAGTCTCAATTTCGACGGCGCCCTGCGCGTGCGGGTGCGCGCCGCGGCTGGCGCTTCGCTGCTGGATGAAATCGAGCGCCTGATCGATGTCGCGATCAGCCAGAAGGCGCGCTACCAGCGCCTCGCCGACCGCGCCGCGCGGTTTTACGCGCCGGTGGTTCACGTCACCGCGCTCGCGACCGCGGTGGGCTGGCTTCTCGTCGGCGCCTCCGCCCATGACGCCATCGTCACCGCCATCGCCGTGCTCATCATCACCTGCCCTTGCGCGCTGGCGCTGGCCGTGCCGGCCGTTCAGGTCGTGGCGGCGGGCGCCCTGTTCCGCTCCGGCGTGCTGATCAACGCGGGCGACGCCATCGAGCGCCTCGCCGAGGTCGATACGGTCGTCTTCGACAAGACCGGCACCCTGACCCTGCCCGAACCGAGCGTCGTCAACGCGGCGAGCATCGATCCCGCCGTCGCGCGCATGGCCGCGCGGTTGGCGCTGGCGAGCCATCATCCGCTGGCCCGCGCCGTCGCCGCGGCCGTTGGCGGTCAAACAGCGGTCGAGGGCGCGCGGGAAATTCCCGGTCAGGGCGTTCTGGCCGATATCGATGGGGTCGAGGCCCGGCTGGGCGGCGCGGCCTTCTGCGATCTGGGCGACGCCTTCGAGGCGGCGCGTTCGCGCGATCCCGAATCCTCGGCCATCGGTTTCCGCCATGGCGATACAACGGCGGTCTTTCTCGTGCGGCAGGCCCCGCGCCCCGACGCGGCGGCGGTCGTGGCGGCGGCGCGGCGACGCGGCCTCGCCGTCGCCATCCTCTCGGGCGACCGGCCCGACGCCGTGGCGGCGGTCGCGGGGGCGCTCGGCGTCGACGACTGGCATGGCGGCATGAAGCCCGCCGACAAGATCGCCTTTCTGGAAGCCTTGAAGGCGCGCGGCCACCGCGCGCTCATGGTCGGCGACGGGTTGAACGACGCGCCCGCGCTGGCCGCGGCGCATGTGTCGATCTCGCCGATCTCGGGCTCCGAGGTGGCGCAGGCGGCCGCCGACGCGGTGTTCCTCGGCGATCGGCTGGCGCCGGCGCTCGACGCGTTGACCATCAGCCACAAGGCCCGCGCGATCATGCGGCAGAACCTCTGGCTCGCCGTGATCTACAACCTCATCGCCGTGCCGCTGGCGATCACCGGCCACGTGACGCCGCTGATCGCCGCCGCGGCCATGTCGGGTTCGTCAATTCTTGTAACCCTCAACGCCTTGCGGGCGCGCGCGCCCGGCTGGTCGGAAGGCTCCACGCCATGACGATTCTCGTCGTCCTCATTCCCCTCGCGCTCGCGCTTGGCGGGCTGGGTCTTGTCGCGTTTCTCTGGTCCATGCGCTCGGGCCAGTTCGACGATCTCGAAGGCGCCGCGGTGCGGGTGCTCTCGGACGATGACCTCGCGCCGCGGGACCGCCGGCCGTGAGCTGGGTTTCGCTCGCCCCGGCCGGCGAGCGCGCGGGCCATCTGCTGTGCGTCTGCGATCCCGCGTCGACGCCACCGCCCGATGATGCCCTCCCGACCGGTTCAACCGGCGTCGCGGGCGCCGCCGGCGTCTTCGCCCTGACGGTGCTGACGCAGGCGCTGACCACGGCCATTCTGCCGGTCGCGGGCGTCATGCTGGCCCCCACGCCCGCATGGGCGGCGCTGCCCTACGCCCTGACGCTTGTCGGCGCGGGCGTGGCGACCCTTCCCGCCGCCCTGCTGACCGATTTCTTCGGCCGCCGCGCGACCATGGCGATGGGCGCCAGCCTCGGTCTCGCGGGCGGCGCCATCGCGGCGCGCGGCTTCGCCATCGGCCAGTTCTGGATCATGGCGCTGGGCGCCTTCTGGCTCGGGGCGGCGCAGGGCTTTGGCTTCTTCCACCGCCACGGGGCCGCCAACCGCGCCGCCGACAAGGCGCGCGCCGTGGCCCTGATCCTCGGCGCGGGCTGCGCCGCGGCCTTCGTCGCGCCCGCCATCATGGCCGGCGCGCAGGCCCAGGCTGGCCCGCTCGCGCCGGCCGCCGGACTGATGGTCGCCGGCGCCTTGCAGGTGCTGACCCTCGCCATCGTCATGACGGGCGGCGCGCCCGGTCGCCTCGGCGCGGCGACCGGGACGGGACGGCTCGACATCCGTCCATTCTGCTTCGCGACGGCGACGGCGGCGCTCGCCTGGTTCGGCATGACCCGGTTGATGGCCCACGCCGCGCCCGCCATGATCGACTGCGGCGTTGGCACGAGCCTCGTCGCGGGCGTCGTCGCCAGCCATCTTGTCTGGATGTACGCCCCCGCCGCGCTGGCGGGACAATGGGTCACGCGCATCGGCGCCGGCAAGCTCGCGGTGGCCGGGCTGGCGATGATCGGGGCGGCCCTGTTCATTTTCGGGCTGGCGACCTCGGCCCTGCCCTTCGCCGCGCTCATGGCGCTGGCGGGCGGCGGCTGGTCATTGGCCATGCTGGGCGCGACGGTGATGCTGCACAAGGGCAGCGTTCCGTCGGCAAGCTGGCTGGCGTTGCACGACGGCGCTCTTTTCGCCGCCGCGGTGGCGGGCGCCCTCTCGGGATCGTTCTAGAAAAATCAGGCGGCCTCGGGCGTGGGCTCCAGCGCGGGCGCGAAGCCGATGGCGGCGCCGATGCGCCACGCCGCCAGCAGGCCGACGAAAGCCAGCGCGTTGATGCGCAGCACCTCGATGATCACCGCGGGCGCATAGGCCTCGACGCCGCCGCCCAGCGCGAAATGGCTGAGATAGATCGTTCCCTCGTAGCCAACGAAGGCGGCAACGAAACCGGCCAGCAACGCGGCCGCGTAAGACCGCGTCAGGCCGCGCGCGAGGCGCGCCGCGCCCATGGCGACCACGGCCGAACCCAGAAGCGCAAGACCCCAGGCGACGGTGCTGGCGTCGAGCGGATAGGCGAGGCAGGTGAAGCCGACGATCTGGTTGACGAGCCAGGCGGCGGCGACCAGCGCCAGCCCGGCGCCCTTGCGCATGTGCAGGCCGGCCAGCGCGGCAAAAGCCGCCAACGGCACGGCGCAGGCCAGCGAGAAGCTGAGAACCAGACTGGCCGTGCTCACCAGCGCCACCCAGAGCCAGGTCTTGCCGTTATCGGTGTCGGCGAAACGGAAGGCGTCGCTCATGGAAGGTCTCCTGAAATCGCGAAGGACTGGGTCCAGTGTTCATTCAGGCTAACACGCGCGCGCGGCCGCGCCAATGACGCCATTGGTCGCAAAACCGTTTTGAGCGCGCCGCCGATTGACATTCGCGAGGCGTCCGCCAAAGAGCTTGGCCCAACAGGCGGAGGACATCTCTCATGGATGGCGGGACTTTCATCGGGCGTCGCGCGCTGGCGACGGCGCTCATGTCACTGGCGCTCGTTGGCGCGACGCGCGCCGACCCGGTCGAGGATTTCTATCGCGGCAAGACGCTGACGGTGCTCGTCGGCGTTGGCGCGGGCGGCGAATATGATTTCCAGACGCGTCTCGTCGCGCGGCATATCGGTCGACATATTCCCGGCAATCCCGCAACGGTGGCGCAGAACATGGTCGGCGCCACCGGCCTTCTGATGGCGAACCATCTCTACAATCTCGCGCCGAAGGATGGCACGGTCATCGGCCTCATCCAGAATGGCCTGCCGAGCTTTCAGGCGATGGGCATTCCCGGCGTCAATTTCAACGCGGCGAAATTCAACTGGATCGGAAGCATATCGCCGACCGTCGAAACCATGGCGACGTGGAAGGGCTCGGGCGCGCGCACCATCGAGGACGCGCGCAAGAAGACGCTGATCGCCGGCGCGAACGGGCGTTCCGGCATCACCTACACCTTTCCGAAACTGCTGAACGAGTTGCTCGACACGAAATTCAACATCGTGAGCGGCTATCAGTCGGTCAATGAAATCAACATCGCCATGGAGCGGGGCGAGGCCGACGCCCGCAACAATTCCTGGACGAGCTGGAAGACCTCGAAAAACGACTGGATCGTCAACAAGAATATTTCCATCATCGTCTACGCCGGCCCCAGGCCCGCCGATCTCGACGGCGCGCCATCGATCGAGGAACTGACGAAGAACGATGAAGACCGCCAGCTCGCGCGGCTCGTTACATCCGGTTCGCTGCTCGGGCATCCCTTCGCCACCGCGCCCGGCGTGCCCGCCGAACGCGTGAAGGCGCTGCGCGACGCCTTCTCGGCGATGCTGAAGGATCCGGAATTCATCAAGGACGTTGTCGCCGCGCGCCTCGAAATCGACGAGGTGACGGGCGAGAGCCTGCAACGCACCGTCGATGAATTGATGGCGATGCCCGCGGCCGTGCGCGAACGCGGTCGCAAGCTCGTCGATTGACCGTCAGGGCGCGCCGGCTGCCTGAATGGCGATCAGTCTTTGGCGAATGGCCGGCGGCGTCGCGTAAGCCTGCCGGATAAGGGCGGCGACCTCCTCGCCATCATGCGAGTCCGTGCATTCGATGCGCTGCTTTCCGCATTCAGCGATGAAGTCGGGATCGCGAACCGTCTCCATGAATCCCTTTTTCAGCATGGCGAGCCGCTCCGGCGGCAAGCCTGGCGGCGCCGCGTAGGGACGACCGATGCCGAGCGGCGCGGACGCCGCGATCAGAAGGGTCTTGTCATCGGGCTTGTCGAGCAGGTCGGGGGCGAAGGGCACGCCAGCGAGTTCGGAATGCGGCCGCGCGCCGTATTGAAACAGGAAGCGCACCTTGCCTTGCGGATACCAGTCGGGGCGCGATGTTTTCAGACTCGACCAGAACGGCGACGGCATGGCCTCGACCTCGCCGCTTTCCATCGCCAGCAGGATTTCGTTCTGGCCGGGATAGCCGTTGACGAGCTTGGCCTTGAGATGGAAAATATCGTTGAACACGCGCCCATAAAACGCCGGCGTCGAGGCGGCGCCGGCCGCGCCCGCGACCATCGGCAGCGTTTGTGCGTCCTTGAGCGATCGGATTTTCGAGGAGCCATAAACGAGATACATGGCGACCTCGGTCGTCGGCGTGCCGAGCCAACCGAACTTGTCGGGATCGAACAGCGCCAGCTTGTTCTCGTAGAAGGGCTCGAAAGGCACCGTGTTCTGCAAGGCGGCGAACACCGTGCCGTCCTTCGGCGCGATAGTGTAGAGATAATTCGCCGCCGAGATCCCACCAGCGTTCGGCATGTTCTGCGGCTCGATGACGGGATTGCCCGGCAGATGCCGCGGCAAATAACGCGCCAGGGCGCGCGCGTAGACATCATAACCGCCGCCGACCGTCGAGCTGATGATCATGCGGACGGTCTTGTCCTTGTAGAAATCCTCCGCCGCGGCCGGCGCGCCGGAAAAACCGAGCGCCAACGCGGCGATTATCGTGGCCGTCCGCGCGCCTTGCCTGCGTTTTTTCGTCGGGATCATGGATGCGCCTCGCGAAACGTGCCGGTCATGCTCATGCGAATTCCAAGCCACGCGGCGAATTCATCCCATCGTGTCGAGCGTTCCCTTGAAGGCGAGATAGCCGCCGTCGACCAGCAGGTCGGCGCCGGTCATGAAGGATGAATCGTCGCTGGCGAGAAACAGCGCGGCGGCGGCGATTTCCTCAACGCGCCCCTTGCGTCCCAGCAGATGCCATGGCCCGCGAATACGGTCGGATTCCGCGCGACCGCCATAGCGGCGCGAACTCGCGGCGGTGTTGATCGAGCCCGGCGACAACGAATTAACGCGGATATTGTCGCGCGCGTGATCGCCCGCGACGCATTTGGTGAATTGAATGAGCGCCGCCTTGCTCGTCGAATAATGAACGCGGCCGGGCACGCCGATCTGGCCCAGTTGCGAGGCGAGATTGACGATGACGCCGCCACCGCATGCGCGCATTTCGGGCACGGCGTATTTGCACATGGCGAAGGCGCCGGTGAGGTTGACCCTGAGCGTTCGCTCCCAATCCTCGAAGCTCGTCGTTTCAACGGTCCCATCGGGAACCGGCGTGGCCGCCGTGTTGACCAGCGTCGTCAACTTGCCGAAGGCCGCGACCGCCGCGGCGACGGCGTTGCGCGCGTCATCGGGCGCGGATACATCGCAAACGACGGCGACCGCCCGCCCGCCAACCGATTCGATCGCCGCGACGATATTTGCCGCCGCGCCAGGCCGGAGGTCGGCGACGACAACCGCCGCGCCCTGCACGGCGAATTGCGCGGCGATGGCCCCGCCGATCTCGCCGCCGCCGCCCGTCACCAGCGCGACGCGGCCCGCGAGTTGATCGCCACGACGCAAGGCGTCGAGCGGAATGAGGCTTACCGTCACGCGGCTCTCCCGACAATCACGCGCGATCAGTTTGAGCCTTCCCCGCGCGCGTGGCAACACGCGGGCGCGCGGCCTTTCGCCATGCGCCGAATTCGGGTTACATCTGCCGACAAACCAACGGGAGTGGAGTCATGAAAGTCGAAGGCATCGATTACGAAGTCGCCGGTCGGAAATTCCGGAGCGAACTGGTTTACGACGACACCGCGAGCGGTCCCCGTCCCCTGCTGCTGATGGCGCCCAACTGGGCCGGCGTCACGCCGCGCGCCGTCGAGATCGGCCACGAACTCGCCACGCAGGGCTATGTCGTGCTCGTCGCCGACATGCACGGCCTCGACCGTCGCCCCACGGGCTCGGAAAATCCCATGGAATTCCTCGCCCCGCTCATCAGCGATCCCCAGGCGACCCGCGCCCGCGTCAACGCGGCGATGGATGTTCTGACGAAGGCCGCGGTCGAGCGTCGCATCGGCAACCCCGCGTTGCGCGCCGCCATCGGCTACTGCTTTGGCGGCTCGAATGTTCTCGATCTCGCGCGCTCTGGCGCGGATGTCGCCGCGGTGGTTTCCATGCACGGCAATCTGAAGTCGCACATGGAAGCGAAAGCCGGCGAGGTGAAGTCGGCGGTGCTTGTGGTGCACGGCGCGGGCGACCCCATCGCGCCCAAGGGCGATCGCGACGCGCTCGAAGCCGAAATGACCGCCGCCGGCGCGCGCTGGACCATGCTGACGCTCGGCGGCGTCTATCACAGCTTCACCGATCCGGCGGCCAATCGCCCGCCGGCGTCGCAATTCTCGGCGCACGCCTCGCGTTACGGCTACGCGCTCGCGCACGCCTTCATCGGCGACGCCTTCGCCGGCCGGGTCTGAACGCGGCGCGGGGACTCAGCCCGTGAGTCCCAGCGCGGCGCGCACCTTGCGGGAATATCCATAGATATCCTCGCGGGTGCGCAGCTTGCCGTCGTCGTCGACAAAGGCGGTGAAATATTCGATGTGAATATCGATCTCGCGCGGCAGGGGGATCGTCTGGTTCTTGCCGCCGATCAGTCGCTTGACGCGATCCTCGGTCCAGCCGCTGTTCGCGCCAAGCACGATCTCGGCGAATTTGAAGGGCTGGTCGACGCGCACGCAACCATGGCTGTAGGCGCGCCGTTCCGTGTTGAACAGGCCGCGCGTCGGCGTGTCGTGCAAATAGACCGCGTGTTCGTTGGGAAACATGAACTTGATGCGGCCAAGCGCGTTGCGCTCGCCCGGCGGCTGCCGCACGATCATCTTGCCCGAGCGCGATGTCGAGACCTCGTAGCCCATGCGCTGGAGATAGGTCGGATCGGCGGCGAGCTTCGGCATCATCTCGTTCTTGATGATGCTGTCGGGCACGTTCCAGTAGGGATTGACCTCGATGAACCGCATCCGGTTCGAGAAGACCGGCGTCGGCTTGTCCGGCTTGCCGACGATGACGCGGGCGCGATGCGCCACGACGCCGTCGAAGGTGACCTTCACCGTGAAATCGGGAATGTTGACCTCGATCTGGTCTCGCGTCTGCGCGCGCGGCTCCCAGCGCCAGCGCTCCATGTTGGCGATGATCTCGTCTTCCAGCGCGGCGGGATCGGCGCCGTTCAACGCCGCCACGACCCGCGGCGTCAACTGGCCCGTCGGCGCGAGTCCATTGGCGCGCTGATAGGTCGCGACCGCGTCGGCGAGCTTGCCGTCGTAAACGAGTTCGTCGACGCCTTCGGGCGCGGGCGTCGCGAAACGCGCGCGCAACATGGGAACGCGCGCGTCCTTCATGCCCGTCTTCAGCGTCGGCCCCGGCGCGACGCGCTCGGGCGCGGCGGGTCTGTCGCGACGGAGTTCCGCCAGCTTGGCGCGCAGCGCCGCGTAGCCGGGTTGCGGAGGGTTGAACGCGCGCAGCGCCGCGTCGGCGTCGGCCGCCGTCGCGACATCCGTCAGAATGGTGGCGAGCTCGGCGACCGGCGGCGCCTCGGTGATGAGCTTCGCGATGGTTCGCGGATCGATGCGTCCGCCGCTCGCCTGCCAGCCATAATTCACGACGGCGAGCGAGAGCGCGAAATCGGCGGCGGCCATGGCGTCCGCGCCGTCGCCGACGGCGGCGGGCGGGGGTGTCGCCGCGAGGTTCAAGCCATCCTCGGCCGCCGCGTTCAGCCGCGCGATGGCGCCGCGCGCAGCCGCGGTCCAGCCGGCGCCCTCAAGCCACAGGGGCTGGAAGCCGCGGGATTCGTAATAGGCCGCCACGGCGTCGCGCCGACGGGCATCGGCGGACTGGGGACCGCGAACCGTGCGTTCCCGACGCGCCTGTTCGACGCGCGCGACGAGTGCGGCGCGCAGCGATTCGCCGTCCGGAGCCGACTTCGCTTGCGCGGGCGCGGGACTTGCGGGCGCGTTGGCGGCGCTGGTTGAAACGGCGGGCGCGTGGACGATGGCCGGCGCCTCGATGGCCAGCTGCTTTTCGGTTCTCGCGGATGGCGGCTCGACATCGACACGGGCGTCGGGCAGGGGCGGCAAGACGATGACGGGTCGATCCGCCGACGACTGGGCGCGAACCGCCGACACGCCAAGCGCCAGCGCGAACGCCGCGCAGGATACGCCCCAAATTCCGACGCCGGATACGCGCGTCCGCATGCCACCCTCCATCGCCGTCCCGTTCAATTGGATCAGACGATTATTCCGCGAGACAAACCGCTATTCGTGGCCGAATTGCGTTTAATCCCCCGATCCGCGCGGGACTATTTACCAGTTCGCGCGAACCCGTCGGTGCGTCGCCGCACGCGATGGATCAGGCCGCGTCCTCGGCGGCGGCCTCGGCCATGCCGAGATCCTTCATCTTGCGGTAAAGCGTCGACCGACCGATGCCCAGCCGGCGCGCCATTTCCGACATCTGACCGCGGTAATGGGCAAGCGCGAACTTGATGACCTCGGCTTCGAGCTGTTCGAGCTGGCGCACGTGGCCGTTTTCCTCGAGCAGGCGCAGCACGTTGGGGTCGCGAACCTCGACGCGCACGATCTCGCGTTGCGGCGCGGGCGCGGGCGCCGGCCCCGCCGCGACGGCGGGCACGCGCACGTCGAAACCGTCGACCTGCGCCGCGATCTGCGGAAATTCAGCGACCGTCAATTCGTCGCCATCGGCGAGCACAACGGCCCGGAACACCGCGTTCTCCAACTGGCGCACATTGCCCGGCCAGTCGTAGCGCGAAAGCAGCGCGATGCATTCGGCGGTCAGGCCGCGAATGCGCTTGCCTTCCTCGGCGGCGAAGCGCGCGAGAAAGCGACGCGCGAGATCGGCGATATCGTCGCGGCGCGAGCGAAGCGGCGGGATGGTGATCGGAAAGACATTGAGGCGATAATAGAGATCCTCGCGAAACCGCCCCTGCTTGACCAGTTCGATCAGGTTCTGGTTGGTCGCCGACACGAGGCGCACGTCGACCTTCATCGGCCGCTTGGCGCCGATGGGATCGATCTCGCCCTCTTGCAGCGCGCGCAGAAGCTTCACCTGCGTTTCGAGCGGCAGTTCCCCGATTTCGTCGAGGAACAGCGTGCCGCCATTGGCCTCGGCGAACTTGCCGACGTGCTTTTCCGTGGCGCCGGTGAAGGCGCCCTTCTCGTGACCGAAGAGGATCGATTCGACGAGGTTTTCCGGCAAGGCGCCGCAATTGACGGTGATGAACGGCTTGCCCTTGCGATCCGAGGCGCCCTGTATGGCGCGCGCGACCAGTTCCTTGCCGACGCCCGATTCGCCCTCGATCAGGACGGGGATCGTCGACTTCGCGGCGCGCTCGCCGAGCCGGATGATGCGCCCCATCTCGGGCGAGCGGGTCACGATGTCCTTGAAGGTCAACGACCCCGTGTTGCGCTTGGAGATTCGCCGGAGCTCCTCCTCCAGCGCGTCGACGCGCAGCGCGTTCTTGATCGAGACCTGAAGCCGCTCCGCGCCGACCGGCTTGACCACGAAATCGGTGGCGCCGGCGCGCATGGCCGAAATGATCGCCTCGATCGAGCTATGCGCGGTCTGGACGATGACCGGCGTGGCGATCTTGCGTTCGCGCATCCGGCCAAGCACGCCCATGCCGTCGAGATCGGGCATGACGAGATCGAGAATGAGGCAGTCGATCGCCGGAAGGTCGGACGCTTCCATGCGGGCCAAGGCCGCCTCGCCGCCATCCACGACGTCAACCTGATAGCCGAAGCGTCGCGCCATGGCTTCGAGCAGCCGGCGCTGCACTGGATCGTCGTCGGCAATCAGGACGGTGGCTGTCATGTGCTGTTTTTATCCTCAACGCCGGCGCCAGACGCCCGCGTGACGCAATCTTGTGCGAACAGGGTAAATGGTCCCTTAATCGCCGGGCGTCTCCTGATGGTCGAACAATCAAATTGCCTCGATTTTACAATTCCCTGTGTCCATTTTTCTTACAAACTGGATACGGAAATGGCCAAAAGCTGGTCGTCGCGGATATTTTACCCGTCCGGTTGCCCGCGGCGCCCGCTCGCCCGTAAGAGTCATGCGCAACGGATAAAGGGACATCGCCAGCCATGAGCCAGACCGCCTCCTCGACCGCCGAACTCGGCGCGTTGCCGACCTGGAACCTCGCCGATCTCTACGCCGGCATGGATTCGCCCCTATTCGCGGCCGATCTCGCGCGGATGGAGGCCGACTGCGCGGCCTTCGCGGCGGACTATCGGGGCAAGATTGGCGAAATCGCCGCGGCGGCCGACGCCGGCGTCCGTCTGGGCGAGGCGGTGATTCGCTACGAGGCGATCGACGATCTTATTGGCCGGATCATGTCCTACGCCGGCCTGCTGCACGCCGAGGACGTCGGCGACCCCGCCCGCGCCAAGTTTTATGGCGACGCCCGCGAGCGCGTCACCGGCGCCTCGACGGAGCTCGTCTTCTTCACGCTGGAGCTGAACCGGGTCGAGGACGCCGTGCTGGAGCGCGCCATGGCGACCGCGCCGCTCGCCCATTACCGGCCCTGGATCGAGGACATCCGGCGCGAGAAGCCACATCAGCTCGAGGACCGCGTCGAGCAGCTTTTCCATGAGAAGTCGGTGACCGGGAGCGGCGCCTGGAACCGCCTGTTCGACGAGACCATGGCGGCGCTGCGGTTCAAGGTTGGCGACCAGGAGTTGCCGCTCGAACCCACGCTCACCATGTTACAGGACGCCGACGAGGCGGTCCGCCAGCGCGCCTCCGACGCGATCGGTGCGACGCTGAAGGCCAACCTGCGCACCTTCACGCTCATCACCAACACGCTGGCCAAGGACAAGGAAATCTCGGACCGCTGGCGCGGCTTCGAGGACGTGGCGGATTCGCGCCATCTGTCCAACCGGGTCGAGCGCGAGGTGGTCGACGCGCTTGAGGCCGCCGTGCGCGGCGCCTATCCCCGCCTGTCGCATCGCTACTACCGGCTGAAGGCCAGATGGTTCGGCAAGGAGGCGCTCAACCATTGGGATCGCAACGCGCCGCTGCCCGGCGTGCCGACCCGCGTCTACCCATGGCGGGAAGCGCGCGAGATCGTGCTCGGCGCCTACGGCGGCTTTTCGCCGCGCATGGCCGACATCGCCCGCGACTTCTTCGACAAGCGCTGGATCGACGCGCCGACCCGACCGGGCAAGGCGCCGGGCGCCTTCGCCCATCCGACCACGCCCTCGGCGCATCCCTACGTGCTGCTTAATTACCAGGGCAAGCCACGCGACGTGATGACGCTCGCCCACGAACTTGGCCATGGCGTGCATCAGGTGCTGGCGGGGCCGCGAGGCGCGCTGATGGCGGCGACGCCGCTCACGCTGGCTGAAACGGCCAGCGTCTTCGGCGAGATGCTGACCTTCCGCTCGATGCTGGCGAATTCCGCCCCGGACCAGCGGCGCGCCATGCTCGCCGCCAAGGTCGAGGACATGCTCAACACGGTGGTGCGACAAATCGCCTTCTACTCGTTCGAGCGCAAGCTGCACGAGGCGCGCCGCGCCGGCGAACTCACCGCCGAGCAGATCTGCGAACTCTGGATGAGCGTACAGGCGGAAAGTCTCGGTCCGGCGATCAGGTTCGGGCCGGGATACGAGACTTTCTGGGCCTATATCCCGCATTTCATTCATTCGCCGTTCTACGTCTACGCCTACGCCTTCGGCGATTGTCTGGTGAATTCCCTTTATGGCGTGTACCAGAACGCGGCCGACGGCTTCGCGGAGAAGTATTTCGCCCTGTTGTCGGCGGGCGGCTCGAAGCATTATTCGGAGCTTCTGGCGCCCTTCGGTCTCGACGCGCGCGATCCAAAATTCTGGCAAATCGGCCTGTCGATGATAGAGAACATGATCGGCGAGCTTGAAACGCTGGCCTGACACCAAATCGGGGAAACCATGAGCGGCAAGATCATCATCGCGGGCGCGGGTCTGGGCGGACTGGCGGCGGCCTCCTGCCTGATGAAGGCGGGCTTCGACGTCGAGATTTACGAACAGTCCCCCGTGCTGGGCGAAGTCGGCGCGGGCATCCAGATCAGCGCCAACGCCTTTCACGTCATGCGCCACCTCGAGGTGGGCGATCAGTTGCTGAAGGTCGGCGTAAGGCCGGGCGCCTATGTGTTCCGCCTGCACGACACCGGCGAGGAGCTGCAACGCTTCGATCTCGCCGCCGACCACGAACGCAAGCACGGCGCGCCCTACGTGCAACTTCACCGCGCCGATTTTCACGAGATTCTCGCCAACCGAGCGCAGGCGATGAAGCCGGACCTCATCCGGCTCGACCATCGCCTGACCGGTTTCACCGAAACCGCCGATTACGTCGAGGCGCGTTTCCATAACGGCCACGTGGCGCGCGGCGACCTGCTGATCGGCGCCGATGGCCTGAAGAGCGTCGTCCGCAAGCAGATCGTCGGCGAGACGCCCGCGACCTACACGGGCGATGGCGCCTGGCGCGTGATCGTGCCCGTGGAGAAGCTGCCGAAACCGTTCCTTGAGCCGGTCATGTCCGTGTTCATGGGGCCGGGCGGGCACGCGGTCTGCTATTATCTGCGCGCCGGGTCGATCCTGAACTTCGTCGGCATCATCGAAACCGACGACGTGCGCGAGGAATCCTGGACCCTCAAGATGCCGTGGGAAAAGCTGAAGGCGGACTTCGCCGGCTGGCATCCCGCCATCCAGACGATTATCGACAGCGGCGATCACGACCAGTGCTTCCGCTGGTCGCTGCACAACCGTCCGCCGATCCGCAACTGGAGCACGCGCCGCGCGACCTTGCTGGGCGATTCGGCCCATCCGACCCTGCCCTATCTGGCGCAGGGCGCGGTCATGGCCATCGAGGACGGCGCGGTGCTGACCCGCGCGCTCACGATGACCGGCTCGATCGACGACGCGCTCAAGCTCTACGAGCGTAACCGCGTCGACCGCACCGCCCGCATCGTCGAACAGTCGACCTTCAACCGGAAACTGTTCCACCTGCCCTCGGTGCAGGCCATGCGCGACGAATTCGCCAAGCGCAACGAGGGCGAGGATCGCAACAAGTGGCTCTACTCCTATAATCCGCTGACCGTGGATCTGGTGTAGGCGCCGGGGACGTCGACATTATCGGACCCTCATGTTATACTGAATGTATAACATGAGGGTCCGCGATGAAAATCGAACCGAAGCGCATCGGCAATTCAACCGGATTTATCATCCCCCGCGACGTCGTGATCCGGCTTGGCATTGAGCAGGGCAAGAGTTTTTACCTGACCGAAACCGCCGAGGGCGGCGTGCTGATCACACCCTACGATCCGGATTTCGAAGCGACGATGAATATCGTCGACGACGTCATGGATGAATACAGGGATACGCTGAAAGCGCTCGCGAAATGAGCGAGCCCATCTGGCTAACGCTCGACCAGATCGTTGCCGCGCACGCCAAACAGATCAAGCAATTTGGCGGACCTTCGGGTGTGCGCGACCAGGGCGCGCTGGAATCCGCGCTGGCGCGTCCCATCAACAAGTTCCATTTCGGCGAGACGGATCTTGCCGCGCTGGCCGCGGCTTATGCCTTCGGGCTCGCGCGCAATCATGCATTTGTCGATGGCAACAAGCGGATCGCGTTCGTGGCGTTGATGGTGTTCCTGCGGCGCAATGGCGCGCCTTTCGCGCCGCGTCAGGCCCACGCCACCGCCATCATCCTCGCCCTCGCCGCCGGCGAGGTGAGCGAGGAATCGCTCGCCCGCTGGATCAGGGACAACTGGCTGCTATAAAAGCGTTACCTACGATCCGTTAATCCAGTGATCAACCGATAGTCAAATGGAGCTAAATAATGAAGCCCGGAAATCGTAGAATTGTTTGCCGTTTTCGAGATTATTTTTTATATATGATTTGTGTAATTACCTTTTTAGGAATAAACGAATCAGCGCTTTCCGCTACAATATGCGATTTATCATTGGATAATTTTAATCGTGTTCAGTGTCTGTCCGATGAGTTCTTGAATCGAATGAATCGTTTGTGATTCAAGAGAGGCGACCTGATTCGGAGGGGTCGCTGATGTGGACCAACGAAAATCGCGCGCGTTATGATCGAAGCCGTTTGCGCTATCCCAGCGA
>CAIOVE010000006.1 GCA_903861645.1 uncultured Hyphomicrobiales bacterium
CCGGTCTCGATCAAAAAAGGTTCGAGGAAAGCCCATTCCACATCCGACATCGATCCACGAATCAAATCCGCCTCCCTCCAAGAGGCAGCCTTGAATCAAGCAGCGATTCCAGCGTCAATCACTTTGTCAACGGGACCTAATTCGCGGGCTATTGTGGCGTGCCCGCGATGGAGGCGTCTGTTCGTTTTTTCGTCAATTGTGACCTTTTTGATACGGCCGCCGCGCGACCGTTTCACGCACTTGCGGCTTTTCATGTCCCCGGCGCATGATAGAAAAAGCTACGCTTCGGCGGGATAAAGCCACCTTTGAGGAAATGCCCATGAAACTCGTTCGTTACGGTCGCCCCGGCAAGGAAAAACCCGGCCTGATCGATGCAGACGGAAAGCTCCGCGACCTCAGCCATGAAATTCCCGATCTTTCGGGCAAGCACCTCTCGCCCAAGTCACTCAAGCGCCTGTCCAAGCTGAAGACCAAGGATCTGCCCGCCGTGCGCGGCGAGCCGCGCATTGGCTCCTGCGTGCCGCAACCCGGCAACTTCATCGCCATCGGCCTGAACTATCACGACCACGCCCAGGAAGCGGGCATGCCGGTTCCCAAGGAGCCGATCATCTTCAACAAGGCGCCCAACTGCATCAGCGGCCCCTATGACGACATCATGCTGCCGAAAGGCTCGGTGAAGGGCGACTGGGAAATCGAGATCGCGATCATCATCGGCACGGGTGGCTCCTACATCAAGGAGGCCGACGCCATTGACCACATCGCGGGCTATTGCGTCGCGAACGACGTGTCCGAGCGCGAGTACCAGATCGAACGGTCGGGTCAATGGACCAAGGGCAAGGGCTCGCCCACCTTCGGACCGCTCGGCCCCTGGTTGGTGACCACCGACGAAGTGCCCGACCCGCAGAATCTCGCCCTCTGGCTTGACGTCAACGGCGTGCGCCAGCAATCGGGCCACACCTCGAAGATGATCTTCGGCATCAAGCATCTCGTCTCCTACGTGTCGGAGTTCATGCGCCTGGACGCGGGCGACGTGATCGTCACGGGCACGCCGGCCGGCGTCGCGCTCGGCCGCAAGCCGCCGAACTTCCTGAAGGCGGGCGACACCATCTCCTGCGGCATCGAGGGTCTTGGCCAGCAGGCCAGCCGCGTCGTCGCCTGGCGCAAGGACGACTGAGCGCCTTAACTAAAACTTCCGAAACCGGATAAAACAAAGGGTAAATTGGTCCCGTCGGTTTCACCGCGATCACAGACCGCGCCCCGCTTGGGCGCGCGGTTTGCTACTCTGTCTTCAGGACGCGAAGGGCGTCCCGGACCTGAACGCAAGCCGACGGATGCGGCGTTCGTCAGGCCAGTTTTGAGACAGGGGTTCGTACATGCGTCACATTATGAAACCAATCGCACTGGGCCTGCTCGCTGGCGCCGCCGCCTTCGCCGCGCCGGCTTTCGCGGGCGACCGCGGCTATTTTTACCCGAACGACCAGTACGCCTATGGCGGCCATCGTCACCATCACGAAGGCTTCACGATCGCCCACACGGTCCAGCCCTACGCCTATCGCCACACGCGCACGGTCGCCGTGCCGACCACCGTTTATCAGCCCGTCACGCGCGCCTATACGGTGCCGGTGCGCTCCTACGCCAATGTTGAAACCGTCGAGAACGTTCCAGTCACGGCGTACCAGACGGTGCGCACGCTGGAGCGCGTGCCGGTCGTCACCTATCAGACCGTCGAGCGTTACCATCAGGAAGCCGTGCAGGCCTATCAGCCGGTTCGCACCGTGCGCAGCGTTCCCGTGACGACCTACGCGACCGTCAACCGCACGGAATATCAGCCGACGACGGTCTATCAGGTGCATCAGCACAGCTGGTGCTGCTCGCTGGCCGAATAAGGCCTCGCGCGGGCGCGGCTAAAGGCCCAGCATCAATTCCAGATTCTGGACCGCCGCGCCCGAGGCGCCCTTGCCGAGATTATCAAGCCGGGCGACGAGCACCGCATGGCGGCGCTCGTCGTTGACGATGACGCGCAGTTCCATGCGGTTGGTGTCGTTCAGCGCCTCGGGCTCGAGCTTCCCGCCCTCGCGCGCGATTTCCGCGGCCGGAACGACCCGCACGAATCCATCGCCGGCATAATGCGCGGTAAAGACGCTCTCGATTTCGGCGCCCGTCAGTTCAGAGGGCAGGAAATCGAGATGCAGCGGGATGGAAACGAGCATGCCTTGCTTGAAATCCGCCACCGAAGGCACGAACAGCGCGCGACGATCGAGGCGCGCGTAGCGCTGGATTTCGGGAATGTGCTTGTGTTCGAGGCCGAGCGCGTAAAGCTCGAAGTCGGGAGCCTGTCGACTTTCATAGGCCGCGATCATCGATTTGCCGCCGCCGCTGTAGCCTGAAATCGCGTTGATCGTGATGGGGAAATCCGGCGGCAGGATTTCGGCGTCGACCAAGGGTCGCAACAACGCGATCGCGCCGGTGGCGTAACAGCCGGGATTGGCGACCATGCGCGCCGAGGCGATCCGCGCCGCCTGCCCCTTTTCGAGTTCGGGAAATCCGTAAACCCATCCGGGCGCGACACGATGCGCCGTCGAGGCGTCGAGCACGCGCGGCGCGGCGTCGCCCATTTCGCCCATCAGCGCGACGGTTTCCTTCGCCGCGTCGTCGGGAAGGCACAGCACGACGACATCGACGCCGGCCATCACTTCCTTTTTGGCGTCGACGTCCTTGCGCTTGTTCGCGGCGATGGAGACGAGTTGCACGTCCGACCGCGCGCCCAGCATGTCGCGAATAAGCAGGCCCGTGGTGCCGGCCTCGCCATCGATGAAGATTTTCGCAACCATGGTTCTCTCCGTGCGGGGGGTGTGAAACACCCCCGCGACACTGTCAAGAACGCCCGATGTTACTGGCCCGCCGTCGCGCCGAGTTCGATTTTCGCCATCAAGGCCTTGGGATCCTTGATGGACATGAGGTCGGTCACCTTGACCGGTCCGCCCTTGCCCTTGGCCGTGATCGTGAGGCTCTTGGGATCGCCAATGAACTTGCCGATGGCTTCGGCCAGCTTCAGCGACGACGGGTCGCCGCCCAGCACCAGCGGAAGAAACTGCGTCGCCATGGCGGACCATTCGGTTTTGAGAGCGTCGGCGGTCTTGCCCTGGCTGGCGGCGAAAAAGGCCACGACCTTGGGGAACAAGCCCTTGTCCGCGTAGCTGATGGAAAGGCTCGAGAGATCGGCGCCCATCAGGCCCGCGAGGCGCGTGTTGGCGTCACCCGTGAACAGCTTGGGATCGATGCCGCCAACGAGGGCCTTGAGCGCCAGCGATCCGGCATTCGCCGCGTCCAGCGAGTAGTCGTCCAGCGTGAAAGCCTTCTTGCCCTTGTCGTAGGAGCCCGCGACCGTCATGCCGAGGTCGAGCTTGTCGACGCCAAAGGCGGCCAACTGCTGGGCGCCGCTCGATCCCTTCGGCAATTCAATGACGATATGTTCGACCTTGCCCGATGACTTGACGGGGATTTCGCCGTCATAGGTGTTTTCGCCGACCAGCGAACCAAGGCTGACCTTGACGATATTGCCGCCGGGCGCCGACGCCGGCGTATCCTTGTCGGGAAAGCTGATCTCGAAGCCCTTCCAGGATATCGAGCCGACCTGCATCGACGAATCGATCATCTTGCCGGAGGAGACGCCGGCGATGATCCGCGACAGGTTGAGGCCCTTCAACACGATCGGACCGGATTTCAGGGCGCCTTCGCCATCCTTGCCCGACGTTGTTCCCTCGAATCCGCCAAAGGTGAACCCGCCCACCTTGCCGGCGTCGATGTCGGTGACGACAAGATCGCGCAGCGTGAGATTGACGTCCTTGCCAACCATCACCGCCTCGGGAACGGCGAACTTGCTCGCCTTCATTCTGGCCGCCAGCGCCGTTGACACATCCTTGGGCGTATCGGGATTCAGCAGCTTGGCGATGTCGTCCTTCGACAGGTTTGTCGCGGTGACATCGACTTTTTTGAGCGTCAGCGTCTGGCCGTCCTTGCCCTTGAGCGCGAGATTTTCGAGCGTGACATCAGCCAGCGAAGGCTGGGCAAGACCGGCAAGTCCCTGCGCGAGGGCGGGCGTCACCACGCCGCCACAAAGCATCAAAACGATCGGCGGAATGGTTCGAAAAGCAGCGCGCATGACATAGCCCCCGAATAGGTTCGATGAGCGCGCAACATGATCCCGACGCGAAACAATCGCAAGTGCGCCGGCGCACCGACAAATCGCAAGCCTCGCGCCATTCAATGGCTTGATGAATGATTTACCCACGCGCCCGGCGCGCAATGACGCTTGGGCGCGCCAGAATCGCTCGAAATACGACACAATTAACGATCATTTGACTTGACTGTCGCTCCGCAGCGCCGTCCATTGGGTGCAAGGTAGGGAGTGAACGGTCTGCAAAACGGGAGGCCAACATGGGCGCCTGCGCCGGAGCCATTTACACCGTGAGAGCGTTTCATGACGTTGGCGGCCACGACCCGTTTCAGGTTGTCGTCAGCGACGGATGCGACGACACCGTGGTCGCCATGAGCGCGCTCTCCGACGCTCATGCGCTTTTGGTGGCGAAAGATCTGGCGCTTCTGCTGCCAAAGCTCCGACCTGGGCATCGCGTGGCGATTTCGCCGGGCGTCGCGGCCGGCGCGCCCGATCCCGCGCGACACTGATCTCGCTTTTCCCTGGCCCGCGAGGCCAACGACGCAAGGCCATTCTTGCGTTGGCGCGGCCAGCGCGCGCTCATCGGGAAGCCTTTTCCGGCTCATCGACCCGACCATTGGCCCTCCAGAGCCCTGATTTCCGGAACTTTTCCGCCAATGCGCGCGATTTGCTGTGCAATCAATCCAATGCCCTCCAAAAACACTGGAAACATGGGCCTTTTATCGCCTATGCAGCGACACGCTCACAGCGAGCCGTGATTCGAACAGGAGAACATGCAATGGCCGTCAAACCCGCCGCCAAAGCCAAGGCCCCGGCCGACAAGGTCAAGGTTGAGACCGTCACGATCAAGCACATCGCGACCGGCATCGCCGAGACCCACGAATTGACGAAGAAGCAGGCCAACGAAATCCTCGACCAGTTCGTCGCCATTGTCGTGAAGAACCTCCAGAAAGGCTCGAAAGTTCGCATCGGCGGCATCGGCATTCTGCAGGTCAGCAAGCGCGCCGCCCGCATGGGCCGCAACCCCGCCACGGGCGAGGCCATCAAGATCAAGGCCAGCAAGAAGGTCGCCTTCCGCGCCGCCAAGGAGCTGAAGGAAGCCATCTGAACCCCGCGTTCGGACGATTTCCTCGTCACAAGATCACGCCGGCCGCGTCAACAGCGCGGCCGGCGTTTTCGTTTGGCGCGCATGATCGATTGCCCTAGCCTGCCACGACGGTAGAGAAACAATCGTCCAGCGGACGCAACGACGATGGTCGGCCATCGCGATTTTGGGGGAGAGGATTCATGCGCCTTGGACTGATCGCGACCGCGATAGCGGCATGCCTGCACATGACGCCGATCGCCAACGCGGAGGAATTTCCCTCGGGAACCGTTCGCGTCATCGTGCCGCTCGGCGCCGGCGGCGCCATGGACACGATCGCCCGCTCGATCGCGGGCCGGTTGCAGGACAGATTTGGCAAGCCCGTGATCGTCGAGAACATTACCGGCGGCGGCACGCTGATCGCCGCGCAGACGCTCGCCAGGGCGCAGCCCGACGGACAGACACTGCTCGTCGCGCCCAGCGGCATGCTCACGACCAACCTGACCCTGTTCAAGCAGTTGCCCTACAATCCGCGCACGGATTTCACGCCGGTGTCGCACTACGTCGAAATCGCCTTCGTGCTGGTCGTGAACGCCGACCTGCCCATCAGGACTGTCGCCGAACTCGTCAATCTCGCGAAGGAAAAGCCGGGCCAGTTGACCTATTCTTCGACGGGCATTGGTCAGGTGCCGCATCTGGCCGGTGAAATGTTCGCGCGCCAGACGGGCACGCAACTAACGCACGTGCCCTATCGCGGCGCGCCGCAAGCGTTGCTTGATGTCGTCGCGGGCAATGTCTCGATGACGTTCGCCGATCCATCCGTCGCGCAACCGCTGATCGCGGACGGCAAGGTGCGCGCGCTTGGCGTCACGTCCAGGACGCGCCTCTCGTTCCTGCCCGATACGCCCGCGCTCGCCGAAGCAGGCGTGCCCGGCTACGAGGCGGTTTCGTGGCACATGTTGCTCGCGCCAGCGGGCGCGCCGAAGCCCGTCGTCGAAAAGCTGCACGACGAATTCGCGCGCGCGCTGGCCGACCCGGATTTGCGCGCGCAACTCGCGCGCATGGGCGTGTCGCCTTATGCATCCGAGCCCGTGTCGGAACTGCCGGCGTTTCTCGAGCGGGAAATCACGCGCTGGTCGGCGGTCGTCAAACAGGTGGGAATCGAAGGCACGCAATAACAATTGAAATGAAAAAGCCGCGCCGTTGAAGCGGCGCGGCTTGCTATGCTTCAGGAAAAAAGCGTTACGCGGCGCGGGCGCGCATCGCCTTTTCAAGCGCGGAGAGCAGCGCGTCGACGTGCTCGATGCGCGCGCCCTCGCCCATCAGGCCGATGCGCCAGACCTTGCCGGCCAGCGGGCCGAGGCCCGCGCCGATTTCGATATTGAACTCGTTCAACAGCGTGGAGCGCACCAGCGGATCGTTGACGCCCGCGGGGATCTTGACCGCGTTGAGCTGCGGCAGCCGATACTTCTCGTCGACGAGGAAATCGATGCCGAGCTTGGCGAGGCCCGCGACGAGATGCAGATGCGCCTTACGATGACGGACGAAGCTGTTGTCGAGCCCCTCGACGAGCAGCCGCCGCAGCGCCTCGTGCAATCCGTAAAGCGCGTTGATCGGCGCCGTGTGGTGATAGGCGCGCGCGCCCGCGCCGGTCCAGTAGGCCATGACCTGCGTCACGTCGAGGAACCAGGACAGAACCTTGGTCTTGCGGTTCTTGATGTGCTCGATCGCGCGCAGGCTGAACGACACCGGCGACAGGCCGGGCGGGCAGCTCAGGCATTTCTGGGTGCCGGAATAGACGGCGTCGATGCCCCACTCGTCGACCATGACGGGCACGCCGCCAAGCGACGTCACCGCGTCCATGATCGTCATGGCGCCATGCTTTTGCGCGGCGGCGGCGATGGCCTTGCCGTCGGAGAGAACGCCAGTTGACGTCTCGGAATGCACGAAGGCGACGAACTTGACGTCCTTGTTCTGGGCGAGCGCCGCGTCCACGGCGGCCGCGTCGACGGGCGTGCCCCATTCAAAGTCGAGCGGAACAACCACGGCGCCGCCGCGCGAGGCGACCTCGCTCATGCGCATGCCGAACACGCCATTGCGGGCGATCAGTATCTTGTCGCCGGGCTCGACCATGTTGAGCACGCAGGCGTCCATGCCGACGCTGCCGGGGCCCGCGACGGTGAAGGTCGCGTCATTCTTCGTGTTGAACGCGATCTGAAGCATCGCCTTCAACTCGTCCATCAGGTGGATGAAGGCGGGATCGAGGTGACCAATCGTCGGGTTGGCCATGGCGGCGAGAACCTCGGGCGCCACGGGCGACGGGCCGGGGCCCAGCAAAAGGCGCGTGGGCGGAAGGAAAGGGTCAGTCATCTTGCGGTTCATGGGATTCCGTCTCCTCGCTGGCGCGTCTTTAAGCAAGCGCCGTGTCTTTGATCGTCCGGCGGGCGATGGTCAAGCGTCCCGCGCTTCACATTCTTGTCGACGGCTCGCGCGGCGGGTCGAGCTTACCGCGGGCGTGGCGGACTTGGGCGCGCGTTTCCTGAGGAAGGCCACGAGGCGACGACGCTCGTTTTCCTGCGCGTCGCCCTCCTCGACGGCGCGGTCGATGGCGATGCGGCGGAACAGTTCGTCATTGTCGCCCTTGGGCAACTCGATCATGTAGCAGCCGACCTGATCGCCATGGTCCGTGTAGACATCAACCAACTTGAGCATGCCTATCCCCTGATCGTCGATTTTCCTCCGCCAGCCGATTCGTCGCGGCCGGACACATGCATTCGATTATCTCCCAATCGTTTGAATATAGTAGTTACATTCGACGGGACCGCGTGAACGACGATCCCGTGCTTGATATTCATCGCCACGCTCGCGAACACGGTCTGTTTCGGAAGCGATGGATAACGAAAAAAGCCACCCTCGCGAGTGGCTTTTCCGTCTGGTCCGCGAACGGGTCGCGAACAGGGATCAGCGCTTCGAGAACTGGAAGCTGCGGCGGGCTTTCTTGCGGCCGTACTTCTTGCGCTCGACGACGCGCGAGTCGCGCGTCAGGAAGCCTTCGCGCTTCAGAACGGTGCGCAGTTCCGGCTCGAAGGCGGTCAGCGCCTTGGCGAGACCGTGACGAACCGCGCCGGCCTGACCGGACAGACCGCCGCCGGCGACCGTGACGACGAGGTCGTACTGGGTCGAACGGTTGGCGATCACGAGCGGCTGACGCAGAACCATGCGCAGCACCGGGCGGGCGAAGTACACTTCAACCGGACGCTCGTTGACCGTGATCTTGCCCGTGCCAGGCTTGATCCAGACGCGGGCGACCGCGTCCTTGCGCTTGCCGGTGGCGTAGGCGCGGCCCTGCTTGTCCAGCTTCTGTACATAGACGGGCGCGTCCGGCTGGGCGTTCGCCGAAGCCGACGTGGCGGCCTTGAGATCCTGCAGCGAGGAAATGGTGGTCTCGGCCATGGTCAGGCGCTCCGCTTGTTCTTGGCGTTGAGCGCGCCGACGTCGAGGGACACCGGATTCTGCGCCACATGGGGATGTTCGGCGCCCTTGTAGACGCGCAGGTTGGCGAACTGCTGGCGACCCAGCGGACCGCGCGGCAGCATCCGCTCGACCGCCTTCTCGACGATGCGCTCGGGGAACCGGCCTTCCATGATGAACTTGGCCGACCGCTCCTTGATGCCGCCGACGAAACCCGTGTGGTGGTAATACTTCTTCTGGTCGAGCTTGCGGCCCGTCAGCACCACCTTGTCGGCGTTGACGATGATGACGTTATCGCCATCGTCGACGTGCGGGGTGAACGAAGCCTTGTGCTTGCCGCGAAGGCGCATGGCGACAACCGTCGCGAGCCGGCCGACAACCAGCCCGGACGCGTCGATCACCACCCACTTTTTCTCGACCTCGGCGGTCTTGGTCAGTGTGGTCTTGCCGAACATGAAACGTTAGTCCTTACAAAAACCGCGCGCGCGGAAGATCACGCGCCGAAGTTGGCGCGCTTATAGGGGGCGGAATTCGCTTGTGTCAACCAAAAGCCGCCCAAAAAGGCTCAAAACAGCCACTATAATTCATGCGGTACCATAATACCGCATTCCTGATCGCGGCTCAGGCGGGCCAACGCGCCTCGGCCAGCGCCGGCAGGGCCTCGATAAGGCCGCCGATATCGCCGGAACTCAGGAAGATAACGGCGTCATCGGGCTTCAACTGGTCGCCGATGATCGAGACGCCCTCGGCGCGGCTCGTCACGGGCGTCGCCTCGAAGCCCGCCTCCCGCACGCGCGCGACGATCTCGGCGAGCGAGGCCTGATCGTGGGTGCCTGCCCCCTGCGACGCCGGCTCATAGATGAAGACCCTGTCGCAGCCCTCGAAGACATCGTCATACCAGTGGAGGGTCTGGCGATTGCGCCACGAGAAAGTGTGCGGCTCGAACACGGCGACCAGCCGACGCCCGCCGAAATGCTGCTTCATGGCGGCGATGGCGCTGCGAGCCTTGTCGTAGGAGGAGCCGAACCCCTCGAACATCTGCAAGCTGGTTTTCTCGGACTTGCGATCAAGACGGCGGACAATGCCGCGGAACGACCCCATGGCGGCGGCGTATTGCTCGGGCGTCACGAGCCCGCGCGCGAGAACAAAGGCGCCCACGCCAACCATGTTTTCGATGTTGTGCAGGCCAAGCTGGCCGGTCTCGACCCGGACGACCGCCCTGCCCCCGTGCGTCAGCGTGAAACGCGACCGCTCGCCCCATTCGATAGCCTCGGCGCGCCAGTCGCCACTCCCGATCCCAAAGGTGATGACCTCGCGCTTGATTGTCGCGAGAAAGGACTGGCTCAGGGGGCCGCTCGTCGAGGCGACGATCAGGCCATCCCCAGGAACCATCGCCAGCAATTGACCAAATGGCGCCAGATATTCGGCGACCGTGGGGAAAACATTCACGTGGTCATGGGCGAGCGGGGTCAGCAGCACGTGAGCGGGGCTGTAATGCAGGAATTTCGAGCGGTTGTCGGTGTTCGAGGAGGGATATTCATCCCCTTCCAGCAAAAAGGCCGGCCCTGCTCCGATGTGGGCGGCGGAGGGCGGCGACAAGGGCAGCGCGCCGATCATCCAGGAGGGATCGAGACCCGCCGATGACAGGCAATGGGCGAGCATCGACACGCTCGTCGTCTTGCCGAAGGAGCCAGCCGCGACGATCGCCTCGTGGCCGCGCGCCAGAAGGCCGAGCACATCGGCGAAGGACAGAATGGCGGGGCCACCGGGCCGCGCGTGACGGTCAAAGGCCTCGGCGACCTCGGCGTTGGTCTCGGGCACGAGACGGGCGTTCTTGCCGATGACGATGAGATCGGCGCCATCGGGAATGTTGTTGGGCGCGTAGGGCGTGCGGCAATCCAGCCCCTCGCGCGCCAGCACGTGGGAAATCGGCGGGTAGATGGCCTCGTCGGAGCCCGTGACCGAGACGCCGCTGTCGCGCAACAATATCGCCGTGGCGCTCATGCCGACACCGGCGACGCCGATGAAATGCGCCTTCTTGTAGGGGAACGCCGTCATTTGTCCTCGTCCGCCCCGCGCGAATCAATTTCGCGCGCGATGGAGCATCATAACGGACGGCGCGCCGTGGCGCCCCGTGGGATGGCGATGGCGGCGAAGCCTACTTCATGCGATCCTTGATCTTGTCGACGCCCGCCTGCGCGCAGGCCGTGTCTTTCTCGCCGCCGGGCGCGCCGCCGACCCCCAGCGCGCCGATGGCGACGCCGTTGACCTTGACCGATACCGCGCCGGCCGCGACCGCGACATTCGGCAATTTGGTTTGCAGGACGGACATCTGGCCGTTCTTGAGGTTTTTCTCCAGAACGATGGTGTCCTCGCGATAGGTGACCGACGTGTAGGCCTTGAGAAACGAACTATCCATGGTGTGGATGCCCGCGCCATCGCCGCGCAGCGTCCCCATGCGCACGCCATCCATGTCGAGCATGGTGGCGCTGACCTTGTAGCCGTTGGCTGCGCAGGTCGCGACCGCGACCCCGAGCGCCTCGTTGACGAGCGCAGCCGACAGGCGTTGTTCGGTGATCAATCCCTGCGCGGAAGCCGGCGCGACGAGGGCGCACAGCGAAGCGGCTGCCAGCCAGCCCAGATTTTTTTTCATCGTTTCCTCCCGGTCGGTCGTTTCGACGATCCGGCCCCAGCATGGCGAGGCCAACGGGCAATGCAAGCCCTATCGGGCCGGAATGGAGTAAGTGCCGGTGGCGTGGGCGACGGGTTCGGGGTCGCCGACCGACAGCAGCGTCACCTCGCCGACCGCGAGGCGCTTGCCGAGTTTCAGCAGGCGACATTCGCCCACGAGGTCCGTCGCGGCGGGCTTGCGCAGGAAATTGATGTTCAGATTGGTCGTCACCGCCAGCGCCACCGGGCCGATCTGCGCGAGAATGGCGACGTAGAGACCGACGTCGGCCAGCGTGAACATGGCGGGTCCGGAAATAGTCCCGCCCGGCCGCAAATGCCTGTCGGAAAAGATCAACCTGAGGCGCGCGCTCAGGGGGCCGACGTCCTCGACCACGAAGTCCCTGCCCAGCGCGATCTGGGGGAATTCGCGCGCGAGGAAGGCGTTCACCTCCGCGAGGGTCATAACGGGGTTCGCGGACATGCTTTGATTTCCTCGGCCTTGCCTGACGCGCCGGCTTCAACCATGTAATGGACATCCGGGCAATGCGCCCTTCGGCATTCACGCAACGGGGGCGCGACATGCCATCGCCAGCGGACGGCTTGCTCATTCGTCGGACCGACGCGGGCGTCGCCACGGTCACGCTGAATGCGCCGCGCGCCCGCAACGCCCTTTCGTTGGCGATGCTGGACGCGCTTGCCGCCGCGTTCGACAACATCCGCCATGACCACTCCATTCGCTGCGTTGTTTTGTCGGCCGAGGGGCCAGCCTTCTGCGCCGGGCACGACCTGAAGGAGCTCACCGCCGCGCGGGCGGCCAGCGACGGCGGGCGCGCGTTCTTCGAGGACACGATGGCGCGGTGCGCCAACGTCATGCGCGCCATTGTCGCCCTGCCCCAACCCGTGATCGCCGCGGTCGAGGGGGTCGCCACGGCGGCGGGTTGCCAGTTGGTGGCGACCTGCGATCTCGCTATCGCGGGCGAGGCGGCGGCCTTTTGCACGCCCGGCGTCGACATCGGCCTGTTCTGCTCGACGCCCGCCGTGGCGCTGGCGCGCAACGTGGCGCGCAAGCACGCGATGGAAATGCTGTTGACGGGCGAGCGCATCGACGCGGCGACGGCGACGCGGATCGGCCTCGTGAACAGGGTCGTTCCGACAGGCGGCGCGTTGACGGAGGCGTTGACGCTCGCGCATCTGATCGCCTCGAAATCGACGGAGGCCATCCGCCTGGGCAAAAAGACCTTTTACGCCCAGATCGACGCGCCGCTCGACGCGGCCTACGCTCTCGCCAGCCGCGCCATGGTGGAAAACCTGATGCGCGCCGACGCGCGCGAGGGCGCGGACGCGTTCATCGAAAAGCGGCCGCCCCGGTGGCGCCGGGACGAGCCGGAGGCGCACTGAAATGAACCATGACGCCTACCCCGACGACCTCATTCGCGGCGTCCTGTCGTCGGTCAAAAGCATCGCCATGGTCGGCGCCTCCAACAATCCGGCTCGGCCTTCCTTTCTCGTCCTGAAATATCTGCTCGGGCGGGGCTACCGCGTGGTCGCGGTCAATCCGGGCCTTGCCGGCAAGGATATTCTCGGCGCCCCCGTGTACGCCTCGCTCGCCGACATTCCCGAACCCTTCGACATGGTCGATATCTTCCGCAATTCGGAGGCCGCCGGCGCCATCGTGGACGAGGCGCTGGCGCTGCCGACGCCGCCGAAGGTCATCTGGATGCAGCTCACCGTGCGCAACGACGAAGCCGCCGCGCGGGCCGAGGCGCGCGGCCTCACCGTCATCATGAACCGTTGCCCGAAGATCGAATACGGTCGACTGTCGGGCGAGATCGGCTGGACGGGCGTCAATTCGCGCATGATTTCCGCCCGCAAGCCCGTGCTGCTCGGCAAGGGCGTGCAGAAGCTCGGCATCGACAGGGGCTAGACCCCCTCGTTCAGATGCCGACGGGACGCGCGGAGTGAAATGACCCGGCGCTCGCCATCGCCCAGAGCGCGGCGTATTCGGGTGGCGCATCGTCGCGGGTCAGGCAGCCCGGCTTCAATTCCGGATAGGCGTCGGCGAAGCATTCAACGCGCGTCGGCGACACGCGGCGCATGATCTGGTCGCGCCGAACGTCGTTCGGATGCTCGAGACCCGCCGCCGCCATCAGTTCGCCCAGCGCGCTCAGGGTGCGCGCGTGGAAGCGCGCGACGCGCTCGGCCTTGTCGGGCACGACGACCGCCCGCTGGCGCATGGGATCCTGCGTCGCAACGCCCGTCGGACAATGATCCGTGTGACAGGCCAACGATTGCACGCAGCCGACGGCGAACATGAAGCCGCGGGCGGAATTGCACCAGTCCGCGCCAAGCGCCAGCGTGCGGGCGATATCGAAGGCGGTGATGATGCGCCCGCTCGCGCCCAGGCGAATACGGTCGCGCAAACCAGCGCCAACCAGACAGTTGTGCGCGAAGGTCAGGCCCTCCCGCAGCGGGAAACCGATGTGGTCGGCGAACTCCATGGGCGCGGCGCCCGTGCCGCCCTCCTTGCCGTCGATGACGATGAAATCGGGCGTGACGCCGCTGTCGAGCATGGCCTTGCAAATCGCCATGAATTCAACCTTGTGGCCAATGCAGAGCTTGAAGCCGACGGGCTTGCCGCCGGACAGCTCGCGCAGGCGCCGGATGAAGCCCATCATTTCCATGGGCGTCGAAAAGGCCGAATGGGCGGCGGGCGAAACGCAGTCGACGCCGACCGGCACGGCGCGCGCGGCGGCGATTTCGGCGGTCACCTTGCGGCCGGGCAGCACCCCGCCGTGGCCGGGCTTGGCGCCCTGCGACAGCTTGATCTCGATCATCTTGACCTGCGGCAAGCGCGCGGAGGTCGCGAAGGTTTCCGCGTTGAAGGCGCCGTCCGGATCGCGGCAACCAAAATAGCCGCTGGCGATCTCCCAGATAATGTCGCCGCCAAATTCGCGATGGTGCCTCGAATAGCCGCCCTCCCCCGTGTCATGGGCGAAACCGCCCATCCTCGCGCCCTTGTTGAGCGCGCGAATGGCGTTGGCCGACAAGGAGCCGAAGCTCATGGCCGAAATGTTGAAGAGAGAAATCGAATAGGGCTGCGCGCAATCGGGGCCGCCGACCATGACCCTGAAATCATGGTTCTCGACCTTCGCCGGCGCGAGCGAATGGGCGAGCCATTCAAAGCCGGAGGCGTAAACGTCCTTCTGCGTGCCGAACGGCCGCGTTTCCAGCTCCAACTTGGCTCGTTGATAAACAATCGCGCGCTTCGCGCGATTGAACGGCGTGCCGTCGAGATCGCTTTCCAGAAAATACTGCCGGATTTCCGGGCGCACCTTCTCCAGAATGAACCGGAGGTTGGCGAGAATGGGATAATTGCGTCGCAGGGCGTGTTTTGTCTGGATCATGTCCCAGACGCCGATCGCGACGAGAACGGCGAACACGCTGGCGACCCAGAGCAACCATTGGCCAGCGAGCGGCGCCAGCGCGAAGGCGGTCACGGCGCCAACGATCGACAGCAAGAAAGCGACGTACCGCATTAACTTCTCCCCGGCGTCCGGACGCCGCGCCGACCCTACCCCATCCCCCTGCGAAGGGCATCCGGGGCCGCCGCGAGTTCCGGTTTGGTCCCGCATGGGATAGGGTTCCTTCCACGCGCCAAACTGACGACGAGGCATGACATGACCGAGACACACCCGACCGCGCCCGGATTCGCCACCCTCGCCGTGCACGCGGGCGCGCAGCCCGATCCGACGACGGGCGCGCGCGTGACGCCGATCTACCAGACGTCGTCCTTCGTTTTCGACGATGTCGATCACGCGGCCTCGCTGTTCGGCTTGCAGGCTTTTGGCAATATCTACACGCGCATCACCAACCCGACCTCGGCGGTTCTGGAGGAGCGGGTCGCGGCGCTCGAAGGCGGCACGGCGGCGCTCGCGGTCGCCTCTGGCCACGCGGCTGAAGCGCTTGTGATGCACACGCTCATGACGCCCGGCGACGAGTTCATCGCGTCGAGCAAGCTCTACGGCGGCTC
Organism: uncultured Hyphomicrobiales bacterium; assembly: GCA_903861645.1. GTDB lineage: Bacteria > Pseudomonadota > Alphaproteobacteria > Rhizobiales > Beijerinckiaceae > Terripilifer. The sequence continues at coordinate 15,433 of CAIOVE010000006.1, forward strand.
GATCAACCAGTTCAATCACGCCTACAAGAACTTCGGCTGGAACGTGAAGTGGGCCGACCCCGACGACCCCGCCACGTTCGAGGCGGCGATCTCGCCCCGCACCAAGGCCATCTTCATCGAATCCATCGCCAATCCGGGCGGGGTGATCTGCGACATCGAGGCCATCGCGAAAATCGCCCGGCGCGCCCGCGTGCCGCTGATCGTCGACAACACGCTGGCGACGCCCTACCTGATGAAGCCCTTCGAGCACGGCGCGGATATTGTCGTGCACTCGGCGACCAAATTTCTCGGCGGCCATGGCAATTCCATCGGCGGGGTTATCGTCGATGGCGGCTCGTTCGATTTCATGGCCGACAAGCGCTACCCGATGATTTCCGCCCCACGCCCCGAATACGGCGGCATGGTGCTCGGCGAGACCTTCGGCAATTTCGCCTTCGCCATCGCCTGCCGGGTGCTGGGCCTGCGCGACCTCGGGGCCTGCATCTCGCCGTTCAACTCATTCCTGATCCTGACCGGCGTCGAGACCCTGCCGCTGCGCATGCAACGCCATTGCGAAAACGCGCTGGCCGTGGCCGAGTTCCTGTCGGGTCATCCGGCGGTCAAGTGGGTCAGCTACGCCGGCCTGCGCGGCGACCGCTACTACAATCTTGGCCAGAAATACTGCCCCAAGGGGGCGGGCGCGGTGTTCACCTTCGGCCTGAAGGGCGGGTATGAGGCGGGCGTCACGCTCGTCAAGAACCTGCAACTCTTCTCGCATCTCGCCAATGTCGGCGATGTCCGCTCGCTGGTCATTCACCCGGCCTCGACGACCCATCGGCAACTGACGGACGAACAGAAAATCGTCGCCGGCGCCGGCCCGGACGTCGTGCGCCTGTCGGTCGGCATCGAGGACGCCGCCGATCTCATCGCCGATCTCGACAAGGCCCTGACCGCGGGCGCGTAACCATTGAAAGCCAGACCATGACCCTGCTGATCATCGGACTCATCATCTTCATAGGCTCGCATGTCTTCACGACCCTGCGCCCGCAACGGGAAGGCGCCATCGCGGCGCTGGGCGCGGGCCCCTACAAGGGGCTCTATTCGCTGGTGGCGCTCGCAGGCTTCGCGCTGATCGTCATCGGCTTTGGCCAGTACCGGGCGGGCGGCTACGAGCCGGTCTGGCATCCGCCGGCGTGGACGCGGCACATCACGATGACGCTGATGTGGTTCTCGTTCGTCGCGCTCGCGGCGACGGGCAAGGGGCCGCGCGGCAGGATCGCCGGCTGGTTGCGGCATCCCATGCTGGTTGGCGTGAAGATCTGGGCGCTGGCGCATTTGCTCGTGAAGGGCGACCTCGGCTCGATGATCCTGTTTGGGTCGCTGCTGGCCTTCGCGGTCTATGACCGGATCGCGGTGAAGCGGCGCGGCGACACGGGCGCGCCGCGCATGGCGGCCTTCAACAGGAGCGACGCGATCGCGGTGGGCGCGGGCACGATCGCCTATCTGGCGATGCTGTTCTACCTGCATCCCCTGCTGATCGGCGTGCCGATCCTGACGCGCTAGGGCCGCATCGGGAACCTTGACCCGGATCAATGCCCGGACGACCCGGGCCCGGTTTTCTCTCCCCATCGAACCTTGGGGGAGAGAATGACCACTGGAGAGTCCGCCTACCTGATCGGCGCGTTCGTTGCGTTTCTGGCCTTCGCCGCCGCCGTCGTCTGGACAGACGTTTCGACCCGCGACGTGCGCGAAAAAAACACGCCCGGCCGCCATTAGACGGTCGAGCGTTGCGGATTTGACCGGAAAGATCGAGGGCGGCCTTGTGGGCCGCTCTTTTTCGTCAGGCCTTGTGGCGGGCGAACTGCTGCTCGACCTTGTCGAGCGTCTGCATGGCGCGCAGGGCATCCTCGACGCTTGAATTGGGCGCGCGGTTGCCAGTGATCGCCTTGATGAACTCGCGGTCCTGATTCTCGAAGCCGTTCTGCGACACATCGGTCGAGGTCGTGTCGACCTTTTCGCCCTTGGCCGTGTGCAGATCGTCGTAGAAGGCGATCCAGGTGCCCTTGTCGCAGATGTAGCGATAGGGCGAGCCGATCGGGCCGTCGTTGTTGAACGAGGTCGACAGGGTGCAGATCGCGCCGTTCTTCGCCTTCATGATGATGGCGAGGTCCATGGCGATGCCGAGTTCGGGATTGTGCGGCCCCTCGACGCCATAGATCTGCTCGGGTACGCCGCCGGTCTGGTAGATGAACATATCGACCGTGTGGCAGGCGTGATGCCAAAGCAGATGGTCGACCCAGGAGCGCGGCGCGCCCAGAGCATTCATGTTGGTGCGGCGGAAGAAATAGGTGTGCGCCTGAATCTGCTGGAGCTGGATTTCGCCCGACGTGATGCGCTGGTGAATCCACTGGTGGCCGGGGTTGAAGCGGCGCACGTGGCCGGCCATGGCGGTCAGGCCGGTTTCCTTCTGGAGCTTGACCAGATTCTCGGCGTCCTTGAGGGAGTCGGTCATCGGAATTTCGATGAGGACGTGCTTGCCGGCCTTCATGCAGGCGGCGGCCTGATCATGGTGCATCTGGGTCGGCGAGGTCAGGATGACCGCGTCGACGTCCTTGCGGGTGATGGCGGCGGTGAAGTCGGTGGTGTGGAAGGGAATGTTCCATTCCTTGGCGGTCTTTTCGGTGCCCTCGGCGGTGCGGCTCTGGATCGCCGTGACTTCGGCGCCCGGAATGTTCTTCAACGCCTTGAGATGCGCGACGCCCATGGCGCCGTTGCCAACGATACAGAATTTCATGGGCTTTCCTCGTGTTGTGAGACCCGCGACCGCGCCGCTCCGGGCGCTCGATCCGGCGCGCCCGATAGCATGGAAACGCCGAAAGAGGAATGACCCGCCGCGACCGTTTGGTTCATGATCCGATTCCGGAAATGGCCATAAGTCGTTGTGGCGGGATTCAAATTTCCCTCGGACCGAGAGTTTGATTCAGCTTTCTCGCAATCCGATTCAAGCGCTTGAGACCGAGAATCGGGCGCGATGAATTGTCGCCATCGAAAGGACGATCATGGCGAAGGCCTGATGCAGCAGCCCCGCCCAGAGCGGCACGACCAGCAGCAGGGTCAGGATGCCTATCAAGACCTGCGTCAGCGCGAGGCCGGCCAACGCCGTGGCGCGACGGGCGGCGGCGGTCCCCGGCGCGCGCCGACGGGCGACAATGGCGTGCCACAGCGCGAAGGCGATGACCGCGTAGGCCAGCATCCGGTGGTCGAACTGGACCAGCGTGATGTTCTCGAAGACGTTCCGCCAGAGGGGCTCCAAACGTCCGAGATCTTCCGCGGGCGGCACGAGGCGCCCGTCCATCAGCGGCCAGGTGTTGTAGGTCATGCCGGCGCGCGAGCCCGCGACGAGCGCGCCCAGTCCGATCTGGCAAAGCACCAGAACCAGCAGGGCCCCCGCCCCGCCCTTCAGCGGCGCGGCGGCGGTTTCAAGCGGCTTCGGCCGCAGGCCGATCGCCAGCCAGATCGTCGCGATCAGCGTGACGGAGGCCAGCGTCAGGTGGGTGGCCAGACGTTCTGGCGCGACCTCCACCCGGCCGACGAGGCCCGAGGCGACCATCCACCAGCCAACGGCGCCCTGAAGGCCGCCCAGCGCCAACAGGCCGACGAGTCTGGGCTTGAGCTTGCCCGGCAAGCGACCCGAGATCCAGAACCAGATCATCGGCAAGGCGAACGCCACGCCAATGAGCCGCCCGAGGAGGCGATGGCTCCATTCCCAGTAGAAGATGAACTTGAACCCAGACAGCGTCATGTCCGGGAATAGTTTGGCGAACTGCGGAATCTGCTTGTATTTCTCGAATTCAGCCAGCCAGGCGGCCTCGCCCAGAGGCGGCAGCGCGCCGGCTATGGGCTTCCATTCGGTGATCGACAGGCCCGACTCCGTCAGGCGGGTCGCGCCGCCCACCACCACCATGGCGAAGATCAATCCGGCGATGGTCCAGAGCCAGGCGCGCACCGGCGCCAAGGGGTCGCGATCGACCCGCGCGAGATCGGTTGTTCCGGTAATCGAGGTCATGTGCGGCCTTCCGCGCCATTGATCAGTCGAGCGCGGCGATACATATGTCTTGCGAGGTTTGGCGTCCATCGCCGATCTGTCGCACCTTGGAGACTGTCATGGGCGCTCGCTCGCGCAAATTCATCGGCGCCGCCGCGATGCTTTCCTTCGTGGTTTTTTACGCGCTCGCCGCGATGGCCCTGTCGCAGGCCCGGCCTATTCAGGACGCCAATGGCGTCGTTCAAGCCCTGATCTACATGGTGATCGGGTTGGGATGGGTCGCGCCCATGCTGCCGCTCATCAAGTGGATGGAAGGCGGCAAGAAAGCCTGAGGCTCAGGCGGCGATGCGACGGCCCCTGTTCCAGAGCAGGAACGGCGCCCCCGTCAGAAGAAGATCGATGAAGGCGCGCTGCTGAAAATCCCCGTTGACCGACAGGCGCGGCAGCGCGGTCATCAGGCCCGCGTGATCCGGAAAAATCATGCCCTTGCGCGTTGTGACCGCCGTCTCGAAGCCCAGTTTCGCCGCCATGGCGAATTCTCGCGGCCCCGCCGAGGTGGGGTCGCCCACGGGATAGGCAAGATGCCGCGCGACGCGGCCAAGCTTCGTTTCGATGATGGCCTGGCTTTCCTCGATCTCGTGTTGCGCGGCGGCCGCCTCGAGTTTCGCGAGACGCGGATGGGTCAGCGTATGAACGCCGATCGTGCACAGGGGATTGGCCGCGAGCGCGCCGATTTCGTCCCAGTCCATGCACAGGTCGCGGGTCAACGCGCGCGGATCGACGCCGGCTCGGTCGGCCAACGCGCAGATTTCAGCGAGCAATCGCTCCTCCGACCCGGCGCGCAGCCGCCAGTAAATTCGCAGGAAGGCCGCCGTCTTGCGGGCCTCCGTGTCGCAGGGCAGTTCCACCCCCTCGAAGGACACTGACGACAAGGCCCGGATCGCCGCCTCGAGCTCGATCCACCACAGCCGCGCCGTCCCCTCGGCGAAACCGGTGGCGACGAAAATGGTGAAGGGAGCGCCGCGCCGCTCCAGAACTGGCAAGGCGTGGATCAAATTATCGCGATAACCGTCGTCGAATGTCAGGACGGCGAAGGGCCGCGCCGCCGGATGACGGATGCGATCCGGCGCCTCGTCCAGCGAGATGATGTCAAAACCGCCCTCGCGCAGCGCGCGGATGGTCTCGTCGAGAAACTCCGGCGTTATTTCAAGGCCGCGATTGGGCGCGAACGCGCTCGGCGCGGCCGGCCTGACATGATGAAACATCAGAATCGCGCCGGCGCCGCGGGTGAACGGCGCGGCCAGCCGGGGCAAGCCACTCGCGCCGAGCGCCCTGAGCCCCGCCCCCCGCGCCCGCGCGCGCAATCCCCGCGCCTCGCCATTCGTCATGCCGACAGTCTCCCACGCGCGCGGGCGTGTTTATGAATTTGTTTGGCGCTCTTCTTGTATCGTCCAATTGCAAATATTTTCCTGTCCCGAATTCGGCCACTTCATGTCCCTGATAGCGACGCCTCTCGCCACCGCAGACCTCGCGCGCAAGCCGCGCCGGGACGGTCGCGCGCGCTCCGTGGGGCGGATCGACGTGCACGAGGACGCGGTCGCGGCCAACGCCGCCTGGGAAAAGCTTGAAGAGACCTGCCCCGGCTCCATCTACCAGACCCGGCGGTTCCTTTTGCCCTGGCTCGCGGCCTTCGCCGGCCCGCTGGGCATTACGCCGATGCTTGTCGTCGCCCACGACGCACAGGGCGCGCCGGTCGCGTTTCTGCCCTTCGGCGTGCGCGAACAGGGCCCTTTCCGGGTCGCCGAGTTTCTCGGCGGCAAGGACTCCAACGCCAACATGGGACTCTTCTCGCCCGGCTTCGACTTCAGCCGGGATGACCTTGTCTCGCTGTTGCGCGCGGCGGCCGCCAAGGCGCGCCTGTCGCCGGATATCTTCCGCCTCGCCAACCAGCCGGAACGCTGGGAGGACGGGCCCAATCCGCTGGACATTTTCCCGCATCAGGCCAGCGCGAGCTTTCTGCACGGCGCGCGGCTCACGGTCGACGCCGCCGCCTTCGTCAAGGCGCATCTGTCGAAGGACGCCGCGAAAAAGTTGCGCAAGAAGCGCCAGAAACTCGAAAGCATGGGAGCCGTCGCACATGTCGTCGCGCGCGACGAGACGACGGCCCGGCGTATTCTTGACGCGTTCTTCGAACAGAAGCTGGCGCGTTTTCGCGAAAAGAACATTGAAAGCGTTTTCGAGACGGCGGAGGCGCGCGCCTTCATGGATTCGGCCGCGCTGGCGGGACTTGAGGACGGCGCGCCCGCCCTCGAATTACAGGCGCTGACGCTCGACGACCGGATCATCGCGACCTACGGCGGCGGCGTGCATCGCGGCAGGTTGCACCTGATGGTCAATTCGTTCGATGGAGACATCGAGATCGCCCGATGCAGTCCGGGCGATCTTTTGTTGCAATCCATCATCGAGGCGGGCTGCGCGGCGGGCTTGACGAGCTTCGATCTGGGAATCGGAGAGGCCCGCTACAAGGATAGCTGGTGCGATGAGTCCGTCGCCATGTTCGATTCGATCATGCCGGTCTCCGCGAAAGGACGCATCTACGCCCACTTCGAGAGCCTTCGTCTCAACGCCAAGCGTTGGGTCAAGCAAAGCGACTGGGCCTGGCCCCTGCTGCTCCGGCTGTTGCGCCGGAGCTGATCCGCGCGCGAACTATTTTCCGCCCGAGGACGATTTATGGCGTCGAGAGCGTCCGGATTTCCGACGCTTGCTTCGATTTTCCTCGGAGAAAAATGTCAGACGCGCCAAAATCGCCAAAGCCAGAACCAACGAAACGGCTGCAAGCACGAAGGCGACAAGACTCAAGGAACTCGCATCATCGAGCAAACCGAAAACAATGAAGAAAAACAAGGACGAAGCAAAAGCTATAACGACAATCGTCCAGCCGACGGGATCACCCTCTTTCAATCAGAATACTCCAAATAAATCATATCATTACAATTACGCGACTGAAAAACGCGACAATTTCGCTCCCGATCGCCTTGATGAAAAATTTTAAACGCATGAAAACTTGCGCGGGGCTGGTTTAAATAAGCCCCGCTTTTTCGAAACCGTCAACCTGACGCGACGTCGCGGGCAACCCAGCCTGCTAACCCGTTGTAACAACTGTCAGGCCGCCGTCCGCCCCGTCGCGGTGGAAGGCGCCACGTAGGACAGAATCTCTCCAGCCCCCGCGAGGGCGAGTTCCTGCATCGCGACCGAATCAGGCTCCGCCTTGCAGGCAAGGATGGCGACATCGGCGTCGGGCGCGATGGCCAACGCCAGATCGTCATCGGCGAGCGGCGCCGCCGCGAGGATCACGAAATCATAGGTGCGCGACAAGGCGTCGAGGATGAGTTCGCAGTCGTCGTCATGGACGACCCTCGAGCGGCCCGCCGGCAGGACATGCAGGCGCGATTGAAGCTCGCGATGGATCGCGTCCTCGAAAGTCGCGGCGCCGCTGATCAGGTCGCTCAGGCCCAACCGATCGTCCCGCGCGGGCGATTCGGGCGCCAGCTCAACCAGGATCGCCTGCCGATCGCGCGCGAGCGAGCGGCCAAGGGTCGCGGCGATGGCGCGAGCGGAAACCTCGCCAGACTCCGTGGTCACCAGAATGCGGCGCGCGAAATCGCTGGACGGCGAGCCGGCCAAGCGGGTCGCGAGGTCGGCGAGCGCGTCCGGCTCGGCGGGCGCTCGATCACGCCGCGACATCCGTCGCGGACGCGCCGGCGCGCCAACCGCGTCGTCGACAACCGCTCGCCTTGGCGCGGCGGGTTGTTCATCCACGCCGACGTCGGGTTCGGCGCCCTCCACGGGCGCCGCTGGCGCGTAGGCCCGGCCTGACATCAGCTCCGCTGAAATCAGGGCGCCGATGGAGAGTATCAAACCGGCAACGCCGCTGAAGGCCAAAATCGGAACCTTTTTCGGGAATGATGGCAGCGGAGGCGCCACGGCGCGCGAGATGATCCGCGCGTCGCCTGGCGTCGATTCCGAGTTCTCGCGCGCCAGCGCTTCCTGATATTTCGTCACGCTGGATTCAAGCTGATCCTTCAGCAGGCGCGCCTCGCGATCCAGCTCGCGCGCCTTCGCCTCGTCGCCGCTCGCGCCGCCCACGTCCCGCTTCTGCTGGTTGATGGCGGTCTGCAAATTGTCGACGCGGGCGCTCGCGACCTGCGCGTCGTTTTCAAGGGCGCGCGCGGTGCGCTCGACGGTCAGGCGAATTTCGCCATCAAGCTCGGACAATTGCGCGGACAGCTCCTTGATGCGGGGATGCCCCGGCAGAAGCGTGCGCGACTCGGACGCGATCTGCGAACGCAGCGTCGCGCGCTGCTCCGACAACCGGCGAATGAGCTCGTTGTTGCCGACGTCGGAAACGTCGCCAAGTCGGCCCTGTCGCAACTGTTCGCGCAACATGCGCGCCTTCGCCTGCGATTCCGCGCGCGCGGCCTTGGCGAGCGTCAACTGGGCGTTCAGATCAGCCAGTTGCTGACCGCTGATGGTTATGTTGTTGGCGCCCATGGTGATGCCGGCGTTGGCGCGAAACGCCTCCGCCTTGCTTTCGGCCTGGGAGACCTTGTCACGCAAGGTGGCGATCAACTCGCCAAGCGACGCGGCGGCGGCGCGCGCGCTCTCGCGCTTGGCGTCGGCCTGCACGGCGATATAGAGGTCGGCGACTTTGTTGGCGGCCTTGGCCGCGAGATCCGGATTGCGCGACGAGAATTCGATCTGAATAACGCGCGACTTGACCACGGAGGAAACGTTCAACTGCTCGAAATAGGTTTCGAGCAGGCGATCATCCGGCGAAATGGCGCGACCGCCCGCCCCGATCAGGGAGGCAAGACGCGCCATGAGGCCCGGACCGTTGGCCGTCGGATCAAAATCCGGATTGCCCTTGAGGTCGAGCGCCTTGATGGCCGACCGCGCGAGATCGCGCGACATCACGAGCTGAATCTGGCTCGCCACCGCCTCGGGATCGATGCCCTGCGTCTGCTGATCAACCTGGACCGGCCCGGAAGGCCGCGTGAAATAGCTCTCCTGGTTTTCGACGATCACCTTGGTCTCGGCCGTGTAGCGAGGCGTCGCCAATGTCACGAAAACAGCGGCGCAGGCCAGACAGCCCAGTGTCGGGCCGATAACCCAAAGCTTTCGGCGGGCGATCGCGCGACCGACCGAGCCGATATCGAGCTCGCCATTATCGGCGCTCGATCCACCCTGATAACCGTCGGAAACGCCACGCATCACTTAACTCCTAGGGGAGAGAAGCCGAACATGACCCATCATGGTGAAAGCGTGGTTAACCGCGAAAGCCGCCCGAAGGGGATGAGTCAACAAATGTTAACCATGCGCAAATATATATACGCGGGCCGGGTCGGTCGCCGGCGTGGGCATGTGGTGGAATTAATTCATGCGGCGCTTGATACGGACGTTCTGCATTCTCGCCCTCGCGGCCCTTTCCGCGTGCGCCGCGGGTCCCCGCTATCAGTCTGGCTACTTCGCGGAAGACCCGACTCAACCCTACACACTGGCCAGCGGAGACCGGTTGCGCGTGATCGTTTTTGGACAGGACACCCTCTCCAACTCCTATTCGGTGGATGGCTCGGGACATATCTCGATGCCCCTGATCGGGCTGGTTCCCGCCCAGGGACGCTCGACGCATGACCTGGAGCGGGACATCGAGGCGAAGCTCCGCGGCGGCTTTCTGCGCGAGCCCAAGGTCTCCGTCGAGGTCGAGGCGTTCCGGCCCTTCTTCGTACTCGGCGAGGTCACGACCGCCGGCCAGTATCCTTATGTAAGCGGGATGACCGCGCAGACAGCCATCGCCATCGCGGGCGGTTTTGGACCGCGCGCCGCGCGCGACCGGGTCGACCTGACCCGCCTGATCGACGGCGTCCCCGCGACATACTCGGTTCCACTCCAACAACCCGTGCGCCCCGGCGACACCATCATGGTGCGGGAACGCTTCTTCTAGAGGACGAATGGTGGCATTCATGCCTGGCGTTGCCCGCACGGACCGCAAACTCAGAATTCTGCACGTGCTGCGCGCGCCGCTGGGCGGACTTTTCCGCCATGTCGTCGATCTGGCGCGCGGTCTCGCCGAACGCGGTCATGCCGTTGGTCTCGTCACCGATTCGCTCACCGGTGGGGACAGGGCGACGCAGGTGCTCGGCGAACTGGCGCCCATCATGGAACTGGGCGTGACCCGGGTTCCGATGCATCGCAACCCTCACGTCTCCGACATAACCGCGTTGCGTCACGTCATGCATCGCATCGGCGACACCCATCCGGACGTGGTCCATGGCCATGGATCAAAGGGCGGGTTTTTCGCGCGGGCGCCAGGGCTTCTGCCTGGCTCGAACCCGGTCGTGCGGGCCTACACGCCACACGGCGGCAGCTTCAACTACAAGCCCGGCACCTTCGTGAACGGCGTTTACATGCTGGCGGAATCCGCGCTGGCGCGGGCGACCGACATCTTCCTGTTCGAGAGCGCCTATATCGGGCGTCGGTTCGACGAAAGCGTCGGCTATGACAAGTCGCTCAAGCGCATCGTGCTCAATGGCATCGCCGAATCCGAAACGGTGCCCGTTGTCGCGGACGCCGACGCGGCGGATTTCGTCTATGTCGGCGAACTGCGCTCGGCGAAGGGCATCGACACAATGATCGACGCCCTGCGGGTGGTTCGCGATCGCATTGGCCGCGTGCCCCGCGCGATCCTCGTGGGCTCCGGACCCGACGAGGCGGCGCTGCATGAACACGCGCGCGCGGCCGGTCTCGAGGACTGCATCACGATGCCCGGCCCGATGCCGGCGCGTCAGGCCTTCTCGCTCGGCAAGATTCTGGTCGTGCCCTCGCGCGCGGAATCCCTGCCTTACGTGGTCATCGAGGCGGCGGGCGCGCATATCCCGCTCATCGCGACGTCGGTCGGCGGCATTCCCGAGATTTTCGGCCCCTACGCCGATCGCCTCATTCCCTGCGACGATCCCGAGCGATTGGCCGGCGCGATGATCGAGGCCTTATCCAGCGGCGATGACGAACGACGCCGGCGCGCCGGAGAGATCGCCGACTTCGTGGCCGACAGATTCACGATCGCCAACATGGTGGACTCCGTCATCGCTGGGTATCGCGACGCGCTGGGCGCGCGCGCCCCCGCCGCTCGGGCCGCCTCGAACGAAATTTCCATGACGAAAGCAATTGGTGAATAAAATGGCCGCATTCAACGCCGAGGACATGAAGCGCTACGACGCGGAACGAAAGTCCGCCGACTCCGCGCCGAATACTTCCGACGAACGCAAGTGGATGCTCGCGCTGGCCGAAGTGCAAACCAGCCAATCGGCCGAACCCGCTTATTCGCCCGTCGTGCTCGCGGGTTTTGTGCGCCTGCTCGACTTCATGATCGTTCTGGTCTGCGGCTTTTTCATCGACTGGCTCTATCTGTCGACGGAAACCGGCCACGCGATCGAATACCTCGTGGCGATTCCCTCCGTCGCCGCCTGCGCGGTCATCGTGTTTCAGGCGCTCGGCATCAATAACGTCGGCGCGTTCCGACACCCCGTCAATCAGGGATTTCGTCTCGCCGGGGGTCTCGCGCTGGTGTTCCTGGGCGCCCTCGCGATTGTCTTCTTCGCCAAGCTCGAAATGGCGTTTTCGCGCGTCTGGCTCTTGAGCTGGTTCGCGCTTTCGCTTGGCGGCCTGATGATCGAGCGCGGCGCCGTCTCGATCATCACGCGGCGCCTCACCCGCATCGGCCGCCTCGATCGCCGCGTCGCGGTGGTTGGCGGAGGGCCATCATGCGAGCAGCTGCTGACGGAGCTCGCTTCCCAGAAGGACACCGACCTGCGCATCTACGGCGTGTTCGACGATCGTCTCGGCGATCGCTCGCAGGATGTCGTCGCCGGCTTTCCGAAACTGGGCCCCGTCGACGATCTTGTCGTCTTCGCCCGGCACGCGCGCCTTGATCTGGTGATCTTCGCCATGCCGATCACGGCGGAGCAGCGGCTCCTGCAAATGCTGCGCAAGCTTTGGGTGCTGCCCGTGGACATTCGCCTCGCCGCGCACAGCAACCAGTTGCGCTTCCGTCCGCGGTCTTATTCCTACGTCGGCTCGGTGCCCGTGCTGGATGTCTTCGACAAGCCCATCGCCGATTGGGACGTCGTGCTCAAGAGCGCCTTCGATCGCGTGGTCGGATCGCTGCTGTTGCTGCTGCTGTCGCCGCTGTTCCTGCTGGTCGCCGCGGCGATCAAGCTGGACTCCAAGGGGCCGGTTTTCTTCCGGCAAAAACGGTACGGCTTCAACAACGAGCTCGTCGAGATCTTCAAGTTTCGCTCGATGTATATCGACGATCTCGATCACACCGCCTCCAAGCTGGTCACCAAGGACGATCCGCGCGTGACACGCGTCGGCCGGTTCATTCGCAAGGCCTCGATCGATGAACTGCCGCAGCTTTTCAACGTGGTTTTCAGCGGCAACCTGTCGCTTGTCGGGCCTCGCCCCACGCGGTTCACGCCAAGGCCGCCGATCGCAAGTACGACGAGGTCGTCGATGGGTACTTCGCACGACACCGGGTGCGTCCGGGCATCACGGGCTGGGCGCAGATCAATGGCTGGCGCGGCGAGACCGACACGCAGGAAAAGCTGCAGAACCGCGTCGAACACGACCTCTACTACATCGAAAACTGGTCGATCGCCTTCGATCTCTACATTCTCGCCATGACGCCCTTCGCGCTCCTCAAGGCAGAGAATGCCTACTGAGCGCGGCGCGCGCGGCGCGGGCGTGGCGCTCGCCGCCGCGCTGTCGCTGACGTGCGCGACGTCGCTTCAGGCCGCCGACATCAAGGTTTCCATGGGCGCCGGCGGACCGCAAGCCATGTACCGGAGTGGAGTCGATGGATGCGCGCCCATCGACACGCCAGACATCGATCCGCGCGCATTCCGCGACGCGTCGGGCGGCGTCGCGATGTTCGCCCTGCACTACGTCAACCGCGCCTTGCGCGGCCCGGATCTCGCGCATCTCAAGATCGATTGCGCCGTGGCGCTCGATTCTGCGCATGATCCAGAGGCGGCCCATTACAATGATCGCCGTTACATGACGGCGACATGGACCGACAATGGCCGAGATGTCGTCGGCATTGTCCACCACGAATATCACGCCGACGATCACCGCGCCTGCGCGACGACGCAATCGATCGGCTGCTGGTACAATACGATCCTGTCGTTTTCCTCGAGGGATGGCGGGCGCTCCTTCACCATGGACAGACCAGCCGTCGTCGCCGCCGCGCCCTTCAAACAGGATGTCGAACAAGGCCGCCATCGCGGCTTTTTCAATCCCTCGAACATCGTCTCCGACGGTCGATACAAATATTTCATGGCCTCGACCACGGGCTGGTCGGGGCAGAATTACGGCGTTTGCCTGTTTCGTTCGCCAAACCCTTTCGACAGCGCGAGCTGGCGCGCGTGGGATGGCGCCGATTTCACCGTCCGATACGGCGACCCCTATGGCCCCCGCGCGCCCGCGCCGAGGCCCTGCGCCATCGTCGCGCCCTTTGTCTTTCCGGTAGGTTCGCTCGTGAAGCACGCGGCAAGCGGTCGCTGGCTCGCCGTCTGGATGGCGAAGAAGGACGATGGCGCCTTCCCCATCAGCGGATTTTACACCTCGACCTCCGGCGATTTGCGCCATTGGTCTCAACCGCGACTATTGCTCGCCGGACCGACCATCCACGACGGCGCCTGCGGCGGATCGCTCATCGCCTACCCGTCGATAATCGACGAGAACGCGAGAACACGCAATTTCGAGGACGCCGGCGACTCGCCATGGCTCTATTACGTTTCGATCAAAATGAATGGCTGCGAAACCGGCGAGCGCGCGCTCCAGCGCGAACGCCTGAAAATATCCCTCGACGAGCGGGCCGGAGTCCATCCATGAGCAACGCCGTTCTTGCTCACGCGGACACAGCGCGCGCGGGGTGGCGCGTCTCCTCGCGCAAGCTTGTCAACTTCCTGTTCTTCATCTTCATCGTCAGCGGCGCGATCGCCATCGTCGAGCCATCGCCCTACGACTTCGCGTCGCTGATCGCGATGCCCGTCTGGTTTGTCTGCGGGTTTCGCGTGCACCGCATGTTCGTGCCGTATTTCCTGCTGATGACGGTCTATCTGCTGTCGGGTTTCATCGCGCTCATTCCCTACTGGAACGAACCCGACCCCGTCGTGTTCGAGCTTCAATCGCTATACCTGTACATCACCGCGATCTTCTTCGGACTATTTTTCGGCGAGCGCACGCTTGAACGCGGCGAGCTATGCCTCAAGGCTTTCGCGCTGGCCTGTGTCATCTCGTCCGCCGCCGGCATCATCGGCTATTTCGACATCGCCGGCACCGGTCTCATATTCGCGACCTATGGCCGCGCCGCCGGCACGTTCAAGGATCCGAACGTTTTCGGCTCGTTCCTGATCCTGGGCGCGCTCTATTGCATGCAACTGATCATGCTGCGCCGCGCCAAACACGTCTTCATCGTGGTTCTGTCGCTCGCCATCATCATCGCTGGCGTCTTCTTCTCGTTCTCGCGCGGCTCGTGGGGCGCGTTCATGTTCGCCAGCATGATGATGATCGGCATGGCGCTGGTGACCAATCCCGACCCGAAGGTGCGGCGCCAGATCCTGATCGGCGTGCTCGTCGCGATCGTGCTCGCGGCGATCCTGCTGGCGGTGTTGATGTCGGTTGACTCCATCCGCGAACTCGCGTTCCAGCGGTCGCAATCGGTTGGCGAGGAATACGACGACCGCCGTTTCGACAATCAGGCGCGCTCGCTGTCGATGTTGCTGGATCGCCCCCTTGGGTTTGGCCCTCTGCGCTTTCGCAACTACTTCGATCTGGAACCGCACAGCTCCTACGTCAACGCCTTTGCCTCGTACGGCTGGCTCGGCGGCTTCTCGTTCCTGCTGCTGGTTGGCGTCACCGGATTCATCGGCTTTCGCCAGTGCTTCGCGCGGTCACCCTTCCGCTCGCTGTCGCAGGTCGTGTGGCCTTCGCTGATGGTGTTTTTCCTGCAAGGGTTCCAGATCGACATCGACCACTGGCGACATGTCTATCTGATGATCGGCATGGTCTGGGGCATCGAGGCCGCGAGGCGAAGGTGGATGGAGGATCAGGACCGGGAGCCGTCGGCGATCCCGTCTCGACGCCGCGCGGCGGCAAGCGCCCGCGCGTAAACATCCTCGGTCGCGTCCAGATGACGCGCCATGGTCAGCGGCGCGCTCCAATAGCGGCGCCAGGCGTTTTCGCTCATGCGCGCCGCCGTCGCGTCATCCTTCAGTTTTCGCAAGGCGGCGGCCAGGCTATCGGCGTCCGCCGATTTGAACCAGAATCCATTTTCGCCGTCCACAACCGCCTCGCGCCCCGCGCAGGCATCGCTGACAACGACCGGCGCGCCGCGCGCGAGGGCCTCGTAAACCGTCAACGGCTGGCCCTCGTACCAGACCGAAGGGAACACAAGCGCGCGCGCCGCCCGCATGATGTCGCCCAGTTCCGCCGGCGACTTCCAGCCAAGGAAGCGCGCGTCGGGGTATTTTTGACGTAGCTCGCCCATGAGCGGGCCATCGCCCGCGATGGTCGCGGTCACGCCGGCGCGCCGGGCCGCCTCGCAAAAGTGCGCGATGCCCTTCTCGGTCGACACACGACCGACAAACAAAAAGTCTTCGCCGATCCCGCTTCTTGGACCGGGATCAGTCGCGTCGATGGGATTGTCGACGCGGCACCACTCGACGCCGGGCGCCACGTAGTCGCGGGACACGCGATATTGCAGGTCGCTGATCGTGATCACATGCGAGAAGGCGTCGGCGAGGCCGCCAAACCGCAGCAATTCGTGCCGCGCCAGGCGCGCCACCTTGCGCGCGTAGGAGCGCGCGTCGCAATTCGTCGTTACGCACGACAACGACATGGGCGCCCGATGACAAGGTTCCGCGCGCGGATAATCATAGAAGCCGCCATTCGGACACACGAGGAAGAATTCGTGCATCGTGTAGACGCGGCCACATTTCGCCTCGCGCAGCGCCGCGCCGATCGAGGGCGACAGCGCCTTTGCCCAGGCGTGGACGTGCACGACGGATCGGGCGGAATCGAGCCCGGCGATGACCTCGGCGAGACGCGCGCGCGACGCGCCGTTCCATAGCGTCTGCGCCAAAAACGCCAGCTTACCCGAAGTCTCGATATCGCCCTGCCCGAGGCAAACGACCTTCACGCCCGCCGGCTCCAGTCGCGGATCGACCGGCCCCACCGCGGCGAAATAAGTCACCTCGTGGCCGCCCCCCGCGAGGCCGATGGCGCTTTCGATGGAAACCTTCGCCTGGCCGCCATTGATATGGGCGTGGTCGGCGACAACTACGACTTGCATGCCCGTTCATTCCCGATGCGAGACCGGGCTCACCTTGCGGGCGCGATGTTGAGGAATGCTTTCGGTCGCGGCGACGTCGCCCCGTTAGCCTTAACGCTTGTTTTTCGCGCTGGCCGCGCGCGCGAACGCAAGCGTGGCGCGGTCCCTGCCCTTCCACGAAGATCAAAAGCGGGAATGTCCCGATATGGCGCGGGTTGGAAGCCAAAAGCCCGGTCAAGGACGTTTCTGGCCAGCAGCGGGACGTCCATGGCCGGGTTGTGGAGACGGAATCTATCGAGTTCGAAGCCCCGTCGCGCCGCCGTGGTCGTGGGCGGCAATCTCAACGCGCTCGGCGTTACGCGCGCGCTCGCCCGGGCGAACATTCCCGTCATCCTGATTTCACGCAGGCCCGACGACATCGCGGCATGGTCGCGCCATTGCGTGGTCGAGACGGTCGGAAGTTACGAGGGCGAGCCGCTGATCGCGGGCCTTTATCGCGCCAGGGCGAGAGCCGGTCATGATCCATTCCTGATGCTGACCGACGAGGACGCCGTGCGCACCGTGTCCGAAAATCGGACGGCCCTGTTGAATGATTTCCGTTTCGACCTCCCGGATCAGACGGCGACACGCGCCCTGGAGCGCAAGATCGATATCGACGCTTTCGCCCGGCGGGAGGGTTTCGCGGTCCCATACGCCGTCGCGATTTCGCGCGAAGCCGATATGGCCGGCCTCGACCGCATCGAGGGGCCGATCATCGTCAAGCCCTCGGACAAGACGCCCGTGCGCGGCCTGCCGATGGAAAGGACAATGCTGACGCGATCCCGCGCCGACGCCATCGCGCGATGCCGGGAGCTCGTGGCGGCCGGCGCGGGCGCGCTGGCGCAGGAATGGATCGATGGCGACGATTCCAGCCTGTATTTCTGCCTGTTTTACGCCGACGCGCGCGGCGAGCCGTTCGTCATATTCACCGGCCGCAAGCTCGTCGCCTATCCGCCGCGGGTTGGCTCGACCGCGGTTTGCGCGCCGGCGCAGGGCGCCCGGCTGGCGCTGGAGCCCATCGCCCGGCGCTTCGCCCGGCTGGCGGGCATGGTGGGCCCGGGCGGCGTCGAGTTCAAATGGGATGCCCGGCGCAAACTCTTCGTCATCATTGAACCGACGGTCGGCCGCACCGACTGGCAGGCCGAGGTCGCGACGCTGGCGGGGGTGAACATCCCGCTCGAAGGCTATCGCCACGCCACGGGCGAGGAGACGCCGCGCGCGCGCCGCATGGAGCGTCAGGTCGCCTGGCGGTCATCGCGCGCGCACCGGGTCGCCGGCCTGCCGCGCGGCGCCGCGATCCACGACGGCTACTGGCGCGCCAACGATCCATGGCCAGCCTACGCCTATTACATCCACGAACGGGCGAAACGCCTGTCGCGGCGGCTTTTCCTCACTCAGGAAGCACGGGGAGCAACACCATGATCCAGACGGATGTCGCCATTGTCGGCGCTGGCCCATACGGCCTTTCCATTTCCGCTCATTTGCGCGCCCGCGGCGTGGATCACGTCGTGCTCGGGCGTCCGCTGGAAAGCTGGCGGAAGGACATGCCCGAAGACATGGTTCTGAAATCGGAGCCATTCGCCTCCAACCTCTGGGACGAGGCCGGCGATTTCACGCTCGAAACCTTCCGCGTCCATCGCGGCCTGCCCTACCAGCATTGCGGCGCGCCGCTGACCCGCCGCGATTTCATGTCGTACGGCGACTGGTTCCAACGCAACGCGGCGCCCGATATCGTCGAAACCTACGCGCGCTCCCTGCGCCGCGAGCCCTCCGGCCAATACAGCCTCGAACTCGAGGACGGCGGCGCCCTGCGCGCGCGCAAGGTCGTGCTCGCCACCGGCCACATGCCCTTTCGCGAGACGCCCGAGAACTTGCGCCATCTGCCGGCGGAACTTTTCAGCCACAGCGCCGACGCCAGCGACGTGGCGCGTTTCGCCGGCAAGGACGTGACCATCGTGGGACTTGGCCAGTCGGCGCTCGAACACGCGGCCCTGCTGCACGAGGCGGGCGCCCGCGTGCGCGTCATCGGGCGGGACGCGCGCGTCGCGTGGAACGGACTTCCCCGCCCGACCCCCACGCTTCTGGAGCGCCTGACGGCGCCGGAAGGCGGTCTCGGCGCTGGCTGGCGCGCCTATCTGTTCTCTGAATTTCCCCGACTTTTTCGCCAGTTGCGGGCGGAATCGCGGCTGCGGATCGTCCGCAACGGCTGGGGGCCGTCCGGCGCCTGGTGGTTGCGGGCGCGCGTCGACGGCAAGGTTCCGATCTCGACGGGCGCGCATATCGAGGAAGCCAGGGAGCATGGCGGGCGGGTTTTGCTGAAACTGCGCGAATCCGGCGGCGCGAGCAATATTTTCACCGATCACGTCATCGCGGCGACGGGTTTTCGCGTCGACTTCGACCGGCTCGCCTATATCGACCCCGCTCTGCGGGCGGGCGTGGCCAGGGTCGGCGGATCGCCCGCGCTCTCGGCGGGCTTCGAGACCAGCGTCCCCGGTCTGTTCGCGGTCGGCGCCATGGGCGCGGCGACCTTTGGTCCGGTGATGCGCTTCATGTACGGCGCCAAGCACGCGGCGCCGCTGATCGCGCGCCGGTTGGCGGCGAACGCCGGACGCGCTGGCGCGGAAAACAGGGCCATCAGCCGACAACCGGCCTCGGGCCTGATTGATGGCGTCCGGCAAACGGGATAATCGGCTAGCGCGGGGCGCTTTTCCCGCGTGGGAGCAGCCTCATGGCGCGATGGTCGGCGATTCTGGTTGGCGTTTCCGGATTGATGGGCGCGGCTGGCGTGGGGCTGGCGGCGTGGGCCGCCCATCGCGGCGGCGGCGACATGCTCATGACGGCCGCCCTGTTTCTTATTCTGCACGCCGGAGCGGTGGCGGGAATCGCCTTGGCGGCCCGGTCAAGGTTGCCGCTGGCGGCGGCTTCGGCGCTTGCCTGGGGCGCCACCCTGTTCTCGGGCGACCTCGCCCTGCGCTTCACGATCAATGTGAAGCCGTGGGCGCTGGCCGCGCCGACAGGCGGCGTGATCATGATTCTGGGGTGGCTGGGCCTGTCGGTCGCCGCGACGTTTATGTTTCGAGGCCGATAACTCGGCCGTAAGCAACCGCGGAACCCGGGGGGCGGCGCCCATTGTCGAGGTTGGTGAACCGGTGTAAACGCGTTAGTTGTGGCGCTTAACCAAGAAAATCGGCCACCGGCTTTGATCGATCGCGGGTCCGGGGGAGCCGCCAAGCGTGCATTCTGGAGGGGTGTGTTGGGAAAGAAGAGCGTCACTTTGCTGATTGTCGCCGCCGCAGCGGCCGGCGGCGCTATTTATTGGCCTTCCGCCATCGAGGAACGTTTCCCCGGATGGGTAGAGCGCACCGCCTCCATCCGCGCCCTCATGCCCGGCGCCGCCGCCAACGTTCCCAAGAAGGAGGCTTCCCAACCGGCGCAAGGTCGCCCCGTCGTCGTCCAGCGCCCCCCCGCGCCCGTGGACGTCGATACGGTGCAGCGTGGTCCGATGCCGTTGCGCGTTGACGCGGTCGGGTCGGTGCAGCCGATCGCCACCGTCAGCATCAAGACACGCGTCGACGCGCAGATCGACAAGATTTTCGTCGCCGACGGCGCGATCGTGAAAACAGGCGACGTTCTGGTCAAGCTCGATTCCCGCCAGATCGAGGCGCAGATCAAGCAGACCGAGGCAAGCATCGCCAAGGATCAGACCGTTGTTGAACAGACCACCCGGGATATCGCGCGCGCGCAGGAGTTGGTCAGCAAGGGCAGCGGCCCGCAACTGAATCTCGACAACGCCAAGACCGCGCAGGCCGCCGCGAAAGCGACGCTGCTTGGCGATCAGGCCCTTCTCGACAACCAGAAGGTCCAGTTGACCTGGTACACGTTGACCTCGCCCCTCAATGGCCGCGTTGGCGCCTTCGCCGCGAAGGCGGGCAACATCGTCAGGGCCGGCGACAACACGGTCACCGGCATTTTGGCGACCATCGTCCAGACCGCGCCGATCTATGTTTCGTTCTCGGTCCCGCAGGCCGTTCTCGCGCCCCTGCGCGAGGCGATAGAACGCGGCGAGGGCGACGTCATGGCCACGCCGCAAGGCAGTACGCGCGCGGTCAAGGGCAAGATCGCCGTGCTCGACAACACGATCGATCCGAGCACCGGCACGATCACGATCCGCGCGATCTTCGACAACACCGACGACGCGCTCTGGCCCGGCCAGCTTTGCAACGTCCGCGTCACGCTTAAGACGGAGCCGGATATCGTCTCGATCCCCCGCACGGCGACACAGTCGGGCCAGATCGGCAATTACGTGTATCTCGTGGAGAACAATGTCGCCCGCTTGCGCAAGGTGAAGGTTGGCCGCTTCCAGGATGGACGCGACATCATCACCGAGGGCTTGCAGGGCGGCGAGACCGTGGTGAGCGATGGCGCGCTGCTGCTCGCGGATGGTTCGCGCGTCGATATCAGAAACAAGGTTCAGGCGAAGAAAGAGGGCATCTGATGTCGCTTCCCGAACTCTGTATTCGCCGCCCGGTGATGACGACATTGCTGATGATGTCGTTCATCGTGTTCGGCATTTTCGGCTACATGAAATTGCCGCTGTCGGCGCTGCCGCGCGTCGACTTCCCGACGATTTCCGTCACAACGCAGTTGCCCGGCGCCAACCCGGAGACCATGTCGACATCCGTTGTCGCGCCGCTCGAGCGCGCCTTCGCGCAGATTCCCGGCATCAACCTGATGACCTCGCGTTCGACCAATGGCGGTTCGAACATCACGATGCAATTCGATCTTGATCGCAACATCGACGGCGCCGCCCTCGACGTGCAATCGATGATCACGGCGACGCTGCGTCGCCTGCCGCCGCAGTTGCCCGCGCCGCCCAGCTTTCGCAAGGTCAATCCGGCGGACGCTCCGGTTCTCATTCTGGTCTTGAGTTCCTCGACCCTGCCCTTGTCCACGGTGAACGACTACGCCGAGGAAATCTTTTCCTCGGCGATCTCGCAATTGCCGGGCGTCGCGCAGGTGCTGGTGTTCGGCCAGCAAAAATTCGCCGTGCGCATCGACGCCGACCCGGACGCCGCCTACGCGCGCGGCCTGACCCTCAACGACATCAAGAACGCGGTCGTCGCCGCCAACTCCTCGGCGCCCATCGGCGGGTTCCGCGGCATCGACAAGAACCTGACCCTCAAGGCCACGGGCGACATGACCAAGGCCGAGGATTTCAACGACATCGTGGTGGCCTGGCGCAATGGCGCGCCCATTCACCTGAACGAAGTCGCCGAGGTCGTCGATTCCGTCGCCAACGACCAGATCGCCGCCTGGCACAACGAAAACCGCGGCATCGCGCTGGCCATCTTCCGTCAATCGGACGCGAACACGGTCGACGTGGTCGACTCCGTGCGCGCCCATTTGCCGATCTATCAGGCGCAGTTGCCGCCGTCGGTTTCCGCCGCGATCCTGAACGACCGATCGAAGTCGATCCGCGAGTCGATCGAGGACGTGCAATTCACCCTTGGCCTGGCGATCGCGCTGGTCATCATGGTGATCTTCCTGTTCCTGAAATCGTTGGCGGCGACGCTTATCCCTTCGCTGGCGCTGCCGGTGTCGCTGATCGGCACCTGCGCCTTCATGTATCTCTTTGGCTATTCGATCGATAATATTTCGCTGCTCGCGGTGACTCTGGCGGTGGGCTTCGTCGTCGATGACGCCATCGTGATGCTCGAAAACATCGTCCGCCACATCGAGGAGGGCATGCGGCCCTTCGAAGCCGCGCTCAAGGGATCGCGGGAAATCGGCTTCACGATCATTTCTATCACGCTGTCGCTCGTGGCGGTGTTCATCCCGGTGCTGCTCATGGGCGGCATTGTCGGTCGCGTCTTCCGCGAGTTCGCCGTGACGATTTCCTGCGCCATTCTGGTGTCGGGCTTCGTGTCGCTCACGTTGACGCCTATGTTGTGCGCGCGCCTGCTGAAGCCGGTCGATCATCACGCCAATCAGGGCCGCTTCTGGAAGATCGTCGACGGCGCGATCGACGGGTTGACCGAAGGCTATCGCTGGTCGCTCGATATCGTGCTGGCGCATCGCGTCACCATGGTTTTCGTGACCTTCGCGACATTCGCGCTCAGCGCCTACATGTTCATCAATATTCCGAAGGGCTTCTTCCCGCTCGAGGACACGGGCTTCATCACGGGCTCGACGGAGGCCGCGTCGGACACGGCCGCGCCCGCCATGGCCGAGCGCCAGAAACAGATCGCGCGGCTCATCATGGCCGACCCGGCGGTGGATTACATCACCTCGTCCGTCGGCCAGGGCGGCACCAGCCAGGGGTCGGTGTTCATCGCGCTCAAGCCCAAGAAGGAACGCGGCGACATTCAAACCGTCATCGCGCGCCTGCGCGGTCTGGCGACGTCGGTGCCCGGCATCAACGCGGTTTTCGCGCCGGTGCAGAACCTCAATCTCAACGGCGGGCGCGCCTCGCGCGCGATTTATCAGTACACAATCCAGTCGAGCGACCTTGATGCGCTGTATGATCTCGCGCCAAAAATGCTCAATCGTCTGGTCGCGCTGCCGCAACTCAAGGATACGACCAGCGATCTGAAGATCACCAATCCCGAGCTGCGGGTCGAAATCGACCGCGCGAAGGCTGGCGCTTTCGGCCTCAACGCGGACCAGATTCGCACGGCGCTCTACAACGCCTACGGCACCGCGCAGATTTCAACCATCTTCACGCAGGCCGACGACTATCAGGTCATCCTCGAAAC
Source organism: uncultured Hyphomicrobiales bacterium (assembly GCA_903861645.1). Taxonomy (GTDB): domain Bacteria; phylum Pseudomonadota; class Alphaproteobacteria; order Rhizobiales; family Beijerinckiaceae; genus Terripilifer. The sequence continues at coordinate 38,639 of CAIOVE010000006.1, forward strand.
ATCGCATCGCTTCCAGGACGATCCGTCGTCGCTTGGCCGCGTCTATATCCGCGCGGCCAGCGGATCGGCGGGCGCCGTCGCGGCTTCGACAACCGGGGCGACCGGAACCGGCGGCGCATCAAACGCGCCGATCGTGCCGCTTGATCAGGTGGCGACGATCAAGCGCGGCGTGGGGCCGTTGTGGATCAACCGTCAATCCCAACAACCCTCCGTGACCATCTCGTTCAACACGCCAACCGGCGTTTCGATTGGCGAGGCCGTCGAACAGATCCAGAAGGTGGAGCAGGAACTCAATCTTCCACCGTCGGTGTCCACGAGCTTTACGGGTTCGGCGGCGCTGTTCCAGGAAGCGCAGAAGGGCCAGGTGCCTCTGATCCTCGCCGCAGTGCTCACGATCTACATCGTGCTCGGCGTGCTCTACGAGAGCTACATCCACCCACTGACGATTCTGTCCGGACTGCCCTCGGCCGGCATTGGCGCGCTGTTGTCGCTGCAATGGTTCGGACTTGATCTGTCGGTCATCGCGATCATCGGCATTCTGCTGCTGATCGGCATCGTCAAGAAAAACGCGATCATGATGATCGACTTCGCGGTGGAGCGACGAAGGGAAGGCGTATCCGCCCTGCCCGCCATTCGCGAGGCCGCGTTGATCCGCTTCAGGCCCATCACCATGACGACGCTGGCCGCGTTGCTCGGCGCCGTGCCGATCGCCCTGGGCGCGGGCGCGGGCGCGGAACTGCGGCAACCACTCGGCATCGCGGTTGTAGGCGGCCTGTGCCTGTCGCAGTTGCTGACGCTCTACATCACGCCCGTGATCTATTATTACCTCGACTTCGTCGACTCCTTCCTCGCGGGACAGCCGCGGGCGGCAATGGCGGGCGCGGAGACGCATGCCGCGGGTCACGTCGCTTCGGGCAACATGGGAGAGGCCGCCGAGTAATCGGCGGCTCTCGCCTCACGCCGGCGTGACCGACGTCACCCTGTACGTGTGCATCGCGCCATCCTCGTCGCGGATCGAAACATATTCGCCCACGACGAAGGGATGCGCCGAGAACCGGAAGCCGGCATCCTCGTCGGCGTCGCCGCCCGGCGCGTAATCGAACGCCCATGTCGCGCCGCCGGCGCCGCCCGCGCGATGCACGAGCAGACCACGATCGGCGATGGCGCCCTTTTCCAGCCGATGCACGAAGCAAAGGCCGCGGTCACGCTTCCAGCCATCCAGCGAAATGTGACTGTCGGCCCCCAATGGCGCGATAAACTCATAGCCTTCGTCCGCCGCGCCATCCGGCTTGCCCGGCGACCGCGCGAGTTCCAGCCTGATGCGGCGCAGGTGCGCTTCCAGACCTTTTTTATCGTTCATCCGACTTGCCTCCGATGAAACACCAGTTTCAACATATTGCATTTCAACGATTTTGTGTCGCTTCGGCGCTGACATGGATCAAGCGGGGCCCGCGTTGCCAATCACGTTCGTTTATGATTAGTAAATCGCGCGGCGTATTATTTTAGATTTTTGGTGCTCCATGCGTTTTCCCTGGCCCTTCATTGGCGACCAGACCAGTTGCGTCGCCGCGCGCCGTTTTGCCCGCGCCCCCGACATTCCTCGCCGCGCGATCCTGGCCATCGGGCTGGGTTGCGCCATCGCTCTTTCTGGCGTGGTTTATTTCGGTCCGACCATGCGTGGCGTCATCGCCGAGGAAATGGATCAGCGGCAAATATACACCATGTTGCTGAACCGCGAGCGCGCCCAGCCGCGCGCGGCGACGGCGCCGACCCGTGTCGCGCGCGAGCCCGTTGCTTCTTCGCGCGGCTTGCGGGCCCTGTTCAATCTTGACAATCGCGCGTCCAACGGCGGCTTGCCCGACGGAGCGCGCGCCTATGCGCCGCTGCCAAGCGGACCATTAACGGTCGGCCCGACGCGCGCCTCGTTCGAGGGCGCTTCGCGGGTTCGCCGCGCGAGCGCGGCTCCACGCGTCGCGGCCCTGTCGCAACGATCGGTCTGCGTGCGCCTGTGCGACGGCATGGCCTTTCCGATCGCCGACTACGCCGGCGAAAGCGACAACGCCGCCCATTCGGCCGTCTGTTCGGGAATGTGCCCCGGTGCGCCGACGCGGCTTTATGTTGCGCCAGCCGGGTCCGACAAGCTCGAGGATGCGGTGTCGGCGAACGACCGGAAGCCCTATTCGGCGTTGCCCGTGGCGTTCCGCTATCTGACGACGCGCGATGACACTTGCTCGTGCCACGCGCCCGGCGCCTCGAGCGCGGCCCATGTTTCGCTGATGCGCGACTTCACCTTGCGTCACGGCGACAAGATCATGACGCCAAAGGGTTTCCGCGTTTATCGAGGCGCGTCGGCGTGGCTTCACAGCAAGGGCGACTTCTCGCTCCTCGGACAGGCGGGACTTGATCGCCGGGAACTCGGTGTTTTCAGGGCGATGGAGCGCGCCTCTCTCGCCGGGGATCGGTTCGCCGGCTTTACGCCCGTTACGCCCACGCCCCCTTACGGGCCGACGCGGGCGAACGCGGCGGAAAACCTGCGCGGCCCCATGCGCAAAATCGGGCCGCAGGTGTTTCTGGAGGGTAAGATGTCCAGAGTGGCCGCCCTGCCGTAATTGCGTCCCAAGTCGCCCTTATTGGTCCGTCGTCCTGCCCGCGTGACGCGGCATGCGGGATTGCTACCGTTGCGTTTTCGCGCGGATCGGGCTTAAGCAGGGCATGCGCCGAAAACTCAAATGGGTCGCCGGGACGGCGGCGCTCGCCCTTGCGGTCGCGGCGGCAACGCCGTGGCCCCTGTCCGGAGTTGCGACGCGGCTGGAAATCGCCCGGCAAGTGACCGTGGCCACGGGCTTCACGACCGACCAACCGGCCAGCGCGGTCATCAGGCTGTTGCCTCGCCCCATGATCACGGTCGAGGCCTTCGCCGCGCGTGCGCCCGACGGAGCCCTTTCGATCGCCGCGAAAAGCCTGCGCGCCGACCTTCGCATTTTGCCATTGATCGCCGGGCGACTTGAACTGGCCAACGCCACGTTCATCGAGTCGCGCATCGACGTCGATCTGGATCGCATGATCGCACCCGCGCGACCAGACATGGCGGCGAGGGACAAATCAGCGCCGCCATCCGCCGGCCTGCGATCGGTAGCATTGCGCGGCGGCGACGTTCATCTGCATGGCGGCGGCCGCGACATAGACCTGAGCGACATGGATTTGGCCATCGATTGGCGAGGCCTGACGGCGCCCCTCTCGGCGCGCGGCGATTTCAACTGGCGCGGCGAGAAGGTCCAGACGGCGCTATGGCTCGGCAAGCCGGCGAACCTGGCGGTCGACGACAGCTCGCCCGTTGTCGCGCGATTCGAGTCGCCGACACTGACCGCCAATTTCGACGGCGCGGCCGCGGGAGGTCCATCCTATTTCATCGATGGACGCGTCGCGATCAGCGCGACGTCTCCCAACGGATTGTTCGAGAGCCTCGTTGGATCAGCGCCCGAACTGTCCGAAGCGGGACCGATATCGCTCGACGGAGCCGCCCGCCTGTCGCGCCATGAACTGTCGATCGCCAACGCTCGATTCTCCCTCGCGGGCTCAAGTTACGACGGCGTTCTGTCGGCCAGTTTCGATGACAGGGGGTCGCGTGTCTCGGGCACGCTCGCGACCGACCTGCTTGATCTCACACCGCTCGTTCAGGTCTTCGCGCGGGCGGCGCGCGCGTCGAACGAGGCTCCGGCGCGCCGACTTGGGCTTTCCGGCGCCGGCGGCGCTGATATCGATCTGCGCCTATCCGCCGCGCGCGCCCGCCTTGGCGCATACGAGGCGACCCGAACCGGCATTTCCATCCTGAAGAGCGCCGACCAGATCGAAATTTCGCTCGCCGAAGCCAACGCCTACAAGGGGAACATCAAGGGCCGCGCCACGATCCGTCGCGATGGCGACGATCTCGAATGGCTGGCGCGAGGGACCGTGGAACATCTGGACGCCGGCGCCCTAGGCGCCGCCGCGCGGCGTTCGCAGCGGATCACCGGCGAATTCAGTGGCGAATTCGCGCTGAGCGCCCATGGCGCGAACGCACCCACGCTGCTGGCGGGCTTGAGCGGCACGGCGAAAATGGACCTCGCCAACGGCGAAATCGCCGGACTTGATCTTGAGCAGGCGCTGCGGCGGGCCGAACGACGACCACTTTCGCTGGCGACGGAGCTTCGCGGCGGGAAGACGCAATTCAACCATATCGCCAGCTCGATGCTCATCGACAAGGGAGTCGCCATCGTCGAGAACGCCGAGGGCGCGGGGGCCGGCGTGGCTTTCAATCTGACCGGCGCGGCGACCATCCCCACGCATGAGCTCGCGCTTCGCCTGAAAGCCTGGCAGGCCAGCCCGTCGGCGCCCGTCGCCGGCGCGATGCAATTGGCCATCGATGTCGGCGGACCTTGGGACGCGCCCTTGCTGATCGTGGACCCGCAAAGCCTGATCCAGCATTCGCGGGCCGCCGCGCCACTGCGCGACCCCGACGCAACCGCCGAGCCGGCTTCGGAGCCGCGCTAAATCAATCCCTCGCGCGACGCGACGCGCGCGCCAGCGCGTGCACGCAAAGCAGCGCGGCGACGAAACCTATCATGACCGTCGAAATCGCGTTGATTTCCGGGCTGACGCCGAGTCTCGCCTGCGAATACACACGCATCGGCAAGGTCGTGGAGCCCGGCCCCGAGGTAAAACTCGCGATGACGAAATCGTCGAGCGACAGGGTGAAAGCCAGCACATAGCCGGCGAGGATGGACGGCATGGCGATGGGCAGCGTCACGCGCAACAGCGCCTGCGCGGGGCTCGCGCCGAGATCCATCGCCGCTTCCTCGATGGAGCGATCGACGCCCTCCAGCCGCTCGCGCACGACGACGGCGACAAAGCACATGCCCATCGTCGCGTGGGCGAGCACGATGGTCCAGAATCCACGGGGCGCGTCGAGAGCCACAAACAGAAGGAGCAGCGACAGGCCCATGATGACCTCGGGCATTACCAGCGGCGCCATGACCATGGCGGCGAAAAGCGCGCGACCACGAAAGGAGCCGAGCCGCGCCAGCGCGATGGCCGCGCAAGTCCCCAGCGCGGTGGCGAACAGCGCCGACACGAAGGCGACGCGCAAGCTGATGAACGCCGCGTCGACCATCTGGCGATCGTCGAGCAAGGCAATGTACCACCGCGGCGAGAAACCGCCCCAGACCGTCACCAGCCGCGAGGCGTTGAAGCTGTAAATCACGAGCAAAGCGATCGGCGCGTAGAGAAAGACGAAGCCGGCGACAAGAACGCTCCAGCGAAAGAACCCTCGTCCGCGCGTCATGTCGGTTGCTCCGTCGCGCGTCGACGGGAGCGGTCGTAAAGCGCCAATGGCGGCAGCAACAATGCCAGCAGAACGACCGTGGCCGCGGACGCGGTTGGCCAGTCGCGATTGTCGAAGAACTCGGTCCACATGGTGTGGCCGATCATCAGTGTGTCCGAGCCGCCGAGCAGGTCGGGAATGACGAACTCGCCGACGGCGGGAATAAACACCAGCAAGGCGCCCGCGAGCACGCCACCGAGCGACAGCGGAAAGGTGATCTTCCAGAATTGCGCGACGGGCCCCGCGCCAAGATCGGCGGCGGCCTCCACCAACGAGGCGTCTTGCCGCGCGATGGCGTTGTAGAGCGGCAGCAGCATGAACGGCAGATAGGAATAGACAATGCCGATCTGCACGGCCCAGTCGGTGCCGAAGACATGCAGAGGCTCGGCGATAAGTCCCAGCGCGATGAGCGCGTGGTTGAGCAAGCCTTCGTCCTTGAGAATGGCGATCCACGCGTAAACACGGATGAGAAAACTCGTCCAGAACGGGGCGATCGCCAGCGTGACAAGAACGGGCCGCCACCGCGCGGGCGCGCGCGCCATGGCGTAGGCCATGGGATAGGCGACAAGCAGCGTCAGCACGGTTGCGGTGGCCGCGAGCCGCAGCGATGAAAGGTAGGAGTCGAGATACAGCGCATCCTCGGCGAGCGAGGCATAGGCGGCGAAGGAAAACTCCCTGACGCCGGCGATCCACGCGTCGGGGCCGGCGCGCCAATCGAAAACCGGCGTATAGGGCGGCAGCGCGAGCGCGGATTGCGAGAGCGAAATCTTGATGACGATGGCGAAGGGCGCGAGAAACAACACCGCCAGCCACGCATAGGGCGCGATCAGCACCAGCCGCTCGGACCACGCGCGATGGCTGATCATGACGCCAGCACGCGCGCGGCGGCGACGTCAAAGGACAGGCAAACAGCCTCGCCCCGCGTCAGCGACTCGCCGCCCGCGCCGGGCGCGTTGGCGCGCGCCACGAAGCCCGATGGCAGGCGGACGCGCGCGAGGGTGGTATCGCCACGAAACGCCAGTTCGACGACATCGCCGCGCAGACACGCCGCACCCGGCGCGCCGCGACGCAGGGCGAGATTTTCAGGGCGCACGGCGACGGCGACCTCCTGCCCCGCGCGCAATGGCGCGTCGCAGGTCAGCGATATCGGCGCGGCCTCCGGCGCGTCGCGCAGGCGCATGTCGCAGGCTTGCCCCGCCGACGCGTCGCGCAGGGCGATGGCCTCGAACAGATTGATCTCGCCAATGAAGCCCGCCGCCCAGCGCGTTGCGGGCATCCGGTAGACTTCGCGCGCCGGCCCCATCTGCTCGATGCGGCCCTCGCGCATGACGGCGATGCGATCGGCCATCGCCATGGCCTCGTTCTGATCATGCGTGACGAGCATGAAACTCATGCCGAGCCCGCGCCTGATCTCCATGAGCTCGAACTGCGTTTCCTCGCGCAGCTTGCGATCAAGCGCCGCCAGCGGTTCGTCCAGCAACAGCAGGCGCGGTCGCTTGGCGAGGGCGCGCGCGAGCGCGACGCGCTGACGTTGACCGCCGGACAACTGATCCGGGCGTCGGCGACGCAGCGGCTCGAGCTGCGTGAGCCTGAGCATCTCGTCGACGCGCGCAGCGATGTCGGCGCGCGGCATCCGCTCGCGCTCCAGGCCGAAGGCGATGTTGCGCTCGACGTTCATGTGCGGAAACAGCGCGTAGGATTGAAACATCATGTTGACGGGGCGACGGTGCGGCGGCGTCGCGGCGATGTCCTCGCCATCGAGCAGGATGCGCCCCTCATCCGGCGTCTCGAAGCCGGCGATCATGCGCATCAATGTTGTCTTGCCGCAGCCGGACGGCCCCAGCAGCGCGAAGAATTCGCCATGGCCGATGTCGAGCGAAAGATCATCGACGGCGGTCACGCCGCCGAAGCGCTTGCGGACGGAGTCAACGCGGATCAGCGGATCGGACGAGGACAAACGTCAGTCCCCCGACCGCAGAGCGGCGGCGATGCGCGCCTCCAGCACGCCGGGCTTGAGCAAGACGAGCCCGCCGCGCGTCTTTTCGACAAGCCCCTCGCCCGACATCGTCGTGAACTCGCGCGTCACTTGCTCGCGGCGGCATCCGATGCGCGCGGCGAACACATGATGATAGGGCGGCGGCGACACGACGCGCTCGCCCGGATGGCCCGCGCGCGGAACCGACAGGCGCAGCAATTCCGCGTAGAGTCGATGGCGCAGGTCGAGAACGGTATGTTCGGCGAGACGGCCGTCAAGCTCGCGCACGCGCCTGGCGAGCAATCGCAACACCTTGTCGCAACAGGTCGACGACTGGAACAGGATGTCGCGGAACGTCGCCGCGGGCATGATGCACAATTCGGCGCGCGTCAGCGCCGTGACATTGGCCGTGCGCTTCAAGCCATCGATGGCGGCAAGCTCGCCGAAGAATTGGCCGGCCTTGATGTCGGCGAGAATGATCTCCTTGCCGGCGGCGGTGCGGATGAGAATCCGAACATCGCCCGAAATGATGAAATAGACCTCGGTGCTGTCGTCCTCGTAATCGATGACGATCTCGCCCTCGTCATACCGCTTCCACGCGCAACGCCGATCGAATTTGGCGAAATCGAGTTCGCCCGCGTCCTTGAAAAAGGGGATCTGCGCCAGGGTCTGCATGCGTTCATCCGGGCTCGCGCGGGCTTCGCCGGCGTCTTGCCGGGAATGATAGCATAAACGCGACCGTGGTCACCGCGCCGTGGCGCGGTTCGCCGATGTCAACGTATTGGCCATCAGCAGCGCGATGGTCATGGGGCCGACGCCGCCGGGCACGGGCGTGATGGCGGCGGCGCGCTGGCTTGCGCCGGCGTAGTCGACGTCGCCGACGAGCCTCGTGCGCGGCTTGCCCGCCGCGTCGACGCCCTGCCCCGCCACGCGGTTGATGCCGACATCGATGACGATGGCGCCGGGCTTGATCCAGTCGCCGCGGATCATCTCGGGCCGACCGACCGCCGCCACGACGATATCGGCGCGGCGCACGACGTCGGCGAGATCGCGCGTGCGCGAATGGGCGATGGTCACGGTGCAGTTTGCCGCGAGCAGCAGTTGCGCCATGGGCTTGCCGACGATGTTCGAGCGCCCGACGATGACCGCGTCGCGGCCGGCGAGGTCGACCTTCAGCGCCTTTGCCGCGCGCTGAAGCAGGATCATGGAGCCGGCGGGCGTGCAGGGCACGAAGGCGCGCGCGGGTTCGCCGATCGCCAGCAGGCCGGCGTTGACGGGGTGGAAGCCATCCACGTCCTTGGCGGGAGAGATGGTCTCGATGACCTTCGTCGCGTCGATATGGGCGGGCAAGGGCAATTGCACGAGAATGCCGTGGATCGCGGGGTCGGCGTTGAGTTTTTCGACCAGCGCCAGCACGTCGGCCTGCGAGGTCGTCGCCGGCAGCGTATGCTGCTCGGAGTGAAACCCGCAGGATTCCGCCGCCTTGCCCTTCGAGCGCACGTAAACCTGACTGGCGGGATCCTCGCCCACCAGCACCACCGCCAGACCGGGGCGGACGCGATGCTTGAGCAGGAGTTCAGCCGCGCCGGCGGCGGTTTCCGCCAGCACGCTCTGGGAAATCAGCTTGCCGTCGATGATCAGGCCGCCGCCCGCCTCGGGACGTCGCAGGCCAAGGGATTCGATGGTGGCCGACTGCTCGCTCATGTCCAACTCCGTCGCGGGGAAGCGCGCCCTCATGGCAGAATGAGCGGGCGGCGCCAAGCGATGAGGCCGCCCTAGTCGCCCTCCAGCCGGTACCGCAGGGCGTGGCGACCCTCGGCGCCCGGCGCAAGCGCGATCATCGACGGTTTGTCGGCGAGTTCGCCCGCGAAACCCTCGGGATCGCCATGGCCCGTCCAGCTTTCAATGCACAGATACGGCGCGCCGGGCCGCGACCACAGCACCACATGGGGAAAATTCTCCATCTCCACCCGCAGCGCCCGCCCGCCGGGGCCGACGAAGGACAGGCCCGCGCTCGCCGCGTCCAGAAAGCACAGCGCCTCAGCCTCGAACGTCGCGTCATCGAGCGGCAGCGTCCGCGCGTCGGCGAAGGCGACTGGCCGCCGCCGCGGCGAGAACAGCCCGCCCGGCGCGATGACGGGAACCTCGGGCCGTTCGGGTTGATCGAACACGACGCGGTAATCGCTCTTGTCGCCCCCCGCGAAGGGCCAGCGGAAGCCCGGATGCAGGCCGAAGGCGTAGGGCATGACCCCGGCGCCGATGTTGCGGACGGTGGCGACGACCTCCAGCGCCAAGGCCGAGAGCCGGTATTCGACCCGCAGCTCGAACGCGTGGGGATACTGCGCGCGGGTGCACGGGTTGTCGCGCAGCAGCAGCCGGACGAAATCCGCGCCCGAAGCCTCGACCTCGAAGAGTTCGGCGCGGGCGAAGCCGTGCAGGCCCAGCGGATAAACGACGCCGTCGACGCGGGCCACGCCGTCGCGCGTCCAGCCGCAGACGGGAAACAACACGGGCGACGTCGCGTCCCAATAAGCCGGGTCGGGCGTCCACAGCATGTCCGCGCCGTCGACGCGCCAGGCGCGCCATTCCGCGCCCAGCGGCGACACGGTCGCGGTGGCGTCGCCACGACGCAGCAAAATGGGCGTGGGTTCGTTCATGGTCTCGTCGCGGGGAGTTGAATTCGCGCCGGGGGCCGCGCGGTGCTAGGGTCTCGACAAATCATAGCCGGAGGATTCCATGGCGGGCACGAAAAAGCATCACCTCGACAGACGCGCGCTGATGGCGAGCGGCGCGGCGCTCGCCGCCGCCAGCCTGCCCGCGGCCGCGGCGGACGAGGCGAAGGGCAAAATCGTCGGCGAGGAGCACTGGGCCGAGAACGGCAAGGCGAAGCTCTATCTCTGGCGCAAGCGCGTGGTGGGCGACGGGCCCGACAACAAGCCGGTGCTGTTTCTCGTGCACGGCTCGTCGTTCTCGGGCCGCGGCGGCTTCGACCTGCAGGTGCCCGGCCTGCCGAACTACTCGTTCATGGATGAATTCGCCCGTCGCGGCTTCGACGTCTGGACCATGGATTTCCAGAACTACGGCCGTTCGACGCGCGACACCGGCAACAACTCCGACATCATGACGGGCGTTGGCGACATGGAAGCCGCCTTCCCCGTCGTCGAGAAGATCACCGGCCAGAAGTCGGTGCGCGTGAAGGGGCAATCCTCCGGCGCCATTCGCTCGGGCGTGTTTGCCATGCGCAACCCCGACCGGGTCGAACGGCTCATCCTCGACGCCTTCACCTGGACGGGCGAGGGCGCGCCGGAAATCATGCGCCGCCGGCGCGATGTCGCGACCTATCAGGCGAGCCTGACGCGCCCGCTGTCGCGCGACACCCTGCGCGGCATTTTCTCGCGCGACGACCCCTCGACCTTCGAGGCGCCCGTGCCGGAAGCGCTGGCGGATTACGAACTGCCGCTCGGCGCCACCTCGCCCAACGGCACCTATATCGACATGGCCATTCACATGCCCATGGTCGACCCGACGAAAATCGTCTGCCCCGTGATGATCCATCGCGCGGAAACGGACGGCAACGCGACCGACGCGGAGTTGCTGGAGTTCTTCGGCAAGCTGCCAAACCCGGACAAGACCTTCGTCAAGCTGCGCGGCATCGCCCACGTGGCCGTGCTCGGCAAGAACCGCCATCGCGTCTGGCACGCCATGGGCGCGTTCCTGACGGCGCCGGGACTGGCGGGGGCGTGATTTTTCGCGAGACGAATGAGGCGCGGCGACGCGCCTTATTTGTTTTCGGCGATGATCGTCAAGGAAGCGACGTCGGGCGCGACGCAAACAGCGTGCGCCCTTACCGCGCTTGCAGGGAGAGGGTGGCCCGCCGAAGGCGGGCCGGGTGAGGGGCGGCGCGCGAGACGGGTCGCGATCACTCGCCTTGCGTCAACCTGATTTCCGCCAGAAGCGACTCAATCAGCGCCCACGCGCGCTTCAGCAGCGCCGCGTCGGCAAGCTTGCCGTCGACGACGGTCTTGGCTGTGTTGCCGAACGACACCTCGCGCCCCGGCGCGACGCGCGACAGGGTCGACAGGAACATCTTGTGCAAATCGGCCTGCGCCCGCGCGCCGCCAAGCGGGCTTTCCGACGTGGTGAAAACCGCGACGGCCTTGTTCGCCAGAATGGAGGCGTAGCCCGGTCGCGACACCCAATCGATGGCGTTCTTGATAACGCCGGACATGCCGTGATTGTACTCGGGGCTGAGCACGATGAGGCCGTCGGCGGCCTTGATCGCCGCGCGCAGCGCGCGCACCGACGCCGGCGGATCGTGATCGAAATCCTGATTGTAAATGGGGATGTCGTCGAGCTCGAAAATCTCGATGGCGACAAGGGCGGGCGCGGTCTCGCGCAAGGTGCGCAGAATCGCCTTCGACACCGACGCTCGGCGCACGCTGCCCGGCAGCGCCAGCAGTCTTAAAATAGCCTCGTCGCCCATGCGTCTCCCCAAGCCCGGCCCCCGTCGCGGCAACCGATGCCATCGACGCCGGCGGGTGGCAAGGCGCGATTGTTTCGCCGCGGGCGAGGGTCTAGGATCGCTTGACAATTCTGAAACGAGTCAAGGGAGCCCCGATGATCCATTTCGCGCCCGTCCGCGCTTTTTCGCGCGCGGCCATCATCGGCGCGTTCGCGGCGGCGGCCCTGCCCGCGCTGGCGCAAACGCCGGATTGGGCGCCCGCCGAGGCGCTGGCCGCGGCGAAGGCCGAGGGGACGGTGACGGTCTATTCCTCCGTCAACGAGCAGGAAGGCCTGCCGCTGTGGAAGGAGTTCGAGGACGCGACGGGGATCAAGGTCAACTACATCAGGGGCAATGATTCCGCGCTGACCTCGAAAATCCTGATCGAGGCGCGCAGCGGCCAGCAGAGCTGGGACGCGCTGGTGACGACCAACGTCACGCGCATGCCCGCGCAACTGCGCGCAAAAATAGAACCACCGCAGGCCGCGGCGCTCGACGCGAAGTTCCGCGATCCCCAGGGCACCTGGTTCGCGGTTTACGCCAATTACAACGCGCCCGCCTACAACACCAACGCCGTCAAGATGGAGAAGCCGCCGCGCGATCTCGAGGAATTTCTGACGCACAAGGAATGGATCGGCCACGTCGGCATCGACGCGCTGGAGTTCCCGTGGATCCGCGCGATCATCATGCATTACGGCGAGGAAAAGGGATCGCGCCTGCTCAAGCAGTTCTTCGAGGAATTCAAGCCGAGCCCGGTCGATGGCCATCTGGCGCTGGCGCGGGCGGTGTCGGCGGGCGAATACTGGGTGACGCCGTCGAACTATGTAAACCTCGTCAACAACGTGCGCTCCACGGGCGGGCCCACCGATTACTGGGGCGCCGACACGATCCCCGTCATTCTCGGCCAGATCGCGGTCAACGCGAAGGCGCCGCATCCAAAAGCCGCGTGGCTCGCCGCGAATTTCCTGCTGAGCAAGCAGGGACAGACGGCGGTGGCGCGACAGGGGCGACTGCCCGTGCGCGCGGACACGCCGCCCGTGCCCGCCGACGCCATCACGAAACTCGGAAACGGCAAGGTCATGCCGCTCGATTTCACGCCGGAGGACGAAAAACTCTGGCAAAAACGTTATCAGGATTTTCTGCGCGGCCATTAGGCCTCGCGTTCAAATAGCCCGTTGAAAGGAACGCGATCATGATTCAGGTTCGCCGCGTCGGCCACGCCACCCTCGTTACCCCCGACCTCGAGCGGGCGATTGAATATTACAACGAGGTCATCGGCCTCAACGTCGTCGCGCGCGACAGGAACAGCGCCATTCTCGCCACCAAGGTTGGCCTCGAGGCCATCGCGCTGGTGAAGGGCGATCACGCCGATCTCCAGCGCATCTCGTTTCAGGTCGCGCCGGGCACGGACCTCAACGACTGCGTCAAGGAACTGGCCAAACACGGCGTTCGCGCGGAAAGGCGCAGCGGCATCAGCCCCGGCGTCGCCGACTGCATTACCTTCAAGGATCCGAAGGGCACCGACGTAGACATCTACGCGGAATATACATTCGCGCGGGATCAGGAAAAGCCGGTCGGCATCATGCCGCTCAAGCTCGGCCATGTCGCCTCGGCGTGCCTCGACATCAAGCCGGTCATGCAATTCTACATGGATGTACTAGGCTTCCGCCTGTCGGACATCCGCGGCGATTTCTTCTGCTTCCTGCGCTGCAACCCGGACCATCACACGGTGAACTTCGTCAACGGCAAGCAGCCGGGCCTCGCGCATATCGCCTTCGAGGTGAAGGACTGGCCGGAGATTCACCGCGCCTGCGATTATCTCGCCAAGAACAAGATTCTGCTCGTATGGGGCCCGGGCCGCCACATCATTGGCCACAATATCGCCGCCTACCATCGCAACGCCGATGGCGTGCGCGTCGAGCTTTACACCGAGATGGACCAGATGAAGGACGAGACGCTCGGCTATTTCGATCCGCGGCCGTGGCATCAGGAATTGCCGCTGCGACCCAAGCAGCACGGCGCCGAAACATTGCGCAACTACTGGGGCTTCGGATCGGCGGCGTCCTACCCCGGCTATCCCGGCTTCAAGGACGGCGTCGATCAGGGCGGCCGCTGATTTTGATTGCGCCCGGCGCGCGCGCGGCTAAGGTGCGCGCCGGATAATGAATTCAGAAAATGGGGATGGACATGGCCGGCACGCCCGATCTCGATCGACGCGGATTTCTGAAGGGCGCCGCTGTCGCGGGCGGCGCGGCGGCGGCGACAACGCCGGCCAGCGCGCAGGGCGTGGCGGGCGCCGCGGCAAACGCGCGCAAGGCGCCCCTGCCCACCGCCATCCAGCTCGCCGCCGAGAACGAACATCCCGGCGAGGCCGAACATCTCACCACCGAGAAGACCGGCTCGGACTTCATGGTCGACGTCTGCAAGACGCTCAACATCGACTACATGGCCGCCTGCCCCGGCTCCACTTTCCGCGCGTTGCAGGAAAGCTTCATCAACTACGGCCAGAACAAGAAGCCGGAATGGATCACCTGCCTGCACGAGGAAGTCTCGGTCGGCATGAGCCACGGCTACGCCAAGGTCGCGGGCAAGCCCATGGCCGCCATGATGCACGGCACGGTCGGCACCCAGCATGGCTCGATGGCCATCTACAACGCCTGGTGCGACCGCGTGCCGATCATGCTGTTCACCGCCAGCGCCGGCCCGGTCGAGGATCGCCGCCCCGGCGTCGAATGGATGCACACGGTGCAGGACGGCGCGGCGACGGTGCGCGATTTCGTCAAGTGGGATGATTATCCGTGGTCGCTGCAGAGCTTCGCGGAATCG
>CAIOVE010000007.1 GCA_903861645.1 uncultured Hyphomicrobiales bacterium
GACCAGATCGACAAGGAGGAAGTCGATCCCATCCTCACCCTAACCGCCAAAGCTGCCTGATCATGCTCTCAGGCCACCCAATAAATTACACCACCTTGACGGACGCGACCGTTAGTTTCCCTTGATTGAAATTGATGATCTGCCCTGGCACACATAGATGGTGTTCTTGCCAACCTATTGCTCTTTTCACAATAAACCAAGATTCACCGAATATCGCGAAGGTTCCCAAGCTTCCAAAAGATCGAATTCTACGCAAAATATTTTCAGCCGAGTGATCGAAATTTATAATTCGCTCTTCAATCGAGGGGCCTGCCCAGTAGCTACCTTCGTTTTGCCGCTGGGCATTTCTCCATAAGAAATCGACATTTTGAGCTACATGTGCGGCAAGCCAATTGCTGTTCAGCTCAACTTTTAATGTCAAGCTTTCATGGCATTCGTCAGAAGATAATGCAAAATTTTTAGCACAGAGAATATCACCAGCGTCGAAACTGTTGTTAATCCTGTGACAAGACACCCCCCAATAAGTGAAATTTTCTAAAATAGCCCGTGGCAACGGATAGGGGCCTCGTCCAATAGGCAGGGGCGATGGATGAAAATTAATGGCATATTTCAGGATCTCTTTTGGGTCGGGAATTTTCCATTTATACCCAGCGACTACAAGAGCATCGCATCCCTGGTCTTTTAATTCAAACAAGTCCGACGCTGTTATGCGATCTAGTTGTACCTCGATCCCAAGTCGCGCTGCTTCCGCTACAAAAAACCTATTATCATCGAATTCATTTTGAGACGGACTACTAAAAAATTTAAGCGGCCGCCAACCCTCTTTAAGGAACGAATTTAATATCCCAAGATAACGATCAAAGCTGACCATCGCAAACTGCATCGCCCTTCATCTCCCAATCAGGCAATCTGAAATTTATAGAGGCTCAAATATGGAAGTTCAATTTTGGCGATAATATGTCTAAAGCGAGAGGTATTGGTGGTCCCCGCCAGCTCCTTTCGGAATGTTCCGGGGCATTTTGTCCATCATTGCCGTGCGAGGAGGCATGTTTTAGGTGTTTCAATTCCAGGAGGCTAACTAAATTTAGTTTGCAGAAATCATCCATGGCTGATTACTTGGCCTCTAACTTGTTAAGGATTTGATAGATGCCGGTTAAAGGCGCACACTATCTACTTCCCCCTATTTCCTTGACATTCAACCATTAACGAGACGCAGGGTCATGGACGCCATTTTGGAAATTCGAAGAGCCTACGACCTTGCTCGTTGTGGCGATTATGAGGATGCTAAGGCAATCTATCTGCAGATTTTGGAACGGGATCCCGGGCATTTCGATACACTCACCGAGCTTGGAAGGCTCGCCTGGGAGACCGGCGACCGCACAACTTCCCTCGTTGCGTTCTCGCTAGCGGTTCAGCATCATCCTGAAAACAAAATTGCCCACGTTCAACTCGCTAATTTTTTTACGGATGACGGCGCTTGGGTAGTTGATGATTGCGCCCTCGCAGTTGCGCGTCATCATTATGCGGCGGCAATTTTGCTTGACCCAGAATTTGTAGATGCGCACCAAGGTATGGCATGGGTTATGATGCAACTAGGACATCCGAATACTGATCATTGGATCAAGGGATTTGTGGGCCATGCGATCAAAACACGCCGCTATCTTGGAATAGGGGCCGGGATACCTTTAATCTTGCTTGTTTCAGCACGCGGGGGCAATGTTCCAGTGCGGCATTGGATAGATGAGCGGATCTTCGAGGTCACTGTCGTCTACGCTGATTTTTTTGATCCTGCTGAGCCATTACCGCCGCATCGGCTCGTCGTGAATGCCATCGGTGATAGTGACTTTGCATATGAAGCGCTGGTCAGCGCTGAAAAAATCGTCCAAACTACAACTTCCCCAGTAATAAATGATCCATCGCTAGTGCGGCTCACCGGACGCGAGGAGAACGCGACGCGCATTGGGAGATTGGATGGGGTTGTAACTCCAAGAATTATTAGAAAAAAAAGCTTGTCTGATTTTGAAGCGGATCCGACCCTTACATTTCCTTTGCTGTTACGGTCTCCTGGATTTCATGGAGGCAAGAAGTTTGTTCGCTTGGAGAAACGCAGCCAATTGAATGCCTTCACTTCTGAGTTGATTGACGGGGACCTGTTCGTTATCGAATATTTAGATGCGCGTGGTCCTGACGGGTTTTGGCGAAAATATCGTGTCATGGCGATCGACGGTAATCTTTATCCGCTCCATCTTGCAATCTCAGCTGACTGGAAGGTCCATTATTTTAGCTCTCCAATGGCTGAAAACCCAGAGCATCGCGCGGAGGAACAAAAATTCCTTCAGGATATGACGGGCGTCTTAGGACCGATCGCAATGGCTGCCCTAGCTGATATAGCTGCAACAATAGCCCTTGATTTTTGCGGAATAGATTTTGCCCTAGCACAGGATGGCCGGGTGCTCCTGTTTGAGGCTAACGCAACAATGGTGATCGTCCCAGCCGACCCAGATCCCATCTGGGATTATCGTCGACCAAAACTTGACCAAGCTTTATCCGCCGCCCGGGCAATGGTTTTGCAGCGACTTTGATTATGGAACGACAGCGGGGGTCGGTAGTTGCAGCCAACGCTCCAATAGGTAGCGCTGCCACCACTGCCACAGTCGAGCTACTTTTCTGGTGGGATGATCGACTGTTAGATGGACCTAGGATCTTAGATAATTTTTTATGATTGTGTTTTGAAGATTATCGGATCTGTGAGACGCCCTTTGTCATTTTGTGGGACTAGAGCGCGTACTTTCTTAACTTTAGGGATGTGCTGTCGTTTAGGGGTTTAAGTTGATGCAGTGGAGCTAGGCGACGACGAACTCACCGTAGCCGTGGTAGATAATTGCTGTCCACCGACATAGCCACCAGCCTTAATGCCTTTGATGACTTCTTGAACAGTAACTTTTCCATCGCCATTCGAGTCCCAGAAATTCATAATCTGCTGCGCTTGGGCCGCGATATCAGAAGATGTACTCGTTGTGTCCGACGAACTCAACGCCGTCTCCATGTCATTTATATCGAAATAGCCCTTTGAATTCGTGTCGTATTGCTTAACAATAGATTGAGCTTGTTGAATGGTTTGAATGCCTGTCTGGATTTCATCCAACGTCAGGTACCCATCATTGTTAGTGTCCCAGGCATTGAAGGTAGATATTGGATCCGCACCTATAGAAGCTTGTGATCCAGCATAATTCAAGAATTCGTCGAGATTGATTTGGCCATCAAAGTTAGTATCGACCTGCGACATAATCGACACTGCTTGTGACGCTGCATCAGTTCCTGCAGAGGTATTTTTCTGCGTTGCATCCAATTGCGACTTTGCATTACTAGCTTTGATGCCATTCATGATCTCGAGTTGAGTAACCTGACCATTATCGTCAGCATCCCACGACTTCAATAGATTGAACAGACTAGGAGCGGCCGCGAAAGCAGATGCGCCTGCTGAGCTAACATCTATATAGCCATTCATTGCTGGATCAAATTGGGATAAAAGTTGGGAAGCAAGGTCGGTAACCTGCTGCCCGCTAATCATCTCACCTAGGTTAACCTGGCCGTCAGAATTTTGATCCCATGCCGAAATGGCGCTATCGGCAGTTGCTGGATCGTTAGTGCTATTGGCGCTAGCCCATGCAGTGCTCAAATCGGTCGAAGTAATGTAACCTTTATTAGTAGTATCATATTGCGCCATCGTTTTTTCAGAACTTATACTTACATTTACTGATTCCACTAACGCTGATAATTCAGACAATGACATTGTGCTTTTCTGAATACCAGTAATGATTTCTGAGTTTGTCAATTGAGAATTATTGTCCGTGTCCCATGATTTAAGCAGGTTGCCAAGGCTGGGAGAAGCTGCGTTTATCTGAGGTGTTAAAACACTTAAATTTAGATATCCAGCATTGTTAGGGTCGAAGTCCGCCGACAGATTGCTCGCGATATCCATTTGTTGATAGCCACTGACCAATTCCTGTTGACTCACTTGACCGTCACTGTTCGCGTCAAATTGGGCGAAATCAGACGGAACTGTCGTTGGGTCCCCAAGCGAAGAATTTTTCGCATAGGCGTCCTGCATATCAGCCAATGTGAAGTAACCCTTACTCGAAACATCAAAAGTCTTCAGTGCCGTATTGGCAAAATTGGTTGCAGCGACTGTCTCCGCGACAGAAGCCATCATTGTAAGCGGCATCGCGTTAAAGGTAGGGCGAGGATTACCCAAGGCTTGACGTTGGCTGATGTCTAACGCAGCGAGCTGCTCAGCTGTTAGAGCAGATACATCATCTGCCGTTAATTGGCCTAACCCAGAATTTGAAATACTACTGAGTTGTGAAGGTGTCAGAGCACCTAATTGACTGGTAGTCAGGGCTCCAACTGATGAGTCCGCCAACGCTCCCATCTGTGCTGATGACAGAGCATTGAGTTGCATTGATGTTAACCCAACGATTGCTGTGGGCCCAATGGCGGAAATTTGAGTACTATTAAGGGCAGAAATCGCGTCGGTGGTTAGTTTTGAGATCTGCGCCGAAGACAACGCGCTTATAGAAACGCTCGGCAACGCTGAAACCTCGTTGGTTGTAAGAGAGGAGATTTCTTCCCCCGTCAAGCCAGCAATTGCATCTGTCGTTAACGCTGCTATCTGGTCGCCGTTAAAACCTGAAAACTGGGTTACAGACAATTTGCTGATATCAGATGCATTCAACCCGTTTACACTAGATGTAGTTATTGCGCCTAGCTGCGTCGGGGTCATGGCACCTATTTGGTCGCTTGTGAGCGCTCCAATCTGTGTTGAAGTCAAAGCCCCAACTTGGTCGGTCGTCAAAGCTGCTATTTGAGTAGATGATAATGCACCAATCGCTGATGTGGTGAGGGACCCGATTTCCGACGGAGCAAGGCTTGCAATTTCAGCGGGGCTTAAAGCAGAAATCTGCGATGCGGTTACACTCGATGTAGTTCCGCCATCCGGATTATAACTTTCCAACTCGACCAGAGAGACAGCCCCATCACCGTTTGCGTCCAGGGCCTTAATCATTTCTCCAGCTTCATATTTTGCGGTCGCATAGTTGTTTGAAAAACTTGGATATAGTTGACATTCAAATATGGTCCGCTTTACGTCGAATGTAGTCGACTGAATACTAGAGGTTGATTTTGCCGCTGATGCCTTAGGTTGCTCAAGCTCCATCTCAGCAAATATCGTTTGAAAGTCACCTTGAGATATAACTCCGCTTGCTCCCGCGCGGAATTTGGTCAGTAAGGTTTGCGCCGCAGATGCCTTATCTTTTGATGCGGTCAGTTCTGATAGAAAGTTTGTCGCAGCGTCAGACATCGGAGCTCCTCTAGCCCAACTTGGCAATTTCTGTGCCACTAATTGAGGGAAATTTTTGTCTTTTGGAGTTGCTTGGGGGTTGTCTTAAGAACCTGGGCTGCCGAAGATTTGGGAAATTCATAGCGCGTCGTCCCAGACCAAGAATTTAATAAGCTTTTTTGATTGTGGCGACCACCTGGGGCCTTAAAGCTTGTTACTCTCGCGTCGCTTTGGCTAAATTGCTGCAGATGTCCGACCCAAGTACATTGAAGCATGGCAGAATCGGCTCCCCCCGCAACAAGAGAAGTCTTAGCTGGCTTGGTCGAGCGGGTGACCTTCCACAATGCCGATAACGGATTCTGCGTTCTGCGGGTGAAAGCCCGGGCGCATCGAGATTTGGTGACGGTTGTAGGCCACGCAGCAAATATCAGTGCCGGTGAATGGATCACGGCATCCGGCGAGTGGTTCAATGATTTCAGCCATGGGCAGCAATTCAAAGCCCAGTTCATGCGGACCTCGGCTCCCACTTCCATAGATGGCATTGAAAAGTACCTTGGCTCCGGAATGATTCGCGGCATTGGGCCGGTCTACGCCAAGAAAATGGTCAAGGCCTTTGGCGAGAAGGTGTTTGACATCATCGAGGCCGAGCCCAGCCGTTTGCAGGAAGTGACCGGGATAGGGGCCGTGCGCGCCAAGCGAATTACTGATGCTTGGGCTGAGCAAAAGATTGTTCGGGAGATCATGGTCTTTCTGCACAGCAATGGCGTCGGTACAGCGCGCGCCGTGCGTATATATAAGACATACGGATCCGACGCCGTTCAGGTGATGACCGAGAACCCCTATCGATTAGCGCGAGATATCCGAGGAATCGGGTTCAAAACCGCTGACGCCATCGCCATGAAGTTGGGGATCGAAAAGACGGCGATGATCCGGGTTAGAGCCGGAATTTCCTATGCCCTGACCGAAGCGATGGATGACGGCCATTGTGGGCTCCCAACCAAAGAGCTTGGCCCATTAGCTGTTGAACTTTTGGAGGTCCCCCCAGAATTGGTGCAATCAGCCTTGGGATTGGAGATTGCGGAAGGGACGGTGATCGCGGACGAGGTCGCCCAAACTCCCTGCATTTTTCTGGCCGGTCTCTATAAAGCGGAACAGGTCATCTCGGATCGCATTCATATACTGACTTCTGAGAATTTGCCTTGGCCTTCAATCGATGCCGACAAGGCGCTACCCTGGATTGAGGCGAAGACCGGCTTATCGCTCGCAGAAAGCCAGGTTACTGCTATTCGCTTGGCCCTTTCTTCCAAGGTGCTCGTCATTACCGGGGGGCCTGGGGTAGGGAAGACAACCATCGTCAATTCGATTTTGCAGATCCTTGCAGCCAAATCCATAAAGCTCCTGCTTTGCGCTCCCACTGGACGTGCCGCCAAGCGAATGACCGAGGCGACTGGTTTCGAGGCCAAGACGATTCATCGGCTATTGGAGGTTGATCCCAAGGCTGGCGGCTTCAAACGCAATCTGGAAAACCCGTTGGAATGCGACCTTCTTGTTATCGATGAGTGCTCTATGGTCGACGTAATGCTGATGCAGGCCTTGACCAGAGCAATTCCTGACAGCGCTGCCCTGTTAATTGTCGGCGATATCGATCAGTTACCCTCGGTAGGGCCAGGGCAGGTTCTCGCCGACATTATTTCTTCAAGCGCGGTGCCTGTGATCCGGCTCACTGAGGTTTTCCGGCAAGCTGCGAAAAGTCAGATCATCACCACCGCACATCGAATCAATCAGGGCTTGGTGCCGGAGTTGGGCAAGCCTGATGGAGAAAGCGATTTCTATTTTGTAGAGGCCAATGATCCGGAAATTGCGGTCACACGCATTGTCGAGCTGGTGCAGTCCCGAATTCCAAAGCGGTTTGGATTGGACCCTATCCGCGACATTCAGGTGCTTTGCCCAATGAATCGGGGCGGGGTAGGGGCTCGATCTCTGAATGTCTCCCTACAGGCCGCGCTCAATCCTGCGGGAGATCGAAAGGTTGAGCGATTCGGATGGACTTTTGCCCCTAAGGACAAGGTCATGCAAATCGAAAATGACTACGACAAGGAAGTCTACAATGGTGACATCGGATACGTTGAAGACGTTGATCCTGAAGCTGCTGAGCTGACCGCCAGTTTTGATGGTCGGATAGTCACTTACGGCTTTGGAGAGTTGGACACGCTGGTGCCCGCTTATGCAGCGACGATCCATAAGAGCCAAGGGTCTGAATATCCTGCCGTCGTGATCCCGGCACTGATGCAGCATTTCACCATGCTACAGAGGAACCTGCTGTACACGGGTGTCACTCGAGGGAAGAAGCTCGTCGTCCTCGTGGGACAGAAAAAAGCTGTAGCCATGGCCGTGCGAAACGTATCGGGACGGCGGAGGTGGTCGAAACTCAATGAGTGGCTTGCGCCAGTTCGGCGGGAGGGAAAAGTTGTAGGGATATGAGTGACGAGGGATTTGCGACTTTACATACCAGCTCAGGGGTCCTGCATAAATTCCTATTTCGTTGGGTGATCACCCATAATCGGGGTGTTTCGCACGCTAACTCGACTACGATGCTGACCGCAGTTTGTGGGGCGTTGAGGAGGCTGCTATCATAGCGTTATCAGGCGCTTGGAAAGGTGCTATTTAGGATTTATTTCCTATTACACAGATGCTACACACGCAGAAATGACCTTCAAAAAAGCCCGTCAAATAAGGACTTCTGGCATTATTGACTACTATTCGCGCTGATCGCGCCCGCCGGCGAACGCGGGTTCGCCGGCCTCCGCATTTCAAGGGCAATCGCGTTGTTGGCGCGGTTGCCCTTTTCTTTGCGCGGCCTTGGCGGCAACCCTTTCCATCGGCGGCGAAATATGGCGTTATAAGATTGAGGCAATGGCGAATTCAGGCGTCGAAACGGGTTACGGACGGCGCCGTTTTCATTGCATGGCGAACGGGTGCCCAGGATGAATTGGCGCGGGTTTTTTCGCGGGCTGTGGTTGGTATTGCCGATTGCCACGACGGCGCCCCTGTCGGCGTTGGCGGCCGACAATCAGTTTTTCGAGCAATCGATTGACACGATCGACGAGTTGCGCCGGGTCGCGTCGCTGATCCAGCGGCAGCCCGCCGTCGATGTCGGCGTCGACGAGGCCGGCAAGATCAAGCGCTACCAAAACATCGGGCGCTGCGGCATTCGCGAGGTGATGAGCTATCCCATGCCACTGACCGGCGACCCTTTGTCGCGCGAAATGAAATACAACAGTTGGGATTTTTCCGGCGTTGTGGGCGTCGAGCTGAGGGATGCCGAGCGAAAGGACAGGGCTGCCCAGTCCGGCTTCGCCGCGGGCGAGGATACGGAACCATTTATCATCAGCGTCAGAACCAATCTTTCGACCCTCGTGAATTTCAAATCCCAGAGCATTCCCGTCGACAGCGTGTTCTTCAAGAATCCCACTGTTGACATCAACAAGAACGTGTCTCGGTTCGATTTCGTCGATGTTGGCCGCCAGCGCGCGCTCGACGACAAGGGCGCCATCGAGCGTCTCGTGGCGAAATGCATCTGATCGCCATCATGCCGACGCATATCCGCCGGCATGGGCCGCCTAAAAGCGTGGATGCGACACAATTTCCGCCTTTTGCGAATAGTTAACCAAACAGCGCGAAACTCCATCGAATTAGACGGATTTCAATGATCGCGCGTCCGTTCGACGTCGCGCTCCCGTCGATGCGTGTCAGGGGGATCGGGCCCGTTCGCGGGCCCAGCCGATCCCCCGCGTTGGGTGAGAGTGCGCGTGATGACGAGTAGGCTGTATTTTGACGACGCGATGACCGCGCCGCTTCGGCGCCAGCGGTCATCCTCGATTGTTCGCGGCCTGCTGTTCGGCGCCGCCGTTGGCGTCTCCGCCTTCGGGCTGATCTGGACGCTTCTGAGCGGTCAGCCGGGCGGACCCGATGAAGGGATCCAGCCGCCCCGGGTCGCCGCTGGCAACCCCGCGCCCGTCGCTCTCTCCAAAAATGCCGATCGCGGACTTTCCGAACTGATTTTCGCGCCTCCCGCGCAACTTTCCGCCTTCGCGCCGGCGAAAGCCCCGTCGTCCGGTTTGGCCAGCGCAACCCCGTCGGTCGTTGTCGCCGCGGCCCCGGCCGCGGTCGCGCCGTCCGTGACGCCTCCCCGGCGCGAGGAAATCGTGGCCGCCGTGGAGCCGCCGCCGCTGCCGCCCGCCAATCCATTCCGGGCCGAAAAGCAGGCGAAGGCGGAGCCAGCGCCTGTTGTCGCGCCCGCTCCCACGCCCGCGCCGGTGAAGCAGGCCGCCCGGCCCACGCGGACGCCAGCCGGGCAGACCACGCTGGCGAAGACGGAAACGCCCTCGGACAAGTCCAATTTCTTCGAGCGGATATTTGGCGCGCCGGCCTCGCCGCCCGCGCCCGCCATGGCCTACGCGCGACCGGACGACGGCGCGCTGGGCGTCGCCCGTTCATACGAGAACCCGTCGCCGAAGCCCTCGGTTGGCGCGCGCACCGCCGTCTACGATATCGAGGCGCATGTGGTTTACATGCCCGATGGCAAGCGGTTGGAAGCGCATTCCGGCCTTGGCGGCATGATCGACGACGCGCGCTACATCCACGCGAAAAACCGTGGTCCGACGCCGCCGAATGTCTACGATCTCACGCTGCGCGAACAATTGTTTCATGGCGTGCGGGCCATCAGGCTCAATCCCGTGAATGGCGGCGCCATGTTCGGGCGCGACGGCATCCTCGCCCATTCCTACATGCTGGGGCCGAATGGCGACTCGAACGGCTGCGTGTCGTTCCGCGATTATCAGCAGTTCCTGCAGGCGTTCCTGCGCGGCGACGTCAATCGCCTCGTCGTCGTGCCCCGGCAAGGCGCGACGGTCGCCAGCCGTACGTAAGCGTGGCGGGCTGTTTCAGAGAAACGGGTATTGCGCGCGCATCTGGCGCGCGCGCGTCATGCGCCATCCCGCGACGGTAAAAACCATCTGGATGACAAAAGTCGCGAGACAGCCGATCAGCATGAAGGTCGCGTCGGCGATATTGCCGGAAGCGAGCTGTCGCGCCACGTGCGAAATCGGCAGCGCCGAAACCTGAAACAGCGCGTAGCACAGGAAATCAGTGGCGAGTGCAAGCGGGACGACGAAAATGATCGCGCGCGTCAGCGGGCGCCAGCCCCGCGCGATGGCGCGACCCGTCGCGAGCGCCGCGGGCCCGCCGAGCGCGATGGTGACGGCGAGCCAGACAAGGATGTCGCTTTTCAGGTTGGCGAAGAGCCCGATGTCACTCATCAGTGGCCGCCTTCGAGATAAGCGGCGCGGATTTCCGGTCGCGCCAGCAATTCGCGTCCGGCCCCCTGCATCGCGACCGCGCCGTTGATCAGCACATAGGCGCGGTCGGCGAGACGCAACGCGTGGAATGCGTTCTGTTCGACGAGAAACACCGTCAGGCCCCGCGATTTGTTGAGATCGCGGATCACGTCGAAGATCAGTTTGACGACGAGCGGCGCGAGACCCAGCGAAGGTTCGTCTAGCATCAACAGGCGTGGCCGGCTCATCAGCGCGCGGGCGATGGCGAGCATCTGTTGCTCGCCGCCCGACAGCGTGCCGCCGCGTTGGTCGGCGCGTTCCTTCAGGCGCGGGAAGATCGTGAAAACGCGCTCGAGATCCTCGTCGTAATGGGCGAATTGATTGATCGCCGCGCCCATTTGCAGATTTTCCCGCACGCTCATGCGCGCGAAGATGCGTCGCCCCTCGGGCGATTGCGCGACGCCCAACCGCGCGATCCCGTGCATGGGCATGCGCGTGATGTCGACGCCATCGAAGACGATGGAGCCCGCGCGAGCGCGCGGCTCGCCGCAAATAGTCATCATCAACGTCGATTTCCCGGCGCCGTTGGCGCCGATCAGCGCGACGATTTCGCCCTTGTTGACGTCGATGTCGACGCCACGCAAAGCGGCGATATTGCCGTAATAGGTTTCGACGCCCCGAAGGCTCAGAAGGGGCTCGCTCATGCGGCGCCTCCCGGCGCGGGCGCCGTGTCGTTTTCGTCGTCGACGCCAAGATAGGCCGCGATGACGGCGGGATCGTCGCGCACCTGTTTGGCCCCGCCGTCGGCGATCTTGCGCCCATAATCCAGCACGATCACATGATCGGAAATTTTCATCACGACGCTCATGTCATGTTCGATGAGCAGCAGCGACACGGCGTCGCGCTCCCGGATGGAGAGCAGGAGCTCGTTGAGTTCGGCGGATTCCCGCGGATTCAGGCCCGCGGCGGGTTCGTCGAGACATAGAAGCGCTGGTTCCGCGCACATGGCGCGCGCGATTTCGAGACGCCGCTGATCGCCATAAGGCAGGGCGCCGGCGGGTTCGTCCGCGCGGTCGATGAGACCAATGCGCTTCAACCACGATGTCGCGATTTCCACGGCCGCGCGTTCGGCCCGGGCATAGGAGGGCAAGCCGACAAGGCCGCCGACCGTCATCAGCGAGGCGCGCATCAATTCGTTGTGGCGCGCGACGATGAGATTTTCGAGCACGGTCATGCCCTGGAACAGGCGGATATTCTGGAACGTGCGGGCGACGCGCGCCTCGCGGGCGATTTCGTGATCGGCCATGCGCTCCAGCAGATAAAGATCGCCGGAGCCCATGCGCGCATGGCGTCGGCCCGAGCGCGTGAGCGCCTCGATGTCCGCCGCCGCCGCCTTGCCCTCGCGCGCGAAGGCGAGGCGGCCACTGGTCGGCTTGTAAAAACCGGTCACACAGTTGAAGACCGTGGTCTTGCCGGCGCCATTGGGACCGATGAGCGCCGTGATGTCGCCGCGCCCCACGACGAAGGACAGGTCATCGACGGCGACGAGGCCGCCAAAGCGCATTGTCAGATGCTCGACCGCGAGCAGGGGCTCGTCCAGCCAGCGTGTCATCCGTGGCCTTCCCCCACGTGTTCGCCGGATATGGCCGCGCGCGATTTCAGGAAAATCGATGGCGCGCGCGTCGAGACGAGCCCGCGCGGCTTCCAGATCATCATCGCGACCATGGCGAGGCCGAAGAGCAACATGCGGTATTGGGCGGGGTCGAAGCCTTCGCCGAACACCTGCTTGAGGACATCGAGTTCGCGCAACATTTCCGTGCCGCCGATCATGGCGACGGCGGCAAGCGCGACGCCCATCTGCGAGCCCATGCCGCCGAGCACGACGATGGCGAGGATGGTGGCGCTTTCGATGAAGGTGAAGCTGTCTGGACTGACAAAGCCCTGGCGCACGGCGAAAAACGCGCCGGCCAGCCCGCCGAACATGGCGCCGAGCGCGAAGGCTGTCAGCTTGGTTTTGACCGTGTCGATGCCGAGGGAGCGGCAGGCGATTTCATCCTCGCGCAGGGCCTCCCACGCGCGACCGATGGGCAGGCGTCGCAGCCGCAGGGTCGCGAGGTTCGTGACCAGCGCGAGGCAGAGGATGAGATAGAACAGAAAGATCGTGCGATGGATGGGAGAGAACTCAAGGCCCAGCATCGCGGCGAAGCCGTCGTCGTCGTCAACGAAGGGCACGCCAAAGAAACTGACGCGCGGGATGGATGAAATGCCGGCGTAGCCGTTGGAGAAATCCGTCCAGTTGATCAGCACGACACGGATGATCTCGCCGAAGGCCAACGTGACGATGGCGAGATAATCGCCGCGCAGGCGCAGCACGGGAAAGCCGAGAATGACGCCCCAGAAGGCCGCCAGCACGCCCGCGAGCGGCAGGCATATCCAGAACGACAGGCCATAGGTCGTCGACAGCAGCGCGTAGGTGTAGGCGCCGACCGCGTAGAACGCGACGTAACCGAGATCGAGCAGGCCGGCGAGGCCGACCACGATGTTGAGGCCCCAGCCAAGCATGACGTAGATCAGGATCTGGATGCCGTAATTGTTGATCCATTTCAGCGAGCCTTGCGGCCCCAAAAGCCACAGCGCCGCGAAGGGAAAAACAAAGAGGAAGCCGAGCCCCATCGCGTTCAGCCAGCCGGACCGCGCGGCGAGCGCGTGGCGCGCGGCGCGTTGTCTGATCGCAAGCGTGGATGTCTCGGGCAGTGGCGCGAAGCCGGCCAGCAGCGCCAGCGCGCCACCCATCGTGACGAGCACGAGCAAGGCGCGCGCGACAGGTGGCGCCTCAAGCCGGGTCGCCTGCATCGCCAGCAGACCGCATGTCGCCGCGGCGCAGGCGAACGCCAGCCAGCGGGCGATGGCGCGCGCGCCGGGGAAATGCATCGCGAGGCGGCCACAAAACACAAACGCGGCCGCGGCGACGAGCCACGACCAGCGTTGTTGCAGCACAAGCACGTTGTCGATGTTGGGCTCGGCGCGCAGCGCGAGAATGGGGAATGAAAGGCCCGCCGCGACAATGCCCGCGCCAGCCGCGTCCTTCAGCGCGCCGCGCCAGCCCGCGGAGGATTTATCGCCCTCGGCCATGCTCAAACCTTCTCCACCTCGGGGCGGCCCAGCAGGCCCGAGGGCATGAAGATCAGCGTGATCGCGAGGATGGAGAAGGCGGCGACGTCCTTGTAGTCGGTGGAGAAATAGGCCGACCAGAAGGTTTCGATCAGGCCAATGATGAGGCCGCCAATGACGGCGCCGGGCAGGGAGCCGATGCCGCCGAGCACGGCTGCTGTAAACGCCTTGACGCCGGGCGTGAAGCCGTCGGCGAAATTCACGACGCCGTAATAGACCATGTAAAGCGTGCCCGCGACGGCGGCGAGCGCGGCGCCGATGACGAATGTCGTTGAAATCGTGCGGTTGACGTCAACGCCCAGCAAGGCCGCCATCTTGCGGTCTTGCTCGCAGGCGCGTTGCGCGCGACCGAGCGGCGTTTTCTGCACGAGCCACCAGAAGCCGGCGAGCAACGCCGCCGTCACCGCGACGATCATGATCTGCTTGTAGGAGAGCGTCACGACGTAGCCGCCGATATCGACCTTGATGAGGTCGGTGAACAACGGCGGCGTGGGCTTGTTGCGCGGTCCCTGCACGACCTGCACGAAGTTCGACAGAAAGATCGACATGCCGATGGCCGAGATCAACGGCGCGAGGCGGAACGATCCGCGCAAGGGGCGATATGCGATGCGCTCGATCGCCCAGTTCCACAGGCCCGTCAGTACCATCGCGGCGATCAGCACGATCACGAAAGCCAGCGGCAGGGACGTCATGCCGATGAGCTGGGTCAGCGCCATGTAAACGATGAGCGCGATGAAGGCCGAGAGCATGAACACGTCGCCATGGGCGAAATTGACCATGCCGATAATGCCGAAAACCATCGTGTAGCCGATGGCGATCAGGCCGTAGATCGAGCCGAGCGTAACGCCATTGATCAATTGCTGGAGAAAATTGCCCATGCGGGGCGGCGCTCCCTGACGACGGCGTGAATCAGCATTCGAGCACTACACCAGAAACGAATTTGGCGTCGACTCGCGTGGGCGCCCAAATTTCGGGGATTTCGCCGTCATGGCGCGCATCACGTCCGATGCGACGAGTTCGCCCAGCGCGACCGGCACCGCGTTGCCGAGCTGGCGCATGGCCTCGCTCCACGCGCCATGGAACACGTAGTCATCGGGGAAGGTTTGCAGCCGGGCGCTTTCGCGCACGGTGAAATAGCGGAAGGTTCCATCCGGCCGCGCCAGCATGTTCTCGCCGCCGGGAACCCCGTGAACGCCTGCCTTGAGCGTCTTGGCGGGCTCGTCGAGCGGACTGCCGGTATGGCCGGGGTAGGCGCGCGCACCCGGCTGGAAGCGATGATTGGCGAAGGCCGCGGCCTTTTCGGGCGCGAATTCCGGATCTGGCAGATCGCCGATGGCGTCGCGCACGGTGCGCCACGCCCGCGTTGGCGGCGCGGCGTCGATCCGCTCGCCAAGGGCCGCCATGCGGGGCGTCGGCCGCCGCTGGCGCGACGCGACGCGGTGTTGGTCCCAGTAATCGCCTTTCGGTCGCTGCGCATGGGCCAGCGCCTCGACCGAATGCGTTGGAGCGGGAAACTCCCATTCGACGCCGAGATCGGCGCGGAAGCCGACGAAGAACACCCGCTCGCGCCTTTGCGGCACGCCGTAATCGGCCGCGTTGAGAATTTGCGGCGGCAGGACGTTGTATTCCGGCGATTTGCTCGCGTGCCGCCGTTGCAGGCGGGCTTGGTGGTCGCTCCAGTCCTCGTCCGGGCGGCGTGGCAGGCCCGGGTGCTGCAATTGCAGGTGGATATAGTTGCGATAGGGCGCGAAGCCCGCGCGCATCAGACCCTTCACGTTCTCGAAGATGAAGGCCCGCGGGCTTGTTTCCCTGATCACGCGGACCGCCTGCGGCCACATATCGCGATCGTCAAGGAAGGCGCGATGCTTGCCGCCGAGCGAAAACGGCTGGCAGGGCGGGCCGCCCGCCACGAGGTCGATGGCGCCGAGATGTTCGGCGAAGTTCAGCGGGCGGATGTCTCCCTCGATGGGGGCGGGCCAGTGGGCCAGCGGGCTTGTCCGGCGGGCGCGGTTCTCGCGGATCGTGTCGCAACACCAGCGGTCCCATTCGACGATCGCCGCTGGCTGGAAGCCCGCGCGGCTCACGCCCATGGCGAGACCGCCGGCGCCGGCGAACAGTTCAATCGAAATCATGCGGGATCCCGGAGAAACCGGGCGATTCGGTTGCGCATGCGGTCGATATTGCCCAACTGGCACTCCCAGACAACCAGCGTTTTCCAGCCCGCGCGGGCCAGCGCGCGGCGGTTGCGGGCGTCGCGCTTGCGGTTGCCCTCGAGCTTCGGGAGCCAGAAGTCGAGGCGGGTTTTCGGCAGGCGCGCCAGCTTGCAGGTCTTGGCCGCGTGCCGATGCCAGAAGCAGCCGTGGACGAAGATAGCCTTGCGCTGGCCGGCGAAAACGAGATCGGGCTTGCCCGGCAGTTTCGCGCCGTGCAGGCGATACCGGTAGCCGAGCGCCGTCGCCATGCCGCGGACCGCCTTTTCGGGCGCGGTGTGCTTGCCGGCAATGCGCGCCATGCGGGCGCTGCGTTCGGCGGGGGTCAAGGTGTCGGCCATGGGCTTTCGCGCCGGGCGGGGTCAGACGCCCAGTTCGTCAAACAGCGCGGCGGCTTCCTTGAACGCGTGGTTGGCGGCGGGCACGCCCGCGTAAACCCCGCATTGCATCAGGATTTCGCCGATTTCGCTCTTGGTGAGGCCGTTGTTGAGCGCGCCGCGCAAATGCAGGCGGAACTCGTCCCAGTGGCGCAGCGCCACCGTCACGCTCAGCACCACCACCGAGCGGGTTCGCAGGTCCAGTCCCGGACGGCGCCAGACGTCGCCCCAGGCCGTGCGGACGATCCAGTCCTGGAAATCGCGAGAAAAATCCGTGGTGCGCGCGATCGCGCCGTCCACGTAGGCGTCGCCAAGAACCTGGCGCCGGCGTTTCATGCCGCCGGCGTGGCGGGTCTCGTCGTCTTCCCGTTCGCTCATCGGCGGGCCTTGCCCTTGCGCGCCGTTTTTTTCGTGGGGGCCTTTTTGGCCGGGCTCTTCTTCGGCGCGGCTTTTTTCACGACCGCCTTTTTGGCCGACTTGCCAACGGCCTTTTTCGGCGCGGCCTTTTTGGCCGTCTTTTTCGCGGCTGATTTCCTGGCGGGGCTTTTTTTGGCGGCGGGTTTCCTTGGGGCCGCTTTTTTAGCCGGGGCCTTTTTGGCCGCGGCCTTTTTCGCTGGGGCCTTTTTGGCCGCGGTCTTCTTCGCCGCCGGCTTCTTCCTCGCGGGCGCCTTCGCGGCGACGGGCGCCGCCTTGGGCTCGGGCGCCTTCACGACGGGGGCGGGCGCGGGGGCTGGCGGTGGGCTCTTCTCCACGCGGACGAGCCTGAGCGACTTGGGTCGCGCGGGCGCGGCGGGGGCAGGGGCAGGCGTCGTTTCGGCGGGAGCCTCTACGGGCGCGCCCACCGGCTTGCCGGTCAGGAAGGCTATGACCGCGTTGGTGAAGGCTTCCGCCTTCTCGACGTTCGACATATGAGCCGCGTCGAGTTCGACGACGCGGGCCCCGGGAATGGAGGAGGCGATCAGGCGGCCATCGCCGGGCGTGGCGGCGGGATCGTGAGCGCCAACGATCACCAGCACCGGCTTGCGAATGGAGCGGATCGACTGACGCTGGTCCATGTCGCGGATCGCCAGACAGCAGGCGGCGTAGCCGTGGCCGGGCGTCCGCGCGATCATGTCGCTGATTTTTTCCATGATTTCGGGGTTTTTCGCCCGGAATTCAGGCGTGAACCAGCGTTGCAGCGTGCCATCGACCAGCGACAGCATGCCCTGTTCACGGGCCGCTGTGGCGCGAGCGTTCCAGATGTCGGCGGCGGCGCCCATGTAGGCCGAGGTATTGGCGAGCACCGCGCGGACAATGCGGGCCGGCGCGTTGGCCAGCAGCCATTGGCCGACCATGCCGCCCTTGGAGAGCCCGACCCAGTGGGCTTTTTCCACGCCCAGCTTGTCGAGAATGGCGAGCGCGTCGCGGCCCAGCTTCTCGATCGTGTAGGGGCCTTCGTCGGCGGGGCTCGCGCCGTGACCGCGCGAATCGTAGCGAATGACCCTGAACACCTTCGTCAGCTCGGGCATCTGCGGATCCCACATCCGCAGGTCCGTGCCTAGGGAGTTGGACAGCATGAGGACCGGCGCCTCGCGAGGGCCGTCGACAGCGACATTGAAATGCTCGTCACCAATGCGAATGTGAGCCATTGCAGCCTCCCCAGCCGCGCCTGTCAGTCTTGTTTTTAGCGCATAGCCGCTATGTCACCGTCGCGCAATGGTTTGTGAACGCTTGGCGCCGCCCTCCGCTGTGGGTAAGGCTAACGGGCGTCCATCGGCGCGGCTGGCCCGCGCGGCGACGTCGCACGATGTTGTACGTTTTGGGGTTCTGGAAGGCGGAACGCATCGTGTTTCGCGCTGGATCGCCGCAAGGAGAGGAATTTCACGATGGCCATGACGATGAAGGGGGAGGTCGCCCTTCCCGCCGACCGCCAGACGGTCTGGGCGAAGCTGAACGATCCGGAAGTGCTGAAGGCCTGCATTCCTGGTTGTCAGTCGCTTGATAAGACAGGTGAAAATGGCTTTTCAGCCGTGGTGAAGCTGAAGGTCGGGCCGGTTTCGGCGACCTTCAAGGGTAACGTCGAGCTCTCGGATTTCGATCCGCCGAACAGCTACAAGATCAGTGGCTCGGGCGAGGGCGGCATCGCTGGCTTCGCCAAGGGCGGCGCCGTGGTGCATCTGGCGGACGCGGAAGGCGGCGGCACGCTGCTGACCTATGACGTCGAGGCCAACGTGGGCGGCAAGATCGCCCAGCTTGGCGCGCGCCTGATCGATGGCGTCGCCAAGAAGAACGCCGATACGTTCTTCGCCAATTTCGCCGAGAACGTTAAGGCTGGCTGATCGCCCGCTTGCGAAGCCAGCGCATCGACGCCCCGGAGCCATTCGTGGTTTCCGGGGTTTTTCATCAAACCGTCATGGCGAATTGATTGTTCGGAGTCCCGTCGTCGGGCATTCGGACTTCCAGCTTGCTTGACGACGCCGGCTCGGCATATCACTCTGCCGGCAACGGACGAATTCGCGTCGGAGGAGAGGTCATGCCCACGGTATCCATGACGGTGAACGGGAAGCCGGTCACCGGAGAAGTCGATTCTCGCACGCTGCTCGTGCAGTTTCTGCGCGAAACGCTGCGCATGACCGGCACGCACGTTGGCTGCGATACGAGCCAGTGCGGTTGCTGCGTCGTTCATATCGACGGCGACGCGGTCAAGTCCTGCACGACGCTCGCGCTCAGCTGCGAAGGCGCCAAGGTCACCACGATCGAGGGTCTCGCCAACGGCGACCAGCTTCATCCGATGCAGGAGGCCTTCCGCGAGAATCACGGCCTTCAGTGCGGATTTTGCACACCCGGCATGATCATGACGGCGGTCGAGCTTGTTGGTCGCAAGGGCCATAACCTCGACGAAAAGACGATCCGCGAGGAGCTCGAGGGCAACCTGTGCCGCTGCACGGGCTACCACAATATCGTCAAGGCCATTGCCGCCGGCGCGCAGGCGATGGGCGCGAAAGCCTGATTTTTCCGTGAAACGGGTCGGCGACTGGTCGTCGGCCCTCTTGCGATTTTCAGGAGTGGCATCATGAGCGTGACCGGCATCGGCGCTTCCGTTCGCCGCAAGGAAGATGTTCGTTTCGTAACCGGCAAGGGTCGCTACACCGACGACATCAATCGTCCGGGGCAGGCGCACGCGTATTTCCTGCGCTCGCCGCACGCGCACGCCACGATCAACAACATCGATCTGTCGGCCGCGCTCAAGATGCCCGGCGTGGTCGCCGTCTATACCGGCGACGACATCGCCGCGGACAAGGTCGGCGGCCTGATCTGCGGCTGGATGATCCATTCCAAGGATGGTTCGCCGATGAAGGCGGGCGCGCATCCCGCATTGGCGCAGGGCAAGGTGCGCTATGTCGGCGATCACGTCGCCGTCGTCATCGCCGACAAGCTTTCGCAGGCGCGCGACGCGGCCGAGAAAATCGTCGTGGATTACGGCGTACTGCCGGCCATTGTCGATCCCGCCATGGCGGTCGGCGCCGACGCGAAAATTCACGACGCCGCGCCCGACAACACCGTTTACAACTGGCATCTTGGCGACAAGGCGGCGACGGACGCGGCTTTCGCCCGCGCCGCGCATGTCACGCGGCTCGATCTTGTCAACAACCGGCTTTCCCCCAACGCCATGGAGCCGCGCGCGGCCGTAGGCGATTACGACGAGGGGACGGATGGCCTGACGCTCTATACGACGAGCCAGAATCCGCACGTCGCGCGTCTGGTCCTGTCGGCCTTCATCGGCCTCGCGCCCGAGCACAAGTTCCGCGTCATCGCGCCGGATGTCGGCGGCGGTTTCGGCTCGAAAATTTTCATCTACGCCGAGGAGACGGTGTGCGTCTGGGCGGCGCGCAAGGTGCGCCGGCCGGTCAAGTGGACGTCCGATCGCACCGAGGCGTTTCTTTCCGACGCCCATGGTCGCGACCACGTGACCCATGCCGAACTGGCGCTCGACGCCTATGGCAAGATTCTCGGCTTGCGCGCGCACACGACGGCCAATCTCGGCGCCTATCTCTCGACCTTCTCGTCGAGCGTGCCGACCTATCTCTACGCGCCGCTGCTGTCGGGCCAGTACGATATTCCGGCCATCTACGCCGAGGTCGACGCTGTTTACACCAACACGGCGCCAGTCGACGCCTATCGCGGCGCGGGCCGCCCGGA
Source organism: uncultured Hyphomicrobiales bacterium (assembly GCA_903861645.1). Classification (GTDB taxonomy): domain Bacteria; phylum Pseudomonadota; class Alphaproteobacteria; order Rhizobiales; family Beijerinckiaceae; genus Terripilifer. Next base: position 20,612 of record CAIOVE010000007.1, read on the forward strand.
GGCGACCTTCGTGGTCGAGCGCCTGGTCGAGATCGCCGCGCGCGAAACCGGCAAGGATCCCGCCGCGTTCCGACGGCAAAATTTCGTCACCAGCTTCCCGCATCAGACGCCAGTCATCATGTGCTATGACGGCGGCGATTATAACGCGTCGCTGACGAAGGCGCTGGAGATCGCCGACTACGCCAACATCGGCAAGCGCAAGGCCGAGGCGGCGAGCCGCGGCAAGCTGCGGGGCATCGGTATTTCCGCCTATATCGAGGCTTGTGGCATCGCGCCCTCCGCCGCCGTCGGCTCGCTCGGCGCGGGCGTTGGCCTCTGGGAATCCGCCGAGGTGCGGGTGAACCCGATCGGCACCGTCGAAATTCTCACCGGCTCGCACAGCCATGGGCAGGGCCACGAAACGACCTTCGCCCAGCTCGTGTCGGAGCGTCTCGGCGTGCCGATCGACAATGTCGCGATCATCCACGGCGACACCGACAAGGTGCAGATGGGCATGGGCACCTACGGCTCGCGCTCCGGCGCCGTGGGCATGTCGGCCATCGTGAAGGCGCTCGACAAGATCGAGGCGAAAGCCAAGAAGGTCGCGGGTCACTGCCTCGAGGCGTCGCCCGACGACATCGAGTTCAAGGACGGCAAGTTCACGGTGAAGGGCACGGACAAGTCGATTGATTTTCCATCGGTCGCCTTGCAGGCCTATATCGCGCACAAGTTCAACGGGCAGGAGCTCGAACCCGGCCTGAAGGAAAGCGCCTTCTGGGATCCGACGAATTTCACCTTCCCCGCGGGCGTCCATATCTGCGAGCTGGAAGTCGACCCGCAGACGGGCGTCACGACCATCGTCAAATGGACGGCGGTCGATGACTTCGGCAATCTCATCAATCCGATGATCGTCGAGGGTCAGGTGCATGGCGGTATCGCGCAGGGCGTGGGGCAGGCTTTGTTCGAAGGCGCCGTTTACACAAAGGACGGCCAGCTCGTGACGGCGAGTTTCATGGATTACCAGATGCCGCGCGCGGACAATCTGCCCTCCTACAATATCGCGATCACCAAAACGCCGTGCCCGTCGAACCCGTTGGGCATCAAGGGTTGCGGCGAGGCCGGCGCCATCGCCGCGCCGCCCGCCGTGATCAACGCGCTGACGGACGCGCTCGGCCACGAGGATATCGCCATGCCCGCCAGTCCGCTGGCGGTGTGGCGCGCGGCCCGAAAGACCATGGCCATGAAGAAGGCGGCCGAATGATTTTGCCGGCGGATCGCCGGCGTCGAACATAGCCGCCACCGGGCGGCGCGGATCAGGGAGAACACGATGTACGCTTTCAATTACCACAAGCCCGCCACGGTCGCCGAAGCCGCCACGCTCGCGGGCAAGCACGCCGACGGCAAGTTACTGGCCGGCGGCATGACGCTGCTGCCGACGATGAAGCAGCGGCTCGCCTCGCCGTCCGACATCATCGACCTGTCGAAGCTCGGCGATCTCCGCGGCATCGAGGTCAAGGACGGCGTCGTCACCATCAAGGCGCTGACGCGCCACGTTACCGTCGCCAACTCCGCCGAGGTCAAGAAGGCCATTCCCGCGCTGGCGGAACTCGCCGGCATGATTGGCGATCCCGCCGTGCGCAACCGCGGCACGATTGGCGGTTCGGTCGCCAACAACGACCCGGCGGCGGATTATCCGGCTGCCTGTCTCGCGCTGGGCGCCACGATCCATACCAACAAGCGGTCGATCCCGGCCGACGACTTCTTCGTTGGCCTGTTCGAGACCGCGCTCGGCGAGGGCGAGATCATCACGTCGATCTCCTTCCCGGTTCCCGACAAGGCAAACTATCAGAAGTTCCGCAATCCGGCCTCGCGCTACGCCATCGTCGGCGTGTTCGTCGCCAAGAAGGGCGCGGATGTTAGCGTCGCCGTCACTGGCGCCGGCGATTCCGGCGTGTTCCGCCAGAAGGATTTCGAGGCCGCGCTGAAGTCGAATTTCTCGGCCGCCGCGCTCGACGGCAAGAGCCAGTCCGCCGCCGGCCTGAACTCCGACATCCACGCTGACGCGGAATATCGCGCCCACCTGATTGGCGTGATGGCCAAGCGCGCCGTCGCCGCGGCGAAGTAATCCACGGTTCAGCAAATCGAGAATGGCCGGGCTCGCCCGGCCATTTTATTTTGTCGCGCCGCCGAGATAGCTTGCGTCGATGAAGTCGGCGACCTTCGGCGGCGCTTTCAGTTCTCCCGAGGCGACAAGGGAATCGACGACGGCCTGTATGCCCGCCGCCGAGATGGTCGCGTCCGGCACGATGATCTTCTGGTCGATATAGTCGCGATAAATGCGTTCCGCGGTGGCCGCGTCAGCGCCGCTGTAGCGCTTCATGATGTCGAGCGTTTCATCCCGGTGGGCTGGCTCATAAAAGAAGGCGACCGCCTTGTGATAGGCGCGCAGGAACGCCTCGATTTCCGTCCGGTGATCCCTTGCGTAGGCGGCGTTGACGAAAGCGTTGTTCTGCGACCAAACGGGCACGTAGTCCGGCGCCGCGCCGAGATCGCGATAGCCATTGTTAAGCGCCAGGATGTCGTTGGGGTTGGTGAGCACCGCCGCGCCGATGGCGCCGCTCATCAACTGGGCGAAGCGGGCGGGGGTGGTGCCGGCGTAGACGAGGTCATAATCCCGGTCGGCGAGCCCGTTCTTGCGGGCGATGACGCGCAGGAAGAACAGCGTCTGATCGCTGGGGCCGCCGACCGAAATGGTCTTGCCACGAAGATCGGCCCATTTGACCACCGACTTGTCGCCGACCACGCGGAAGGGCGCGGCCCCGACCGTGCCCGCGACGATCTTGAGCGCGCCGCCCTCGGCGATGGCGCGAACCGTGGCGTCGGTCGCCGCGATCGACAGGTCGAGCGAGCCGGCGACGGTCTGCTGCACGGCCCGCGCGGCCGACCCCGCGGTTATCCAGTTGACCTTGAGGTTCTCCGCCTCGAACAGCTTCTTTTCCATGGCGATGAAGGTCGCGATCGAGGTCGAGTCCGATCGCCCCGTCGTGCCGAATTGCAGCACGCCGGATTCCGCGCGCGCCGTGATCGACGAGGCAAGCGCGCATGCGGCCATGAACGCCGCCGTCCCCAGTCTGGTAAGGGTTTTTCGCATCTGGGCGTCCCGCGCGTTGGTGATCCGACAAACCGCAGCAAGTACTGTACCATGGTCCCGGCGCGCTCGTTTTGCATCGGCGGTGGATTGCGATAAATCTGCCGTATCGAACGTCCGTCGTGGCGACGGCTGTTTCGTCGCCGCGCAACGCGCTTATTCGGGGTGTGTATCGCTTGACCCGCGCTGTTCCCGCTTCCATCGATGAAACGCTGGCCATGCTGTCGGGCGCCGACTATGTCGCCGACCGCGCGCTGGCGACGGTTTTGTTCCTGTCGCTCAAGATGGGCCGCCCCTTGTTCCTCGAAGGCGAGGCCGGCGTTGGCAAGACGGAGATCGCCAAGGTGCTTGCCGCGAGCCTCGGGCGCGAACTCATCCGCCTCCAGTGTTACGAGGGTCTCGATGTCGCCTCGGCGGTGTATGAATGGAATTACGCCCAGCAGATGATGGCCATCCGTCTCGCCGAAGCGTCGGGCGAAACGGATCGCTCGCGGCTTGAAGGCGATATTTTCTCGGAGCGCTATCTCGTCAAGCGCGCCTTGCTGCGCGCGCTGGAGCCCGCGGCCGGCGGTCCGCCCGTGCTGCTGATCGATGAACTCGACCGCACGGACGAGGCCTTCGAGGCTTTTTTGCTCGAAGTGCTGTCGGATTTTCAAGTGACGATCCCCGAGCTCGGCACGATCAAGGCGGAGCGCGCGCCGATCGTCATTCTGACGTCCAATCGCACGCGTGAAATTCACGACGCGCTCAAGCGTCGCTGTCTCTATCACTGGATCGATTATCCCGACGCGGCGCGCGAGTTGTCGATATTGCGCGCGAAGGTGCCGCGCGCGCCCGAGCGCCTGACGGCCGAGATCGTCGCCTTCGTGCAGCGCATCCGCAAGGAAGACCTGTTCAAGCAGCCGGGCGTCGCCGAGACGCTCGACTGGGCCAGCGCCTTGACCGAACTGGACGCCGTCGCGCTCGATCCGGCGCAGGTGTCGGACACGCTCGGCGTGTTGCTGAAATATCAGGACGACATCGCGCGCATGCAGGGCGGCAAGGCGCAGCAGTTGATCGACGAGGCGCGCGCCGATTTGCGCGCGGGGCAGGGCGCCTGAGCGCGTGCATCGAGGGAAGGCGCATGGACGAAGCGCGGGGCGACATGGAGCTTGTTCCCGGTCGGAACTGCGATGGCTGCGTCATGTGTTGCAAGGTGTTTCCCATTCCCGAAACGGGCAAGGATGACTTCGCGCCGTGCCCGCACGCGCGCGTCGGCGAAGGTTGCGGCAATTACGCTTCGCGTCCGGAAACATGCCGCGAATTTTTCTGTCTGTGGCGTCTCGATGGTTCGCTCGAGGATGACTGGAAACCCAGCGTGGCGGGCTTCGTCCTGCATGATCCCGCGCCCTGGACGCTGCTGGTGTCGGGCGATGTCGACAATCCCGACGCTCGCCAGCGCGAACCCTACGCCAGCCAGATCCGCCAGTGGGCGTTTGAACTGAAACGCCGCCAGATGTTGATGGGCGCGCGCTGCGGCGACACGACTCGTTTGCTACTCGGGGATCGCGAGGTCGATCTTAATGGCTGACGATCTCGCGCTCGCCGAGGCGCCAAAAGGCTCCGGCAGGCTGGCCGAAAACATCCTCTATTTCGCGCGCGCGTTGCGCGCCGCCGGATTGCCGGTGGGGCCGGGTAGCGTCATTGACGCGGTGCGCGCGGTCGATGCCGCGGGCGTCGGTGACCGCGTGGATTTTCGCGCGACCCTGCGCGCCGTCTTCGTGAAGAAGCACGAACAGGCGCTAATCTTCGAACAGGCGTTCGATATTTTCTGGCGTCGTCGCGGGCTCATCGACAAGCTCATCGCCATGATGTCGCCAATGGCCGAGCCGCCGAACGCGGAAAAGGCGAAGGCGCCGGCGGGCGCGACGCGGCTTTCCGACGCCATGTTCAAGCGCGAGGCCGACAAGCTCGAACGGCCGCAACTCGAACTCGATTACCGCCTGACCATGTCGCAGGACGAGGTTCTGCAACGCAAGGATTTCGCGCAGATGACCGCCGACGAGATCGCGCGGGCGCGTCAACTGATTTCGCGGATGCGCCTCGATCACGACGATCTGCGCACCCGGCGCATGGTCGCCGACGCGCGCGGCGCGCGCATCGACCCGCGCCGGTCGTTTCGGCGTTCATTGCGCGCTGGCGGCGCGTCCATCGAACTGCTGCGGCGCTCGCCCGCGACGCGCAAGCCGCCCATCGTCGCCATCTGCGACATTTCCGGCTCGATGAGCGATTACACGCGGGTGTTTCTGCATTTCCTGCACGCGCTCGCCGAGCAACGCGGTCGCGTGCATACATTTCTGTTCGGCACGCGCCTGTCGAACGTCACGCGCGCCTTGCGCCACAAGGATCCGGATCAGGCGCTGGCGGAATGTTCCGCGAGCGTCGAGGATTGGTCGGGCGGCACCCGCATCGCGGACTCGCTGCACAATTTCAACCGGCTGTGGTCGCGTCGCGTGCTCGGGCAGGGCGCGACGGTGCTGCTCTTCACCGACGGGCTTGAACGCGAGGGCGGCGCCGATCTCGCGCGCGAGATGGAACGCCTGCACAAATCCTGTCGACGCCTGATCTGGTTGAACCCGCTCTTGCGCTACGATCGCTTCGAGGCGAAGGCGCAGGGCATTCGCGCCATGCTGCCGCATGTCGACGCGTTCAGGCCGATCCACGATCTCGCGTCGATCGAGGATTTGGTCAAGGCCTTGTCGAGCGAGGACGATGGCAAGGCGTTCAATCCACGCGCGTGGTTGCGGGGGTGATGGTGCGGACGGCGGGGATCGAACCCGCATGGATCGCTCCGAGGGATTTTAAGTCCCTTGCGTCTACCAGTTTCGCCACGTCCGCGCGGGCCAAGGCATAATCGGGCCGGCGGAGCGAGACAAGGCGCGCGCGCCGCGCGATTTGAATTCGCCGGCGTCACGCCTATGGTTGGGTTTCAAACGAGCGACGCGAGGCGCGCATGGCCATTGCCGACCCAACGGGAAAAGTCTGTCTGATCACCGGCGCTGCGGCGGGGCTCGCGCGGGCCATGGCGGTCGGCCTGTTCGAGGCCGGCGCGCGGGTCGTCGCCTGCGACATCGACGAGGATGGCCTGCTCGACACGATCAACCTCGCGCGCGCCACGGGCGGGCGCGGCGCCATCGTCGCGCAGACCATGGACGTGCGTGACGAGGCGGCCTGCAAGGCCGCCATTCAGGAGACGATCAACGAGTTCGGGCGGCTCGACGTGCTCGTCAATTGCGCCGGGCTTGGCCCGGTCTACATGCGCCGTGATTTCGTCGCCCGCCCCATGCCCTTCTGGGAGGCCGACCCCGAGCGCTGGTGGAACCTCGTGGCGGTCAATCTGCGCGGCCCTTTCCTGCTCGCGCACGCCGCCGCGCCGGCGATGATCGCGCAGGGGTGGGGGCGCATCGTCAACATCACCACGAGTTTTTCGACCATGATGCGCGGCGCCAACATGCCCTATGGCCAGACGAAGGCGGGGCTCGAGGCGGGAACGGCGAGCTGGGCCGCCGATCTCGCAGGCACGGGCGTCACGGCCAACGTGCTCATTCCCGGCGGCGCCGCCGACACGGGCATGATCCCCGCCGAGGCGGTGGCGGATCGCTCCACGCTGGTGTCGCCACAAGCGATGGTCGCGCCGATCCTCTATCTGGCGTCGTCGGCGTCGGATGGCGTCACGGGCAAGCGTTTTGTCGGTCAGTATTTCGATCCGGCGAACCCGTTATCGGCGCCGGGTTGCGCGCCCGCCGCGTGGCCCGATCTCGCGGCCGGATCGTCCAAGGGCATCGGCGAGGACAAACGGTCTCGTTAAAAACCAGGGGGTTGTCTGGATTGAATGATCTTCAATCCAGACGTTCGGCGCATCAGCGCCGGCGCGCGTTCGCGCTCGCCAAGGGCGATGTGCAAGGACACATCGCTCTTGGTGTCAGCCCGCGCGAATGGGCGCTTTCAGCGGCGGCAACACGCCGCGATGGAAGTCGATCGACAGTTGCAGAGACTGGGCGACACGGTTCGCGCGATCGAGGAAGAGTTGAGCCATGTCCCCGGGACATACGGCCTCGACGGTCTGGCGAAACAGGCCCAGCCATCGCTCGAAATGTGGCTTGTCGAGCCCTTCGATGGCAACGTGCGCGGGAACGGGGCGGCCGTCATAACGTCGGGTCATCAGCAGCATCGATGACCAGAAATCGCACATCCTGGCGAGGTGCGGCTCCCAGTCGGTGATTTTCGCGTTGAAGATGGGGCCCAGTTCCGCGTCGGCGCGGATGCGTTCATAGAACGCATGCACGACGCGATGAATGATCGCCTCGGTCACGCCGACGAGGTCGCCGGGCGCGGGTCGATGGATGACGGTGGGGGCGGGTCGATCCATCCCTTTGGTTCCGGCTGGCTATTTCCCGCCAACGATCGGCTTGGCGTAGGAGAGTTCGAGATCCCACGGGAAATAAATCCAAGTGTCCTGCGAGACCTCGGTGATGAAGGTGTCGACCAGCGGTCGGCCCAGCGGCTTGGCGTAGACCGTGGCGACGAGCGCCTTTGGCAGAAGCTCTCGCACGAGCTTCATGGTCGAGCCGGTGTCGACGAGATCGTCGATCACAAGCAGCTTGCCCGTTTCGCCAGCCTTCATGATTTCAGGCGAAATGCTCTTGAGTACCTGCAATCCGCCCTGCTGCTGGTGGTTGTAGCTGGCAATTGAAATCGTTTCGATAACGCGGATTTCCAGTTCGCGCGCCACGATGGCGGCGGGCACGAGGCCGCCGCGGGTAATGCTCACCACCGCGGCGAAGGGCCCCTCCGAGGCGAGCCGCCACGCCAGCGCGCGCGAGTCGCGATGAAACTGGTCCCACGAAACTGGAAACGCCTTGGCAGCCCGATCGTTCATGTCGTCCTCGCTCATTCGGCCCTGTTTATCAGCGTCCCGCGACGGACGGAAGCAGGCGCGGGGAGGTTAAGGAAGTTGTAGGGCCCGGTCATTCATGGTTATGTCATCCAAGTGACATAAAAGGTTCAAGGGATTGTCGGACTTCGCCGCGCGGACCAGATCGAGGCTTTTCGCCTCCCCGTCACGCGGAACCGCGGTGGGCGTCGCGACGGCCATCGCCCTCGCGCTCTGGGTCGGATTTCTCTGGCGCATCGAGCCGGATGTCTGGCTGTTCGCGCCAGTTCTGGCCATCTTCGCGCTGCTGTCGTTCATGACTTTCGCCCTGACGGGACGCTGGCGGTTCGGCTTGCTCGTCGCCGTGGCGTTTTTCCTGTCCATTTATATCGCAACGTCGGCCAAGTTCGCGCTCGTGGCGATGAACCTGCATGTCTACGATGTCATTTTTTATGGCTCGACCTGGGCTCCGCTGTCGTTTTTCATTTCCGCCTATCCCGATCGCGCGGCGGCGCTGGCCCTGCTAATTGGCGTCGTGACGGTTCTGCTCGTGATGGTCTGGCGGGCCGACCGCCGGGTCCACCTGCGCTTGCCCCATCGCGCGGGCGCGTTGCTGGGCGCGAGCGCGCTGCTGGCGGGCGGACTGACGCCGCTGATGACGCGCAACGCGGACTTTTTCAACGCCGGGCACTTCGCGTTTTCGTCGTTCTTCAACTCGCTGGGCGATCTGCCGCAACTCGTGCGCTTCAATGGCGTCATCGAGCAGGGGCCGGGCCCGGCGCCAACGACCACCGTCGCCCAGCCGATTACCTGTCATCCGGGCGAAACGCCGCCGGATATCGTTCTGTTCCTCAATGAATCGACGATGCCGCCCGGCGTCTATGACCAGCTCGTTTATCCCGACGAACTGAAGCCGCTGTTCACATCGTTCGACGGGCGGGTCCATCCCTTCCGCGTCGAGACCTTCGGCGGCGGAACCTGGCTGACCGATTTCTCGGTGCTCACGGGCCTATCGACGCGCTCCTTCGGCAATCTGCGGAACTTCGCCGCCAATTTCATGACGGGGCGGCTGCATCATTCGCTGCCGCAATATCTCAAGGCCTGCGGCTACGAGACGAGCCTGATCTATCCGGCGTCGGCCGGTTTCGCCGGCGTCGGGCGATTTTATGAGGCCATCGGCTTTGATCGCGTTATCGACACCTCCATGCATCACGCGCCCGACCAGCGTCAGCGCGACGCCTTCTATCTCGGCGAGGTCGCGAAAATTCTCGAGGCGCCCGCCACTGGCGGCGTGCGCAAGCCGCGCTTCGTCGTGCTGTCGAGCATGTCGACGCATTCGCCCTGGGATTTCCGCTTCGCGCGCGAGGCCTTGCGACCCGACGAGATCACGCGCTGGAACGACGATCCCGAGTTTGACGAGTATCTCTGGCGATTGCTCCTCGCCAAACGCGATCGGGACGACTTCCGCGCGCGACTGGCGCGCGACCTTCCCAAACAGAAAATCCTCTACGTCGACTACGGCGATCACCAGCCCGCGCTTGCGAAAGTGCCGCTGGAGAACGCGGTCGCGGTCGCCGACGAGGGGCGCTCATGGCAGCTGGAGCCGACGTCGCGGGCGTTCGAGACCTATTACGCGCTGGGCGCGCAGGGCTTCACGCCAAGCTGGCCGGCGGCGCACCTGCCGATCCTCGAGGCGGCGCACTTGCCCACCGTCATCGTCGAGGCCGCGGGCCTGCCGCTCGATCCCGTGTTCAAGCGGCGCGCGCAGCTGCTGGAAACCTGCAAGGGCCTCTACGCGACATGCCCCGACCGCGGCGCCGTGCTCGCCTTCCAGCGGTGGCTGGTGGGTACCGGCTATCTCGCCCAGCGCTGAGGCGCGCCGTCAGGCGCCTTGCGCGGCCAGGATTTTCGTCAGCATCTCGCGCACGGCCGCGGCCGCGGCTTGCAGGGACTCCGCGTCCTTCGAGCGCACGACGATCTGGTTCTTGAAGCGGCCCTCGCCGAACTGCGGATAGGAGCCGATGATCACGCCCGGATGCGCCTTGGCGATGTCGCCGAGACCCGCCGCGTAGCTGCCCTCGGGCACGCCCATGGCGTCGATGGTCTCCGAAATCATGCGCGCGCCCGTCGTCAGGCGTGGCGCGACATCGTCGAGCATGGCCTGCATGATCGAGGGCACGCCGGCCATGACGATCACGTTCTCGACGCGGAACCCCGGCACTTTCGAAACGGGGTTGGCGACATGCTCCGCGCCGACGGGAATTCGCGCCATGCGGCGGCGCGCCTCGTTGAGGTCTTCGGGCTTCAGGCGTTGCAGCATCATGTCGATGATGCGCTGGTCCTCGTAGAGTTCAAGGCCAAGCGCCTTGGCGACGGAGTCGGCGGTGATGTCGTCATGGGTCGGGCCAATGCCGCCCGTTGTGAACAGATAGGTGTAGCGCTTGCGCAACGCGTTCACCGCCGCGACGATTTCCTCTTCCTCGTCCGGCACGACCCGGACTTCCTTCATGTCGATGCCGATGTTGGTCAGATATTCGGCGATGTAGCCGATGTTCTTGTCCTTGGTGCGGCCCGAAAGAATTTCGTCGCCGATGACAAGCAGCGCGGCGGTGATGTTGGTCTGGCTCATGAATGTCTCCGTGCGCAAGGTTTACGGAGGGGCCCGCGCGACGGCAAGTGGATTTCACGTGAACGATCAGCGCCTCTCAATCCTCGGGCTCGAAACCGGACGCCTTCACCACGGGTCCCCATTTGGCGATGTCCTCGCGCACGAGGGTCGCGAAAGCGGCGGGCGGGAGAAAGGTCATCTCGTTGCCCAGTTTCGCCTGCGCCTCGATCATGTCGGGCGACTTGACGATCTTTTCGAGCGCCGCGCTCAGGCCGGTGACGATGGGCGCCGGCGTTTTCGCGGGCAGGAATACGCCCGACCACGTATTGATCGCGACGTTGAAGCCCTGTTCGAGCAGTGTCGGCGTATCCGGCAGAAAGCGGGAGCGCTCGGGGCTGGCGACGGCCAGAATCCGGATGCCGCCACCCCTTGCCATGGGGATCGCCTCGCCGCTCGGATTGACGCTCATGGAAACATGACCGCCCATCAGATCCTGCAACGCCGGCGCGCCGCCGCGGTAATGCACGGCGGCGATGGGGACATTGCTGGCGTTGGCGAGCATGACGCCGACGAAATGCGGCGTGCCGCCATTGCCGGTCGTGCCGAAATTCGCCTTGGCGGGATTGGCCTTCATCCATTCGATGAGCGCTTTCACGCTGGTGACGTCCGCGGGCACGGCGGGGCCAACGCTGACCACGAGCGAGGATTTCGTCACCGGCGCGACGGGAATGAAATCGTTGATTGAATCGTATTCGAGCTTCTTGAAAATGTGGGGAAACAACGTGATCGGAAAATCCGTGGTGAACAGCATGGTCGCGCCATCGGGCGCCGCGTGCTTGACGAAATCAACGGCGGGGCGGGAGCTCGCGCCCGTCTTGTTATCGACGATCACGACGGAGGCGTAATCCTCGCGCAGGCGTTCGGCGACGAGGCGCGCGCTGACATCCGTGCCGCCGCCCGCCGCGAAGCCGACAATCATATGCGCCTGCCTGTCGATGATGGCGGCGCTGGCGCGATTGAAGGTTGGAGGAACAAGGGCGCCGGCAAGCGCGCCGGCGACCGTTTGGCGGCGTGTGAACATGGATGTTCCCCCCAATGTGATTTTGTGGCGTCAGTCTTGTGCGCGTGGCCCGCGCCGTCAAGTCGGGCGCCGGTTGACGCCGCGCCGCGCCGCCCGCACCTTCGCGCCATGCGATTTCAAAAGCCCCTCATCCCCGGACGATTGATCCAGCGCTACAAGCGCTTTCTCGCCGATGTGGAACTAGAGGGCGGCGAGATCGTCACGGCCCATTGCGCCAACCCCGGCGCGATGCTCGGCCTGAAGGCGCCGGGCGCGCGGGTCTGGCTTTCGGAGCCCGACAATCCCGCGCGCAAGTTGCGCCATTCATGGGAACTGGTCGAGGCCGACTTCGGCGATGGGCCAACCCTTGTTGGCGTCAACACCGCCCATCCCAACGCCATTGTGGCAGAGGCCATTGCCGCCGGCTTTTTCCCGGAGTTCGCCGACTATGGACCGGCGCGCCGCGAGGTCAAATATGGCAGGAACAGTCGCGTCGATATCCTGCTTGAGGGCGCGGGGCTGCCGCCATGCTATGTCGAGGTCAAGAATGTCCACATGATGCGGCGGCGGGGGCTCGCCGAGTTTCCCGACAGCGTCACCGCCCGCGGCGCCAAGCATCTCGTTGAACTCGGCGACATGGTCGCGACGGGCGCGCGCTCCGTGATGATCTATCTGATCCAGATGGAGGCCGAACGCTTCACGCTGGCCGGCGACATCGACAAGGCATACGCGGCTGCTTTCGAGGTCGCGCGCTCGCGCGGCGTTGAAGCCATCGCGGTTGTCTGCGCCGTGACGCTCGACGAGATAAAGGTCGTCAAGCGCGCGCGGCTGGAAATCCCGACGTCAGCCCCAGATGCCTGAAACGCCGGAATAGACGCCGAACACGACGGTCAGCGCCACGATCACCGCCACCAGCAGCGCATAGGGGCCTTGCAGGCGGTGAGGTTCAGGCAGGCGCCGCGCCAGCAGATAGAGAAAGCCGAGCACGATTGGCAGAAGCAGGGCGTTCATCACCTGCACGCCGACGGACAACGACACCAGATTGACGCCGGACAGCACAATGCCCGCGCCCGCGATCAGCGTAAGCGTATAGACGATGTAGAACCATGGCGCCTCGTGGGGATCGCGCTCCAGCGAATGGTCATAGCCGAGCAATTCGCCAAGGGTGCGCGCCGCGGTCAGCGTCACGACGATGGTCGCCACCATCGCGGCGCCGGAAACGCCAAGGCCAAACAAGAGACGTCCCGTGGTTTCGCCGAGCGAGGGCGTCAGCGCCTCGGCGATCTGCTGCACGGTGTCGAGCGCGACGCCGTTGCCGCCGCCGCCCGCCAGCGCGGCCGCGGTGGCGATCAGCACGGCGGCCATGATGACCTGCGTCACGAAGGCGCCGATGGCCGTGTCGAGGCGCGCGGCTGGCAGGTCGGAAACGCGCAGCTTTTTCTCGACGACGGCGGACTGCTGGTAAAAAACCATCCATGGCATGATGACCGCGCCGATATTGGCCGCGACGAGATAGAGATATTTCGGGTTGGTCGCGGGAATATCGAGCGATTGCGTGACAAGGTTCGCGACGCCGGGGCCAGCCTTCCACGCGACGAACAGAAAAACCAGTTCAAACGCGCCGACGGCCATGGCGATGCGCTCAACCGTCAGATACGAGCCTGTCACCGCGACGGCGACGAGCGCGATGACGACCAGCGCCATGGTGATCCATGCGGGAACGCCGAGCAGGGCGCCAACGCCCGCCAGTCCGCTCAACTCGCTGAGCAGCGCGCCCACGCAGGCGACCAGCAGGGTTGCCACCGACACCCACGCCCAGCCGACGCCGAATTTTTCGCGGATAAGCTGGGCGTGGCCGCGCCCCTCGACCACGCCAAGGCGGACGGTCAATTCCTGAACGATATAAAGGATAGGGATCAGGATCGCCTGCAACATCAGCAGCCGATAGCCCCATTCGGCGCCGCTTTGCGCGGCGGTAATGACGCTGCCCGCGTCCGTGTCCGCCAGCATGACGACAATGCCTGGGCCGGCCACGACTCCGAACCGCCGCCAGAATCCGCGCGTCGGCGCGCCGTTCATGGACATTTGTTGGCTCAAGACGAATGGCTCCCCGGACAGGTTATAGCGCGTCGGCGACGCGCGTCGAAAATCGTTTCTTCATTGGTATGGGCGGGGTCGCGCGCTGTCCAGAGGTCGTGCCCAATTGATAATCGTTCCAGATATCGCGCCGGCGCGGGCGTTCATTCGCGAACGTAGGCCATGTTTCGTCGCGTGCGTAGCGCTTCGCGATAGCCGCAGTCGGCGAGCAATTTGGGCAGCGCCGGCGAGGCGCGCCCATCGATGGTTTCCATCAGCAGGCACTTGGGCCAGATGGCCTCGGGCGCGTCGCGAAAGAACGCGTCGAGTATGACTTCCTCGGCGCCTTCCACGTCGAGCTTGATCGCGTCGATGCCTTGAAGGCCCTCCTCCTCGATGGCAGCCTTCAGGCTCTTGGTCGGCACGCGCACGCGGTCGCCGGATTTCTCCGAGTTCATGATGCGGATCGAGGTCTCGCCAAAGTTGTGGTCTGCGACGAACAGCGTGATTTCGCCGGACCGATCCGAGATCGCGCAGTCCATGGCCTTGACGCTCGAAAAGCCATTGAGGCGGATGTTCGACACGAGCCGCTCATAGATCGCCGCCTGAGGCTCGAAGGCGAGGATGCGCGCTCCGGCGCCCGCGCGCGCCGCGACGAACATTGTGTAACCGCCGACGTTCGCGCCAATATCGAGGAAGGTGAAACCGGGCTTTATGCGGCCGGCGAGAAACTCCAGTTCCGCCTCGTCGAACAGCCGCGGGGTGAACAGCAACCGGCGCTCGCAGACGTTATTGTAGGGATGCAGGCGCATGCGCGCGCCGAGCGCCTCTACGTCGAAGGGCTTTCCACGCAAGGTCGGCGTGGCAATCCCGCGCAAGGCATAGCCGATGCGGCGACCCAGCCAGTTGGGCGGCATGGGGCGGCTCATCGCCAGAATGGCGCGGATGAACGGACCCGGCGCGTAAGCGCCAAATTCGGGCAGGTCTTTGCTGGCGGGGGAGATCATCTGGCTTTCCAATCGGGCCGGCATGTAGCACGGGGCCGACGCGCCACGCCACCCCGACGAAAGCCGCCCGGTGGACATTTCCGTGAGCGGCGGCTAGCGTTCGCTCGTGTTTGGCAGGACGAAGACCCCCTTTTTCTGGCTCAGGGCCGTGGCGATTTTCGTCGCCTACGCGCTGGTGTTTCGTCTGGCTACGCCGATGCCGGGCGTCGCGGCGACGGGCGCCTTCGACCTCGCGGCCCATGTGCTTTGCCTGTCGGCTCCCTCCGACGAGGGCGGCCCCGCCACGCCTGCCGACCAACATCACGACTGCGATCAGTGTTGCCTCGCCGCGGCGCCCGCGGCGCTAGCGCCGCCTGATGCGCCGGCGCGCATCGAGCCGATCGCGCGCCGTTCAAACATCGATGTTTTCGTCGGCGTCGAACACATCAGGGGCCCGCCGCCCGCCGAAGCCTGGGGCGCGCCGCGCGCCCAGCGGGGCCCGCCCCGATTCCAGTAAGAGACCTTGAACGCCCGGCGCATCCAAACGCCGCTTCAACTCCACTGGAATCACATCATGTATAGCTCGATCACCCGCGCCCTTGGCGCGTCTATTGTCATTTCCGGCCTTTGCGTGTCCGCGGCGGCTCTCGCGCACGCTACGCTTGAGGCTCAGGAAGCCGCCGTTGGCTCGTCCTACAAGGCGGTCATGCGCGTTCCGCACGGCTGCGCCGGATCGGCGACAATCCGCGTGCGCATACGCATCCCCGAGGGCATGGTTGGCGTGAAGCCCATGCCCAAACCCGGATGGGCGCTGGAAACCACCAAGGGAAAATACGAGAAAACCTACGAACTCCAGCACGGCAAGATTTCCGAGGGCGTGAAGGAAATCTCATGGAGCGGGGGGCGGCTGCCCGACGATCAATACGATGAGTTCGTTTTCACCGGCTCCATCGCCAGCGATCTGAAGGCGGGAGCAACCCTCTATTTTCCGACCGTGCAGGATTGCGAAACGGGGGCCGAGCGCTGGGTCGACATTCCCGCCGAGGGCAAATCCGCCCACGATCTGAAGTCGCCCGCGCCAGGACTGGTCCTGACACTGGGCAAGATCCGCTGACGGATCACAACGGGCGCGGTTCGCCGCGTCCGTTCATCGCCATGCGCGCTTTCGCCATTCTCCTCTTCGTGCTTGGGCTGATCGCGTCGGCGACCGGCGCCAGCGCCCACGCCTCTCTAGTCGCCAGCGATCCAGCCGATGGCGCGATCCTTCGCGCGCCGCCGGCGTCGGTGGTGCTGCGATTCAACGAGTCGGTGTCGCCGCTGGCGTTCAAGCTGATCGACGCGGCGGGCGGCGCGCACGACGGGCTGAACGCTGTCCCAAGCGGCGAAACGATCACAATCACGCCGCCGGCCGAACTGCCGAGGGGCACGCAGACCCTGAGTTACCGGATCGTCTCGGCGGATGGGCATCCCGTGGGCGGGGTCGTCGCGTTTTCCATCGGGATGCCCGGTGGCGCGAGCGTCGCCCGGTCCGAAGGCGATCGTTGGCGCGCGGGCGCGATCTGGGCGCTGCGGCTGCTGCAACTCTCCGGGCTCATCGCGGGCGTCGGCGGCGTCTATTTTCTGGGGTGGGTCGCGCCCGCCGCCGCGACGCGGCCGCTGTCGAGGCAAATCGGCGCGATGCTCGCCTTGGGTGGCCTCGCGGCTTGCATTTCGATTGGTTTGCAAGGGCTCGATCTGCTGGACCAGCCGCTGTCCGCGCTGGCGTCCTTGCCGCCGTGGCGCGCGGGCGCTGGCGGCTTGTTCGGTCTTGCCATCGCGTTGGCTGTCGCGGCGGCGCTCCTTGGCGCGGGTTCTCTCGCGGCCCGTGGACTTGGGTGGCGGCGGTTTCTGGCCGGGCTTTCGCTGGCGCTGCTGGCGGGATCGTTCGCCAGCACGGGACACGCGTCCGCCGCCCGGCCCGAATGGCTGACGCGCCCGGCGGTTTTCCTCCACGTGGCGGGCGTTTCCATCTGGGTTGGCGCGTTCTGGCCCTTGCTCTGGCTCGTCCGCGCGCGCTCGCCGTTGCTGGCGGGCGCGTTGAAGCGTTTTTCATCGCACGGTCTGGTCGTTGTGCCGGCGCTCATCGTCGCGGGCGTCTTGCTGGCGAATGTCCAGCTGGATGCGTTCGCGCGCATGGCCGCCACCGCCTATGGGGAAATTCTTTCCGCGAAGCTGGCGCTTGTTCTGGCTTTGCTGGCGCTGGCTGGCGCGAACCTTCTGGTCGTCACGCCCGCCGTCGCGCGATCCGGCGATGGCCCCGCGCGCCTGATCGGGCGCGCGATCACGGCCGAGTTCCTGGTCGCGATATTGATTTTGGGTCTCGTTTCGGCCTGGCGTTTCACCCCGCCGCCGCGCGCGCTCGCGGCCGCCGCGCCACCTGCGACCCGCATGGTCCATGTCCACGGAGAGCATTTGATGGCCACGCTGACGCTATCGCCGGGCCGTGTCGGCGCCAACCGCGTTCATATCGACCTGCTCGATGGTGATTTCGCGCCCATCGCGCCGCGGGAGGTGACCCTTACGCTGTCGCCGGTCGACCGCTCCATCGAGGAAAAAGTCGTTCAGGCGCGGGCGGTGGATGGGGCGTTCGAAATCGATGGGCTTTTTGTGCCGGTCGCGGGCGTCTGGACACTTGAAGTTTCCGCATGGATGGACGATTTCACGAGGATCGATCTGGACGACCGGCTCGAATTTGCGAATTAGACCCCGGTGCGCGAAACTCCCGTCCGGATTTCGGGTCGCTGGCGGTCTCGCGCGTTCATGACGCCGAGCGAATGAAAGATTTTCTGGAGTTTTGATGACCTTCGTGGAAGCAACGGCCGCTCGGGGTCGCAAGACCGGCCAGATCAAATTGCACGGCCCCGAAGCCTTCGAGGGCATGCGAAATGCCGGGCGTTTGGCCGCCGAGGCGCTTGATTTGCTCGTCGAGCGCGTGCGACCCGGCGTGACGACCGCGTCCCTCGATGAATTCGTTTTTGGCTTCGCGATGGACAACCGCGCCTATCCCGCGCCGCTTGGCTATCGCGGATTTCGCAAGTCCATCTGCACGTCGATCAACCACGTCGTTTGCCACGGCATTCCCGACGCCAAGCCTTTGCGCGAGGGCGATATCGTCAACATCGATGTCACCTTCATCCTCGACGGCTGGCATGGCGATTCCAGTCGCATGTATCTCGTCGGCGAGGTTCCAAGGCGGGCCGAGCGCCTGGTCGAAGTGACCTACGAGGCGTTGATGCGCGGCATCGCCGAGGTCAAGCCGGGCGCCACGACGGGCGATATCGGCGCCGCCATTCAGGAGTTCGCCGAGGGTGAGCGTTGCTCGGTCGTGCGCGACTTCTGCGGCCACGGGCTGGGCCAGCTCTTCCACGATGAGCCGAACATCCTGCACTACGGGCGGCGGGGCGAGGGCGCGCCGCTCAAGCCCGGCATGTTCTTCACCATCGAGCCGATGATCAATCTGGGCCGCGCGCCGGTGAAGGTGCTGCCCGACGGCTGGACGGCGGTCACGCGCGACCGTTCGCTGACGGCGCAGTTCGAGCACACCGTCGGCGTCACCGAAACCGGCGTCGAGATTTTCACGCTTTCGCCGCGTGGCCTGCATCATCCGCCCTATCGCGGCGGGGACGCCGCTTGAGCGGCAAACGCTCCGCGCCCGACCCCAAGGCCGAGGAAGACCAGCCGCATTTCGTCGGACACCGCGACCGTTTGCGCGCCCGGTTTCTGGAGGCCGGCGATCAGGCGTTGCCCGATTACGAGTTGATGGAATTGGTGCTCTATCGCTCCATACCGCGGCGCGACGTCAAGCCGCTCGCCAAGGATCTCATCAAGAAATTCGGCTCCTTCGCCGAGACGCTCGGCGCGCGGCTGGAGCGGCTGATGGAAGTGCCGGGCGTGGGCGAGGCCACGGCGCTCGACATCAAGATCGTCGAGGCGGCGGGACGGCGACTGGCCCGCGGCGCCGTGCGTGAGCGGCAGGTACTGGGTTCGTGGAAGGACGTCATCGACTATTGCCGGGCCGCCATGGCGTTCGCCGATCGCGAGGAATTCCGCCTGTTGTTCCTGGACAAGCGCAATTTCCTCATCGCCGACGAGGTGCAGGGCGTCGGCACCGTCGATCACACGCCAGTCTATCCGCGCGAGGTTGTTCGCAGGGCGCTGGAGCTGGGCGCGACCGCCCTCATTCTGGTTCACAACCATCCGTCGGGCGATCCGACGCCCTCGTCCGCGGACATCAAGGTCACCCACGACATCATCGCCATCGCCAAGCCGATGGGCATCGCGGTCCACGATCACATCATCGTCGGCCGGTCCGGACATGCCAGCTTCCGGGGCCTGAAGCTCATTTAAGCCCTCTACAAAGCATCGCGGGAGTTCAAGCCCTTCTTAACCCAAGGGGATTATCCTCCGTTGATGTTTGGTTTGGGCCTATGTGAATGCGGCTGCCGGAATTCAGCGGAAATCGGGAGACGGTCCGGAGTCAGGGCCAGGTTACGATATCGCTGATCACCTCGCTGACGCTGGTCTGCATGGTGCTGGTGCTTGCGTGGGGACGCGCCAACCACAACCACGAGGCGGAGTTGTTCGACGGCAATCGGCTGGTCGCGGCTGCCTCCACCGAATTATCGCAACAGGGCCATGTTCTTACGGACACGGTCAATGAAATGCTAAGCGGTCGCGCCGCCACCGACGCCGCCCGCAACATGTTCCAGGATATTTTCCTGATCGACCTCGATGGGCAGGCCGCCCTGCGCCTACCGCCGTTTTCCTCTCCCGGCGAATTCGAATTCCTGCGAGCGTCGGTCGCGGAGATGCTGAAAACCTATCGGGAGACCGCTGGTTCTGAGCTTCGCGGCGGCGTCGGCGACGAGCGGGCTTCGGGCGATGAACCGGCGCCAGCCAAGACCCTCTCGGGCAGGAGCAGTTTTCTGGTCGTCGGCGACCAGGGCTACGCCCTGTCGATTGTCTCATTGAGCGCGGCGGGCAAGCGGGCGCTGCCCTTGTCCGGCGCGGAATCGCGCGCGCTTGTCGTGGTGGGCGTTCGGGAAGTGCGGGCATCGGTCTTGTCGCGCATCGCCTATGGCTCGGGCGTTTCGACCCTGTCGCTATCCAGAACTCCCTCGCCGGATCCGTCCGTGTCGTCGGTGCCGGTGGGCCTGGACGGCCAGCCGGCGTTCATCGAATGGCGCGCGGACAAGCCGGGCGACCGCCTGCTCGGCAACATCGGCTCGATGCTCGTGAGTTTCGCGGCGCTTTTCGCCGGCTTGCTCGCCTATCGCTCGACCCTGAAGCTGGCCGACGCGGAGGTGACGGCGACCAAGCTCGCGGGGCAGGACGCGCTCTCGGGCATCGCCAACCGCCTGCTGTTCACGCGCGTGCTCGACACGGCCTTGGCGCAGGTGGAGCGTGGCGGTCGCGGGTTCGCCTTGCTGTTCATCGATCTCGACCGCTTCAAGTCGGTCAATGACGAACTCGGCCACGACGCGGGCGACAAGATCATCATCGCCGTCGCCCATCGCCTGCAATCGAAGTTGCGCACGACGGACCTCGTCGCCCGTTTTGGCGGCGACGAATTCGCCATTCTGCAAAGCGGCGTTTCAACGCCGGCGGACTGCGAGGTTCTCGCCGAACGGCTTTTGTTCGCGCTGCGCGAACCCTTCGATCTGAATGGCGAGGAAATATATCTTGGCGGCTCCATCGGCGTCGCCATTTGCCCGCGCGACTCGGCGGATCGCGAAACGCTGATGCGCTGCGCCGACCTCGCGCTCTACAACGCGAAAAAAGGCGGAAGGAACCGTTTCGCCTTCTTCGAGAACGCCCTATCCGAGCAGGTCGAAATCCGCCGATCCATCGAGGAGGATTTGCGCATCGCCGTGGAGAGTGGCGCATTGGAGTTGCTGTATCAGCCGCTCGTTTCGATCGATGGACGCAAGCTTCTTGGCGTCGAGTCGCTGGCGCGCTGGCGGCATCCGACCAAGGGGCTCATCCCGCCCATGGAATTCATCGGCATGGCCGAGAAACGCGGGCTCATCCTGCAACTCGGCGAGTGGGTTCTGCGGCGGGCCTGCGAGGACGCGCGACAGTGGCTGGACATCAAGGTCGCGGTCAATGTCTCCGCCATCCAGTTCCGTCATCCGGGATTTGTGGCGACGGTCAAGCGCATCTTGCACGAGACGGGCATGGAGCCGTCCCGGCTTGAGCTTGAACTTACCGAATCCGTCATCGTCGACGACGCCGACGGCGCCGAAAACGCTATGTTCGATCTACGCGCGATTGGCGTGCGTCTCGCGCTTGACGATTTCGGCACGGGATATTCGAGCCTGATCTATCTGCGGCGTTTCGCCTTCGACAAGATCAAGATCGACAAATCGTTCCTTGAGTCCATGGAAGCCACGGGCGAGAGCGCGATCATCGTGCATTCCGTCGTCCATCTTGGGCGCTCGCTTGGACTGACGGTCGTCGCCGAGGGTGTCGAGACGGCAGAACAGCATCGCTTCCTGCAAGCGCTCGGCGCGCATGAATTGCAGGGCTACATGTTTTCGCGACCCGTGCAGGCCGCGGATATATCGCGTATTTGCGCCAACGGTCTTGTCATGCCGCCCGCGCGTCCGATGGATCAAGGCGACGAGGAGGAACCGTCGCTGCCGCTGGCCGGCGCGGCCTGATTTCCCGCTTGCAACGCATCCGGCGTGTCCACGTCGAATGTCACGGCGGCGTCGCCCGTTTCGATTTCAACCACTGAATCGCCGCCCGCCTTCAACAGCGCGCGGGCGCCTGTATCGCCCTTGAGTTCCGCCACGCGTGGAAACAGCGCGCGCGCGATCAGCACGGGATTGCCCCGTTCGCCCTTGTGCAGCGGCGCCACGGCGCTGGCCGCGGGGCTTTTCGCGAAGCCTTCGATCAGGAGATCAATGACGCTGGCCTCGATGAACGGCATGTCGCCGAGGAGCACGACCGCGCCGCGCGCCGCTGCGGGCAGGGCCGCGACTCCCGCCTTCAGCGACGACGCGAGGCCTGTCGCGAAATCGGCGTTGTGAACGAAGGCGACGGGCAGGCCGGCAAGCGCGGTTTCGACATCCGCCCGGGCATGGCCCGTGACGACGACGACGGGGCGCGCCTTCGCGGCCAGCGCGGCGCGCGCCACGCGACGCACGAGCGCCTCGCCCTCGTGGCGCGCGATGAGTTTCGTGCTGGGTCCGTCGGGGCCCGCGGCCGCGCGGTACCGGCTCGACGCGCCCGCCGCCAGAATGATGGCGGCGATGTCATCCATCGCCATCGTGGTCCGATTCAACCGGGCTTTCGCCGCCACGCGGTTGCCCTCGGGAGATGATTTCCATCAACAGTCCGCCGGCGCCCATGCGCCTGATGTCGGCGGCGTTCACGGGCACGCCCGCGAGCAGGCGCTGAAGCACCCAGTCGAAACCGTTTTCCTTGGGCGAGCGGGCGCAGCCGGGCGCGCCGAGAACGATCTTGCGCCCCGCGCCCTCGCCGATATGTCCGAGCAGCAACAGGTTGCCGGGGTCGACGGGCATGCCGAACTGGTCGATCTGGCCGCCCGCCAATTCGAGCGCCATCGGAATAACATCGCGTCGATCGGTAATCGCCGAGGCGCCGAACACGACGATGAGATCGCTGTCCCCGGCGGCCGCCCTGATGGCGTCCGCGAGCGGCGCGGCGTCGTGCGCCACCTCGCTCGCCCGCCCGATGGCGGCGCCGGCGGGCGCGAGGCGCTCGTTCATCACGCGCAGGGTCTTGGCGATCACCGAGGGCTTCAGGCCGGGCAACAGGGTCGAGATCACGCTGATGCGCGTGGATTTGTAGGGCGCGACGCGCAGGCCGACATGGCGCGCCGCGGCGATCGCCCGATCCACAACCGCGCCGGGTGCGGCGAAGGGAATGATCTTGACCGTTCCCATCATTTCGCCGGCCACGACCGCGCGAAACGCCGGGAGCGTAGCCACCGTGACGCGCTCGTCGACTTCATTGACGCGGTCAAGCGCGGCCGTGTCGAACATCAACACGCCGGCGGTTTCCGCGAACAGATTGGATCGGCCGGTGAAGGGTTTCTCGATGCGCAAGTGCGCGCCCGCGATGGCGTTCGCGAGCAGCCGCGCCGCTTCATCCTCGCCAATGTCGCCGACGTCGAGCCGCGCGATGACGATTTCCGTCACGCCAACGGTTTTGAGCGCGTCGATCCGCGCTTGGTCGAGCATTTCGCCTTTCTTGAGGACGAGGCCCTCGCGCCGGACGGCGTGGGCGACAATGCCGCCCAACGCGTCTTCGACCGGAACCGGGCCGAATTTCACGCCGCCTTCTCCACGCGCAAAGGCTTCTTGCGCAACGCGGCGATGATTTCGCCCAGCACGGAAACCGCGATCTCGGCGGGCGATACCGAACCTATGTCTAGGCCTATGGGCGCGTGGATGCGCTTGAGCGCGTCCTCGCCGAAGCCTTCCGCCATCATGCGTTCGACGCGCTTCGCGTGGGTCTTTCGCGAGCCAAGCGCGCCGATATAGAAGCATTCGGCCTTGAGCGCCGCGATGAGCGCGGGGTCGTCGATCTTGGGATCATGGGTCAGCAGGCAAACGCCCGTGTACTGGTCGAGGCCGAGCCCCGGCAGCACGTTCTGCGGCCAGTCCGCGAGGACGGGCGCGTCGGGGAAGCGTTCCGGCGTCGCGAAGGCCGTGCGTGGATCGATGACCGTCAGGTCGAAGCCCGTCAGTTTCGCCATGGGCGCGAGGGCCTGCGAGATGTGTACGGCGCCGATGCAGAAGATGCGCACCGGCGGCGCCTGCACGGTCAGGAACAGTTGCTTGCCGTCATGCTCCGCGCTCCGGCTCTTGCCAGCGCGCAACGCCTGATCGAGCAGGTCGGCGAGGGGATCGGCGGCGATGTCCGCGCCCTTTACGAGCCGCTGCTCGCCACTGGCCATGTCGGTCACCAGAATGGCGGCGCGGCGGGCCTTGCGTTCCTCGTTGAGGGTCTTGAGAAGGTCGAGGCGCATCAATCCACCCGTTCAACAAAGACGCGAATGCGTCCGCCGCAAGACAGGCCCACCCGCCAAGCGGTTTCATCGGCGACGCCAAACTCGAGCGTGCGCGCCTTGCCGTCGGCGATGACGTCCGTCGCCTCGCTGACGACCTCGCCCTCGACACAGCCGCCGGATACGGAGCCGAGAAAGTTGCCGTCCTCGTCGATCACGAGATGACTGCCGACGGGTCGCGGCGCGGAGCCCCAGGTTTCGACCACGGTGGCGATGGCCACGCCCTTGCCGGCGGCCTTCCAGTCCTGCGCCTTGATGAGAATATCGTCGTCGGAAGCGAGCATGACGAGCTCCTGTGGAGGTTGTTCCCTCGGCCTTGCGGCATGTTCGTTCGTATATAGCGCTTCGGGGCGGTTGGCGCCAGTGCGCGGCGGCGCCATCAGGCGACGGGCGCTTCCGCCGTTGTGCTTGAGCAGGCCAGCAAGAAGGGCAGGGCGACGCCAAGCGCCTGTTTCCACGTGGGCCAGTCGTGGGTTCCATCGCGCAGGCCGAAGCGGGCGCTCTGGCCCCGATCGCGCAGACAATCGTAAAGATGTCGCGCTTCCTCGGCGATGCCGAATTCATCCTGCGCGCCGCTCTCGATGTAAAAGCGCGGGAACTTGCCCCTGGCGATATAGTCGCCCATGAGACTGGGGTAGGCCTCGCGCCGCCATAGCGCCGGCTCGAATGTCAGCTCGCCGCTTGGCGCCGCCACGCAAAAGGGACGGCCCGACCAGGCGCTTGAGCCGGCGTGGGGCAGGTCGGCGTATATGGCCGGGCTCATCAAAGCGACGCCCGCGAACATTTCCGGGCGTTTCAGCGCCTGTCGCAGGCTGCCGTAGCCGCCCATGGAAATGCCGCCGATGAAACGACTAGCCGGGCTGTTTGCAACAGGTTCGGTGGCCTCGATGCGCGGGATGAATTCCGAAACGAGCGCCGTTTCCATGCGCGTGGTTTCATGGTCGAGGTACCACGAGGAGGCGCCGTCGGGCATGGCGATGACGACGGGGGGCATGTCGCCCGCCGCGATCAGCCGGTCGACCGTCTGTTGCAACGCGCCGGCGTCGATGAAGTCGTCGGGCGATCCGTAATTGCCATGCAGGAGATAAATGACCGGATATCGTTTCGTGTCGTCCGTTGGCGCGAGGACGATATAACGCCAGTCACGCCCGAGCGTCGTCGAGGCGAATGTCAGGCGTTTAATGACACTTGTCCCCGACATGGCCGCTCGCCGCAAAAGCACAGACCGTTGCCTATCAGAGTCGGTCCCAGAAAATATGGCTGTAGCCGCCATCGGCTTCCGGATCCGTGACGAAGGTCATGCGCTTGCCGTCGATGCGGGCGTGCCGGACGCGGGTTTTGCCGACCCAGCCGGGGAACAGGGCGACCTCGATATGATGCAGCACGTCGTCGCCGCGCAGTTCGAATGTTCCGAAATAGGCGACGCATCCGTCGGCGGCCTTCGCTTTTTCCTCGACGGTGAGTCTAGCGGGATCGCCGGTCGCGACGCCGCGCGGGTCGGTCGCAAGCACCATGACGTGGCCCTCGGGCGTGTAGAGCAGATAGCCCGGCGCGTCCGCGCTCTTTTCGCTGGCGAGCGTTCCATCGGCCCTGAAATTCTTCTGGCCCGCGCCGCGCCACGTCCCCACGATGTCGCTCTTTTGCACGCAATTCCTCCCGGCAATGTTGGTCCTCGATGCGTAGCATAGCGCATTTGACGCGTCGCGCGATCGGTCGTTGCGCCGATGGCCGCGACCTGCCATTCAGTCAAACAAAAGCGGGGAGAACGTCCATGACCCTCATTTTGTCCAATGACGATGTCGGCAAGCTGCTGACGATGCCTGACTGCATGGACTGTCTGGAGGACGCCTATCGCGAACTCGCGCATGGCCGCGGAATCTCGCGCACGCGTTCCGACAGCGTCGCGCCGTCGGGGCGCGACGACGAAGCGTTGTATTCGCTGAAGTCGATGGATGGCGTGATTCCGAAACTCGGCGTTGGCGCGGTGCGCATCAACTCCGACATCATCACCTGGCCAAAAATCGGCAATTCCATGCGGCGCGTGAAATCGCCCGCCGCGCCGGGCGGTCGCTATACCGGCCTCGTCTTGTTGTTTTCCAGCGAGACGGGCGAGCCGCTCGCGATCATGCCCGATGGCGTCATGCAGCGTATTCGCGTTGGCGCCGCGAACGGGCTCGGCGTCAAATACATGGCGCGCGCGGACGCGAAAACCGTGGGCATTCTGGGGTCTGGCTGGCAGGCGGGAACGCAACTCGCCGCGGCCTGCGTCGCGCGCGGCATAACCGCCATTCGCTGCCACAGTCCGACGCGCGAAAACCGCGAGAAGTTCTGCGCGGACATGACGGCCGAGCTTGGCGTTGAGTGTATTCCCGTGGACTCGCCCGAGGCGGCCATCGCGGGCGCGGATATTGTCATGTGCGCCACCAACACAATCGATGCCGTGTTTTTCGAGCAATGGCTTGAACCGGGCGCGCACCTGACGTCGATCAAGCGACCGGAGATCGAGGAAAAGGCCGTCGCGCGGTGCGACCGCGTGGTCGTGCACACGCATGATGACAAGCCGATGCTGGTGGCGACGCGCGATCTCGACGTGCCCGAGCACGGCGGCGAACGCGGATGGGGACTCGCCGCCGGTATCGATTTCGCCAGCCTGCCGACATTGCCGCAGCTGATCGCGGGTGAAATCGTCGGACGCGAAAGGCCCGACGAGATCACCTGTTTCCTCAATAATCTCGGTCTTGGCTATCAATTCGCTGCGGCGGGCGCGGTGGTCCATCGCAAGGCTCGCGAGCAGGGGCTCGGCCACGATCTGCCGACCGATTGGTTCACCGAGGACGTGCATCCGTAGCGGGATCGCCGTAGAGCCAATCCATTTTCGCCAGCATGCGCGCGGGGCTCATCTGGCCCATGACGAGGTCGCGCGCCACGGCCATGGGGCCGCTCATATGATAGATCGCGCCCTGCCGGCGCGATGTCATCACCACCGCCGCGGCGCGGGCGACCCGCGCCGACTGGTACGCGGCGAGCGCCGCGTCGATGTCAGCGCCATGTCGGACGAAGGCGTCGCCGAGCGCGCCCGCATCCTCGATGGCCTGCGCCGCGCCCTGCGCCAGAAACGGCAACATCGGGTGAGCGGCGTCGCCGAGCAACGCGACGCGTGGGATCGTCCAGCGACGGGCGGGCGACCGGTCGAACAGCGGCCAGCGTCGCCAGTCACTGGCGCTGGCGATCAGGCCCCGCGCGTCGGCGTGCCAACGGGCGAAGCTGGGCGCCATGGCGGCGCCGGCGCCGGCGATATTCCAGAGGTCGGGCGCGTCGTTGGCGCGCCAGTCGCCTTCCGTGATCGCGACGATATTGATCAACTCGCCTTGCCGAACGGGATAATGGACAAGATGCGCCCTCGCGCCGAGCCAAAGCCCGGTTTCGAGCTTTCGGGCGAACAGCGGCGCGTCGCCGGTCGGCACGAGCGCCCGCCAGGCCACGCGGCCCGACCACGCCGGCTGGTCGGAGAGGCCTAGGCCGATGCGTTCGCGCAGGTGGGAGCGCAAGCCGTCCGCGCCGATCAGCGCGTCGGCCTCGACGCGCATGTTTTCATTGCCGCGTCGGGCGCCGATCTCGACGCCGCCGTTGGCCACGGCGAAGCCCATCACCGTGGCGCCGGTCAGCAACGTGATGGCCGGCTCGGCGGCGCAGGCCTCGACCAGCGCGCGCAGCAGATCGGCGCGGTGGATGACGATATAGGGCGTGCCCCAGCGCAATTCGGCGATGGGGCCGAGCGGCAGGCGGGCGAGATCGCGGCCATCGCGCGCGCGGCGGATGCGCAACTGCTCGGGTGCCAGGCCCAGCCGCAGAACGGGGTCGAGAACGCCGAGCGCGCGCAGCCGCGACGTGGCGTTGGAGGCGAGTTGCAGGCCGGCGCCAACCTCCTCGAAGGCGGGCGCGCGCTCGAACAGCGTCACCCGCAGACCAGCGCGCGCCAGCGCCAGCGCGGCGGTCAGTCCGCCAACGCCACCGCCGGCGATTGCCGCGTGAAGGGGTTCAGCCAAGGCAGCGGACCCGCCGTGCGAGGAACGGTGCGATCAGGCCGCCTGGGGCGACCACTCGCAGGCGGCGGGATCGGCGTGGCCATGCAGGCTGGCGTCGAACGTGTAGAGAGTCGAGCAATAGGGGCAGATGGCTTCCGGCGCGTCGCCCATGTCGATGAAAATATGCGGATGATCGAAGGGCGGCAGGGCCCCGATGCACATGAATTCCTTCGCCCCCACGCGCACGGCGCGCACGCCGGGCTGGTTGTGGTAATGCGGCGTCGAATGGTCAGCGGACATGATCGATCCCCGAAAGCCTGTCGGGGCGTTCATAGGCCAGCGCCGGCGGTTTGAACAGAGGCCGCGACGCCGCGGGATCAGGGCGTCGTCATGCCTTGCGCCACGAAGATATCGCGCGCCGCCGGCGAGCGGAGATAGGCGATCAACGCCTTGCCGGCCTCGGCGCCCGCCGCGCCCGCGCCTTGCGCGCCGGCGAAGGCGTTGAACGTCGCGGGATCATCGGGTTTCAGCGGCACGGCGCGAACGCCCTTGACGGGCACGATTTCGCTGAGCAGGCCGACGCCGACCTCCGCCGTTCCCTTGGCGACCAGGCTCGCGCCCTCGCCGGGCTGGACATAGGTCGTGCGCGCCTTGAGTTCGTCGGCGATGCCGAGCCGGGCGATCAGCTTGGCGAAATACACCGCGCTGAAACCGCCGAGCGCCGGATCGCTGTAGGAAATCGATTTAGCCCCGAGCAGGAAGGCCTTCAGCTTGTCGTCGGAGGACACGTCGGGGGTCGACGCGCCCGCCGGCAGGGCGAGGCCGCAGCCCGCCATGGCGATGTCGACGCGGGGTCCACTGGCCTTGCCTTGCTTGATGGCGTCGTCGATCTGCGCCGGCGACAGCACGGCGACATCGAAGGTTTCGCCGCCATCGATTTTGGCCTTCAGGGCCGCGGCCGAACCGAACACGACGTTGACCTTCACGCCGCTGGATTTTTCAAAGGCTGGGACGAGCGTTTCCATCACGCCGCGCACGCCGACGGAGCTGATCAACTTGATTTCGGCGGCGTTCGCCAAGGGGCCGCCAAGCGCGAGCAACATGCCCGCCGCGATTCCCGCGATTAACCTGCCCATGTCGCGCCTCCCCCGGATGATTTCGCGAAATCTCATCCGGCGGAGCGCGCCTTGTCAACCAGCCGAGCGGCCGCTCAAAGCGACTCGGGCAATTTCACGCCGTCGTAAATCCACGCGACGCAATCGTACATGTCCTTCGGAGTCTTGCGCGACTCGATGTCGTTCCGCACGTCGCGCGCGACGCCGCCGACATGATAGAATTGCCAGAGCGAACGGGATTCCAGCACGATGCGGGCGGTGCGCAGCACGCGCTCCTTTTCGTAGCGCTGGAAAGCCGCGGCGAAATCGCCCTTCGACAATTCGATGCAGCGCGCCAGCACGACTGAGTCCTCGATCGCCATGCAGGCGCCTTGCGCGAAGGATTGCAATGTCGCGTGTGCGGCGTCGCCGAGCAGCGTGACGCGGCCATGGCTCCAGTGGCGAATGGGTTCGCGGTCGGCGATGACCCAGCGTCGCTTGAGGTCCATCATGCGAAGCATGTCGTGCATGATGGGATGCGCGTTGGCGTAGGTTTTCATCAGGACGGAGCGATAGGTGTCCTCGTCGGCGCGCTCGTAGATGTTCTCCGTGCGGAACACCGCGACGATGTTGAAGAGGCTTTCCTGGCGCAGCGGATACTGCACGATGTGGAAGCCGTCGCCGGCCCACAGGATGACTTCCTTGCGGCGCACGCGCTCTGGCGCCTTGTCCATCGGCACGATCGTGCGATGGGCGACATAGCCGATCGGCACGGGCTTTTCCTCGCCGACGAACTGACGGCGAACCGCCGAGCCGAGGCCATCGGAGCCAATCAGCGCGAGGCCCTCGATGACGCGGCCATCGGTCGTGGTCATCCTGACGTGGTCGCCGAGATCCTCGACGCGCGCGAAGGCGGTCGAGGTCATGATCTCGATGTTTGGCAGTTTCTTGCAGGCGTCGAGCAGGCAGCGGTGCAGGTCGACGCGATGGATCGCCACGTAGGGGTCGTGAAAGCGTTCGACGAAGCCCGCGCCCGTCGGCATTTCCGAAATGGTTTCGGCCGTCTGGGCGTCGAGCATCATCACGTTGGGCGGGAAGTGGGAATTGGCGAGAACCTCCTTCTCGATCCCCAGTTCCCGGAACATCGGAAACACGTTGGGGCCGAGCTGGATGCCGTAGCCGATGACGCCGAGTTCCGACGCCTCCTCGATCAGACGGACGGCGAAGCCCTTGCGGGCGAGGCCCAGCGCGGCGGCGGCGCCGCCAAGACCGGCGCCGACAACGAGAATCGGAAGTTCCCTGGACACGTTATGCTCCCCGTATTTGTTTTCAGGCGTTCAATGAACCATCTGGCTTAGCCGCGTCGCGAAATAGGCGATGGTGCGGGCGTAGACATCGGATTTGTTCCATTCCTTGATGACGGCGAAATTCGGCTGGCCCGGCTCCCAGCCAGCGCCTTTCGACCAGCCGTAGCCGCGCAGGTAATTGGCGGTCGCCGACAGGGCGTTCTGCGAGGAATGGATCAGGTCGCGCCCGCCGCCAAACTTGAGATAGGACGAGGGCATGAACTGGGTCTGGCCGATCTCGCCCGCCCAGGCGCCGCGCATCGCGGCGGGCGTCATGTAGCCGGCGTCGACGATCTTCAGCGCGTCAAAGAGTTCGGCGCGGAAGCGATCGGTGCGGCGGCAATCGTAGGCAAGCGTGACCAGCGAGCGGATCGTGCCGAATTCGCCGTTCACCGCGCCAAAGCTGGTTTCCAGCCCCCATATCGCCACGAGCACCGGGCCCTGAACGCCGGTCTGGCTCTCCAGACTGTCGAAGAAGGAGCCCATGGCGCGCAGCTTGTTCGCGCCCGCGTTGAGCAGGGGCGCCACGCGATGCGGGCCGAACTGTTCGAAGGTCTGGCGGAAGACGCCCTGTCCGCGGTCTTTACGAATGACCGCCGGGTCGGGCGTCATGCCTTCGAGCGCGGCGAGACCGCGCGCGCCGATGCCGCGGCCGGCGGCTTCCTGTTTGGCTTGCGCGAGCCAGGCGCCGAAATCGCCGCCGCAGCTCGCGGCCATGGCGGAAAGGGGCGAGGTCGCGAGGGCAATGGCAAGGGCTAGGGAACCGAAGGTAAGCCGCATGGATCGTCGTCTCCTGGATCGGTCCGCGAATCGCAGACTAGGGTTGGGAATCAATACGCGCAACGCGACAAGTTAACCTATGCGACTGTAACGCATGGCGCTTACGAAAGTGTTCGACGGGCCGTTTGGCGCGGCCCCATCGCCGTTCTATAAGCCCGCGAACAATCGCCGGAACGAGACCGCCCATGAACTCCTTCACCCACGATGGCGTGCGCATCGCCTATGTCGACATGGCGCCCACGACGGATGACGTCGGCGAGCCCATCCTGCTGATCCATGGTTTCGCGTCAAATCACGCCGTCAACTGGATGAACACGCTTTGGGGCAAGACCCTGACGCACGCGGGTCGTCGGGTGATCGCGCTCGACAATCGCGGTCACGGGCAGAGCGACAAGCCGCACGACCCCGAAAGCTACGCCTTGCCCGTGCTGGCCGAGGACGCGCGGGCGCTGCTCGATCATCTGGGCGTTCAGCGTTGCGACGTCATGGGCTATTCCATGGGGGCGCGGATCACGGCCTTTCTGGCGCTCGCCCATCCGGCGCGCGTGCGGTCGGCCATTCTGGGCGGCCTCGGGCAGCATCTCGTGTCGGCGTCGAGCCTGCCGCTTGGCATCGCCGACGCCATGGACGCGCCGGCCCTCGAAAGCCTGACGGACCCGACGCAGCGCATGTTCCGGGCCTTCGCCGACGCCAATGGCAACGACCGGCGGGCGCTGGCCGCCTGCATCCGCGGCGCGCGCCAGATGATGAGCGCGGCGGACTTCGGCCGCATCGCGTGTCCGTTGCTGGTGGCGATTGGCACCAAGGACGCCATCGCCGGCGACCCGCATGCGCTGGCGGCGCTCAATCCCCGGGCGCAAGCCCTTGATATTCCCGGCCGTGATCACAATCTGGCGGTGGGCGACAGGGTGTTCAAGCAAGGCGCGCTCGACTTCCTGACCGCCCGGCCCTGAGGGCCATCGTCCCGTCGGCTGTTTTGTGGTAGTTTGTTCTGGTCGTTCGGGAGTTTCGCATGGCGTCTCATCATTCCGCCCGCGTGATCGGGTTTGGCAAGACCGATCCGGTCTTCGCGCGCATCCGTGTCGAGGCGGAGGAATCCGTTCGCCGCGAGCCGGAACTCGCGGGCTTCGTCATGACGACGGTGCTCAACCACGACACGCTCGAAAGCGCCGTGGTTCATCGCATCGCCAACCGCCTCGATCATCAGGACGTGCCCGGCGATCTCATCCGGCACGCCTTTCTCGAAGCCCTGTCGCGCGACGCCGCCATGGGCGAGGCCATCCGCGCGGACCTGACGGCGGTGGTCGACCGCGATCCCGCCTGCATGCGATTCATCGAGCCCTTGCTCTATTTCAAGGGGTTTCACGCGCTCCAGACCCATCGGCTCGCCCACGCGCTGTGGAAGGCGGGCCGCACCGACTTCGCGCTTTGGCTGCAAAGCCGCTCGTCCGAGGTGTTCCAGACCGACATCAACCCGCAAGCGCGTCTCGGCAAGGGCATTTTCCTTGATCACGCGACCGGTCTGGTCGTGGGCGCGACCGCCGTCATCGAGGACGATGTTTCCATTCTTCATGGCGTGACGCTGGGCGGCACCGGCAAGGAGCGCGGCGACCGCCACCCCAAGATCCGCCACGGCGTGCTGATCGGCGCCGGCGCCAAGATCATCGGCAATATCGAGGTCGGCCATTGCGCGCGCATTGCCGCGGGCTCGGTCGTTCTCAGCGACGTGCCGCACAACAAGACGGTGGCTGGCGTGCCGGCCCGCGTGGTTGGCGAGGCTGGCTGCGCCGAGCCCGCGCATTCGATGGATCAAATCCTGGCGAAAAAAATCGAGCCATAGGCGCGCTGGCCCTCGCCTTGCGGGGGCGGCGCTTTTCCCGTATCCAGCGGGCTTCTCACGCAATTGATCGGGACGCCGGGCATGGACAAGACGGAACTGCGCAAGCTTCAGGCTTTCGTGCGCAAATCCTTCAGCAACGAAACCATCCGGGTGACGCTCGATCCCAAGAATACGGAGGCAGCGGCGGTTCATCTGGGCGAGCGCAAGATCGCGAACATCACCGTCGACGACGAGGATGGCGACCGTTCCTTCGCCTTCGAGATGAAAATTCCGGTTGGACGCGAAGTGTTGCAGGAATATCTGCGCCGCCTGTTCGAGGCCGATTCGCTGACGATCGTTTCCCGCGGCCGGAAGCAGGACTCGGTTGAACTGAACAACGGCGAGGATTTCCTCGGCGTTATTTCCGCCGACGACGCCAAGGGCTCATCCTACACCCTGCAGATCGCCGTTCTGGATTTCGATCTCGAGGACATGTGATCGCGCGCCGGCGCGGCGATTTTTTCACCGCGTCATGCGCTCCAGCAACGCCCGAACGACGCCGACGAGGCGTTCCCAGTCGAGCAGGGCGTCCGGCGCGAACCTGATATGCGCATCCAGTCCGCTCGTTCTGATATCGCTGATGCAGGTTTCGGGGATGCCGTCGGGCGGCTGCGCCGGGCGCGTGCAGCGCGCGGTGAACAATCGGCCTTCCGGCGGAGCGAAATAGAGCTCCTCGCGCTCGTAGGGACTGCCTGGTTCGAACCGGCGCATGACCAGCCCGGCCGGGTGTGTCCATTGTTCCGGCTCCAGAAAGCGCACGTAGAGCTTGTCCATGCGCTCCTCAGGCGCGAGCGAGCCGTCCGCCGCCTCGATCCGGATGAACACGAGGTTTTCCGGCTTCGATTTCGTGTCGGCGCCAGCTGGCTCGAAGCCGGGCAGTCGCATGGCGATGTCGAGCCGGTCGAGCCGGCCGCCATCGCGGTCCTCCGTCGAGCGGCCGTAGGCCGGATCGTAGCGCACGCGAACCTCGCCCAGTTGCGCCGTCGCCATGCCCGATCCGCGCGCCCTGTCGCCTTTGAAGGCCTGATAAAGCGTCCAGCCGCCCGCCGCCATCGCGGCTGCGAACCCCAGCGCCGCCACGGTGGCGATCATGCGTGCGGCCATGCGCGTTCCCATCGAACCTCGAATCGGCGATGACTATAGCGCGCGCCCGCTCGGTTCGGCGCGCGTTCCTTCCCCTTGCGCGGCGAGGCCAGGCGATGCCGATTTACACACTCGACGGGCAGGGGCCCGATCTGCCGACGAATGGCCGCTACTGGATCGCGCCGGACGCCACGATCATCGGCCGCGTGCGCCTGCTGGAGGATGCCAGCGTGTGGTTTGGCTCGGTGCTGCGCGGCGATAACGAGTGGATCACGATCGGCGCGCGCTCGAACGTGCAGGACGGCTGCGTGATGCACACGGACCTGGGATTTCCGCTCGATATCGGCGAGGACTGCACCATCGGCCATCGGGTGACGTTGCACGGCTGCGTCATTGGCGCGCATTCGCTGATCGGCATGGGCGCCACGATCCTCAATGGCGCGCGCATCGGGCGGAACAGCCTCGTCGGCGCCAACGCGCTGGTGACGGAGGGAAAGACGTTTCCCGACAATTCCCTGATCGTGGGCGCGCCGGCGCGCGTCGCCCGAACGCTGGACGCGGAGGCGGTGGCAGCCTTTGGCCGGGCGGCCGAGGGCTACGTTCGCAATTACAAGCGGTTCGCGGCTGGTCTCGCGCCGTATGATCCGACGGCCAGGGGCTGATCAGAGCCGGATATTCTCGTCGAACTTTTCGATGGGGGTCATGCGCAGGAATTCGATGGCGATGCCGCCCTCGATGTGGCGCACGACGCGGCCCTTCGTCTGACCGATGGTGATGATGGAAGCCAGCGGCGGTTGCGTGTCGCATTTGATCGCCGCGCCGGAGAGCGAGACGTCGATCAACTTGACGATATATTCGCCGCCGTCGGACAAAATCATTGTCGATCGTGGATTGCGCGGCGCGATACGCTCGTGACGACGATCCTCGGGCAGGCCAAGGGCATGGCGGTTCGCCAGCCAGGTCAGTTGGTCGGCGAGTTTTTCCCGCTTGGCGGCCGTCATGTTGAGCTGGAGCGCGAATCCATTCGGCAAATGACGGACCGCGGTGCCCTCGATTCGGCCGATGTCGTCGAGATAGGCGACGATGCGCGAGCCGACGGGCGCCTTGACGGGCGCGAAAAGACCCACGCCGCCGGGCGACATATCAATCGTTTGACAGGGAAATTCACGCCTGTCTTCAAGCATGTAGCGGCCGAGCAGCGTGACCTTGACGCGCTGGTGACGGCGACGGTCGCGCACTCTTGCCAGCAAGTCTTCCGCCGTCACCATCGCAGTCGCAGCGGCCAATGTCTTCATCCTCGCATCCGCAGGGAAACCTCCGCTCTTTATTACTTGGCAACTGTTAATGTCGGCTTAGCGCGTTCACCAATAGTTTTTGTTTGTTTTACTCGCGGATCAACCCGCGAGTCCGCCGCGCACGACTCGCAACGTGAAATCGCGGCCCCGTGGAGCCGGCGATGGCAGTGTTTCGACCGAAGGCTCGGGTTCCGGCTGAACGGCGATGGCGCGAAGATTTTCCTCGCGAATGATCCGAAGCGAGACGAGCCGCAGCGGCGCGCTTTCAATCAGGCCCAACCAGCCGGGCGTCGTCGCCGGAGTCATCGCGCCAAGCAGACGCGCGTGCGTTTTGCCGCGATGTCGCAAGGGTAGAAGGATCAATTCCAAATCCAGACGCGCGCGTTCCGAGGGCCCCGCGCGCAGACCAGCGATGGCGGCCGTCGGATCGTCAATCACGGACTCCACGATGGCGCGAATGCTGTCTTGATCCTCTTCCTGAAACAGGTCGGGAAAGGGGACGGCCTTGAGTTCGCGCATGAAAAGCGACGAGATGCGACCGCCCGCGACCCGCACGGGCAGGGTGCGGCGGCGGTCGACCTCCAGAATGAAGGTATCGCGCAACAGATTTCGGATGGCGGCGGGATCAATGTCCTCGCGTTCGGGCGCGGTGCGCTCGCCTCGCAGTTTGTCCCAATAGTTGAACAACTTGCGCGTTCCCGGTTGTTTCATTTCGGCGCCCTTGACGGCGCTCGGCCGTCCGCATGTCGGATTTTGGCGCCAATCCAAGGGATCCGCGCCGGTTCGCGCCGAGCGGAGCCATTCGCGTGCCAGGAAACTTTAACGCGACCGGCAAGTTCGCCCGTTCAAATTAACCTTATGTTCGGGATTGTGTTGCGCGGGGAGCGCGCGCGCCGCATGATCGAAACGTGCAGAAGATGTTGTCGCGGCCCCCCAGCAGGGACGTCGGCTCGATCGGAAAAAGGGTTGCGCGGCCGGTTTTGCTCCGGACAGGGCGCGTCGACCCCAACGTCGGGATGCGCAGGGCATTCGGCGAGGGCGAATACGACGAGTCGATTGGTCGATCTGAATAAGGGAGGGTCCGCTCCGGCCCTCCCTTTTTCATTGCCCGCATAGTATCCAGTGACATACGCGGGTTGCCCCGCCGTCGCGCGATCCGCGCGAATACCGGCGGGCGCGCCGCGTCGATGGAGTTCAGGTGCGCGATCAGCCGATTTTCAACGTGCCCGCCGTGGTGCTGGCGATTGTCGCCATTCTCGTCGCGATTCATGGCTACCGGGAATATTTCGCGACCGATGAACTCGACGGGTGGCTGCTTTCCACCTTCGCCTTCGTGCCGGGGCGATTGACCTTTTCCTTCGATCCCGCCGGCGTGGCCGATGTGTTTTCCACTTTCGCGGGGCCGAACGCGGCGGGTCAGGAGAACGCCGCGCGATATTTCCTTGGCGATGGCTCGCCGCAATGGTGGACATTGCTGACCTACGCGGGCCTGCACGCCGACTGGGCCCACTGTGGCGTCAATTGTCTCTG
Source organism: uncultured Hyphomicrobiales bacterium (assembly GCA_903861645.1). Taxonomy (GTDB): domain Bacteria; phylum Pseudomonadota; class Alphaproteobacteria; order Rhizobiales; family Beijerinckiaceae; genus Terripilifer. The sequence goes on from CAIOVE010000007.1 coordinate 57,492, forward strand.
GCTCGTCGCCTTCGGGTCGCCCGTGGCGCGGCGCGTCGGCGGCATGCGTTTCCTGCTGTTGTTCATCGTGACCGCGGTCGCGGGCGCGGCGCTTCACTGGCTCTTGCATCGCTTCGATCTGTCGCCGGTCATTGGCGCCTCGGCCGCCGTTTCCGGCGCGATGGCGGCGGCGACGCGATTCATCTTTCAGCCGGGCGCGCCACTGGGCCTGGGCGGCGCGCTTGGCGATACGGGGGATGAACCCTTCCAGCGACCGATCATGCCGCTGGGACGCGTGTTTCGCGATAGTCGCGCCCTGCCGTTCCTGATCATGTGGTTCGGTCTGAATTTGCTTTTCGGCCTTGTGTCCGCGCCGCTCGGCATCACGCAGGGGCCGGTCGCATGGGAAGCGCACGTGGGCGGGTTTGTGGCGGGCTTGCTGCTGTTTCCCCTGTTTGACGCGCGGCGCGCCTCGCAGGATCGGACTTGATCGAAAGGAGGCTTGCGTCGACTCTCCGTCGGGCGCATCCTCGTTTCAGCCAGTCGACACGCTGGACTCACGGGAGGAGGTCTTCATGACGGTCGCTCGTATTCTCGCCGCCAAGGGCGGCGAAGTCGTCACCATCCAGCCGCATCGCACCATCGCCGAGGCCTCAAGGCTGCTGGCGGATCGCCGCATTGGCGCGGTCGTGGTGGCGGGCGCGGATGGCGAACCGCGCGGCATTATTTCGGAGCGCGATATTGTTCGCGCCGTGGCGGACCATGGCGCGGCCGCGCTCGACGCGCCTGTGACGCGTCATATGACGTCGAGACTGACCATGACCTCCCGCCACGAGACCGTCGGTCAGGTGATGCGGTTGATGACCGAAGGGCGTTTTCGCCATGTGCCCGTCGTCGAGAGCGGCAGGTTGATCGGCATCATCTCGATCGGCGACGTGGTCAAGACGCACATCGAGGAAATCGAGACCGAGCATCGGGCGTTGCGCGAATATATCGCGACGGCCTGATCAAGCCTCGTCGATGACAAGACGGGGGCCATCCGTCGCGTTCTCGACGCGCCGGTAAAAACAGGAGCGGCGGCCGGTGTGGCAGGCCTTGCCGTCGCCGCCCGCGCGCACTTCAAGCTGGATCGCGTCCTGATCGCAGTCGACGCGCATTCTCACGACCTCCTGCGTCTGGCCGGACGTATCGCCCTTGCGCCAGAGGCTCTGGCGCGAACGCGACCAGTAATGCGCGACGCCGGTTTCAATCGTCAGACGCAGACTCTCGGCGTTCATGTAGGCGACCATCAATATGTCGCCGGTGTTCGTTTCCGTGGTCACGCAAACGATCAGCCCGTCGGCGTCGAATTTGGGCGAGAAGGCCGAGCCTTCCTCGATGGCGCGCTTGTCGCCGCGCGGCGCGAATGGTGTGGCGGTCATCTTCAATCCCCGTTTGGCGAGGTTCCTAGCACGGTCGCCGGCGTCTTGGATATTCGCGAAGGCCATGTGAAAAGGGAAGCGACTCCAACGCGCGGCGGCACATGCTCGAATATGTTTTCCTGGCCTTCGTCGGATTGCTCGCGGGCGCGATGAACGCGGTGGCCGGCGGCGGCACCTTCGTCAGCGTGCCCGCCCTGATCGCCGCCGGCGTGCCTTCCGTCGCCGCCAACATGACCAGCACGGTCGCGCTGTTTCCCGGCGCCATCGCCAGCGCCTACGCCTTTCGCAAGGATTTCCGGGCCTTTGGCGACGCCTCGCCGATCCTGTTGCTGGGTATCAGCGTCGCGGGCGGCGCCGTGGGCGCGCTTTTGTTGATCGTCACCTCGTCGCGCGCCTTCGACGCGCTCGTGCCATGGTTGTTGCTCATGGGCGCGATCGCCTTCGCCTTTGGCCGGCAGATTGGCGACTGGTTGCGCGCGCGCGTCACGCTGGGCAAACCGGCCCTGCTGATCGTGCAGTTTCTGCTGGGCGTTTATGGCGGCTATTTTGGCGGCGCCGTCGGGCTGATGATGCTGGCGGCCTGGACGATCTTTGGCGCGCGCGATCTTATCGCCATGAGCGCGGCGCGGACGCTGATCGTCGGCCTGACCAACGCAACGGCGGTGATATTTTTCGTCGCCATCGGCACGGTCTATTGGACCCATGTGATGGTGATGCTGTTCGCCGGCGTCGCGGGCGGCTACACGGGGGCGCTCATCGCCAAGCGCATTCCCGTGCCGGTGTTGCGGATCGGGATTTCCTGCCTGAACTTCGCCGTGACGGCGGCGTTCTTCTGGAAAACCTTCGGCTGACGCCGACTACTTCATACCGCGGACCATGGTGAAGAACCGCGCCTGTTCGGCGGGCTCGTCGCGGAACAGGCCGGTGAAGCGCGTCGTGATCGTCGAGGCCCCGTGCTTCTGCACGCCGCGCATGGACATGCACATGTGCTCGGCCTCGATCAGCACGGCGATGCCGCGAGGGCGAAGCGCGTCGTCGATCGACTCGGTGATCTGCGCGGTCATCGTCTCCTGCGTCTGGAGCCGACGGGCGAAAACCTCGACCACGCGGGCGAGCTTCGACAGGCCGACCACGCCGTCGGAGGGGAAGTACGCGATATGCGCCTTGCCGACGAAGGGCACCATGTGGTGTTCGCAATGGGACGCGAAGGGAATGTCGCGCACGAGGACCATGTCGTCGTAGCCTTCGACGTCCTCGAAGACGGTGGCGAGGATTTCCGCCGCGTCCTGCTTGTATCCCTTGAACAATTCCTCGTAGGCCTTGACGACGCGCTTGGGCGTGTCGATCAGGCCTTCGCGATTCGGGTCGTCGCCAGCCCAGCGCAGCAGCACGCGCACGGCGGCTTCCGCTTCCTCGCGGGTTGGCTTGTGTTCGGGAGCGAGGTTTGAATTCGCGCGGGCATGCAACGGCTTCAAGGTCTTAACCACAGCGTCCATGTGGCGCCTCCTTTTCGGGTTAGCTTCCTGACTGATACGCATGAGGTCCAGAGCTGGACCATACGCGCGCGAAATAATTTTGGCCGCGTCGCGGCGTCGTCACCGGGTTGAATTGCCCTTCCGGAAACCCCGATGGTTCCGTTTTTCGCTCCTCTTCCTATATAGTATGGCGGGCTTCCAACCAAAAGGCGAGGGGGCCGACGAAGGTCCGACCATGCTGAACGACGTCTATAACAAGCGCATTCTTGAACTGGCCGCCGATATTCCACGACAGGGACGTCTCGCCGCGCCGGACGCGTCCGCGACGGCGCATTCCCGCCTCTGCGGCTCGACCGTGACCATTGATCTGGCCATGCGCGACGGCAAGGTCGTGGACTTCGCGCATGACGTGAAGGCCTGCGCGCTGGGGCAGGCGTCATCATCGATCATGGCTCGCAACATCATCGGCTCCACGCCGGAGGAGTTGCGTCACATTCGCGAAATCGTTCGCAAAATGCTGAAGGAAAATGGCGCGCCGCCAGTGGGCAAGTGGGCCGATATCGCGGTTCTCGAGCCGGTGCGCGACTACAAGGCGCGGCATGCCTCGACGCTGCTGACATTCGACGCGGTCGTCGACGCCGTCGGCCAGATCGAGGCCCGCCAGGGGGCCGCCGCGCCGGCTTGACGCCCGCGCGTCATATGGTCGGTTGTCATGACGATCAAAATCATTTGAATTGTTCGTGATAACGGGTGTCGATCGGGGGATCGCATGGGAACGACGGACGAAACCCGGTGTGGTCGCCGCCGATGAGGGCCGACTTTTTCGCCGCGCATCATTTTCGTATCCTGATGCTGGCGATCGCGCTGGGTCTCGCTGGCGCCCTTGCGTGGAAATCCTACGAGGACGCGCATCGACGCGAGGCGCCGGGTCGATCCGACGCCGTCGAGGCGCGCGCGCCATCGCGCCCGTCGCCCGCCGCCGTCGCCACGCGCCGGGGTGAAATCGAGTCGCTTTTCGCCGGCGCGCAGCCTTTCGCCGGCTTCTTCGCGCGCCTCAAGCAGACCTATCCCGCCGACTGGAACCGTATTCTCGACACGCTCGCGCGGCAGGGCGCGACGCCCGGCGAAACGGACAGCGCGGCCAATTACGTTTCCGACATTTTGCGCATATTGCGTCGCGATCGCGGCATTGTCGCCAGCCGCGCCGGCCCCGAGGCGATGGCGGCCGTGTTCGAGGCGCAGGCCCGTCTGCTTTCCACGCTCGCGGTCGGCGACAAGCGGGTATGCGTGGATTTTCTCATGGGACAACCGAGCCCCGCGTTTCTGGATCTCGTCGCGCGCAACGCGAGCCAACTCGCCGATCTGGCCAACGCCACGCTCGCCGCGATCATCGACGGCGGCGCGCGCAAGATCGATCGCGAGGCGCCCTCGGACGCGGATTTCGACCTGCTGGCGACCGCGCTGACCAATCGCGGCCTGGGCAAGTCCGAAATCGAGGTTCTGCTCGACGGTCGCCTGCCAGACCCACCCCTGCCGGACGCGATCCTTTGCGACGCGGGTCTGGTCTATTTCGACGCGCTCAAAAGCCTGCCGGACGACGTTCGCGCGCGCATGTACGCGCTGGCGATTCAGGCCATGGGCAAATCCTGATCAGGGTTCGCTGGTTCGCAGACCATCGGCTGGCGCCAGACGCCATGGCGCCAGGGCGTCAACGCCGTCGCGCCGACCGGCAGGCTCGCGGGCGCGGGGTCGTAACCCCTGCCGCCTCCCGGCCGGCAGCGGCAGATGCGCGCCACGCCCATCCAACCGCCCAGCCACAGGCCGTGCGCCTGAATGGCGTCGTCCGTATATTGCGAACAGGTCGGCAGATAGCGGCACTGGCGGCCGACGAAGGCCGACAAGGTCAACTGATAGAACCTGATGAGCAGATGCGCCGTCGCGCGGATCACGCCTGATTCTCCACGCGCGCGCCGGGACTTTCGCGGCGCGCCTGATCGGGTACATTGAACTTCAATGTGGGCGAGGACGCGCGCCGGTTCAACCGGGCGCCCGCCAATCGGGAGGAAATCGTGACGATTGCGATGCGCGGCGCCGTGGCGCGCTTTTTTGCCTTGCTGGCTCTTGCGCTGCCTCCCCACGCGGGCGTCGCCAGCGCCGCCGAGACCGTCACGGTTGGCACGACATTCTCGATCACGGACCTGCCTTTCTTCATCGGGATGAAGCGGGGGTACTTCGCCGCCGAGGGACTGGACGTCACGTTCGTCAATCTCGATTCCGCCGCGCGGATGATCGCGCCGCTGGCCTCGGGCGAGCTTGATCTGGCCGCGGGCGGGCCTTCGGCGGGTCTTTACAACGCCATCGCGCGCAACATCGGTATCCGCATCGTCGCAGACAAGTCGGCGACGCCGCCCGGCCGCCACAGCCAGACACTGCTGGTGCGCAAGGAGTTGATCGACAGCGGACGGGTCAAGACGTTGGCCGATCTCAAGGGGCTGCGCGTGGCGAGCGCCGCGCCGGGTTCGTCGGCGATGGGAACGCTCAATCGCCTCTACAAGATGACCGGCCTGAAGCCGACGGATATCGAGCGCGTCTATCTCGGCTTTCCCCAGCAGATCGCCGCGTTGCGGGGCGGGGCGGCCGACGTCGCGTTTCCGACCGAGCCCTTCGCCAGCGAGGCCGTCCGGCAGGGTTACGCGGTCGCCTTCATGACCGACGACCAGATTTACCCCGGCCACCAGATATCCGTGATGATCTATTCGGACCGGTTTCGCACCCAGCGCAAAGCGGTCGCGCTCGCCTTCATGCGCGCCTATCTGCGCGCCGTCCGCGACCAGAACGCCGCCATTGTCGATGGCAGGCTCGCGGGCAAGGACGCGGAGGAATTCATCGGCCTCATCGCCGACAACACGCCGGTGAAGGATCGCGATTTCCTGCGTTCGATCAATCTTAGCGCCAGCGATGACGACGGGCGCGTCAATGTCGAGAGCCTGAAGGAGGACTTCGAGATTTTTCGCGCCGAGGGGCTGATCGAAGGCAAGATCACGGTCGACGACGCGCTTGATCCGAGTTTCGCCAGGGCCGCCGTGGAGGCGCTCGCCCGGCGCTGAACGCGATCGTCTTGTCAAACCGCGGGCGCGCATGCTTGAGATCGCGGGCACGAGAAAACAAGCGGAGACTTTCAGCATGAAGGCGATGCGTATCCACTCCCACGGCGGGCCGGAAGTGCTGAGCTGGGAGGACATCGAATTGCCGCCGCCGGGGCCGGGCGAGGCGCGCGTGCGTCATACGGCCATTGCGCTGAACTTCTCCGACATCAATATTCGCCGCGGCGGCTTCTATCAGAAAGACCCGCTGCCGATGCCGTTGATCCCCGGCAACGAGGCGGCCGGCGTCGTGATCGCGGTTGGCCCCGGCGTGACCGAGGTGAAGATTGGCGATCGCGTCGGCTATGTGGGTGTCGGCGCGGGCTTTTTCGCCAAGACCGGCGCCTACGCGCAGGAGCGCAACGTGCCCGCGTCGCGGCTGGCGCATCTGCCCGACGGCATCTCGGATGTTCAGGCCGCCGCGGTGATGCTGAAAGGTCTAACTTCGTCGAACATCGTCAACAAGATCTATCGGCCCGAGCGTGGCGACCACGTGCTGATCCACGCGGCGGCGAGTGGCGTCGGCCTTATCCTGACTCAATGGTGCAAGCATTTTGGCGCGGTTGTCATCGGAACGGTCGGCAATGACGAGAAGGCGCGCATCGCGCGCGAGCATGGCGCCGATCACACGATCCTTTATCGCCAGGAGGACTTCGTGCCCGCGGTGAAGAAGATCGTTCCCGCCGGCGTGCGCGCCGTTCTGGATGGCGTCGGCAAGGACACGTTCGAGAAGTCGATGGATTGCACCGCGCCGTTCGGCACGCTGGTCAACTACGGCAACGCGTCGGGACACGTGCCGCCGATCGACATCATGCAATTGTCGCTGAAGGGCACGCTCTCCATGTGGCGTCCCGGCGTCAGCCATTTTCTGGGCGACGCGGATCGGTTTAAGACACTTTGCGCGGAACTCTTCGCTCTTGTTGAAAAGGGCGTGCTGAAAACCGTCGCCGCGCGCACCTATCCGCTCGGCGAGGCGCGTCAGGCGCATATCGACGCGGAGCGCGCCGAACACGCCGGGCCGGTGGTTCTGATTCCCTAGGCGCGGGCGTATTCGCGCAGAACCGTCTCGGGATTTTGCTCGGGCGTGTTGGCGTCGCCATTCGCCATGGCTTCGAGATGCGCGCCAAGGTAACGGGCGCGCGCGACGATGGACTTGCCATAGGCGACGCGCTCGCGCTCGTAACGCGCCAACGCGGCGTCGATGTCGGGTTCCTCGTCGAGGGAGCGGGCGAGGCTACGCGCGTCGAGGGCCGCCTTGGTGACGCCCGACGCGATATGCGGCCGGGCGATGAAGGCGGAATCGCCAAGCAGCGCCACCCGACCGAACACCAGCCGATCCTGTTCGAGATCGAAAATGGCGCTGGGGAAGGGGCGCGGCGTGCGCGCGATGATGGCGGCCAGTTGCGGCGCCAAGGTGCGCGCGGCGCCCGCCTTGATTTCCGCGATAACATCCTCGCGCACGAGATGCGGCGGGATGGAGGTTCCGTGATCGCGGCCGGTCGCGTCGGTGAAGATGTCGCGCAGGGCGCCGGACTTGCCGGCCACCCGATACCAGATCCAGTAATAGCGGCGATGGCCGGGGCGGGGGTCGCCGTTGCGGCCGGGCACGCCCATGCCCAGCATCAACTCGGCGCGCGGCAGGCAGAAGCCGAGCCGGTTGAAGAGTTTTTCGTGTTCCACCGGGGTCAGGTCGGTTTCCTCGATCACGCCGCGCCAGGCGGCGTATCCGGCGTAGCGGGGCGCGATGTCAGGCGCGAGCAGGCCCCGCACGGTGGATTGCCCGCCATCGGCGGCGATGAGCAGGTCGCCGGTCTCGCGGCGACCATCCTCCATCGTCGCCGTGACGGTCGCGCCGGTCTGTTCGACCGCCACGAGGCGCGCGCCGCGCAGATAAAGCTGGTCTGGAAAGGCCTCGCGGAGCGGGCGATAGACGCGATCCCAGGCGCTGGAAACAGACCGGTGGGCGTAGCGGGCGATGATTTCGCCATGGGAGTCGAGGCAGACGCGCTCGTCGATGGTCACGCCATGGCTGTCGTCGAATTTTATATCGATGCCGCGCAGCACGTCGAAGAGATCGGGCTGCGTGCCGATGCCCGCGCCACGATCGGCGAGATCGCCGGCGCTGCGCTCGAAGATCGTGACGTCCCAGCCGCGTCTGCGAAGGTGGTGGGCCGCGAGCAATCCGCCCGTCGAGCCGCCGATGACCAGCGCGCGGCGTCGCCGTTCTTCCGCCATGAGCCTGTTTCTCCCCGCCCCGAATGTTCTTGACGCGAGGTTAGCTCGGGACGCGCGGCGACGCCATGGGCGCCCACCGCCATTGCCCGCGCCAGCTTGCGCGGCTATACGAGCCTCCCATCCCGCTTACGCCGGCTCGTTTCGGCGACTGAGCCACAGGAGAACAGCATGATTTCGGTGACTTTCCCCGACGGCGCCGCGCGTCAGTACGAACCCGGCGTGACCGGCCTCGATATCGCCAAGGGCATTTCGCCCTCGCTCGCCAAGCGCACCGTCGCCATGGCCCTTGATGGCGAACTCGCCGATCTCGCCGACGCCATCAATAAGGATTCCCGGATCGAATTCGTGATGCGCGACGACCCGCGCGCGCTGGAATTGATCCGCCATGACTGCGCCCACGTGCTGGCCGAGGCCGTGCAGACGCTCTATCCGGGCACGCAGGTCACCATTGGCCCGGTGATTGAGAACGGCTTCTATTACGACTTTTTCCGCGCCGAGCCCTTCACGCCGGACGATTTCGCCGCGATTGAAAAGAAGATGCGCGAGATCATCGCGCGCGATCGGCCTTTCACCAAGGAAATCTGGTCGCGCGCGGACGCCATCTCCTTCTTCGAGAAGAATGGCGAGGCCTTCAAGGTCGAGCTGGTGCAGGCGATCCCGGCCGATCAGGATCTGAAAATCTACAAGCAGGGCGACTGGCTCGACCTTTGCCGCGGCCCGCACATGACCTCTACGGGCAAGATCGGCTCGGCGTTCAAGCTGA
>CAIOVE010000008.1 GCA_903861645.1 uncultured Hyphomicrobiales bacterium
CCTTGTCGAGGCGCAATCCGTCACGCTCGCCGCGATCCAGACGCTTTCCGTTCTCGGCGGCGGCGTGGCGGCTATTTACATGCTCGTGCGCCGCGCCGGCCTGACCTATGCGGGCGCGGCCTCGCTGCTCGCCTTCGACCAGCAGCAAATACGAATGGGCCGAATTCGGCTGGGTGCTGGAAGGCAACCGGCCGATGGTGCGCATGTGCGAGATGGCGGCGGGGCCGGCCGTCAAGCGCTACCGCATGTATGGCCGCGCGCTCTAGGCGCGGGAAACGAAGGATAGGGCCCCATGACGGCGCCAAAGGTCATTCTCGTCACCGGCGCGTCCTCCGGCATTGGCCGCGCTTGCGCCGACCTGCTGCACGCGCGCGGACATCTTGTGTACGGCGCCAATCGCGATCCCGCGCGCGTCGACGCGCCCTGGCGCAAGCTGGCGATGGACGTGACCGACGAGGCCTCCGTCGCGCGCGCGATTGAAACGCTCATCGCCGAGCAGGGACGCATCGATGTCGTCGTCAACAACGCCGGTCTGGTGCTCGCCGGCGCCATCGAGGACACAAGCCTCGACGAGGCCAAAAGCCAGCTCGATACGAATCTGTTCGGCGCCATGCGCGTCTGCAAGGCGGTGTTGCCTTCCATGCGCGCGCGCGGCGCGGGCCTGATCATCAACATTGGCTCGCTGGCGGGCCTCGTCGGCCTGCCGTTTCAGGGTCTCTACAGCGCCAGCAAATTCGCCATCGAGGGCTTCACCGAGGCGCTGCGGCTCGAGGTCGCCGCCTTCGGCGTCGAAGCGGTTGTCGTCGAACCCGGCGACATCGCCACGAGCGTCGTAGAAAATCGTGTCCGCGCCGCGGCGTCTGGCGAGGGCTCGGCCTATCGCGACGCTTTTCGCGCCGTGGTCGCGACGTACGAGAAGGAGGAACGCGCCGGCGCCGCGCCCACCGTCGTCGCGCGCCGGATTCTCGCGATCGTCGAGACGTCGCGGCCCGCGCCGCGCTACGCCGCGGGGCCCTTCGCGCAGCGTTTGCTGACGGGTCTGAAAGCCTTCGTGCCCGCGAAAACCTTCGAATGGGGCTTGATGCTTTATTACGGGTTGAAGCGTCGCTAGCCGCCGCTTGCGCCCTCGCGCGAAGGCCCTAGACTGACGACAACGCCGCGCTCAAGCGGCGAACCGATCCGGCATGATGGAGGAAACAATGGACCGTCGCGATTTCCTGCAATCGGCGTCGCTCGCCGCGGCCGCCGTGACTGGCGGCGCCGCCGTCGCCGCGGAAAAGCCCATTCAATTCGCGCAGGCGCAAACAAATGTCGCGCCCCCGGTTGTTCCCACCCATGGCGGGCCGATGACGCGTCGCTGGACGGAACAGCGCTGGCAACTCGACAATATCATTCAGGCCAACGGCATGGATTGGGACCAGCCGCGCTCGGTCTATCTCTCCGCGCCGAGCGGCGCGTTGGCCAACGCCGATTTTGCCGCCGTGCGCGCGCGGATCAAGAAATACGCCGACGCCGCGCCCGCTTTCGAGCAGCAGGCGCGTCGCCGCGAGGCCGCGGCCAAGGAGGCCGAGGCCGCCGGCAATGTCGTGACCGCGCGCGAAAACTATTTCATCGCCGCCCTGCATTGGGGCGCCGCGCAATGGCCAATCGACGAGGCCGACGAGCAGAACCTCGGCTACAACAAGCGCAAGCGCGAGTGCTATTCGAAATACGCCGCCATCGCCGATCACAAGGTCGAGGAAGTCTGGCTTCCCCTCGGCGACAAGAAGATTCCGGCGTGGCTGCACCTGCCGTATGGCGCCTCCAGCGGCAAGGTTCCCGCCGTGATTTCCGTGCCCGGCATGGATTCGATGAAGGAGGGTGGCGTCGCGCTCTATGGCGACCGGTTCCTGTCGCGCGGCATCGCCGTGCTCGCCATCGACGGCCCCGGTCAGTACGAGGCGCCGCTGGTCGGTCTTTATTTTTCGGTCGAGAACTGGAAGCAGACCGGCAAGGCCTGCTGCGATTACCTCGCCTCGCGGTCGGAAATCGATTCCACCCGCATCGGCATCACCGGCAATTCCTTCGGGTCGTTCTTCTCGACGATCGCGTCGGCCTATGAGCCGCGCATCAAGGCCACGGCGGTTTCGGCGACCTGTCTGGAGCCGGGCTGTCACACGATTTTCGAGGAGGCGTCGCCCACCTTCAAGATGCGCTTCATGTTCATGTCGAACATTCTCGACGAGAAGGCCTTCGACGAGTTCCGCAAGACGATCACCTGGGAAGGACACGTCGACAAGCTCGCCGCGCCGTACCTGTGTCTCGCCGGCGAGTTCGATGAACTCTGTCCGCTGCGTTACACGGAGGCGATGTTCAGGCAGTTGAAGGCGCCCAAGCAACTCGTCGTCTACGCGGACTCGCGCCATTCGGTCGGCGGCGTTTCCTCGGCGAATCTCGGTCCGTCGCCCGCCGGACTTGTCGCCGACTGGATGGCGGCGCGCCTCGCCGGCAAGCCGATGACCTCGGAAAAATGGTTCGTCGATGGAACCGGCCGCGTGAACAGGTCGCAGTTCGCCTAGCGACCAGCCTTGAGCGCTTCGAGCACGCGCGCGGAGGCGAAGCCATCCGCGGGCGCGAGGCCCGCGCTCGTTTGATAGCGATGAATGGAGTCGCGCGACGACGGGCCAAAGCGCCCGTCGATCTTGCCATCGTAGAAGCCCCGATCGCGCAACAGTTTTTGCAACTGAACGCGGTCGGATGGCGCCAATAGCTTGAAATTTGGCGGCCATGGCGCGCGGATCGCCGCGCGTCCCGCGATGCGTTCACCAAGCAGGGCGACCGACATCGCGTAGGAATCCGAGTTATTGTAAAGCTTGATGATCCAGTAATTGTCCGACAGCAGGAACGCCGGGCCATCAGCGCCCGCCGGAAGATAAAGCGTCGCTTGTCCCGTGGCGGGCAGGGCGCCGCCATCGGCGCGCCGAAAGCCTTGCGCGGCGAAACCCGCGAACGACCCCGTCAGCGCGCGCCAGTCGAACGTCGCGGGAACCCGTGTCTCCGTTCCCCAGACCATGCCCGGCGCCCATCCCTGCGCGCGCAGAAAATGGGCGATCGAAGCGAGCGAATCCTCGGTGGAGGTCCAGATGTTCGGCGCGCCGGAGCCGCCAAACGAAACCGCGTATTTGAGATAGGCCGACGGCAGGAATTGCGGCTGACCCATGGCGCCCGCCCATGAGCCCTTGAGGCGCGCGCGCGTCGCGAGCCCCCGTTCGAGCATGACCAGTGCCGCGACGACCTCGTCGGCGAGATCGTCGCGGCCTTGCGCGAAGGCGAGCGTCGCCAGCGAGCGGATGACATCCTTGTCGCCGGCGGAAGCCTTGCCGAAGTCTGTTTCCATGCCCCAGACCGCGAGGATGATCTCGGCGGGGACGCCTTCCTTTCGCTCGATGCGCGTGAGCGCGTCGGACCAGCGCGTCCGCGCCGCCTGTCCGCGCCCCACGCGCCCCGCCGAAATTGCGTCGTCGATATAGGCCTTGATCGTGCGCTCGAACTCGGACTGGCGCGCGCCCGCGCCCATCAGCGCCGGATCGGGCGCTAGGTCCGATAGCGCCGCGTCGAACGTCGCGCGCGACACGCCCTGTTCGCGTACGCGGGGCCATAAAGAGTCTAGATAGGCGCCGAACCCCGCGCCCGCCGCGCTGGCCGCGCGCGGCGCGAGCGTGGCGACTGCGAAGGCAAGCGCGTGGCGGCGGCTGAGCGCGCGCATGGATCAGCCGAGCCCCGGCGCGAACATGTCCTCGGGCGCGAGAACGCGGGGCGACAGGCCCTGTTCGAAAACATAGCGGCCAAGGGCTTCCAGCGTTGGCCGGTTGGCCTCGATCCCGTAGGGCCACCAGTCGCGCCCGAAGACGGACCACAGTTCCTCGACGTGATCGAGCAGCCACGGCAGGCCGACGCGCAGCGCGTCGGTGTCATAGAGTTCGTCGAGCGCCAGCTTTCGCGCCGTCAGGAATGCGTCGAAGAGGCTTTTCGCCGCCCACGGATGCGCGTCATGCACGTCGCGCCGCATGGCCAGCGTGTGCATGATCGGGAAAATGCCCGTGCGCCGGTAATAATTCTTCTCGACGTCGCGATAATCGGGAAACAGGCGCCTGATGCGCGGCGATCCCGCCAGAAAACTGGGCGGAATATAGATCGACAGCAGCGCGTCGAGCCGGTCCTCCGCCATCATGTTTTCGAGCGTTTCACCCGCGCCGAGAAAGCGCAGCCGCACGCCGGGCGGGGTGGCGAGCGGGATCAGCGGCGTTTCGGTTGGCTTGTCGAGCCCGCCGATGAACCATTCCATGTCGGACTGATCGACGCCGTATTCGTCCTTCAGCATGCCCTTCATGAAAACGACGGCGGTCGCGGCGAATTGCGTCGAGCCGACGCGCTTGCCGATGAGGTCGCGCGGCTCGTTGATGCCCGCGTCCGCGCGCACGTAAATGCACGAATGGCGAAAGAAACGGCTGAGCATGACGGGCACGCCGATGAAGGGCGAATGTCCGCGGCCGGCGAGCCCCGCCAGCGAGGCCAGCGACAGTTCTGACGCGTCGAACTCCCGGTGCTCCAGCATGCGTGGAAACATCTGGCGCGGGCGCAGAACCTCGATGGCGAGATCGACGCCTGCTGGCGTCACGCGCCCGTCGATCAGCGGGCGCGTGCGATCATAGTCCCAGCACGCCAGTTTGAGGGCGAGCCGGGAAGCGCTCACAGGATGAAGCTCACCGATCCCAGCGAGCCCAGTTCGTGCGATTTCAGCACCATGCGTCGTTCCTTGATCAGGAAGGACGCGCCATGGCGCTTGAGGATGTAGCGGAAGTTGCCGACATATTCGCCCATGCGCTCATAGCGGCGATAGCGATGCGCGACGAAATTGCCCGTCACGGTGATGAGGTCGCCCTCGACCGAGACGATGCGCACGTTGCCGATGATGCGCGACAGGCGCGATTTCGGATATTCGGCGTGGCAGTTGGGGTCGAGCACGCGGATGACGCGCTGGCGGATGCGCTCGCGGTCGTCGGCCACGATGAACAGCGTGTTCCGGTGGCTGCCTTCCGGCTCGTCGTTCGGCGGAATGTAATAGCAGGCGTCCTCGGCGAGGAGTTCCTCCCATTCCTTCAGCCGCCAGTTGTCGAGCAACTCGGCTTCCATGAACAGGAAATCCTCGACCTCGGCGCGGGTCACGGCGGTGGGCGACTGCGCGTTCATGCCTGGTCTCCCATCATCTCGTTCCATTTGCGCCAGAACAGGCGCAAATGGAATTCATCGCTGTTCAGTTGCTCGACGCCCTCGTGGCCCATGCCGCGCGACATTTCCGACCAGCGGTCGTCCTGCCAGTTGGCGAGCCCCTTCTGCACCATTTCCAGCGCCTCGACGTCGTCGGGCGTGGCGAAGCCGCCGGGGCCGTAGAAGGTCAGGAAGGCGTCGAGACGGCGGGCGCGCGCGGTTTCGCTTTCCTCGACCGGGCCGAGCGCCCAGGCGGTGACGTGCATCTTGTCGACGCCCTCGGGGTAGAAGGCGCGCACCGTCACCGACGAGCCGTCGTTGATGACGAGGTTCGGGAAGATGACGAGGTTGCGGTTTGTGTCGGCGACGCGGGTCGCGCGCTCCGGCCCGAGACGCTGGACGAGTTCGGCGCGGATTTCGTCCATCTCGGGCTTGGCGTCCTCGCCGTAGAGCGGAATCCACTTGGCGACGGGCCGGCCGCGGAAATTCACGTTATCGGTGGTGAAGTGGCCGTTGCCGAGATCGACGGCGTAGCCCTTGGTGGGCAGCACGAGGCCGGCCTCCTTCGGCGGCTCGACCTTGACGCCCGAGTTCTTCATGAAGTTCAGCCAGGTCGAATGGGTCGAGGGCAGGTGGTAGTCGTCCACGCTGTTCTCGACCATCAGCTTCCAGTTGGCGTTGACGTCGTATTCCTGCGTGCCCGGCAGGATTTCCATCTTGCCCGAGGGCGACTGGTCGACGACGAGATCGATGTATTCTGTCGTCTTGCCGAGATACTCGCGCAGCGAAACGGCGTCGGGATCGAGGTTGAGGAACCAGAAATCCCGGTAGTTCTCGAACTTCGCCGGGCCCTTCAGGCCAAGCGAGCTCTTGTCGAAGGCTTCCGTGTAGGCGTCCTCGCCGGGCACGCGGGCCAGCGCGCCGTCGTTGCCGTAAATCCAGCCGTGATAGACGCACATGAACCGCCGCGCGTTGCCCGAGCGGTCGGCGCAGACGATGGCGCCGCGATGGCGGCAGGTGTTGAAGAAGCAGCGGACCTCGCCCTTCTGGTCGCGGGCGAAGATCACCGGACGGCCAGCGACGCGGCGGGTCTGGAAATCGCCCGGCTTTTTCAGTTCCGAGCCATGCCCGACGTAGATCCAGCACTTGGAGAAGATGTGCGTCATCTCTTTGCGCAGCACGTCCTCGCTGACATGCACGGAGCGGTCGAGAAGGAACTGGCCCTTCTCACGGTCGTCGATCACGTAGGAGCCATTGGCGCCCATGGGTGAAACCTCGGGGTGGGGGTGAAGCGTGCGGGCATCCTTAGAATTGGCCCACGGGGGTGTCAATTCGAGCGGATTGGGGCATAAGCCCGGCACGGATGATTTTGCTTGGAGGGACGAATGGCCGACGCGGCGCGGGTATTCTTGTGCAAAACGGGCGATCTTTCGCCGGGCGAGGCGCGCAAGGTCGAGCGCGCCGATGGACCCGCCATCGCCGTCTACAATATCGAGGGCGTTTTTTACGCGACCGACGACTGCTGCACCCACGGGCTCGCCAGCCTGTCGGAGGGAGCGCTGGAAGGCGACATCATCGAATGCAACCTGCATTTCGGCGGTTTCCACGTGCCGACCGGCAAGGCCGTCTGGACGCCCTGTTCGATCGACATCAAGACCTATCCGGTCGAAACCAGCGGCGACGACGTCTTCGCGGTGGTGGGCGACGCCTGAACGGGCGCGCCCCTTGCATCGCGGCGTTCCGCGATGCACTTTTCAGCACGACATTGGGAGGCGATATGACAGAGACTTCGACCGCGCGCGCCAAGGGGCCCATCGTTTTCCTCGACTACGATCAGGTCGAGCTTGATCGTTGCTACGATCAGGCCAACTGGGCGCCCAACGCGCCGATCGTTCACGAGCGAACGGATGTCAATGCCGCCCGCGCGCGGCAGGCGCTTGGCGAGCCCGAGCGTCTGGCCTATGGCCCGACCGAGATCGAAAAACTCGATCTGTTCCGCTGCGGCAAGCCCAACGCGCCGACCATGATCTACGTGCATGGCGGCGCCTGGCGCACAGGCTCCTCCACCCGCTGCCACGCGCCGGCGGAACTGTTCGTCAACGCGGGGATAAATTTCATCGCGCTCGACTTCATCAACGTCGATGAGGCCGGCGGCTCGCTCTTCCCGATGATCGATCAGGTGCGCCGCGCCGTCGTCTGGGTGTATCGCAACGCCGCCAGTTTCGGCGCGGACCCCGAAAAACTCTACGTTTTCGGCCATTCGTCCGGCGCCCATCTGACGGGCAATATCCTGACCACGGACTGGCCGGCCAAATACGACGCGCCCTTTACGATCCTCAAGGGCGGCATGGTCACGAGCGGCATGTATGAACTCGCGCCCGTGCGCCTTTCCGCCCGCAGCAAATACGTCAACTTCACCGATGAGATGGTCGAGGAACTCTCCTCCATTCGCCACATCGACCGGCTGCGCTGCCCCATCGTCGTCTCCTATGGCGACCGCGAGTCGCCGGAATTCCAGCGCCAGAACCGCGACTTCGCCGTCGCCGTCGAAAAGGCCGGCAAGCCGGTCAAGTTGCAGGTGGCGCGCGGCTACAATCATTTCGAGATCGCCGAAACGCTCGCCAGTCCCTACGGACTGCTTGGGCGCGCGGCGCTGGAACTGATCGGCGCCGGGGCGAAGGGCTGAGATGAAGGCGGTCGTCATCCATGAATTCGGCCCCCCCGACGTCCTGACCTACGAGACGGTTCCAGATCCCGTTCCGCGGTTCGGCGAGGTGCGGGTGCGCGTGCACGCGGCCACCGTCAATCGCGTGCTCGACGTCGCCGTGCGCGCGGGCACGCAGGCCCATCGCAAGCCGATGATGCCACTGATCCCCGGCGTTGATTGCGCTGGCGTGATCGACGCCATCGGCGAGGGCGTCACGCGTTTCAAGGTCGGCGATGCCGTCGCCGCGGCGGGCGGCATGCCGCTTGAGCCCTGCGCCGAGGATGGCGCGGGCTATGACGGCCCGCAGGGCATGATGGGCATCAAGCGGCCCGGCGGCTTCGCCGAACTCGTCTGCGTGCCCGCCTTCAAGACCCACCATCTGCCCGTCGGGCTCGATTTCCACGAGGCGGCGGTGGTCATGCGCCATTGTCCGACCGCGTGGAATCTTCTGGTGAACATCGCCGGCACGAAACCCGGCGAATGGGTGCTGATCATGGGCGCCAGCGGCAATCTCGGTATGGTCGGCATCCAGATCGCGAAAAACATTTGCGGCGCGCGCGTCATCTGCGCGGCGGGCTCGCGCGCGCGAGCCGACGTCGGCCTCGCGCTCGGCGCTGAACACGCGATCGATTACACGACGCAGGACATCCACGCCGAGATCATGCGCATCACCGATGGCGCGGGCGTCGACGTGCTCTATGACAATATCGCCAACCCGGCCGTGCTGCCGCAAGCCTTCAAGGCGATTGGCGACGGCGGGCGGCTCGTCACGGCCGGCGCCCATGGCGGACCGGTCGTTCCGATCGATTTCTTCCACCTTTACGACAAGCGGATCACCATCCGCGGCATGCCCGGATCAAAGCCATCGGACCTGCCCCTGTGTTTTCAGGCGGCGGCGGACGGGCGCATCAAGGTGCGCATCGCCCATGTGCTGCCCCTGTCGCGGGCGGCGGACGCGCATCGCATGATGGAAAGCGATCCGGGAATGGGTAAGATCGTGCTGGATCCCTCGGCGGGCTGACGCCGGGCAAGAAAAACGGAGAGGAACGCCATGAAGGTGATGAGCTTTCATCTGATGCCCTATGCGGAGCTCGATCAGGCCGCGGCGCGCGAATATCGCAGCGCGTGGGTCGTGCTGCCCAACACCAACTTCGACCCCAAGGTCGGCCATCGGCTCTACAACCGCTACCTCGACGAACTCGAACTCGCCGACGAGCTTGGCTTCGACGGCGTCTGCATCAACGAGCATCACCAGACCGCCTACGGCCTAATGCCGTCGCCGGTTGTCACCGCTTCCGCCCTTTCGCGACGCACGAAAAACTGCCGCATCGCCATTCTCGGCAACGCCTTCTGCCTGCGCGAAAATCCGCTGACGCTGGCCGAGGAACACGCGATGATCGACGTGATCACCGGCGGACGGTTGATCACCGGTTTCGTGCGCGGCGTCGGCTCGGAGTATTTCTCCTTCGGCGCGAATCCCGTTCATTCGCTGGAGCGCCACAAGGAAGCCGCCGACCTCGTCGTGCAGGCCTGGACGAAGCCCGGCCCCTTCGCCTTCGAGGGCAAGCATTACCACATGGAATACGTGAACATGTGGCCGCGGCCCTTCCAGCAGCCGCATCCGCCGATCTGGTGCCCGTCGCAGGGCAGCCGCGAAACCATCGAATGGGCGGCGCATCCCGATCGCCGCTACGTCTACGTGCAGACCTATTCGCCCGTCGATGTCATCACGAAATTCCTCGATATGTATCGCCAGACCGCGCACGATTACGGCTACGAGGCGACCTCCGACCAGATCGGCTGGTGCGCGCCTGTTTACGTCGCCGAAACCGACCAGAAGGCCATCGACGAGGCGCGACCGCACATCGAGATGATGTTCAACGTGTTGTTGCCGCGCGTGTCGGAATTGATGTTCCTGCCGCCGGGCTACATGTCCGCGCAATCGCTGATGGCGGTGCTGAACGCCAAGAAGGGCAATCGCGGCAGCGTGACGATTGAAACGCTCATCGAACGCGGCATCTTCGTTTGCGGCAGCCCCGACACCGTGCGCAAGAAGATCGCCGCCATGCATGAGCGCATGGGTTTCTCGGAATTCATGTGCATGCTGATGTTTGGCTCCATGCTCGCCGACATGACGGAGCGCAACATCCGCATGTTCGCCAGCGAGGTCATGCCGGCGATCAAGAAACTGACGGACAAGGAATATCGCGGCTTCGAGCCGGCGCGCGTCGCCGCCGAATGATCGCGAACACGGGAGGAGATGAAACGACATGATGAGCTTTTCGCTGCCGGAAGAGTTGCAGATGTTGCGGGACAACCTGCGGCGTTACGTCGACACGCAGATGATCCCGCATGAGATGGAGACGCTGGTCGACGGCGAACTGAAGCCCGAATGGCGCGAGAAGTTCCAGAACGGCATGAAGCAACTGGGCCTGTGGATGATGGATACGCCGGAGGAATTCGGCGGCGCGGGCCTGACATTGTTGCAAAAATCCATCGTCTGGCAGGAACTCGGTCGCACCATCGCGCTGCCGGCGCGCGAGGATGGCATCACCGGACCCGTCGTGCGCCACATTCTCTTCCAGCTTGAAGGGGAAATGCGCGAGAAATACCTGATGCCGACCCTGCGCGGCGAGAAGCGCGCCTGCTTCGCGCAGACGGAGCCCGACGCGGGCTCCGACCCCGGCGGCATGCGCACGACCGCCGTGCGCGATGGCGATCATTACGTCATCAACGGCACGAAGCGTTTCATCACCGGCGCGGGCAAGTCGGATTTCATGCAGTTGATGGCCGCGACCGATCGCGCCAAGGGCTCGCGTGGCGGCATCTCCTGCTTCATCGTCGACATGAACACGCCCGGCGTGAAACTGACCGCGCAATATCAGACCATGATGGGCGACAAGCCCTGGGAGATTGTGCTTGACAATGTCCGGGTGCCCGCGAGTCATCGGGTCGGCGAGGAGGGCAAGGGCTTCGGCCTCGCGCAGAAGTGGCTTGGCGCGGGCCGTGTCAAGCATGGTTCGCGCGCGCTCGGCGTGGCGGAACGCGCGCTTGAAATGGCCGTCAAATACGCGCATCAACGCTCGACATTCGGTCGTCCGCTCGCCGACCGGCAGGGCATCCAGTGGCAACTCGCCGATATCTGGATGGACCTCGACAAGGCGACGATGCTCGTGCGCCGCGCCGCGGCGATGATCGAGGAAGGGCAGGAGGCCCGCGTCGAGGCCTACCACTGCAAGTATTTCGCCGACGAGATGGCTTTCGCCGCGGTCGATCGCTGCATGCAGGTGCATGGCGGCATCGCGCTCACGACCGACCTGCCGATCGAGCGCATGTGGCGGCAGCAGCGTTCCTACCGCATCACCGAGGGCGCGAGCGAGGTCATGCGCACGGTCATCGCGCGCCACGTCATGAAGGCCTATGCGTAGGCCCCTTGTCGCGCTCGCGGCCGCCGTCGCCCTGTGCGCGGCGAGCGGTGTCGCGCGGGCGCAGGAAGCCGTGTCGTGGAAGGAAGTGCAGTGGCCCTTCCTGCGCGACGCGTGGCCGAACGGGCGCGCGTTCGAGTGCGTCGGCGCGGGCTGCGGCTCGGGCCTGTCGCTTTACGCGCGCGTGAAAAACGGTTTCTGCGATTGCACGCGCGGCGTCGCCGACGACGATGAAATCGACCGCGTCGGCGATGTCGAGCTTGTCGCGATGTATTTCAAGCCGCTGGAACCCAGCTCGCCGCGCGACCTCGCGGGCATGGCGGGCCGCACGCGGCTCTACGAAGCGCCGGGCTTCTCGACGAAGCGCGTCATATCGCTCGCAGGGGGACGCGATTGCAACGCGTTCGTCGCCATGGTCGTCGGCGGGACGAACTTGCCCGCCAACAGCGCCGATCTCGCCGCCGCCTTCATCAACACGCCGGCCTTCAGCCAGTGGATCGCCCGAAAGCAGGGCGGACAGTAACGCCCGCCCTTTTGGTCTATTTCAGCCCGGCGATCTTGCGCGCCTCGCCGGTCAATTCCAGAATGTGCAGGCCGGTGTTGGCGCGATCGACCACGTAGATATAGCCGCGGTCGTCCGTCTCCACGTTGTTGCTCTGGATGGCGACCTTGCAATGCTCGGCGCCCTTGTCGTCCTTCACGCAACGCTTGTAGGTGTTCTTCGTGATGGACGGGATGAAATAACCGACCTCGCGCGGCTGGTAGGGGTTGCGCACGTCGAGCACGCGCAGGCCCGCGTTGAAGAAGGTGATCATCGCCAGCTTCTTGTAGAAAACCGGGTCCATGCTCTCGTTGGACGAGTGCGAACCGAAGCGCCCGCCGCGCTCGCAGAAGTTTCCGCTCTTTTCCGGCACGGTCCAGCTCGACACGATCGTGGGTCGCGTCTCCACCGTGGTGTCGGCGAACCAGACCATCTGGCGGGGCTCGCGACATTCGTTGACGATTTCCTCGTCGACGATCATCACGAAATCGCGCGTCTTGCCATCGGTCTCGTGGGCGTATTCCGCCACCGGCATTTTCGGCATGGGGAAGACGGTGTGGGCGCCGTTGAACGCCGACAGTTGTAGCCGCCCGATCTCGGGATAGGCGAGGTTTTCCCTGGTCGGCTCCGTCGGCCCCTTCAGCAACTTCTCGCGGTCGAGAATCTGCAACATGCCGTCCTTATTGGTGCCGTAGCCAAGATAGACGCGATTGCTGTCGGGCAGCGAAATGCCGCCATGCAGATACATCGGAATGAAGCCGGTCGAGGCTGGATCCTGACCGCTGAGTCCGAAGTCGCGGATCTTCACGGGATGCGCGGGGTCGGAGAGGTCATAGACCTGCGTCATGCGCGGCACGCGCCAGCCCGGCGCGCCCGATACGAGATAGGCGATGCCGGTCTTGCACTCCCAGAAGTTCTTGTGCGTGCCCTTCAAGCCGTCGAGTCGCGTGATCAAGGCTGGCTTCGCGGGGTCGGTGACGTTCCAGATTTCATGCGCCGCGTTGCCGAAGGTGCGCAGCAGGTAGGTGGCGTTCTTGTCGCCCTTGGGCAGATCCTTGCCGTCGCAGGCGCGCACCATCTGGCCGCCGCCGGCCTCGTCGAGGCCTTCCTCGCCGGGGATGTGCGCGAGGTATTTGGGATGCTTGGGGTCGGTCACGTCGACGATCGAGGTGCCGTTGAATTCGGCCTGACCCGTCAGCGGATTAATCGGTTTTGGCGTGTCCGCGGTGCCGCCGTGATGGCCGACATAGGCGATATAGCGACCGCCCTGCTTGTGGACGATGGGCTGATAGGCGCTGCGCGCCTGCAGATCGTCATGGCCGGCGAGGCGCACGTTGTTCGCCTCCGGGGGATCGCCGAGTTTCGGCGCGCGGGCGCGCGTGCCCGCGAGGGCGAGCGTCGTGAGCGAACAGGTGGCGACAAGCGCCATCGCGAGCCTGATTTTCATCCGTTTCCTCCCCGTGGCGGCCGACTCCGCCGGCGCCTCTTTTCCCGGCAAAGTTCACCACGGATTGGCGCCGGGGTCAAAGGCGAAGCATCACCTGCTGCACGCCGCGCCGCCCAGCACGCAAAAG
>CAIOVE010000009.1 GCA_903861645.1 uncultured Hyphomicrobiales bacterium
AACATAATGCCATTCAGCCCTCGAAGCCGCATTGGTCCGTCCGGAGTCTTTGCGCCCGGCGATTCGGCCCGGCCCCCTTGTCAACGAGCGAAGATTGGGTGAGAAATGGCTCCATACTGGCGTCCATCTGGGGAATGTCGGTTAAGACCGCCGTGGTGGAGGCCCATGAAGGTAAGAGCCTGCCAGAACTGATTATCCCGAGCTTGCGCAGTATCCTTTACAATTTGAGCGTGGTTGAATCAGCCAAAGATAAAGCAAAGCGTGGGCTGATGGCGCTCAAAGGCCTACTGCAAGGGGTCAAGCTCAGCTTTTCAGAAATCGAGTTCGGCTTGAGCATCGACACCGAGGCTGGCCTGGCCGACAGCGGAGACCTTGAAGCCGATCTTCCAGATTTGATGCAAGCCATTGGAGAAGCCGCAAAAGCAGCCGGACGACCGGTCGCTATTTTGATGGACGAGTTGCAATACCTCAAACAAGCGGAATTCAGCGCCCTGATAATGTCCATGCATCGGGTAAACCAGCGAGGACTACCCGTCATTCTGGTTGGCGCGGGGCTTCCACAAATCCTTGGGTTGGCGGGAAACTCAAAATCCTACGCCGAGCGTCTTTTTCGTTACCCGGAAATCGGCGCGTTGAACCAAGCTGACGCGATGACCGCAATAGTCAATCCAGCGACAAGCGAAGGCGTCGCTTTCGAAAAAGGAGCCATCGCAAGCATCCTGCGCTTGACCGAAAGATATCCATACTTTCTGCAACAATGGGCATACGAGGCATGGAATGTCGCTGCCAGCGAAACAATAACGGAAGCAGACGTGGCAAAAGCGACCGATCTTGCCATCAAAGAGCTTGATCAAAGTTTCTTCAAGGTTCGATTCGATCGTTGCACGCCATCCGAGAAAAAATATATGCGTGCCCTTGCGGAATTCGGGAGCGGAAAGCACCGGTCGGGCGACATCGCTGAAAAACTGGACGTGAGGGTAACCTCGGTTGCGCCAACGCGAAGCTCCCTCATCCGGAAAGGGATGATCTATTCGCCTTCCCATGGCGACACGGCGTTCACGGTGCCCTTATTCGATCAGTACATGCGACGGGCTATTCGGAAATTTCCTTGATCCATCAAAATCGCTTTCAACAGTCGGAGGCATTCGAATGCCAAATTTCAAACGCGCCAATTGTCAGTCCACGACAAAAGCCCGGAATGGACATTGGTAACTTGGCGCTCATCAATCCGTTGGCGACAACCGCGCGGCGTGCCATGCTCGCCACAAGAATTTCGGGGAGAGCCCAAAAATGTGGATCAGGAACTGCTGGTATGTCGCGGCCTTCGCGGAAGACGTCGAGCGCAAGATTCTCGCGCGCACCTTCCTCAACGAGGCCGTGATTCTCTGGCGCACGGCGGCGGGTCGCGTCATCGCCATGGAGGATCGCTGCCCGCACCGTCTCGTGCCGCTGTCGGCGGGCGATCTCGTCGATGACCACGTGCAATGCGGCTACCACGGCCTGCGCTTCGACGCCGCGGGCGCCTGCACGCACGCGCCGGGACAGGACGCGCCGCCGCGCGGCTGCAAGGTCGCGACCTTCCCCGTCGCCGAGCGTCATGGCCTCGTCTGGATTTGGCTCGGCCCGGCCGATCTCGCCGACGAAAAACTCATTCCCGACGTGCACTGGATGAGCGCGCCGGGCTGGACGGCGAGCAAGGGCTATCACCACATCGAGGCCGACTTCCGCCTCGTCAACGACAACCTGCTCGACCTCTCGCACGAGACCTACGTGCACAAGGAAACCATCGGCAACGGCGCCGTCGCGGATTCGCCGGTGGTCGCGACCATCGAGGAGGGGCGCGTCGTGCGCGCCCATCGCGAGATGCCCAACATCATTCCGCCGCCCTTCTTCGCGATGATGCTGAACGCGAGCGGTCGCATCAATCGCTGGCAGGTCGCCATTCACATGCCGCCGGGCATCAACATGACCGAAGCCGGTTTTCACGCCGTCGGCACCGACCGCGCGAAGGCCCTGATGATCCGCCCGCTGCATCTGCTGACGCCGGAGACGGAGCACTCGACCCACTATTTCTGGGGCACGTGCCGCAACTTCAACCACGACGATCCCGTGTTGACCGAGCGCATCCGCGAGGGCACCGCGCATACGTTCGATCAGGACAAGACGCTGCTGGAAATTCAGGACCGCGCCCTGCGGGCGCGGGGCATGCCGCCCATTCCGCAAGCGGCGTTGAAGGTCGACGTGGCGCCCGCGCAGGGACGCCGCCTGCTGGCCGCGCTGGTCGAGCGCGAAAAGGCCGATCCGCGCGCCATCGCGCCGCCGATCACCATCGCGGTGGACGACCGGACGACCATGCCGCCCGCCGGCTGAACGGCGCGCGGGTAAATTTACCCGCGCAGGGTCGCGCCCGTCTTGCCCGAGACCTCGGCGATGATTTTCGCCGCGACGGCGTCGATCTCGACGTCGGTCAGGGTTTTCTCGCGCGGTTGCAGCGTGACCGAAATCGCCACGGATTTCTTGCCCTCGCCGACGCCCGGCCCCTCGTAAACGTCGAACACGCCGGCGTCGACGATCAGCGCGCGCTCGGCGGCGCGGGCGAAGCGCAGAATGTCCGCCGCCTTGACCGAGCGATCCACCACGAAGGCGAAATCGCGCTCGACCGGCGTCAGTTCGGCGAGTTCGAGCTTGCCCTTGGTTTTCGTGGGCCGCGCCTTGGGCGCGGGAATGTCGTCGAGCGCGATCTCGAAGGCGACGATGGGGCCGGAGGCGTCGAGCGCCTCCAGCGCTCGCGGGTGCAACTCGCCGAAATAGCCGATGATGTTCTTCGGCCCGAATTGCAGCGTGCCCGAGCGGCCCGGATGGTACCAGCCCGGCGCGCCCGACACGAGTTGCATGCCCGCCGTCTGCACGCCGAGCGTGGCGAGCAGCGCCAGCGCGTCGGCCTTGACGTCGAACACGTCGACCTCGGTCGCCTTGCCCGACCAGTGGCGTCCCGCGCCGCTTGGCCGCGCGGTGGCGCGACGGATGGCGGCGGCGGCCATGCGCTGGTCCTTCTCGCCGGCGCCCTTGAACACCTGCCCGACCTCGAACAGGGCGACGTCGCCCATGCCGCGGTTGGCGTTGCGCCGCGCCGCGGCGACGAGGCCCGGCAGCAGCGAGGGCCGCATGTCCGACAGATCGGCGGCGATGGGGTTGGCGAGCGCGAGTTCCGGCGCCCCGCCGCCAAACAGCGTCGCGCGCTCCTTCGAGATGAAGGACCACGTCACCGCCTCGACGAGGCCGCGCGACGCGAGCGCGCGTTTCGCCTGCCGGGTGCGCTTCTGCAACAGGGTAAGGATGGGCTTGGGGATGCTCTGTTCGTCGCGCGGCATCGGCGTGGAAATCACGCGGTCGAGCCCGGCGATGCGGGTGATTTCCTCGACGAGATCGGCCTTGCCCTCGACATCGGGCCGCCACGAGGGAATCTTCACATGCGCGCGGCCAGCGTTGGTCGCCTGCCGCATGAGGCCGAAGCCGAGCTTTTCGAGAATGGCCGCCATTTCGTCGATTTCGAGCGACATGCCGGTCAGCCGCTCGACCTCGCTGAACGGAAAATCAATCGCGCGCTGGCTCGCGGGCGGCGCGCCGGCCACGACCATCTCCGACGGCTCGCCGCCGCACAGGTCCATCACCAGATGGGTGGCGAGATCGAGGCCCGGCAGACAGAAGGCCGGATCGACGCCGCGCTCGAACCGGTAGCGCGCGTCGGTGACGATGCCGAGATCGCGGCCGGTGCGGGCGATGTTCATCGGATCCCACAAGGCGCTCTCGATCAGCACGTCGGTCGTCGTCTCGTCGCAGCCGCTGTGCTCGCCGCCCATGACGCCGGCGATGGATTCGACGCCGTTGTCATCGGCGATCACGACATTGTCCGCGCCAAGCTTGTAGGTCTTGCCGTCGAGCGCGACGATTTCCTCGCCCGCGGCGGCGCGGCGCACGACGATGTCGCCCTTCACCTTTTTCGCGTCGAACACATGCAGCGGTCGCGC
Source organism: uncultured Hyphomicrobiales bacterium (assembly GCA_903861645.1). GTDB lineage: Bacteria > Pseudomonadota > Alphaproteobacteria > Rhizobiales > Beijerinckiaceae > Terripilifer. The sequence continues at coordinate 4,029 of CAIOVE010000009.1, forward strand.
GCGATCGAAGGTGAGGTAATTGGTGATGTCGACCAGCGCGTTGATGGGCCGCAGGCCGATGTCCTCGAGCCGCTTGCGCATCCACTCGGGCGAGGGGCCGTTCCTGACGCCGCGCACGAGGCGCAGCGCGAAGCAGGGCGCGAGATGGCGATCGGCCTCGGCGAAATCGAGCCGGACGTTGACGGGACAGGGGAAGGCGCCGGCGACCGGCTTGATCGGATGATCCTTCAGCTTGCCGAGGCCCGCGGCGGCGAGATCGCGCGCGATGCCGTGGATGCCCGCGGCGTCGGGCCGGTTCGGCGTCAGGTTGATCTCGATGACCGGCTCGTTGAGCCCGGCGTAATCGACGTAGCGCTGGCCGACAGGCGCGTCGGCGGACAGTTCGATGATGCCGTCGTGGTCGTCGGAGAGTTCAAGCTCGGCGTAGGAGCACAACATGCCGTTGGAATCGACGCCGCGGATATTGCCCTTGGCCAGCGTGATCTTCTTGGAGGGAATATACGTCCCCACCGGCGAGAACACGGCCTTGATGCCGGCCCGCGCGTTGGGCGCGCCGCAGACCACCTGCACCGGCGCGCCGGCGCCCGTGTCGACCATGCACACGCTCAGCCGGTCGGCGTTGGGATGCTGACCCGCCTCGACCACGTGGGCGACGATGAAATCGCGCAGCTTGTCGGCGGGGTTCTCGACATGCTCGACCTCGAGGCCGATGCGCGTCAGCGTATCGACGATCTCGTCGAGCGAAGCGGTCGTGTCGAGGTGGCCCTTGAGCCAGGAGAGGGTGAGTTTCATGACGACAATCCCCCCGCCAGCGTCGGGAAATCGAGCGGCCTGAACCCGTAGTGCGAAAGCCAGCGCACATCGGCTTCGAAGAAGGGCCGCAGGTCCGGCATGCCGTATTTCAGCATGGCGATGCGGTCGATGCCCATGCCCCAGGCGAAGCCCTGATATTCATCGGGGTCGAGGCCGCAATTGCGCAGCACGTTGGCGTGCACCATGCCGCAGCCGAGAATCTCCAGCCAGTCGTCGCCCTCGCCGAAGCGGATTTCGCCGCCCTTGCGCGAACACTGGATGTCCACCTCCATCGACGGCTCGGTGAAGGGGAAGAACGACGGGCGGAACCGCATCTTGACGTTGGGCACCTTGAAGAAGGCCTTGCAGCTTTCCTCCAGCACCCACTTGAGGTGGCCCATGTTGGCCTTCTTGTCGATGACGAGGCCCTCGACCTGATGGAACATCGGCGTATGCGTCTGGTCGCTGTCGCAGCGATAGGTGCGGCCGGGGCAGATCACGCGGATCGGCGGCTTTTTGGCGAGCATGGTGCGCACCTGCACCGGGCTCGTGTGCGTGCGCAGCAGCTTGCGCTTGCCCTCGGCGTCGGGGTTGAAAAAGAATGTGTCGTGCATTTCCCGCGCGGGATGACCCTCGGGAAAATTCAGCCTGGTGAAATTGTAGTCGTCGGTCTCGATGTCCGGACCCTCGGCGATGGAAAAGCCGAGATCGGCGAAGATCGCCGTCAACTCGTCCATCACCTGGCTGATGGGGTGGATGCGCCCGGTCTCGATCCCGGCCTCGCGGGTCGGCAGGGTGACGTCGATGGTCTCGGCCTTCAGCCGCGCGTCGAGCGCCGCCTCTCTCAGCACGACGCGGCGGCCGCCCAAGGCCTCCGTCACCTTGTCCTTGAGGGCGTTGATGGCCGCGCCGGCGGTCTTGCGCTCGTCAGGCGACATCTTGCCCAGCGTCGACAGCAGGGCCGAGATCGAGCCCTTCTTGCCGAGCGCGCCGACGCGGACGTTTTCCAGCGCGGCTTCGTCGGACGCCGCCGCGACGGCGGCGAGGGTTTCGGCTTCGAGTTGGGCGAGATCGGTCATGGGCTTTCGCGCGCGATTTGGGGTCGCGCGGCTTTTGGCACGCGGGGGCCGGGTTGTCGAGAATCAGGCGTCCCGGTCGCTGGACCCGCCCGACGACCCGCCGAACAACCCGCCCAGCAGGCCGCCAACCGCTGTCGCCGCCGCCGCGCCGCCGATCGTGCCCGAGGTCGTCGCGCTGGACTCGCCCGGCAGGTAGCGGCTGATCTCCTCGGCGAGGTTCATGATGGGCATGGATTGCAGGGCGACATGGCCCGGCCCGGTCAGCGTCGCGAGGAACAGGCCCTCGCCGCCGAACAGGATGTTCTTGAAGCCCTTCACCATCTGGATGTCGAAGGCGATGCTGGGGTCCATGACGCCGACATGGCCGGCGTGGACCAGCAGCTTCTCGCCCGCCATCAGATCCTTCTCGATGACCTCGCCGGAGAGATCGAGGAACACCGTGCCGGGGCCCGTGACCTTTTGCAGGATGAACCCCTCGCCGCCGAAGAACCCGGCGCCGAGGCGCTTCTGCCAGGCGATTTCCAGCGTCACCGACTTCTCGGCGCAGAGGAACGTCTCCTTGCGGCAGATGAGCGACTGCCCCGCGCCCAGTTGCACCGGCATGATCGTGCCGGGAAAGCGCGGCGCGAAGGCGACGTGTCCGTTCCCCCGCGCGGTGAAATCGGTGATGAAGAAACTGCCGCCGCCAAAGCTGCGCTTGAGGCCGGAGAAGAAACCGCCGCCCGTGTGGGTGTTCATCTCGATGGAATCATTCATCCAGCACATGCTGTTGGTCTGGCTGTAGATGACCTCGCCGGGCATGAGGTCGATCGCGACCGTCTGCATGACCGTGCCGGACAGTTCGTATTTCATGGAAATGGCTCCCTCGCGCCCTGGCGCCCGCGGGCGACCATCGCCGCCATGCTAACGCCGATTCGGCGGCGCGCGAAGTCCCGGGCCGACTTGATTTAGGCTGGCGCAAGGTCTTTATGGCGGCAAATTCAAGCCAGCGGAGACACCATGACCGACGCGACGGAAACGCGGATCGACCCAACCATGGCCGAGCGGTTCCTGCTGGACCCCTATCTGCAATGGGCCAATGGCGAGGGCGTGCCTGTCCACCTCGATTTCGGCCACGACCTGCTGGCGCTCGAAACCGGGCCGTGGGACCGTTACGACGCCCGCGGCTGCTTCGCCCACACCCATGGCCGCGGCGACTTCATGGCGAACTACGTCATCGAGGTTTCCCCCGGCAAGAAGACCCGGCCGCTGAAGCATCTCTACGAGGCGTTCTTCTACGTGCTCGAGGGCTATGGCTCGACCACGGTCTGGCTGCCCAACGGCGAGAAGCGGGCGTTCGAGTGGGGCCCCAAGGCGCTCTTCGCCGTGCCGCTGAACTGCGTCTACCAGATCTTCAACAGCTCGGGCGTCGAGCGCGCGCGCCTGTCGTGCACCAACGACGCGCCGATGACCTTGAACCTCTATCACAATGTCGATTTCGTCTTCGACAACCCCTTCGCCTTTCCCGAGCGCGCCGGCCTCGCCAAGCATTTCGAGGGCGAGGGCGAGCATACCGCCGTTCATCGCGGCATGAATGTCGCGACGCTGAACGTATGGGAGACCAATTTCGTTCACGACCTCACGAGCTTCAAGCTTTACGAACTCAACGAACGCGGCAAGGGCTCGAAGAACGTCTCCTTCATTCTCGCCGACGGCACCATGCACGCGCACACGTCGGAAATCCCCGCCGGTCGCTACAAAAAGGCACATCGCCACGCCGCCGGCACCCATGTCCACGCGGTAGACGGCGAGGGTTACACGCTGCTCTGGCACGAGGGCGATTCCGAGTTCAAGGAATTCCCCTGGCGTCACGGCTTCATGTACACGCCGCCCTTCTGGATGTTCCACCAGCACTTCAACACCTGCCCCGTGCCGGCGCGTTATCTCGCGTGCAGCCTTGGCAGCCGAAAATATCCGATGATCGCGCTGCGCCGCCGCAGCGCCGAGGGCGGCGGCTCCATCTCCATCCAGCAGGGCGGACGGCAGATCGAATACGAGGATCAGGATCCGCGCATTCATCGCAAGTGGCTGGAGGCCATCGCCGAAACCGGCGTCGCCTCGCAAATGGGCGACATTTTCGACGAGCCGGGCATCATGGCCATGCCAAAAGAGAAGATGACCGGCGTCATCAGCACGCCGCGCTCCATTGGTCCGGCGATCTGAACGGGGCGAACGCGGTCACGCCACGGTCACGCGGCTCGGACAATCAGGGGAAATGGCCCCTGGAGCATTGATCCCGTGAAGACGATTCTGGCTGGACTGCTTTGTCTGCTCGCGACCGCGGCCACGGCCGCTGGCGAACGCCCCTCCATGGACGACATCCGCCAGCAATGTCGCGTCGAGGCGAAGCTGCGCGCGCACGGCGGCGACGCGCGCAAGGCGTATCGGCGTGAATGTGTCGAGCGGGCGCGCGCGGAACGGAGCCGCGGGCGCTGACCGAACCTAGGGCCGCAACGCCCCGGCGCAATCATCCACTTGCGAGAACGCGCCCAGCCGCTCGGCCCACGCTTGCGCGCGCGCGGCGCCGATATTGGGCGTCGCGTTGCGGATCAGCTTGCGGGCGCGATCCTCGACCGCGAGCGGCCGCGAGGCATGGCCGCGCCCGGCGCCCAGTTCATGGGCGAACGAACGACCACGCGCCCTGATCGTGATGCGCGCCGGCGCCTCGCGCGGCCAGCGCGCCGAAAAGGCGGCGTGCTCGCGCACGCGCACGCGCCGCGTGAGCGCCCGCACGGCGGCATCGTGGATCGCCGCCTCGATCATGTCGTGATCGATCTCGCCCCGACAGAGCGCCAGCGCCACCATGAAGGCGATGCTGTGATCGGCGGTCTCGCGGTTTTCCGGCTCCCACAGATCGGGCGAGGTCGCGGCCCATTTGATGGCGAAGGCGTGCGTGTCGACCTCGACATCCTCGATGATCGTGTTCATGTCGGCATCGCCGAAAGCGTCGACGAGATCGGCGCGCAAGTCGAGCGCGATCTCCACCGGCGCCTGCGCGTGGAACACGGCGGGAAACATCTTGAGATGCGTGTCGCCGGAGCGGTCCCGCGCCGGATCGAGTTCGAGCGTCATGTCGCCGCTGACGACGTCGAGAAATCCCTGCCGGCCCTGAAAAACCGGGTCCGGGCCCGAAACATCCGCGCCGGCAAGCGTCGCGAGAAACAACGCGTTGCGGCAGGCGTGCGGCGAGGCGAGGCTGCGCCACGTCGACACCTTGCGCGAGCGCGCCAGCAACATGTTGTTGGACGCCGCCATCATCGCGAGCGCGTTCAGCAACCGCGCGCGATCCAGCCCATGCAACACGCCCGCGACAACGATTGCGGAAAGGCCGACATAGGTCGCGTGGTCCCAGCCGCGCGCCAGCGCGTTGGACCCGTCGCACATGTCGAGCATGAGATGGGTTCCAACGCCGATGGCGCGCAAAACCTCGTCGCCGCTCCGGCCATGCGCCTCGCCCGCGGCGAGCGCGACGGGAATGAGGTCCGATGGATGGCCGCCGTTGCGACCAACATAGGTATCGTTCCAGTCGTGATAGCGAATCATCATGCCGTTGAGAAACGCCGCCGCGCCCGGCTCTCCCGACCCGTTCAGCAGGATCGAACAGGCGCCGCCTGTCGGCGATGGCGCGATGGCCCGCGCCACGGCGAGAACCTCGGGCTCGCGGCAGGACGCGATGGCGCAACCAAGCGCGTCCATCAGGCGCGCGGTCAACGCGTCACGCGAGGCCGGATCGAGCGGTCGCGCGTATTTCGCCAGCGTGAAATCAACAATCGCGACGCAGATGTCATCGACGACGGGGACGGCGATACCGGCGGAACCGCTCACCACTTGGCCTTGGTCTGGGCGTCGAACACCTCGCGCCAATCCTGCCCGGCGCGAACGAAATCATCGTACGGGCGCATGCCGCGATGAACCTCCGGCATGACGCCGGGCGCCGCCTCGCCGGCTTCAACCGCGTCAATGGCGCGCAGCAACATGCTGCGCATGGCGATGATCGCGCGGTCGGTACTACCGAGATGCTCCTTCGAGCGGTCGACGATGGGGCCCATGCCCTCCTGCAAGGCGAAATCCTGCGTGTTGATGCCGGTGATGCCGGTGAATACCTTGGCTTTCTGCAACGCGCGGTCGATCATGTAGTCGTTGCGCTTGTTCTTCTTCAGCTTGTAGGTGCCGGGGATCATGTCGTCGGGACCGCGGCCATAGAAGTTTTCCGTGTGGATGCGGTGATCCTCGGAAAGCGGCGTGGTCTCGTCGTAGGCGTGATGCCAGTTGTAGACGAACGTCGTTTCGTCATCGATGGGAACCCACACATGGCCGTCGATGGCGGGGTTCGCGCGCCGCTTGCCGCTGAATTCGTGAATGCCGCCGCGCATTTGCTGAAATGGCATCACGTAGTGGTAGAGCCTGATATAGACGTCGCCGCCGCCCATCTGGCGCGTCGAGACGTAGTTGTAACCGTAATCGGTCGGGTTGACGTCGAGCCGCGGCGACTTGTCGAGCAGGCGGGGATCGCTCTTGGCCGACATGTTGTTGTTGTGAGCGTAAGACGAATGCGCCGTGTCGAGACCACCTTCCAGCGCCTGCAAATAGTTGCATTCCTCATAGGTTTTCGACACGTGCAGATGGCTGTGCGGCACGCGCAGCCATTCATAGTCGGGCGGCGGCGGCTTCTGGTCGGCGGGGCCCATATAGGCCCAGACGATGCCGCCACGCTCGACCGTCGGATAGGCCGTTATCTTGAGATTGGCCTTCATGCGATCATTGCCCGGCTCGGTGGGCAGATCGACGCAGTCGCCGTTGCGGTCGAATTTCCAGCCGTGATAGGCGCAGCGAATGCCGCATTCCTCGTTGCGCCCGAAATAGAACGGCGCGCGACGGTGCGGACAGAAGGCGTCGACCAGCGCAACGATTCCCTCGCTGTCGCGAAACGCCAGCAGATCCTCGCCCAGCAGGCGCACGCGCACCGGCGGACCATCCTTTTCCGGAACTTCCTCCGAGAGCACGGCAGGCTGCCAGTAGCGACGGAAAAGATTGCCCGCGGGGGTTCCCGGACCCACGCGCGTCAAACGAACATTCTGCTCCGCCGTAACCACCTTGCGTCTCCCCGCATTGCCTGTTTCGGGCGGAAAATGCCACAGTGCGATACACAAGGCAAAACGCCGACGCGGGAAGAAACGAGGTTCATCCGGAATGGTCGAGGCCGAAGACGACAAGCGCGCGCCCGTCGCGCCCCTGCGCGGCGTGAAGGTGCTGGAACTCGCGACCATGATCACCGGTCCGCTCGCCGGCATGATGCTCGGCGATATTGGCGCGGACGTGCTCAAGATCGAGCGGCCCGGCGGCGGCGATCCGTTTCGCAAATACAACGACACGCTTTACAGCCCGCAATTCGCGTCCTTCAACCGCAACAAGACGAGCCGTGTGCTCGACCTCAAGCTGGAGGCCGATCGCGCGACATTCCGCGATCTCGTCGCCGAACATGACGTGCTGATCGAGAACCTGCGCCCCGGCAATCTGGAGTCGCTCGGGCTCGGCGCCGACGCCCTGCGCGCGCTCAATCCGCGCCTGATCCATTGCTCGATAACTGGCTTCGGCGCGGTCGGGCCCTATCGCTTTCGCCCCGCCTACGACACGGTCGGGCAGGCGCTCAGCGGCATCGCGAGCCTCGCGCTCGATGAAAACGAACCGGCGCTCGTCGGCACGACGATCTCCGACAATGTCACAGGCATGTACGCCTGTTACGGCATCATGGCCGCGCTGCACGAGCGCCACGCGACCGGGCAGGGCCGCCGCGTCGAGGTCAACATGCTGGAAGCCTCCGTCGCCTTCATGCCCGACGCCTTCATGCATTATGAAATGTTCGGAACGGTGGCGGGCCCGCTGACGCGCATCGCCTCGTCGAACGCCTACGTTTTCAAATGCGCCGACGCAAAGCTGGTTGCGATCCATCTCAGCTCCAACGAGGGCAACTGGCGCGAACTCGTGAAGGTTCTCGACGCGCCCGCGCTGGCCACCGATCCGCGGTTCAACCCGCGGCGCGAGCGCATCAGGAATTACAAGCTGCTGCGTACGGAATTGACGGGCCTGTTCGCGCGTCGCCCGCGATCGGAATGGATCGATTTGCTGGTGGAGGCCGACGTGCCCTGTTCGCCCGTCAAAACGCCGCCGGAGGTCATGGACGATCCGCAGGTCGAGGCGCTCGGCGCCTTCGCGACCATGCGCCTCGCGACCGGTCGCGACGCGCGCATGCCGCGCGCGCCGGTGCTTTTCGACGGCAAGCGCCCGGACGCCTGGACGCCGCCGCCCGCCTACGAGGACAAACGCGGCGGCTGATCAGCCCTTGAGGCCGAGGATGGCGCGCGCCTCCTTCGGGCTCGCCAGTTCGCCATCAAGGGATTCGACGATGCGCCGCGCCTTTTCAACCAGCGCCGCGTTGCTCGGCGCAGGCTTTCCATAGGCCAGATAGCGATTGTCCTCGAAGCCGACGCGAATATGCCCGCCAAGCAGATAGGTCTGCGCCAGCATGGGAAACTCCATGCGCGCGATGCCGAACGCCGCCCAGATGCAATCCTTCGGCAACAGGCTCTTCATGTAGAGAATGGTCTCGACCGTCGGACTGGCGCCAAATCCCGCGCCCAGCACGATCTGGAAGAGACCGGGACCATCGATGACGCCATCCGCCATGAGTTTGTTGGCGAGGTGAATATCGCCGGAATCAAACACCTCGTATTCGGGATAGACGCCCGCCTCGCGAATCGCCGCCGCCATTTCGCGGATCATCCACGGCGGATTGATCATCGCGTTGTTGCCCATCCACATGGTCTGGAAGTCGAGCGAGCAAATGTCGGGCTTCAGCGCGACAACGTGCTCGACACGCTTGGCCGCGGTCGCCATCACCGAGCCCGGCGCCGCGAGGCCGGGGTTTTCCGGCGTCGGCACGAAGCGCGCGCCGCTGCCCGTGGTCAGATTGATGAGGACATCGACGCCGCTGTCGCGGATGCGCTCGACCGTCTCGCGATAATGCTTCAGTTCCATGCTGCCATTGCCGGTCTCGGGTTCGCGCACGTGAATATGCACGATGGCGGCGCCCGCCCTGGCCGCGCCGATGGAGGATTCGGCGATCTCCCTCGGCGTCACCGGAACCTGCTTGTCCTTGCCGATGGGCGCGGCGCCCGTGACGGCGCAGCTCAGAATGCGCTTGCTCATGCGATGGTCTCCTCGCGGCGCCGCGGCGACGCCTATTGTTTCTCGATGTGGTTTTCGGCGGCGACGCGCGCCCAGAGATCGCGCTCGCGCGCCAGGAAGCGGGCGGTTTCGGCGGGCGAACGCGTCTCGGGGTCCGTGCCCATGGCGCGGAAGCGCTCGGTGATCGCCGGTTCGCGCATGGCGCCGACAATGGCCCTGTTGAGCCAGTCGACGATCGGGGCCGGCGTGCCGGGCGGCGCGACGATCGCGTACCAGACCGTCAACACGAAATCCTCGGGATAGCCGAGTTCGCGAAAAGTCGGGACATCCGGCGCGTCGGGCGAGCGCTTCTCCGAGCCGATGGCGAACATCTTGAGCTTGCCCTCGCGATTCCATGGCAGGATGTTGGCGAGCGGCGCCATGAACAGATCGATCTCGCCCTTCAAAAGCGCCTGCGTCGCGGGTTCCGCCCCGTTGAACGGCACGTGAACCATATGCGTTCCGCTCTGCTTTTCGAGCAACAGCACCGCCATGTGATTGCCGCCGCCGATGCCCTGACTGCCGTAATTGATCTTGTCGGGATGGGCCCTGGCGTAGTCGATGAACTCCTTCATCGAGGCGGCGGGAAAATCGCCGCGCGTCGCCATCACCAGCGGCTGGCTCGACACCATCGCCACCGGCGCGAAGGCGACCGGATCGTAACCGAGATTGGCGTGCGTCAACTGGTTGAACACGAGCGGCGAGTTCGGCGAGATCAGCAGCGTGTAGCCGTCGGGCCGCGCGCGAAACACGGTGCTCGCGCCCAGCACGCCCATGGCGCCCGGCTTGGGATCGACCACGAAGGGTTGACCGCCCTTGCGCTGCACGACATCGCTGATGAGCCGCATTTGCAGCTCCATGTTGCTGCCCGGCGTCGAGGGAATGACAATGCCGATGGGGCGGTTGGGAAAGGCCTCCTGCGCCGGCGCGGGCGAAAGGCCCGCGACGAAAAACATGGCGCAAAGCGCGAACAGGCGTTTCATGACACGCATATCCTCCCGCGACATCGTGGCGACCATTGAATCGTCGCCTTCGAACGCGCGCGCCCTATCGAGCCCGGCGCGCCAGCCCTTGTCAACATGGCCGGCGCGGCGTGGGTATCGCGTTCATTCCACGAAGGGCTCGATTCCCATCTGGCGCAACAGGGGTTCGGCGGTCGGCGCGGTGAAATAACGCGTCAGCTTGCGGGCCAGCTCGGGTTCGCGCGCGTTGGCGGATACGCCCGTCGCGAAGCCGATCCACGTTTGCAACTCCGGCGGAATGAGGCCGACGAGCCGCGCGCCAGGCACGCCATAAATGCGCGAGGCGACGACCACGACGACATCGATATCGCCCTTGGCGACGACCTCGACGTTGTATTCGCCCGGCATGGGCCGCAGCTTGCCCTTCAACTGGTCCGCGAGGCCCATGCGGTCGACCAGCGAGGCGAAATACTTGCCGCTGGCGCCATCGCCCGGATAGGCGACCGCCCTGGCGTTGAGCAGCACGCGCTTGAAGCCCTCGACCGTGGAGACATCGACGACGGGCGCGTTCGTCGCCATCGCCACGCCGAGCCCGATGCGACCGATGACGGCGCGCGTCTCCTTGACGACCTTGCCCTGCTGGATCAGCGCGTCGAGCGTCGGCGGATTGAGCACCGCGACATCGAAAGCCTCGCCCTCCTCGACCCGCTTCTGCACGGTGGGATTGACGGCGAAATCGACGGTCACCTTGTTGCCGGTCTCACGCTCGAAGCGGGCGCTGAGTTCCGCCACCGCCGCGCGCGCGCCATTGCCGCTGAGCACCTTGAGTTCGGCGGCGCGCGCGACGCCGCTCGCCAGAAGCGCGGCGACCATGATCGCCCGCGAAACAGTCGTGAACCCCATGACATCCCTCCCCCGGCGCGACGCGCGCGACCCGCGACGGCTACGCCCGAACGTCGCGCCGGTCAAACCGCGGGACTTGACGGGCGACGGGCTTTGCCGCCCGATGCACCGATGACATCGACGAACCCAAACGCGATCCAGCCCGTGCGTTTTCGCGGCGGCGGATTTTCCGCCGCGCCGCGACCATTCTTGTCATGGCTCGGCATCCTCGCCGTTCTCGGCTTCTGGCAAATGTCGGGATCGGCGGGCTGGGTGTCGCCGGTGTTCCTGCCGCCGCCGGCGAGCATCGTCGAATCGCTCTGGCGGCTCGCGGTCTCCGGCGACCTTTGGATTCATCTGTCCGCCTCGCTCGGGCGCATCGGCGGCGGCTGGATCATCGGCACGTTGCTCGGCCTTGTCGTCGGCGTCGTCATGGGTCTCGCCTCGGTCATGCGCGCGCTGTCAATGCCTCTTGTCTCGGCGGTCTATCCCGTGCCGAAAATCGCGCTGCTGCCGCTGCTGATCCTCTGGATGGGCATCGGCGAGACGCCGAAGCTCGTCACCATCGCGTCGGGCGTTTTCTTTCCCACCGTCATCGCCACGCTGGCGGGCGTCGATGGCGTGCCGCGCAATCTCATTCTGATGGCGCGCGCCTTCAACCTGCCGACGGCCGACATCATCCGCAAGATCGTGCTGCCCGCGGCGCTTCCCGGCATCCTCGCGGGATTCCGCATTTCGCTGGCGAGCGCGCTGATCCTCGTGGTCGCGGCGGAAATGATCGGCGCGCAATATGGCGTCGGCGCCTTTCTGCTGACGGCGGGCAATCTGATGCAATCGTCCGATCTGCTGGCCGGCGTGGTCGTGCTGTCGATCCTCGGCCTTGCCTTCGGCGGCGCGCTCTCGGCCATCGAGCGCTATTGTCTCGCGTGGCGATAGGCCACGCGGGCGCGTGTTGACAGACGCGCGCGCGCCAAACACCATCCGCCCATCAAACCGGAGGAAATCGCGTTGCAGGGCAAGATCGCCATCGAGGAACATTTCGCCATTCCCGAAACGAACGGGGTGAAGAACCGCGTCGCCTCGGCCTATTGGGACGGGCTCAACGCCAAGCTGCTCGATTTCGACAATCAGCGCATCGAGGAGATGGACAAGGGCGGCGTCGGCTTCGCGATCATTTCGCTGAACGCGCCCGCCGTGCAAGGCTTCAACGATCCGAGGGAGGCGATCGAGGTCGCGCGCCGCGCCAATGACGCGCTGGCCGAGCAGGTGCGCCGCCGGCCCGATCGCTACGCCGGCTTCGCCGCCCTGCCCTTGCAGGATCCCGACGCCGCCGCGCGCGAGTTCCAGCGCTGCGTGCGCGATCTCGGCTTCAAGGGCGCGCTCGTCAACGGCTATTCAAACGCGCCCGACGGCAAGACCGGGCTGTATTACGACGCGCCGATGTACCGGCCCTTCTGGGCCGAGGTCGAGAAGCTCGACGTGCCCTTCTATCTGCACCCGCGCGATCCCGTGTCGCTGGAGCGCTACGCGGGCGTGCCCTGGCTGGTCGGCTCGGCGTGGAGCTTCGCCGAGGAAACCGCGCTGCACGCGCTGCGCCTGCTGACGGGCGGCCTGTTCGACGAGCATCCGAAACTCAAGCTCATCCTCGGCCATCTTGGCGAGCGGATTCCCTTCGATCTCTGGCGTCTCGATCACCGGCTGAAATACCGGCATGACTGCCCGGCCAAGCGCAAGGTCTCCGACTATTTCCGCGAGAACGTCTGGGTGACGACATCGGGCAATTTCAGCACGCAGGCGCTGATGGAGTGCATGTTGCAGATCGGCTCGGATCGCATCCTGTTCTCCGTGGATTACCCCTATGAGGAAACCCAACCGGGAACCGACTGGTTCGACGCGGCCGAAATTTCCGAGGCGGATCGCGTCAAGATCGGCCGGGGCAACGCGGAGCGGCTGTTCAACCTGCCGCGCTGACGGCAGGCTCACCGCGCGGCGGCGCGCGCCTCGACCTGACGCGTGCGCAGCGCGACAAGGCACATGCCAGCGGCGAGAACGGCGCCGGTGATGTAGAAACTCGACGCCAGCCCGAAGCCGCCGGCGATCCAGCCCATGGCGATGGGCGTCGAGGCCGAGGCGACGCGGTTGGCCGTGGTGCGCACGGCGGCGCCGCGCGACAGCGACCCCTCGCCCGAGGCCTCCGCCAGCACCGACAGCATCAGCGGTTGCGATACGCCCATGCACAGGCCGCGCAACCCGGCGATGACGGCGAGCGGCGCGAAGGACGTGAAGGTGGGCGTCAGGGAGACAAACAGGATCGACCCGAACGAGGTCCAGATCAGCACCCACATCGGCGCCATGAGCTTTTCCGTGAAGCCGACCGTCAGGCTGCTAAGCGCGCCGACCGTCGATGAAATCGTGATGAGCAGCCCAATCTGCGTCGCCGACAGATCGATCATGTGAAGCCAGACCGGATAAAACGAATCCTGAATGCTACTGGCCGCGATCCGCATGACCGTGACGAGCAGCACCGCGCGCATGGCCGGCTCGCGCGCCAGAACCCAGGCGTCCTGATAATCCGCCCATTTGGGCATGAGATCGCCGAGCGTCATGCGCGGACGCTCGCGCTGGGGTCCATCGACATCATGCGGGGTGAAAATGGCCGCGACCGCGATGCCGCTCGACCAGAGACCGAGAACGCCGAAGGCGCCCCACGGTCCGAACGAATCCCACGCGAACCCCGCGGCCGGCGGACCCAGCAGGCTGCCCATGCGCGCGGCGAAGGAAAAGCGGCCGGAATAGGTGGCGCTATGGGCCAGCATCCGCCCGAAGCAGGATTGCGCGCCAATCCAGCCGATGGACGTGCCGTAGCCGTTGATCATCTGGAGAACGATCGCGGCGGGAATCCAGCTCGAGGCGGGAAACAGCGGCATGACGGCGGCGCTCATCAGCGCCATCGCGATCATGAAGCGGCGCACGCCCATGCGGTCCATCAGGGCGCCGGCGTGGATCGAAAAGAGGAAGGGGAGAACATGGCGCGCGCTGATGACGAGGCCAATCGTCGCGGTGGAGGCGCCAAGGCCGGTGAGCCAGAGCGGCAGCACCACCGAAGCCACGTCCACCGTGCTGTTGGAGAACAAACCCGCCATGTAGATGGGCGCCTGAGAACGCCATGGGATCGCGCCCCTTGTCGTCGTCAATCCGGCCCACCCACGCTTGTCCTCCCGTTATTGATTCGACAATAGCAGGTCGCCGCGAGGCGCCAAGCCGCGGCGGTTGACGCGGTGGTTGTGGCCTCCCGCCCGTGTCGTGTAAGAAACGGTTCAACGGATGGCGCGCGGGGCGCGCCGGCAAAACGCATAACCGGAGGCGACATGAAGTTTGGCGTATTCGACCACATCGAGCTCGCGGATCGTCCAATCGCGACGACCTTCAAGGAGCGCCTGCGGTTCGTGCAGGCCGCCGACGAGGCGGGCTTCTGGGGCTATCACGTCGCCGAACATCACGCCTCGCCGCTGAACACCGTGCCGGTGCCCGGCGCGTGGCTCGGCGCCGTCGCCAACGCGACCAAGAACATCCATCTGGGACCGCTGGTCTATCTGCTGCCGCTGTATTCGCCGCTGCGCCTCGCCGAGGAAATCGCGATCCTCGATCATCTCAGCGAGGGCCGTTTCGAGGTCGGCGTCGGCCGCGGCGTCTCTCCCTTTGAAATGGGCTTCCACAACGTCGACCACGACAAGTCGCGCGACATCTTCATGGAGGCCTATGATTGCCTCGTCGCCGCGCTGACCAGCGACGACCTGACCTTCCGGAGCGAGCGCTACCAGTACAACAACGTACCCGTGCCGTGGCACGCGCTGCAAAAGCCGCACCCCGCCTTCTGGTACGCCTCGTCGAACACGACGGGCTCCACCTGGGCCGGCGAGCATGGCATGCACTTTGTCAGCAACGGCCCGACCGCCCGCGCCAAGACCAATATCGACGCCTTCCGCGAGGCGCTCGCCAAGCGTGGCGCGCCGGCGCAACCCAAGGCGGAGTTCAAGGGCGGCGTCGCCATCGGCGTGTCGCGTCAGGTCGTCGTCGCCGAGACCGAGGCCGAGGCGCGCCGCATCGCCGAGCCGAACGCCGCGCTTCATCACCACAACCTCACATGGCTCATCCAGCGCAACGCCAAGGCGGCCGATCAGACGACCAATCTGGCCGTGCGCCTCAACATTCCGCTCGCCGCCTCCTACGAGGACGCGCTCAGGGATGGCACGCTGATCGCCGGCACGCCGGATCAGGTGCGCGCCGAGATCGAGCGGCAGGTCGAGATTCTCGGCGTGAACTATCTGATCACCTATCCCTACTTCGGCAACATGCAACTCGGCGAAGCCATGAATTCGCTGCGGCTGTTCTCGACCGAGGTGATGCCGAAAATCGCGCACCTCTAGGCGCGACACAAACGCCCGACCGCGCGCAAGTCGCGGCGGGCGCTCCGGGTTGGAAACGCTGGCGACCGTCCGCTTCCCCGCGAAGCGCGGTCCATCGGGGGCGATGCATGTTGCAGCATGGGCGCGGTTCTCAACCAGGGCGCGCGGCCACCGCGTGGCGCGCGATGGCTGGTCTGGCGGCGGGTCTCGCGCTCGCCACGCCCGCGGCGGCGCAGGATCTTTCGTCGGTCTGGCGCGGCAAGACGGTCAACATCCTCGTCGGCACCTCGGCGGGCGGCGGTTACGACACCTACGCGCGCATGCTCGGCCGGTTTCTCGGCCGGCATCTGCCCGGCAATCCCAATGTCGTCGTTTCCAACATGGCCGGCGCGGCGAGCAACACGATGGCGGGCTATGTCGCGGGCGTCGCCCCGAAGGACGGCACCTATATCGGCGCGCCCTTCTCGACCCAGCCGCTCGGCCCCATTCTGGAAGACCCCGGCAGCCTGCGCTACGACACGACGAAGCTGAACTACATCGGCAGCGCCAACGAGGACACGTTCGTCTGCGTCGTCCGCAAGGACTCGCCCGCCACGACCTTCGCCGACGCCTTCGTCAAGGAAGACGTCATGGGCGGCACGGCGGAAACCGGCTCGACCGGATATTTGCCCCTGCTGCTCAACAACGTGCTCGGCACGAAATTCAAGGTGGTTTTCGGCTATCCCGGCAGCCGCGAAATGACCATGGCCATGGAGAAGAACGAAATCCACGGCCAGTGCGGGCTTGGCTGGTCGAGCCTGCTCACCCAATACGCCGACATGATGAAGTCGGGCGCGTTCAGGCTTCTCGTGCAGGAGCGCGTCAAGGGATTGCCCGAGCTTGACCGCATGGGCGTGCCACGCAGCGGCGACTTCGCCAAAACGGACGAGCAACGCGCCATTCTTGAGATGATATATTCGCAGGAAACCTTTGGTCGCCCCTATTTCGTCGCGCCCGATGTGCCGCGCGAGCGCGTCGACGCCCTGCGCAAGGCCTTCATGGAGACCTGGCGCGATCCCGAATTGCTGGCCGAGGCCGGCAAGATGAACCTCGAGGTCGGCCCCATATCGGGCGAGGCGCTGCAGGCCATGCTGACGAAAATCTACGCGAGCCCGGCCGATCTGCGCGAGAAGGCGCGGCAGGCGATCAAGTTGAAGCGCTGACGGCTTGCCAACCGGCATGGTTGCGTTAGGTTCCCCAGAGGAAACGCGACCGGGAACAGGGAATTGCTGGAACTCAAGGCCATTGCCATCGATGCGGCGACGCCGCGCGTGCGGCGTATTGAACTGACATCCGCGACGGGCGCGCCCCTGCCCGCCTTCGCGGCGGGCGCGCATGTCGACATTGATCTGCCAAACGGCGAGCAGCGCTCCTATTCGCTGCTGAACGATCCATCGGAAACCAATCGATATGTTCTCGGCGTGCTGCGCGAGGCCCAAAGCGCCGGCGGGTCGGCCTATCTGCATGACTCGCTGAAGGTCGGCGATATCCTGAAAACCTCCGCGCCCTCGAATGATTTTCCGCTCTACGAGGCCGGCGACGTCAACATTCTCATCGCCGGCGGCATTGGCGTCACGCCGATCATGTCGATGGCGGCGCGCCTCGCCGCGCTCGGCAAGGATTACACCCTGCATTATTGCGCGCGCTCGCGCGGGGAGGCGCCGTTCATCGACGAACTCGAGCGCCGCCATGGCGCTCGTCTCGTCACGCATTTCGACGGCGGCGACATTTCGCGCGGCCTCGACGCGAAGGCCCTGCTGGGCCAGCGCCCGCCCGCCGCGCATGTCTATGTCTGCGGGCCGCTGGGACTTATCAAGGCCGTCAACGCGGCCGCCGCCGACTGGCCGAAAGGCACGGTGCACCATGAATTGTTCAAGGGCTCCGAGGCCGATCTCGCGCCCGAGAACAACGACCAGCCCTTCGACATCCTGCTGAAAAAATCCGGCAAGACCTTCACCGTGCCCGCCGACAAGAGCATCCTCGCGGTGCTCAAGGCCGAGGGCTACAAGATCAAGACGCTCTGCACGACGGGCCGCTGCGGCACCTGCCGCGTGAGCTATCTGTCGGGAACCGTCGAGCATCGCGACGACGTGCTCGACGACGACGAAAAGGGCGAAGTCCTTCAGGTTTGCGTGTCGCGCGGCAAGACCGGCGAGACGCTCGTACTCGACCTCTGACGCCATGATGGGGAGACGCACATGAACATGCACGCCAAGCCCGGCGCGGGCCAAGCGCCCGTCAAGACGCAATCGCTGATTTGCGGCACGCTCGTGACAACCGACATGAAGCGCGCGCGCCGCATGTACGAGGAAGTCATGGACATGCAATGCGTCGAGCCCGAGAAGGGCCTGATGTATGTCCGCAACAAGGGCCACGAGCCCGGCGGCAAGAGCCACGGCAAGCCCTACTGGGTGCTTGAGGTGCGCGAGGTCGCCGAGGTGCCCGTCGCCCAGGAAATGCTGAATCACTGGGGTTTCGAGGCGCCCAGTCAGGCCGCCGTCGACGAGGCCTATGAAAAGCTCAGCGCCAACAAGGCGGAGTTCGGCATCACGCGCGTGCAGAAACCGTTCTTCCGCAACGGCTCCTACGCGATCTACTTCGTCGACAAGGACACCAACTGGTGGGAGGTCGAGTATCGCACACCGGACCTCATCTACACCGCGCTACGCGAAAAGGGCGACCAGTTCGTCGACCCCGTCTGATCGAACGGAGATAAAAGATGTCAGCCGTAACCCCGCTCATCAAGAACGAGTTCTTCTCGCACGGCACGATCGAGTGCACGGACATGGCCGCGACGCGGCGCTTTCTCGTGGACTTCCTCGGCCTCGATCTCATCCGCCCGCTGAAGGAAGCCCAGTACATGTGGAAGGGCGGACCGTGGTCCGTCGTCTGCGTCAACATTCAGGACGGTGAATGCAAGGAGCAGCCGACGGCGAACCGCTTCGTGCTGTCCGTCGCGACGGCGGCCGAGGTGGACACGGCGCACGCCGCCGCGCTCGCCGGCAAGGACGACTTCGGCATCAAGCAGGTTCTCGACGTCGAGACCGCCAATGGCCTGCGCTCCTTCAAGTTGCTCGATCTCAACAACACCTGGTGGGAGATCAGCAACGTCTCGCAGGCCCATTACGACGACATCTTCGCGCGGGGCGACTACGCCCATTGAGCGAGGCCAAACCACGCCGCGGGTAGTTCCCGCGGCGCCATTGAAAAAGGCCGGAAGGCATCCGGACGACATTGGGGAGGGAATGCGATGCTCGCGAAAGCATTATGGGGCGCGCTTGGCGTCGCCGCCGGCCTGCTA
The DNA here is from genome assembly GCA_903861645.1 of uncultured Hyphomicrobiales bacterium. Lineage (GTDB taxonomy): Bacteria > Pseudomonadota > Alphaproteobacteria > Rhizobiales > Beijerinckiaceae > Terripilifer. Next base: position 22,753 of record CAIOVE010000009.1, read on the forward strand.
ATGACGGCGCCCGCTGGCGCTGAGCCGACGAAACTCGCCGTTGGCTACGTGACCGCGTCGGATTTCACGCCGCTGTTCTTCGCCAAGGAGAAGGGCATCTTCGCCAAGCACGATCTCGACGTCGAACCCAAACGCATCCCCATCATCGTCAACATTCCCGCGGCGCTGGTCTCCGGTGATCTGCAAATCGGCGCGGCCACCATGCCGCTTCTGTTGCAGGCGGTGGATGGCGGCCTCGACATGCAGCTTGTTTCGGGCGGCGCGCGTCATCTGCGCTCGGCCTCGAAAATCGGCCTCATGGTGCGCAGCGGGCTGAAGATCGAAAAGCCCGAGGATCTCAAGGGCAAGAAGATCGGCGTCGCCGGTTTCAACTCGACGATGGATATCTTTCTGCGCAAATGGCTCCGCACCAAGGGGCTCGGCGACAAGGATGTCGTCCGCGTCGAGGCGAATTTCCCGCAGATGCCCGATCTGCTGAAGGCGGGCACGGTCGACGCCGTGACCATCACCGATCCCATGCGCACCATCGCGCTCAAGCAGGGCGTTGGCTATGTCTACGCCGAATACGCCGCCGAACTGCTGCCGGACGTGCTGATGATCGGCTACATCTCGAACGGCGACTGGGCGCGCAAGAACGCCAAGGCCATCGCCGACTTCAAGGCGAGCATCGACGAGGCGACGCAATACATGATCGCCCATCCCGACGAGATCGCGCCGATCGAGCAGAAGTATCTCGGCTTCGCTTCGCCGGGAATGAGCAATCTGTCGACCGCGATCAAGCCGGATGATCTCGATCCCTACATCGCCATGGGCAAGGAACTCGGCCTCTACAAGGCCGCGCTCGATCCGGCGAAGATGATCTTCAAATAGCGCGCCTACACCGCGCTCCAGCCGCCATCGTGGGCGATGACCTGTCCGGTCAGATAGGACGAGGCGTCGCTGGCGAGATAGACCGCGAGCCCGACGAGATCGTCGGGCGTGCCGCGGCGGCCCATGGGAATCCCCGCGTGGATCGCCGCCTCGGCCCGCGCCGTCTGCTCGGGCGTCCATCGCCCGCGCGAGGCCGCGCCGAGATTGGTGCCGCCGTGCCAGCCCGGCGCGATGGCGTTCACGCGGATTCCGTCGGCGGCGTATTCCGCGGCGGCCTGCCGCGTCAGGCCGATGACGCCCGCCTTGGCGGCCGAATAGTTGGCCGCCAGCCGCGCGAAGTCGGGATAATAGCCCAGCAGCCCCGCGATCGAGGCGATATTGATGATGGAGCCTCGCTTGCGCGCCATCATCATTGGCAGGGCCCGCCGCGTGCACAGAAACACGCCGCGCAGATTGATGTTCGTCACGCGGTCCCATTCGGCGATGGAGAGTTCATGCGTGCGCGTTGGCAGCGACGTCACGCCCGCGTTGTTGATGAGAATATCGAGCCCGCCGTGGTCGGCCTTCAGCTTGTCCCAGAACGCGTCCACGGAGGCTTCCTCGGCGACATCGACATGCGCCGCCTCAGCCTTGCCATGCGACTGGCGCGCGAGGCCGACGGTTTCCTCGGCGTTGGGCATGTCGCGATCCGCGCAGACAACCGTCGCGCCGAAAGCGGCGAGCCCCAGCGCGAAGGCGCGGCCAAGGCCGAAACCGGCCCCGGTGACGACGGCGACGCGGCCATCGAGACGAAACATGTCCGTGTAATTCTGCATCCATTCCTCCCGCGTTCTCGTTGGCGGGAAGGATAGGCCGCGCCACGCCTTCTGGACAAGACTCCCGCCGTTTCCTCGGCGGCGGAAATGGTCTAGGACACCCGCCTGTCAGAAAGGCACCCACCCATGCGTCCTTCCAAGCGAACCGCCGACCAGATGCGGGCGGTCACCATCGAACGCAATGTCGCCCGCTACGCGGAAGGCTCCTGCCTTATCAAGTTCGGCGACACGCATGTGCTGTGCTCGGCGACGCTCGAGGACAAGCCGCCGCAATGGCTGCGCGGTCAGGGTCGCGGCTGGGTCACGGCGGAATACTCCATGTTGCCGCGCGCCACCTCGACCCGCACCCGGCGTGAATCGACCACGGGCAAGGTCTCCGGCCGCACGCAGGAAATCCAGCGCCTGATCGGCCGCAGCCTGCGCGCCGTCGTGGATTTGCAGGCCCTCGGCGAGCGGCAGATCGTCATCGACTGCGACGTGTTGCAGGCCGATGGCGGCACGCGCACCGCCTCGATCACCGGCGGCTTCGTGGCCCTTTATGATTGCCTGCGCTGGATGCGCCAGCGCTCGATCATCAAGGACATTCCGATCAAGGATCACGTCGCCGCCATCTCCTGCGGCGTCAGCAAGGGAACCCCCGTGCTCGATCTCGATTACGCAGAGGATTCGGTCGCCGAGACCGACGCGAATTTCGTCATCACCGGCGCGGGCGGGCTCGTGGAAATTCAGGCGACGGCGGAAGGCGCCATCTTCAGCGAGGACCAGTTCAACGCGCTGCTCGCGCTGGCGCGCAAGGGGGTCGGCGAACTCGTGGCCCTGCAAAAGGCGGCGATCGCCCAATGACGCGCAAGCTCGAGGGCAAGCTGGTCATCGCCACCCACAACGCCGGCAAGCTGCGCGAGATGCGCGAACTGATGGCGCCGCATGGCGTGGAATGCGTGTCGGCGGGCGAGCTTGGCCTGCCCGAGCCGGAGGAAACCGGCGACACCTTCATCGCCAATGCCCTCATCAAGGCGCGGGCCGCGGCTTCGGCGGCGCGCTTGCCCGCCCTCGCCGACGATTCCGGCCTCTGCGTCGAGGCGCTCGACGGCGCGCCCGGAATCTATTCGGCCCGTTGGGCGGGCGACTCCAAGGATTTCGCGGGCGCCATGGCGCGCATCGAAGCCGAGCTTCAGGCGCTGGGCGCGACCACGCCCGAACAACGCGGCGCCCATTTCATCTCGGCGCTGGCGCTCGTCTGGCCCGACGGCCACGAGACGGTGGTCGAGGGCCGTGTCGATGGCGTCATCGTCCTTCCGCGCGGCGAAAAGGGCTTCGGCTACGATCCGCAGTTCCTGCCCGACGGCCACGCGCTGACCTTCGGCGAAATGACCTCCGAGGAAAAGCACGGCCTGCCCGCCGACGGCTCGCGCGCCCTGTCCCATCGCGCCCGCGCCTTTCAGGATCTGGAGCGGCTGGTCCTCCGCTAGCCGCTGGCGCGTGACCTGTGGCGCGACCCGTGCCATAAGGCCGCCATGGGCAGCGCTTCTCACCGATTTGATCCGGGCTTCGGGGTCTATGTTCATTGGCCCTTTTGCCTGTCGAAATGCCCCTATTGCGACTTCAACAGCCATGTCCGCGCCACCGGCGTCGATGAAGCGCGTTACGTCGCGGCTTTCCAGGCCGAACTGGCGCACCGCGCGGCCCTCGCGCCGGGGCGCGTCGTCTCGTCGATTTTCTTTGGCGGCGGCACGCCCTCGCTGATGAAGCCGGCCACGGTCGCCGCGATTCTCGAAGCCATCGGCGACAATTGGACGGTCGCGCCGGATGCCGAAATCACGCTGGAGGCAAACCCCACCAGCGTCGAGGCCGAACGTTTCGCCGGCTATCGCGCGGCGGGCGTCAACCGCGTGTCGCTGGGCGTTCAGGCGCTGAACGACACCGACCTCAAGATGCTGGGCCGCATGCATACGGCGGAAGAAGCCCTGCGCGCCGTGGCAGTGGCGACCTCGATCTTCGATCGCGCCTCCTTCGACCTGATCTACGCCCGGCCCGACCAGACGCCCGCGCAATGGCGCGCCGAACTGGAAAACGCCCTGCGCCACGCGCCCGAGCATCTGTCGCTCTATCAGCTCACCATCGAGCACGACACGATGTTCGAGAAACTGGTCGCCGCCGGTCGCATGATCCCGCCGGACGCCGACACGGGCCGCGCGCTCTGGGATGTCACGCAGGAAGTGATGAACCAGGCGTGCATGCCCGCCTATGAAGTGTCGAACCACGCGCGCCCCGGCGCCGAAAGCCGGCACAACCTGATCTACTGGCGTTATGGCGAATACGCGGGCGTCGGCCCCGGCGCGCACGGGCGCCTGATCGTCGACGCGCGCGGGCGGGTGGCGCAGGCGACCGAGCGGCATCCGGAAATGTGGCTGACCATCGTCGAGGCCGATGGCCATGGTCTCGTCGAGGACCAACCGCTGAGCGAGGAGGAACAGGGGGACGAAATGCTCGTCATGGGCCTGCGCCTCGCCGAGGGCGTCGACCCCTCGCGTTTCGAGGCGCTGTCGGGGCGCAAGCTCAACCCCGCGCGCATCGCCTCGCTTGTCGAGGAAGGCATGGTCGAGGTCGCCCCCGATGGCCGGCTGCGCGTGACGCAGGACGGTTTTCCCGTGCTCGACGCCGTGGTGGCCGATCTGGCGGCGTGACGCGCGTCGAACCAACTAAAATGAGCTGTTTCAATTCCTTGCCGTTCCTTAACGAAGGCGCCCGAGCGTTAACGTTTTGCGCGCGTTCTGCCTCATTTTTCCTCAATTCGGGCGAGCTAAACCATTCGGAATACTTCAATCCGGACCGGGATAGCGCAATGTCGCTTTTGAAATACGTCGAGCAGTCGCCCACGCAATCCATGGATGCCTCGGATGTCGCCATCGTCATCGCCCACCCGGATGACGAGGCCATCGCTTGCGGCGCCCTGATGACCCGCCTGCGCAATGTGAACGTGGTTTTCGTCACCGACGGCTCGCCCGCCCACGGCGCCCACGCGACACGCGCCGGCTTTGCCTCGACAGCCGAATACGCCGCCGCGCGGGCGCGCGCGTCGCGCGCGGCGCTGGCCATCGCCGGCGTTGGAGAACAGCAGATCGTCGAGCTCGGCGCGCCCGACGGCGAGGTCTGGCATTCGATGGTCGCCATCGTGCAGCGTCTCGGCCGCGTCTTCGACCAGCGGCGCATCCGGACGGTATTCACCCATGCCTTCGAAGGCGGCCATTCCGACCATGATGGCGTGGCCTATTGCGCCCACCTGGCCGCCGGCATCATGGGAACGCGCGCGCCACACATGATCGAAATGCCGCTCTATCACGAGAGGCCCGATGGACTCGCCCGCCAGACCTTCTGCGATGGCGAGGAGGGCGTCGTGGCCAGCCTGACCGCCGCCCAGCGGCGGATGAAAATGGCGATGTTCGCCGCCCACGCCACCCAGTCGCACGTGCTCCAGCACTTCGACCCGGGCATCGAGCGATACCGCGACGCCAAAACATACAATTTCCGGTCGCCGCCCAATCGCGGGCTGACCCGCTATCCCATCGAGGGCGACCGCATCCCCGGCCTGCCCGACTGGACTCGCAAGCCGCGACTCGTGGCGCGAAAGCCCTCGCTGGTACTCGTTGGCCAGAACGAGGATGCGATGAATTTCAGGCGTTCCGTCGCCTGAACCTCAGGCGGTCATGTCCCGCCGCTGAAGCTCTTGGGGGCGGGGCTGATCACCGACACCGAGCCGTTGGCGACCGACAGCACGGCGAGCCCGCGCTCGTTCGTGCCATCCGCGCGGAAACGGAACACGCCATCGGCGCCGTTGAAGCCCGATGGATTTGTCAGCACGCCCTCGGTGAAGCCGCGCGCGCCCTGCTGGCGCGCCAACGCCGCCAGCAGCGACGCGCCGTCGTAGGCGAGCGTCGCGATGCGCGTCGGATCGGCGCCGAATTTCTCCCGGAACCGCGCGGCGAAATTGTTGAAGCCGCCATTCTCGGGCGTCGCGAACCACGCGCCCTGCAAGGCCGGCAGCTTGAGCACGCGGGCGTCGTTCCACAGGCCCGTGCCCAGGATCTGAATCTTCTTGTTCAGCAAGCCCGCCGCCGTCAGCGACTGGGCGACGGCGCCCATCGCGTCGGCCTGCTCGGGTATGAAAATGCCATCGATCTGGTCGCCGAGCGCCGCGATCTTTTTCGCCGCCTCGCCCGAGCCGCCGGGCCCATAGTGCTCGATGCCCATCACGCGCAGGCCCCGGCGCGCGGCGACCGCCTGAAACTCCGCCTCGGCGACGCGCCCGTAATCATTCGTCGGAACGAGGGCGGCGAGGCTCTTCTTGCCGCGGGAAGCGGCGTAATCGACGATCCGGTCGACATAGTTCTCGACGAGAAACGACAGCAGATAGACGCCGCGCGTGGCGGCGCTCGAATCCGTGGAGAAGGCGATGACGGATTTGCCCGCGCCGCGCGCGATGCGCGCGACCTCGCGCACGTTCGGCGCGAACAGGGGCCCCAGATAAACCTCCGCGCCTTCCGCGGCGGCGGCCTGCGCGGCCTCGCGCGCGCCATCCGGTGTCGAGCGATCATCCTTGACGAGGAAAGTGACGTCGTTGCCGCCCGAATCCGCGTAAGCCAGTTCCGCCGCGCGACGCAGGGACAAGCCAACCGCGCTGGCGCCGCTGGCCTGCGTTATCGGCAGGATGAGCGCGATACGAGTCGGACCGGAGCCAATGGCGTCCGGATTACCCGCTTGCGAGGCATCAACGGGCGCGACCGGCACATCGCCCCTCGGCGTGACGGGGCCGCCGCCAAAACCGCCCACGGGCCCGCAACCCGCCAGCGCGAACGCGCCGCCGACCGCCACGAGCATGGAAAACAACTGGCGCGAGCGCGCGCGCGGCAGGGGGCAATTCATTGAAGGCGAACCCGCGAGAAAATCGTCGTTAACAACATACCAGCGCGGGCGCCGCGAAACAAATCGCCCCGCCCCGAATGCGATGGATCAAATCGGTTCGATCTTGCCGAGCCGCGCGTATTCCCGCCAGTTGGCGGTTTCCTTGACCAGGAGTTCCTTGAGCTTGGATGAGTCGCCGGGCAAGGGATCGGAACCGTTGTCCAGCAGGAATTTGAGCGTGTCCGGCTCGACCGCGATTTCATTGAAAAGCTTTTCGAGCTTGTCGCAGATGGCGCGCGGCGTTTTCGCGGGAACGGCGACCGACCACCATTGCTTGAGATCCAGTCCGGGAATGCCCGCCTCGGCCGCGCCGGGAATATCGGGGATCGACTTCAACCGCTGTGCAGAGCCCATGGACAGCGCCCGCAACTGACCATCCTTGATCATGCCGGCGACCGTGATGATGTCGATGGTGGCGAAATCGACCACGCCATTGATGACGTCGGCGATCAGCGGTCCCTGATCCTTGTATTTCACCTCGACCGTTTCGAGCCCGAAACGGGTCTTGTAGATTTCGCCAAAGGCCACGCTTGGCGGCGCGATGGTCGCGTAGGAGCCGGAGGTTCCCTTCTTGCGCAGGACTTCCGTCAGTTCGGGAATCGTCCTGATCGGGCCCTTGCCCGACACGCACAGCACGAAGGCCGAAAAATTCAGCGTGGTGATGTGCTCGAAATCGTTGATGGGATCGAACTTGAGATTCTTGAACAGCACGGGAGCGGCGGCGAACATGGAACTGCCCGGCGCGATATAGATCGTCAGGCCATCGGGCTTCGCCCGCGCCACGTATTCCGTGGCGATGTAGCCCATGGCGCCAGCCCGGTTCTCGACAACCACGGTCGCGCCGGTCTTCTGGGCGAGCTTGTTGGCGTAGAAGCGCACCTTCACGTCGGCGCCCGACCCCGGCGGGAACATGGCGATCGCCTTGACTATCCCGTTGGGATAGTCGCTCGCCTGAGCAAAAGCCGACGCGGGCGCGAACGAATTGGCGACGCCCGCCGCCAGCGAGCCAACCATGACATCCCGACGGCTGAACATTCCGCGTTTCTCCCCTTGACGCATGCCGTGCGTCCGCGCGGGACTTGCCGTCCCTGCGCGACCCTTTCATCTGCGGTTAGGCTAACATGATTGCGCATTCCCCTGAACCGTTCTATAAAAAGAACCGTTAAACCTGAATAGAGAACGACATGAGTCAGGATCTCGCCCCGGAGCCCTCGAAATCATCGAGTTACACGGCCTTCGGACTGCGCGCGGAGGCCGAGCCCATACGCCCCGGGTTGCATGTTGTCGCGACCCCCATCGGCAACCTCGGCGACATCTCGTTCCGCGCGCTGGCGACGCTGGCGGCCGCCGACGCGGTGCTCGCGGAAGACAAGCGCGTGACCCGCAACCTGCTGGCGCATTACGGGATTTCGACGCCGCTCGTCGGCTATCACGAACACAACGCCGCCGTGATCCGTCCGCATCTGGTCGCCCGCCTGCAAGCCGGCGCGGCGCTGGCGCTGGTCAGCGACGCGGGCACGCCCCTGATCTCCGATCCCGGCTTCAAGCTGGTCGAGGAAGCCGCCGCCGCCGGCGTGGAAATCATTTCCGTGCCCGGCGCCTCGGCCGTGCTGGCCGCCCTGAGCGTCGCGGGTCTGCCGACGGACCGGTTCTTTTTCGAGGGATTCCTGCCGCCGAAAAGCGCGGCGCGGCGCACCCGCATCGCCACGCTGGCGCCCATCCCCGGCACGCTCGTGTTCTTTGAATCGCCTCGCCGGGTCGCCGAAACCCTCGCCGATCTCGCCGCCGTGCTGGGCCCCCGCCCGGCGGTGATGGCGCGCGAACTGACCAAGCGGTTCGAGACCGTCCGCCGCGGATCGCTGCCGGACCTCGCCGCCCAACTGGAAGCGGAGGAAACGCCGAAGGGCGAAATCGTGCTGCTGGTCGGCGGCCCCGATGAAAACGCCGACGCCGTCTCGCCCGAGGATATCGACGCGCGCTTGCGCGAGGCGCTGGAAACCCTGTCGGTCAAGGACGCCGCGGCCGTCGTCTCGGCGCAAACCGGCCAGCCGCGCCGCGACGTCTACGCCCGCGCCGTGCGGCTCGCGGCGGACCGCGAACGATGACCAAGCCCCCGCCATCCCGGCGGGAAAAGCGCCAACGCGCGCGCGCCTTCGGCATGCGCGGCGAATGGGCCGCGATGGCCCTGTTGATCTGCAAGCGCTACCGGATTCTGGCGCGTAACTTTTCCGCGGCCGGCGGCGAAATCGATATTGTCGCCGCGCGCGGGAAGGTGATCGCCTTTGTCGAGGTCAAGGCGCGGCCGGAGGTCGATGCCGCGCGCGTGGCGATCACCGACGGCAAGCGCCAGCGCATCGCGCGCGCCGCCCGCGCCTGGCTTGGCCGCAACCGCTGGGCCGCGGGATACGACCTGCGCGCCGACGCGGTGTTCGTTTCACCCCGGCGCTGGCCGGAACATCTGGAAAAAGCGTTCGAGCTCGATCTGATCTAGGGCGCGTCAGGCGACCAGCGTGCTGGCGAACTGATCGACGCGCACGCGCACCGAGGTCGCCATTTCATCGAGCGCGTGGGCGAGATCGACGACGGTGTCGGCGCTGGAGCCCGTCTGATTGACGGCGGACTCGACGCTCTCGACATGAGACGACATGGCGGCGGCGCCCGAGGCCGCCGAGCGAACGTTGCGGGTGATTTCCTGCGTCGCCGCGCCCTGCTCGTGCACGGCGGCCGCGATGATGGTGGAAATCTGCTCGACCTCGCCGATCTTGCGCTGGATCATTTCGATGGCGTCGACGGACACGTTCGTCGCCGCCTGCATTTCCGCGATCTGGTCGGCGATGTCCTGCGTCGCCTTGGCGGTCTGCGTGGCGAGGTTCTTCACCTCCTGCGCGACGACGGCGAAGCCGCGGCCGGCCTCGCCCGCGCGGGCGGCTTCGATGGTGGCGTTGAGCGCGAGCAGGTTCGTCTGGGCGGCGATGCGCGAAATGAGACTGACGACGTCGCCCACCCGGCGCGCCGCGGCCGACAGGCGCGCCATGCCGGCGGAGGATTGCTGGGCCTCCTCGACCGCGCGCTGCACGACGGTCGTCGACTGGACGACCTGACGGTTGATCTCGCCGATCGATTCCAGCAGTTGTTCGGATGATTGGGCCACCGAGGAAACGTCGGCGGCGGCGTTGCGCGAGGCCATGCGCGCGGACGAACTGTCCTCCGTGGCGCGCCGGGCGGCGGCCGTCATGGACTCCGACGCCTTGCTCATCTGCTTGGTCATGTCGCCAAGCCGCGTCACGGCGCGGGTCAATTCGCTGCTGAAGGTCTCGACCCGGTCGCGGATGCTGGCCTCGCGGCGCAACTGGGCCTCGCGATCGTCGCGCGCCTTGAGCTCGGACATCAGGTCGTTGTTGCCGCGCACCGCGTCGCGCACGATCATCAGGGCGCGCGCCATTTCGCCGATCTCGTCGCGGCGGTCGGTGTCGGTGATCTCGATGGACGTATCGCCGGCGGCCAGCTCCGACATCTTGCGCGCGAGACGCTGGAAGGGCTGCGACAGGGTCTTGTGCATGACGGGGATCGAGACGCCCAGGATCAGCGCGGCCGTCATGCCCGTGCCAATGCCAAGCCACCAGACCAGGCTGTTGGCGTCAGTCGCGATCTGGCTGGCGAACCGCATCGCCTGTTCCGGCGGAACCTGCGCCAGCGCCCGCGCCTCGTCGCGCAGGTTCAGGGAGATCAGCATGCCCGTGACGCCCACCGAGACGATCAGCGCCAGAAAGAGAGCCTGTCGGAGGACCAGATTCCCTCCGAGGGAAAATTTGGGCATGTTGGGCGCGCCTGTGGGTATGGTGACTTCCTGATCATAAGGCAGTCGCGTTCACGCATGGTTAATGGCGGCGCATAAAGCCGGCTGTTGACGCGCGCGGGCGAAGGCGCGATGGCATGGCGCGGCCCGGCGGGGAATGGTTCGTCGGGAGCCGAGGCGAGGAGTTTGCACATGGGTCTCAAGGTCGCCGTCCAGATGGACCCGATTGAGCGCATCAATATCGCCGGCGATTCGACCTTCGCCCTGATGCTCGAAGCTCAGGCGCGCGGTCACTCGCTGTCGTACTACACGCCCGACAAGCTCTCCCTGCGCGGCGAATCCGTCGTCGCCGAGACCCGCGCCGTCGAGGTGCGCGACATCGTCGGCGATCACGTGACGCTGGGCGCGCCCACGCTCGCCAATCTGGCCGACGTGGACGTGGTTTTGCTCCGTCAGGATCCGCCCTTCGACCTCGCCTATATCACCACGACCCACTTGCTCGAGCGCATCCACCCCCACACGCTGGTCGTCAACAATCCCGCCAGCGTGCGCGACGCGCCCGAAAAGATTTTCGTGCTCAATTATCCCTCCCTGATGCCGCCGACCCTCATCAGCCGCGACCGCGCGCTGATCGAGGCCTTCCGCGAGGAGCATGGCGACATCGTGATGAAGCCGCTCTACGGCAACGGCGGCGCGGCGGTGTTCAAGGTTTCCCGCAAGGATCCGAACTTCGGCTCCCTGTTCGATCTGTTCTCGGCGACCTTCCGCGAGCCCTGGGTGAACCAACGCTTCCTGCCCAAGGTCACCGAGGGCGACAAGCGCATCATTCTGGTCGATGGCGTCGCCGCGGGCGTGGTCAATCGCGTGCCGGCGGAAAACGACATTCGCTCCAACATGGTGCGCGGCGGCGCGGCCCAGCCGACCGACCTCAACGCGCGCGAGCGGGAAATCTGCGAGACGATCGGGCCCGAGCTTAAAAAGCGCGGGCTTCTGTTTGTCGGCATCGACGTGATCGACGGCAACCTGACGGAGATCAACGTGACCTCGCCAACGGGCGTGCGCGCGATCAGGCGGATCGGAGGCCCCGATCTCGCGGTCGCCATCTGGGACGCGATCGAGGCCAAGCGCCGCGGCTGACGACTACCCGTGTCCGGCGTCGCTGACGAGCATCGCCGGATCGACGCCCAGCTTGCCAAGCGCGCGGGCGTATTTTCCGTCGAGATCGGTGTCGAACAGAATGTCCGCGTCCGCCGGGCAGGTCAGCCAGCCATTGTTCTGGATTTCGCTTTCAAGCTGTCCTGGCGACCAGCCGGCGTAGCCCAGCGCCAGAATGGCGCGCGCCGGCCCCTCGCCCCGCGCGATGGCGCGCAACACATCGATCGTCGCCGTCAGCGATACATCGTCATCGACCGCCAGCGTGGCGTTGTCGGCGTGATAGTCGGGCGAATGCAGGACGAAGGCGCGCTGGCTATCGACCGGGCCGCCATTCAGCACGCGAATGCCCTCCGCGCCCGCGCTGGCGCGGATCGGCGTTTGCGAACCGGCCAGCTTCAATTGCCCGAGCAATTCCTGAAACGTGATCTTCTTGGCGCGCTTGTTGACGATGATGCCCATCGCGCCATCGTCGGAATGGGCGCACAGATAGATGACCGCCCGCGCGAAACGCGCGTCGGACATGCCGGGCATGGCGACCAGCAATTGCCCGTCGAGAAATCCGCTCTCTCCGACCGTGGATGACGCGTTGAAATTCTTCATGAGAACAAAATAGAACGTCGGACGTCCGGCGCCAAGAATTGATGGACGCGGTCACGCGAACTTTAATGGTTTGGCGCGATGGCGCGGCCTAAACTCGCCGCATGATCAAGTTTTCATCCATCGCGGCCCGCTTCTTCGCCATGGCGATGGCCTGCGCGGCGCCGGGCGCGGGCGTGCGGGCGCAAACGGGCGCGAGCGACTGGTCCGACGCCAATCTGGCCGCGGCGCGTCTCATCGCGTCGGGAGGTTTGAAGCATGGCCAGTATCAGGCGGGCGTCGAAATCAGGTTGAAGGGCGCAAGCCACACCTATTGGCGCAATCCCGGCGATTCCGGCGCGCCGCCCATATTCAGATTCGACGGCTCGAGAAATCTCGCCGCCGCGCGCGTGCGCTATCCCGCGCCACGCCGGATCGGCGAGGATGGCCTCGACATTTTCGGCTATCTAGGATCGGTCGTCTTTCCCGTGGAAGCGACGCCCGTCGATCCCAAAATGCCGGTGGAACTCGTGCTGGATCTGCAATACGCCGCTTGCGAGCGCATCTGCGTGCCGGCAGAGGCGCACGCGACACTCGCCCTGTCGCCCGGCGACCCCTCGACCGCGCTGGCCGCCGAAATCGCGAAGGCCATGGATTCCATTCCCCGTCCGATGGGCTCCGGCGATCCCGCGCCGCGCGTCGCGCGCGCGCCGAACGCCGACAAGCCGACATGGATGGTGCGCTTCGATCCGCCGCTCGCGCCCGACGTCGACGCATTCGCCGCCGCGCCGGACAACTGGTTTTTCACGACGCGTCGCGATGGCGATACGATCGCGCTGACGCTTGAGCAGTCCCCGTCCGACGCCAGCGCGCCGGTCGCCGTCGACCTCACGCTGGTTGGACCCAGCGGCGCCTTTGAAACCTCGGTGACGATCGATCCTCGCGCCGGCCGCTGACCGCCGAAAGCCTAGCCTTCAAGACGGTAATCGCGATCGCGAAAAAACAGCGTCCGCCACCAATAGTGGCGCGACGGCTTGTGCCACTGGGTGACAATTCGCCCCGCGGCGTTCATGAAATAGCTGCGGCAGCCGGTGGTCCAGGCGCGGCCTCGCAATTCGTCCTGCACCTCGTCGTTGAACAGTTTCTGCGTTTCCAGGCGGACGTCGAGCGAACGCGCGCGGCCACGCACGAGCTTGCGGACGGCTTGCAGAATGTAGCGCGTCTGGCATTCGATCATGAAAATGATCGAGCTGGGCGCGTTGGTGTTGGGCCCGTAGATCATGAAGAAATTGGGGAAACCAGCGACCGTGACGCCCAGATAGGCCTCGGGCGCGCCGCCCCAGACCGCGTCGAGCGTCTTGCCTTCCGCGCCCACGACCTTCAGCGTCGAGAGAAACTTCGTCGTCGTGAAACCCGTGCCGTAGATGAGCGCGTCGATCTCGTGGCGATGGCCGTCCTTCGTCACGATGGCGTCCGCCTCGATCCGCGCGATGGGATCGGTGACGACATCGACATGCGGCTGATCCAGCGTCGACAGGAAATCGCTCGAACGGATGTTGCGCTTGCAGCCGATGGCGATTGTCGGCGTCAGCTTGGCGCGCTTGACGGGATCCTTGACCTGCGCGGCGAGAAAGGCGAGCGCGCCCTTCTCGCGCGCGGCGCGGATGGCGGGATCGGTCTGCACGACATAACCGCGCTCGTACTGGATATAAACGCGCCAGCGATCGAGCCGGCGCATGAGGGCGGAACGCATCAGAAAGCGATGGAAGGGCTGGTCCATCGGTTCGTGCTTGGGGCTCACCCAGGCCGCGGTGCGCTGGAAGACGGCGAGGGATTTCACCTGTCTGGCGATGACGGGGACGAACTGCGCCGCGCTGCATCCGGTGCCGATGACGGCGACCCGCTTGCCGTTGAAATCGAAAGCATGATTCCAGTTGGAGGAATGGAAGGAAACGCCCGCGAAATCCGCAACGCCGGGCAGGTCGGGGATGGCCGGCGCGTTGAACAGGCCGCAGGCGGACACCAGCGCCCGCGCCTCCAGAACCTCGCCCGCCTCGGTCTCCACCACCCACAGGGCGCGCCCCGCGTCCCAGCGCGCCTCGGCGACCTGGACGCCAAGGCGCAGATACGGGCCAATCCCGAATTTTCCCACGCAATGCTGGAAATAGGCGCGGATTTCGTCGCGATCCCCGTGCGATTTCGTCCACTCGAAATCCTGCGCGAAGGAGAAGGAATAGAGCCGCGACTCCACGTCGCAAGCCGCCCCCGGATAGGAGTTCGACCACCAGACGCCGCCCAGATCGGGCGCCCGCTCAAGCACAGTGAAATTCGTCACCCCCGCCTTTTTCAGGCGGATCGCCATGGCGACTCCGCCAAAACCGGCGCCGATGATGAGCACGTCGAGGGCTTTCGCCGGCATGCGCGTTTCTTCCCGATCGTTTTCGTTGATCGGACCTTGCGACGCGCCGCGACGGGCTGTCAACGCTACCGGCGCAAGCGCCGCGCGTTCGCCCGAACCTTGCCGCGATAGGCGCGAACGACGCTTTCGGGCGAAGCGCCGGACATCAGGCTGAGGGCCGCGCCCTGCGCCGCGGCGATCTTCTCGGAGACCATCCGCCCGGCCTCCTCGTGGGCCGGCGCGCCGCCAATCGCCAGCTTCATCATGCGCAATGCGATCACCTGCTGGGACTCCGCCGCCAGCATCAGCAAATTCATCCAGTAATTAACCAATGGCGCCTCCGGTCGCGAAAACGGAACGCGAAAAATTGTGCGATGCACAATAAAAGACTATTGAACCTGCCCGGGGGCGGCGTCAAGCGCCTTGCCCGGCGACGACGCCCATAATACGCCTGCCCTGCCTTTTCATCCGGCCGCGATTCGCGGCCAAATTCGCGCGGCTCCCATGTTTGAACGGCTTTATCGCTGGACGCTGTCGTTGGCCGAGAGCCCGCGCGCCACATGGGCGCTGGCGGCGGTTTCCTTCGCGGAAAGCTCGTTTTTCCCGATACCGCCCGACATCATCCTCGCGCCCATGGTGGTCGCCAGGCCTGGCAAGGCCTTCTTTTACGCGGGCGTGTGCACCGTCGCCTCGGTGCTGGGCGGCGCGCTTGGCTACGCCATCGGCGCGTTGCTCTACGACACCGTTGGCCAATGGCTGATCAATCTCTACGGCTACGCGGAAAAACTCGCCGCTCTCCGGATATTTTATGACCAGTGGGGCTGGTTGTTCATTCTGGTCAAGGGGTTGACGCCCATCCCCTTCAAGCTGGTGACCATCGTCAGCGGCCTGCTGGGCTATAATTTCCCGCTGTTCATGCTGTTGTGCGTGATCACCCGCGGCGCCCGCTTCTTCCTGGTCGCGGGCGTGCTGAACTGGTTCGGAGAACCGCTACGCGCGCTGCTCGAGAAATATTTCGCCGTATTTCTCCTTTTGATACTGGTGACGGTGGTGATCGGCTTCTACCTCGCCGCGCACATGTTTTGAGGTCCGGGGACCGATCATGAACGATCCGATGCGCGCGCTTTCAAGGGCCACGCCGCTCCAACTGGCGATGGCGCTGCTGGCGCTGGCCTTCGCGACCATCGCCGGCGCCTGGATTTTCGAGGCTTTTGGCTATCTGCCCTGCGAACTGTGCCTGAAACAGCGCTGGGCCTATTACGCGGGCGTGCCGCTCGCCGCCGCGACGACGCTCGCCGCGGCGGCGGAGCAACGACGCCTCGCGGGCGTGGGTTTCGCGCTACTGACCCTCGTTTTCATCGGCAGCGCCCTCTTTGGCGCCTATCACGCCGGCGTCGAATGGGGGTTCTGGCAAGGCCCGACTGACTGCACCGGCAACCTCAGCAAGGCGTCCTCCATGGACGACTTCATGAACCAGCTTTCAACCGTGAAGGTGGTGCGCTGCGACGCCGTGGCCATCCGCATCATCGGCCTGTCGCTGGCGGGCTGGAACGCGGTGATCTCCACCGCGCTTGCCCTGCTCGGCGCGCTGGGCGCGCGCCGGAGCTTTGCCGCCTAGGCCGCGTCCGGCAGACGATTAAGCGTCTGCGACACAAGCAAAATCAACGCCTTGACCGTCCCGCGCAGTTCCGCGATCTCGGCGTTCGGCGTGGTGGACAACGCGGTTGTCAGCGGCGGCGGGGGGCCCAGTTTTTCGAGGCCCGTCATCCGCGCGCGCAACTCGCCAACCTCGGCGTGAAGGGCGGCGAACCCATCCGATAGACCATCGTCCGCAATGGTTTCGGTCCGCGTGGTGGCCGCGACCCCGCCCAGGAACCGGACATGTTCGCGCAACGCGCCAACCTCCGCCCTGAGCGCGCCGATGGCCTCGGCGAATTCAAGAAAGCGCTCCTGTGGAATGCTGGCGAGCGCGCCTTCGAGATCGTCGCGCATGCGCGCCATCTCGGTGCGCGTCTTGATCATCTCCATGCGGTCGAACGGCGTGCCGGTCGCCGATGGCGCGGGCTTTTCCGTGGCCGCCGCCGCCTTCGCAGCCGCCTCCTCGCGGGAGGCCTCGACCGTCGCGCGCAATTCGGAAATATCCGCCCGGATTTTGGCGATCTCGCGGGTGCCGGCCTCCGCCGGCGCGGCGACCGCGGCCGCGGGGCGCGACTGGAGAGCGGGCGCGCTGGCGATTTCGCGCATCGACACGCTCAACCGGTTCAGTTCCTGCCGCAGCGTCGAAATATCCGCGCTGTAATCGACGATGGGCCCGGCCTGCTCGTTGGTCCCGGCGACGCCGACGCCCGCCGCGCCGCGCATCGCCCTGGCGAGCGCCGCCATTTCATCCTTGAGCTCGCCGATGTCGCGCGACTGCGCCTCGACCTTGGGGGACAGATCAGTCGCCGCCTCCGGGCGCGGGTCCGACATCAGCTTGTCGACGGCTCCACGCAACTCGGCGAGGCCCGACGCCAGCGACTGTATGCGTTGATCGATGCTCGGGCCCGCGAAAGCCAGCTCCCGGTCTTCCGCGCGCCGGGGCTCCGTCGACTCCCGGCGGTCTTCGGTGATCGCCGGAGCGCCGACCGGAGCCCCCTTGAGTTCGGCGTAACCGCGCTCAAGCCGCAAGACGCGCTCAAGCAGGGTCTGCATGACGAGCGGATCATCGAGGCGCGATTTCAGAAAGGCGACGCCCAGCTTGACGCCGGCCGCGCGCCTGATCTTGCAGATCTTGGTTTCGCTTCGCGAGGGGATGAAGAGGTCGAAGTCCTCGGGAACATCGAATTCACTGAACAAGTCGATGGCGCAACCGGTCGCGCTGATGTCCGTGATCAGGCATTCCTTGGGCGGACTTCCGTCCAGAAAGCGCATTTCGCCGCGCATGTTGACAGGCTGGCGCGCCGCCTGCCGCTTGCCGACCCAATCATTTGTTCGCATTCCGACGGTCCCGAGCGGCGAAATAAATTAATCCCGCCGTACCTTAGGGCACGCTGGTTTAATTTGCGTTGCGATACGCGCCGGAGGACGCGATGGAACCGCGAGACGAGCGACGCGCGATCGGGTAAGGAAGCCACTCGCGGAGGATGCTCATATGTCGTTTCGTAATTTCGCCCTGGGCGCGCTGGCTGTGGCGCTATTCGCGGGACCTGTCGCCCACGCCCAGGACTGGGCGCCCAATCGGCCGATCCGTGTTCTGATCCCCGTGCCCGCCGGCAGCGCGCCAGACCTGCTGACCCGCATCATCGGTCAGGGCTTTCAGGCCAAATGGGGCCAACCCGCCATCATGGAGCCGCATCCCGGCGCCTCGCAGAACATCGCCGGCGACCTTCTCTACCGAGCCGACCCCGACGGCTACACCCTGCTGACGGCCCCGCCGCCGCCCTTCGCCGTCAATCAGCACCTGTTCCCCAAGCTCACCTATGATCCGACCGCCTTCGCGCCGGTTTCGGTTCTGGTCGAGGCGCCGAACGTGTTGATGGTTCGCGGCGAACTGCCGGCGAAAACCGTCGCCGACCTCGTCGCCCTCGCCAAGGCCTCGCCCGGCAAGCTCAACTACGGATCGACCGGCCCCGGCAGCACGCTGCATCTGACCGGCGAGGCCTTCAAGGCCCACGCGGGCGTCGAGATCACCCACGTGCCCTTCAAGGGCACGGTGGAAATCATCGCCGACATGATGGGCGAACGCATCGACATGGCCTTCATCAACCTCGCCGACGCCTGGCCTCATATCGTCGCCGGCAAGCTGAGGCCGCTGGCGGTTGGAAGCGCCAAGCGGGCGCCCGGCCTGCCGGACGTGCCCTCGTTGACGGAAACCTGGCCGGATTTCGTCTCCGTCACCTGGTTCGCCAACGCCGCGCCGCCCAAAACGCCGCCCGCGATCGTCAACGCGCTCAATGGCGCGATCCGCGCGGCCTTCGATACGCCGGAAGCCAGAAAGATCATCGGCGACCTGCGCGTGACGCCGATGCTCGACTCCCCCGCCGAGGCGGCGGACTATATCCGCGCCGATAGCGCGCGCTGGCGCGACGTGATCGTCAAGAACAACATCAAGATCGAATGACGGTCGCGCGCCCGCGCGCGGAAGCCGGAAACAACAAAGGGGAGGAAACATGACCGGTCCATCGTTGAAAATCGGCGACTACACGGTGACGGCCTTCAGCGACGGCGTGTTCGAAACGTCGATCAACGTGACGGTCGGCGTCGACAAGCAGATGACCCAGCGGATTTCGGGCAAGAGCCTGACCGACCCGGTATTCCTCTCGGTCAACGCCTTTCTGGTCGAGGGGCGCGGCGTGCGCGCGCTGGTCGACGCCGGCACCGGCGACACCATGGGGCCGGAACTTGGCAAGTTGCCGGAAAACCTCGTCGCCGCCGGCGTGCCGCTGGACTCCATCACGCATATCCTGCTGACCCATATCCATCCCGATCACTCCAACGGACTGATCGACGGCGCGGGCGCCGCGTGGTTTCCGAAGGCCGAGGTCGTCGTTCAGGAGGACGAAATAAAGTTCTGGAACGATCGCGATCTCTCGCAGGCCGCCCATGACCGCCAGCGCAAGAACATGATCAACGCGCGCCGGTCGCTCGTCCCCTACGCCGACCGGACGACGCGCATCGGCGACGGCGAGTTCCTGCCCGGCATCCACGCGATGAAATCGCCCGGCCACACCCCCGGCCATAACACCTGGACCATCGAGGGCGGCGGCGACAGCCTGATCATCTGGGGCGACACGATCCACATGGCGTTCATGCAGCTACAGCGGCCGGAGATCGCCTTCATTTTCGACACGGACCCGGAGCAGGCGGTGCAATCGCGCCTGCGCCTGCTCGACCGCGTCGCCGCCGACCGCACGCGTGTCGCCGGCATGCATCTCGACTTCCCCGGCTTTGGCTACGTCCGCCGGGGCAAGGATCGATGGTTCATCGACGCGGAATGATCAGGCCTCGTCGCCGCAATTGGCGATCACGGGTTCATAACCCAGCGAGCGGATGAACGTCATCAGATCGGCCGACCGCAGCGTCGTCGAGGCGGCGTTGTGGAGCGGATGGAAGTTCACCGTCTCGGCGGCAGCCAGATCCGTGTCGACGATGACCGTCAGCCGCCGCGCGGTATCGTTCATCAACGCGAAGGGCGTCACCGAGCCCGGCGTCACGCCCAAAATTTCCAGCAATTGCTCGGGCTTGCCGAAGGATAGCCGCGCGCAACGAATGCGCTTTTCGAGCAGGCCCAGCTTGGCGCGCTTGTCGCCGGGCATGAGGACGAGCCAGAATTTTCCGTCGCGGTCGCGCAGAAACAGATTCTTGCAATGCAGGCCGGGGATGCGGTCGTGCCAGTCGCGACCATCCTCCACCGTGAAGAACGGCGGATGCGCTGTTGTCGCGTGCGCGAGGCCGAGACGGTCGAGATAGGCGAACAACGCCTCGGGCGTGATCGTCATCGGCCGCGGTCACTCATCCATCAGCCGCGCCCGCGCGCGGACTTTTTCAGTCTCGCTCTTGAGCTGGCCACAGGCGGCCAGAATGTCGCGGCCGCGCGGCGTGCGCACGGGGCTGGCGTAGCCCGCGTTGAACACGATGTCGGAAAACCGCTCGATCGTGTCCCAGTCCGAGCACTCGTATTTCGTGCCAGGCCACGGATTGAATGGAATGAGATTGATCTTGGCGGGAATACCCTTGAGCAGGCGAACGAGTTCGCGCGCCTCGGCCGGACTGTCGTTGACGCCCTTCAGCATGACATATTCAAACGTGATGCGGCGCGCGTTCGACAGGCCCGGATAGTTCCGGCAGGCGTCGAGCAGTTCGTCGATGGGATATTTCTTGTTCAGCGGCACCAGCGTGTCGCGCAGATCGTCGCGCACGGCGTGCAGCGAAATCGCCAGCATGGTTCCCGCGCGTTCGCCGAGCGGCGGAATTTCCGGTACGACGCCGGACGTCGAGACGGTGATGCGCCGCTTCGACAGGGACAGGCCGTCGCCATCCGACAACACGTCAATGGCGGCGCCGACGTTGTCGATGTTGAACAGCGGCTCGCCCATGCCCATGAAAACGATGTTCGACACCGCGCGCACGCCCTCGCCCGAAGGCAGCAAGCCATCGGTCGGCGGCGTCATGCCAGGAAAATCGCCGATCATGTCGCGCGCGACGACGAGCTGCTGGACGATCTCGCGCGAGGTCAGGTTGCGCACGAGCTTCTGCGTGCCGGTGTGGCAGAACGTGCAGGTCAGCGTGCAGCCGACCTGGCTCGACACGCACAGCGTGCCGCGGTCGCTTTCGGGAATATAGACGCACTCGATTTCCGCGCCCTTGTCCTTCGCGTCGACGGGCGGCATGCGGATCAGCCACTTGCGGGTGCCGTCGCTCGACACCTGCTGGCTGGTGACTTCCGGACGCGCCAGCGTGAAATGCTCGGCGAGCCGGGCGCGCTGAACCTTCGACACGTTGAGCATCTGGTCGAATTCGCGCGCGCCCTGAAAATAGATCCAGTGCCAAAGCTGCGCGACGCGCATCTTGATGTCGCGCTCGGGAATCTCGATGGTGCGCAGGGCGTCGGCGAGTTCAGGCCGGGTCAGGCCCACGAGGGACATCGGCGCGGCGGCCCCGGCGGGGCGCTCGATCTGGGAAATGGCGGTCATGGGCTCGATCCGGGCCGCGGAAACGCTTCCGGCCCCAAGGCGCGGGGCCTATCACGATTGGGGCGCGCAAGGCCAGCGCGATCCGCTCAGACCGGCGCCAGCGCCTCGAAGGGGCCCGAGCGCGGCTGGATGTCGATGGGGTCGCCGGGCCGGACCTCGCCGCCGGCGATCACGACCGCCATGACGCCACTCTTGCGGATCACGCCGCCGTCCGGCGTCCGGTCGAGTACCGCCGCCAGCAGGCCCGGCGCGAACCCGTCGATCTGCTTGCAGGGGCTGCGCAGACCGGTGATTTCGACAATGGCGAAATCGCCTAGGCGCAGGCGCGTGCCCCGCGACAGGCCCAGCAGGTCGACGCCGCGCGTCGTGATGTTCTCGCCCATGTCGCCCGGGCCAACCGAAAACCCGCCGGCGCGCAATTCATCCAACAATTCCCCGTGGATCAGATGCACCTGCCGCAGGTTCGGCGCGTCCGGGTTGCGGGCCACGTGGTAGCGGTGGCGCACCTTTTCGCCCATGTGCGCGTCGCCCTCGACGCCGAGCCCACGCAACAGGCGGATCGACAGTTGATTGGGCTTGCTGAATGTGTGCCGGCCGCTCTGGCTGACGGCGAGAATGGTTGATGTCATCGCGCGACGATAGCATAGGCGGGCCCGCGGCCAAGGGCCCCGCGGCGCGTTCAATGGTTGACGCCGTCGCCATCCCGCCGGAAATTGGCGGTCGACAACACAAACGACCGGCGGGGAAACGACATGGACATCGGCGTATTCGACCACGTGGACCGCGGCGGCGCGCCCTTGGGCCAGTTCTACGAGGACCGCCTCGCCATCGTCGAAGCCTACGACCGCATCGGCGTGCGCGGCTATCACATCGCCGAGCATCACTTCACGCCGCTGGGCATGGCCGCGTCGCCCGGCGTGTTCCTCTCCTCGGTCGCCCAGCGCACGAAACGATTGCGCTTCGGGCCGCTGGTTTATTGCCTGCCGCTGTATCACCCGCTGCGCCTCGCCGAGGAAATCTGCATGCTCGACCAGTTGAGCGGCGGCCGCTTCGAACTGGGCGTCGGTCGCGGCATCTCGCCGCTCGAAAGCCGCGGCTACGGCGAGAACCCCGACTACGACGTCTCGCAAAAGGTGTTCACGGAATCCCTCGACATCATCCGCGCGGCGCTGGCGGGCGAAAAATTCTCCTACGCGGGCGAGCATCGCCGCGCGGAGGACGTGACCATGGTGCTCGAACCCGTGCAAAAACCCCATCCACCGCTATGGATGGGCGTGCATTCCAACGAGAACATGAAATTCGCCGCGCGCCTTGGCATGAACGTCGTGAGCCTGCACGCCTCGACGGCGATCCGCGACAAGTTCGACCATTATCGCGCGACGTGGCGGACGCTGCATGGCGCCGACAGCGCGCCCGGCCGCACGGGGCTGGGCCTGTTCATCGTGGTCGCGCCAACCGACGAGGAAGCGCGCGCCATAGCGACGCGCGCCTACAAGGTCTGGCACGCGAACTTCCACTATCTCTATCACCTGCATGGGCGCGCGCCGGTGTGGGGCGAGCGCCCCAACGATTTCCAGATCGTCGTCGATGAATTGCGCGGCGTCGCGGGTTCGCCGGAAACCGTGCGGCGCTTCGTCAACGCGCGCATGGAGGAAGCCGGCGCCGATTACATGGTCGGCCAGTTCGTGTTTGGCGACATGACGCGCGAGGAATCGCTGGCGTCCATCGAGCTCTTCGGCCGCGAGGTCATGCCCGGTCTTGCCGGCGCGCCCGCGATGGCCGCGGCCGAATAGACCTACATGTTCGGATAATTCGGCCCGCCCGCGCCCTCGGGCGTCGTCCAGGTGATGTTGCGCGACGGATCCTTGATGTCGCACGTCTTGCAGTGAACGCAGTTCTGCGCGTTGATGACAAAGCGCGGATCGGCGCGGTTTGCCTCGTCGTCGTAGACGATCTCGTAAACGCCCGCCGGACAATAAAGCCGCGCCGGCTCGCCATAGAGCGGCAGGTTCTTCGCCACGGGAATGGATGGATCGGCCAGCCGCAGATGAACAGGCTGATCTTCCTCGTGATTGGTGTTGGAGATGAACACCGACGACAGCTTGTCGAAGGAAATCTTGCCGTCGGGCTTCGGATAGACTTTCGCCTTCACCGCCGACAGGGGCTTCAGCGTGTCGCAATCGGGCTTGCCATGCTTGAGCGTGCCGAAGGGCGAGAAGCCGAGCAACTGGTTGCACCACATGTCGAGCCCGCCAAGCGCCACGCCCGCGTAAAGACCCAGCTTCGACCACAGCGGCTTGACGTTGCGCACGCGCTTGAGATCGCGGCCAATGTCGCTCGCGCGCCACGCGGCTTCGTAACCGGCGAGTTCATCGTTCGCGCGGCCCGCCGCCATCGCCGCGGCGACATGATCGGCGGCGAGCATCCCCGACAGCACCGCGTTATGCGAGCCCTTGATGCGCGGCAGGTTCACGAAGCCCGCGGCGCAACCGATCAACGCCCCGCCGGGAAACACGAGTTTCGGCACGCTCTGCCAGCCGCCCTCGGTGATGGCGCGCGCGCCATAGGACAGGCGCGTGCCGCCCTCGAAGGTCGGCGCGATCATCGGATGCGTCTTGAAGCGCTGGAACTCGTCGAAGGGCGACAGCGTCGGGTTGGAATAGTTGAGATGCACGACAAAACCGACGACGGCCTGTCCATCCTCCAGATGATAGAGGAACGATCCGCCGCCCGTGTCGGCGTCGAGCGGCCAACCGAACGAATGTTGCACGAGGCCGGGCCGGTGTTTCGACGAATCGAGCCGCCAGAGCTCCTTCAGGCCGATGCCGTATTTCTGCGGCTCACGATCATTATCGAGGCCGAATTTCGCGATGAGCTGCTTGGAGAGCGACCCGCGCGCGCCCTCGGCGAACAGCGTGTACTTGCCGCGCAACTCCATGCCGCGCGTGAAGGAATCCTTCGGCTGGCCATCGCGGCCCACGCCCATGTCGCCCGTGGCGACGCCGACGACCTCGCCCTTGTCGCCGAACAGAACCTCGGCGGCGGCGAAGCCCGGATAGATTTCGACGCCCAGCGCCTCTGCCCGTTGCGCGAGATAACGGCAGACGTTGCCGAGCGAGCCGATGAAGCAGCCGTGATTGTTCATCAGCGGCGGCATCAGGAAATTCGGCAGGCGCACGCCGCCCGCCGGGCCAAGCATGTAGAAGCGATCCTCGGCGACCTCGGTAACGAGCGGTCGGGCCGCGTCCTCGCGCCAGTCGGGCAACAGCCGGTCGAGGCCGATGGGGTCGATGACCGCGCCCGACAGAATATGCGCGCCAACTTCGGAGCCCTTCTCGACGACCACGACGGTCGCGTCGGGCGCGGCCTGTTTCAGGCGAATGGCGGCGGCGAGACCCGCCGGCCCCGCGCCGACGATCACCACGTCAAAATCCATGCCCTCGCGGGGCGGAAGTTCGGCGGCGTCGGACATGGAAACTCCTGGCGGCGATCGGTCACGCAAGATAGTTTATATGCAAACTATCTAGGTCGCGGGTCAACATTGGCGTCTATTGCCGATTTCCCGGATCGTCGCAAACGGTCAATTCGTCCGATACGGCCGCCGTGCGCGGACGACGAGCCTAGCCCGCCGCCTTCGCCTCGCGCCGGCGCGCATGCAGGATGAATTCCGTGTAGCCGTTGGGCTGCTCGCGCCCCTTGAAGATCAGATCGGCGGCGGCCTTGAAGGCGACGCCGTCGCAGGCCGGCGCCATGGGCTTGTAGAGCGGATCGCCCGCGTTCTGGCGATCGACGACGGCGGCCATGCGCTTGAGCGTTTCCATGACCTGCGCCTCCGTCACGACGCCATGGCGCAGCCAGTTGGCGATGTGCTGGCTGGAAATACGCAGCGTGGCGCGGTCCTCCATCAGGCCGATGTCGTGGATGTCGGGCACCTTGGAACAGCCGACGCCCTGATCGATCCAGCGCACGACATAGCCGAGAATGCCCTGACAGTTGTTGTCGAGTTCCTGCGCGACGGCGTCGGGCGCGAAATTGGATTGCGCCAGCGGCAGGGTGAGAATGTCGGCGAGCTTCGCCTGAGGCCGGCCCGCGAGTTCCTTCTGGCGGGCGAACACATCGACCTGATGATAATGTAGCGCATGCAGGGTCGCCGCGGTTGGCGAGGGCACCCAGGCCGTGTTGGCGCCCGCGCGCGGATGGCCGATCTTCTGAACCATCATGTCGGCCATGCGATCCGGCGCGGCCCACATGCCCTTGCCGATCTGCGCGCGTCCTGTCAGCCCGCGACGCAGGCCGATATCGACGTTGGAATCCTCGTAAGCCGCGATCCACGCCGTCGCCTTCATGTCGTTCTTGCGCACCACCGGCCCGGCTTCCATGCAGGTGTGGATTTCATCGCCCGTGCGGTCGAGGAAGCCCGTGTTGATGAAGGCCACCCGCCGCGAGGCGGCGGCGATGCAAGCGGCGAGGTTGCACGTCGTGCGGCGCTCCTCGTCCATGATGCCGATCTTGATCGTGTCGGGCGGCAGGCCCACCAGCGCCTCGGCGCGCGCGAAAATGTCGCTCGCCAAAGCCACTTCCTCGGGACCGTGCATCTTCGGCTTGACGATGTAGATCGAGCCTTTCCGCGAATTCTTGATGGGGCCCGCGCCCTTGATGTCGTGCACGGCGATCAGCGCGGTGATGGCGGCGTCGACGACGCCCTCGGGCGTTTCCTTACCGTCGGGCCCCAGCACCATGTCCATGAACATGTGATGGCCGACGTTGCGCGCCAGCATCAGGCTGCGGCCGCCGAGCCATAGCGTCTTGCCGTCGGCGCGCGTGTATTTGCGGTCCTCGTTGAGCTTGCGCTCGATCGGCTTGCCGTTTTTCTCGAGCGTCGCGGTGAGCGTGCCCTTCATCAGGCCAAGCCAGTTGCGATAGATCGCGACCTTGTCCTGCGCGTCGACGGCCGCGACCGAATCCTCCATGTCCATGATGGTGGAAATCGCCGATTCGACGATCAGATCGGCGACCCCCGCGGGATCGGTCTTGCCGATCATGTGCGCGCGATCGATGACGATTTCGAGATGCAGCCCGTTGTTGCGCAGCAGGATATGGGTGGGCGACGCCGCGTCCCCGCGCCAGCCGGCGAGCTTGGCGGGATCGGCGAGAGCGGTTTTCGCCCCACCCGCCATTGTCACCACGAGGGCGCCGTTCTCGATGGCGTAGCCCGTCGATTGCGCGTGGCTGCCGCTGGCGAGCGGCGCCGCCTGATCGAGCACGGCCCGCGCCTTGGCGATGACCACGGCGCCGCGGGCGGGGTTGTAGCCCTTGCCACGCGCGGTTTCGCCCGTCTCGGGAATGGCGTCCGTTCCATAAAGCGCGTCATAGAGACTGCCCCAGCGGGCGTTGGCGGCGTTCAGCGCGTAACGGGCGTTCGACACCGGCACGACAAGCTGCGGCCCGGCGATCGTGGCGATCTCGGGATCGACGTTTTCCGTGGCGATGACGCCGGCGGGCGGTTCGGGCAGCAGATAGCCGATCTCGCGCAGGAAGGCCTCGTAGGCCACCGCGTCATGCGGCTTGCCCTTGCGCGCCAGATGCCAGGCGTCGATTTTCGACTGGAGGTCGTCGCGCTGGGCGAGAGCGGCGTGAACCCGCGGCGAAAGCTCGGCCAGCATGGCGGCCAGACCGGCCCAGAAGGCCGACGACGACACGCCCGTGCCGGGCAGGGCCTCGCATTCAACGAACTCATGGAGTTCCCGCGCGACGCCAAGGCCAGCCGCCGTCACTCGTTCCATGTCAAAACCCTCCGTCCATGGCCGCGCGACGCGGCGGATCTTGGCGGGGAGCGTTAGCCAAAGCGGGGAAAGGTGGCAATGACCCATCCGTCGGGGGATCGCCGGTCACTTCCCCATGCTGGCGCGTCCCGCCTCGATGTAGTCATGCATGAACGCGGCCACCTTGGGGTTCGGCGTCAGTTTTTCCCGGTAGAGTTTCTCCGTCCGGTCATCCACGAGGTAACGCGGCACGAATTTGACGATTTTTTCGGCTTCCGCGCGAAATTCGGCGTCATCGTTGACCGCCGCGAAGGCGGCGCGCAGCGTCTCGCGCGCCTCCCTGGGCGCGTTGGGCGGCAAGGCGACGACCCGCAGGAACACCGTGCCAACCGAATTGACGAGGCGGAAGGCGTCCCACAGAGGCCCAGTCGGCAAGGCCCCCTTCTGTTTCAGCAGAAAATCCGTGTAGGTCGGCGCGGGAATGCCCTCGGCGTCGGGCGACGCGCTGAAATTCACGCCATCGTCGAGCGGATCATGCCAGAGCGGAATGATCCGCCCCTCGCGCACCATCGGTTCGATCGTCGCCCGATACGTCGGCATGGACTCCGGATAAAGCTGGATTTCGTTGCGCTCCACCGCCAGCCGCGCCTCGTTCGAGCCGGGATAGTTGCTGATGTAGCGATATTTCAGGCCGAGCATGTCGAGCTGCATGCGCACCCTGATGTCCTTGTCGGAATCCGGCCCGAGCCCGCCCACCCAGAAGTCCCGCGCCTTCATCAGGTCGGCGGGCGTCTTGAGGCCCGGCGGCACGTCGGAGCGGACATAGGCGACCGTGACGCCCGGACCGCCCGCGATGAAGGCGAACTTCGACGTGTCGACCCGCAACGACGGCTCGTTGATCGCCGCCTTGGAGGCGAGACCGGTGAAGAACCCCACCGTCATGCCGTCGGTCGGCGCGATCTCGCCCAGCCAGTTCACCGCGATCATGCCGCCCGCGCCGGCCATGTTGCGCACGACGATGGAGGACAGGCCGCGAATATGCCTGGCCAGATGCTTGGCGACGAGCCGGCCTTCGAGATCCGTTGGACCGCCAGCCGTGTAATTGATCACGAAATTGAGCGTCTTGCCCTGATAGAAATCGGCGGCTCGCGCGGCGACCGGCGTCGCCACGAGCAGCGCCAGGGCAAGCCGCGAAAAGACCCTCGCCGGATTCGCCATCGATCCCTCCCCTTTGTGGCGACCGGTTGATCCGTCGCCCTATTTGCCGAGACTGGCCCGACCCGCCTCGACGTAACGATGTATGAAGTCCCGCAATCGCGGTTCGGGCGACAGTTTCGCGCGATAGAGCTTTTCCATTTTCGCGTCGGTCACGTAGCGCGGCGCGAACTTGATCGCGGCCATCGCGTCGGCGCGATACTCGGGATCGTCGTTCATCTTGTTGAGCGCGGACTGGATGGCCGCGACGGCCTCGGGCGGCGTGTTCGGCGGCATGGCGAGCACGCGCAGAAACACCGTGCCGACGGAGTTGATGAGGCGATAGGCGTCCCACAGATCGCCGCTCGGCAAGGCGCCCTTCATCTCCTTGAGAAATTCCGGGAACATCCGCGCCTTGATGCCCTCGGCGTCGGGCGAATTGATGAAGTTCTCGCCATCGTCGAGCGGATCGTACCAGACGGGAATCGCCACGCCGCTCTTGACCAGATTGGGCTCGATGCTCGCGCGATAGGTCGGCATCGATTCGGCGAAGAGCTGCACTTCCTTGCGCTCGACGGCGAGCCGCGCCTCGGCGGAGCCCGGATAATTCGAGATGTAGTGATACTTGATCCCGAGCATGTCGAGCGCCATGCGCTCGCGCACGTCCTTGTCGGCGTCGGGCGCGAGGCCGCCCGCCCAGAAGTCGCCACTTTTCATGATGTCGGCGGGCGCGCGGATGCCCGGCGGCGTATCCGTGCGCATGTAGGTGACGCTGATGCCCGGCTCGCCCGCGACGAAGGCGAATTTCGAGAGATCGACGCGAATGCCGGATTCGCCGATGGCCGATTTCGACGCCGCGCCCGTCAGGAACCCCAGCGTCAGGCCATCGGGCGGCGCGATCTCGCCCAGCCAGTTGACGCCGATGACGCCGCCCGCTCCGCCCATGTTGCGCACGATGATCTGCGGCGAGCCCGCCAGATGCCGCGCGAGGTGGCGCGCCATCAAACGCGCCTCGACATCCGTCGGCCCGCCCGCCGTGAAGTTGACCATGATCGACAGGGTCTTGCCCTGATAGAAATCGGCGGCGCGCGCGCCCAACGGCTGCGCGATCAGGGCGGCGACCAGACAGGCGAGGCGCGATGCGATTTGCATGGCCGGCTATTTCCCCGCCTTCGCGCGCTCCTGATACGACGTGTCGACGTATTTGGTTGGCGGCCCCATTTTCTTGAGCGGCTCGCCGTAGGTCTCGCGGATTTTCAGGACGGTTTCGACGCCCTTGATGTCGACAAGCGCGTGCGGCGACAGGCCGCCGGCCGCGATCAGCCGATCATAGAGAACGCCCGCGTCGGCCTCGCTCATGCCCTTGGAGTTCTTGAGCAGGATGGCGATGGATTCCGCCTTGTTGGCGAAAATGAAATCCTGTCCCGCCGCCATCGCGCGCGTGACCGCGAGCATGTCGGCGTCATGCGCGGCGGCCCATGGCCGGCGCGTGACAAGCGCGCTGCCCTGATAGGCGCCGATTTCCGCGGGCGCGTCGGCGAGCGCCTTGAAGCCTTCCTTGATCGCGTCGACGTCCTGCGGCGCGCCGACGATGGCGGCGACCGCCTTGTTGTCGCGCATGGCGGCGAGGCGCTGGTCGGTGTTGCCGACGGAAATCGCCTTGTAGTCCTTGTCAAAGGTCAAGCCGCCGCGCGTTTGCAGGATCTGATAGAGCACGATGCCATAGCCGGACTTGAGCGCGTCGACGGCGACGGTCTTGCCCTTGATGTCGGCGTATCCCTTGATTTCCGGACGCACCATCAGCGTGTTCATGCCGCCGGCGACGCCGACGAAGGCGAACATGTCGGCCGGACCCGGCAAGGGAATGTCGCTCTGGCCTTCCGTATAGGCGACGATATTGTCGAAGGCGGTGCTGATCATGTCGATCTTGCCTTCGTAAAGCGCCTTGATCTGCGGCACCGAGCCCTGCGTCGTCGAGAAGACGATGTTGACGCCTTCCTTCGCGAAGAAGCCCTTCTCCTGCGCCACCCAGATCGGCAGATTGGAGGCGCCGCCAAAGCTCATGAGCCTGATGTCGTTGAGCGCCCAGGCGGGGGCCGCCGTCAGCACGAGCGCCGAAAGAGTGAAAGCCAGCTTGCGCGACATGTGTCCTCCCGATTTCGTTGTCACGCCATCGCGTGAAGCTTGCGTGCTCTGGCTTATGCCCCGCCCGCGGGATGCGTCGGCTTGAGGCCGACCTCCTCGTAGCCGCCGCCGTTTTCATCCGGCCACGAAACGGCCTTTTGGAAGGCGGGACGCGCGGAGATTCGCGCGTACCAGTCATTGACCCGCGGTCGCCGCCCCGGCGACCAGAACTGGTCCGCGCCCAACGCCGACAAGCGGAACATGTAGGGGGCGATGGCGATATCGGCGAGTGAATACGCGTCGCCGACGATCCAGGGCCCATGCGCGAGCGCGCTTTCGAGCTCGTCGAGCAGGGTTTCCAGCTCGGCGCGCGCGCGCGTCAGCTCGGCCTCGCCAATCTCGCCGCGCACCGCCCGCGAATGCAAGTCCTGATAATATTTCATCGGGCGGCGCGACGCCTGCGCGATCAGTTCCTCGCGACTCCAGCGATTGAGCAGCTTGGGCAGAATGTATTTCACCACGGTCAGCGTCGCGATCGGGTCGAGCGCGTGATCGCATTTGCGATTGAATTCCCGCATCCGCGCCGCCTTGAGCGGATCGGAGGGGACGAGTCGCGGCCCATCGAAGGCCGCGTCGATATATTCATTGATGATCGAGGATTCGCGGATCGGTTCGCCGTTGTGCGTCAGCGTGGGCACCACGCCGTCCGGGTTGATCTTGAGATATTCCGGCCGCATCTGATCGAACTTGAACAGGTCGATGTAGTGACTTGTCCACGCCACGCCCTTTTCCTCGAGCGCCATTCGACAGCGCACCGAGCACACCGAACTCCAGAAATGGTAAAGTACGATCATGCCTGTCCTCCCGATGTCCTCGCGCCGTTTATCGACGTTCTCGATGTCGCGCGCTCAGGGATAGCCGGGGAATGACCCGAACGAGCCAAAACCCCACTGGCTGCGCCAGGTGTCCTTGGGCCACGTCTTCGGCCGCAGCGGCCGCTCCTCGTGCCAGGGGCGCGGCTCCCAGTAGCCGAGATCCTCGTCCTTCATCAGGTCCATTTCCGCGAACAGCTCGACGCGGATTTCATCGGGGTTGCGATGATAGGCGGCGATGTTGTGGCCGACGATGTGACGCAGCGGTCCCCAGACAAGCTGGACCTTCTTCTTGGTCAGGTAATCGCAGGCGTCGTGGATCGCGCCCCAGTCGCGCAACTCGAACGCGATATGATGCAGGCGCTCCTCGTCGTAGCGCGCGAAATTCACCGTGTGATGATCGACGCCGCAGCGCAGGAAGGAGAAATGATCGCCCATCCAGTCGGAGACGCGAAAGCCCAGCACGTCGCAGTAAAACGCCGTGATCTTTTGCGGATCCTTCACGCGATAGGCGACATGGCCGAACTTGATCGGCGAAATGCCCTGCTCGCTTGGATCCTCCGGCGCGAATTCATAGTCGGCGAAGACCTCGATGAGCGTGCCCTTGGGATCGGTGAACACAATGGCGTCGCGCACACCGGGCGTGATGTCCTTGCGTCGCTCGCTCCTGACGCCATGGCCTTGCAGCTTCGCGGCGATCTCGCCGAGATCGGAACCGGGCTTCACCTGATAGGACGTGCGCAGCATGTGGCCCGCGGTCGAGGCGCGCTCGAGCCCGATGCATTCCTGACCCAGCCGCGTGCCAAGCACGCAATGGTCCTTGCCGCGGTCAACGATCGACAGGCCGATGACTTCCGTCCAGTAGGCGATCTGGCGATCCAGATCGGTGGTCGTGAACGTGGCGTGGCCCAAACGCTTGACCTGAATCATCTGACACGTCCTCCGATATTCCGCGCGGGTTTGTTTTGCCCGAACCGGGCTTTCACGGATTTATGGCACGACCCGCCGGCCCTTCACAATCGGCGGCTTGAAACGCGCGGCGGGATGGTTGAATGTCGGGGCCAAGCGCGCCGGTTCCCTCCGGTCGCGTCAAAAACCTCGGGAGGAAACATGACTCGCTTTTTCGCCAGCGCCGCGACCGACGCGTGCGACGCCCTCTGTGGCTGCCATACCCTCTCCCGTCGCGGCTTTCTGGGCGCGGCGACCGCCAGCGCCGGCGCCGCGCTGCTGCCGGCCCGCGCCTTCGCGCAGACCGCCGCGCCCGCCAACCGCATCGACACGCACCACCATTTCTACCCGCCGGAGGTCAAGAAATTCGGCGGCATGGGCGGCCCGCTGACCGACAACTGGACACCCGCGAAATCGCTGGAGGAAATGGACAAGAACGGCGTGCGCACCTCCATCCTCTCCATGGCCTCCGTGCCCATGGACTGGTTCAAGATGGGCGTCGAGGACTCCCGCAAGTTCGTTCGCGCCATCAACGACTACGGCGCGAAGATGGTGGCCGACCATCGCGGTCGCTTCGGCCTTTTCGCCTATCTCTCGATGGTCGACGTCGAGGGATCGTTGAAGGAAATCGAATACGCCTTCGACACGCTCAAGGCCGACGGCGTCGGACTGGCGACAGGCTATAACAATGTCTATCCGGGCGATCCGAAATTCGCGCCGATCTTTCAGGAGCTCAACCGACGCAAGGCGACGGTCTATTTCCACCCGACCACGCAGACCTGTTGTCTCGGCATCGTGCCGGGCGTCGGCGATTCTTGGGCCGAGGTGCCCAACGACACAACGCGCGCGGTGTTGAGCCTGATGTTCACGGGCTCGCTGCTGAAACTGCGCGACATCAAGTTCCTGTGGTCGCACGGCGGCGGCACGATCCCGATGATCGCCGAGCGCATCGACTGGCTGTCGAAGGGTCAGGTGAAAAATCGCGCGGAACTGATGCCCGACGGGCCGCTCGCGGAATTCCGCCGCTTCTATTACGACACCGCCAACGCCGGCTATCCCGGCAGCATGGCGGCGCTGTTGAAGCTGGTCGACCCCTCGCAAATCGTCTTTGGCACCGATTATCCGTATGTTACGACGGAGTGGAACATGCAGGCGCTTCGCCGCGCCGGCATCACCGACGCCCAGATCAAGGCGATCGAAACGGAAAACGCCAAGGCGCTCGTGCCGCGGCTGCGGGCCTGAGCCCGAATGAAGGATTGAAGAACATGTCGAAGACCCTGCTCCATGGCTATTTCCGCTCGTCGGCGGCCTTCCGGGTGCGCATCGCGCTGAACCTCAAGAAGATCGCCTACGATCAGGCGTTCCGCCATCTGCGCAAGGGCGAGCAGCGCGCGCCCGACTTCCTCAAGCTCAATCCGCAGGGCCTCGTCCCGGCGCTGGAAATCGACGGCGAGGTGCTGACCCAGTCGCTCGCAATCATCGAATATCTGGAGGAGACGCGGCCCGAGCCCGCGCTGCTGCCGAAAGACCCCGCCGGTCGCGCCCGCGTGCGCGCGCTGGCCTACGCCCATTCGATCGAAATCCATCCCATCAACAACCTGCGCGTCCTTCAGGACATCGAGAAGCGCTTCGGCGCGGATCAGAAGGCCGTCGCCGAATGGTTCCGCCACTGGGTCAAGGAGACCTTCGTGCCTATCGAGCACAAGCTCGCGACCGACAAGGCGACCGGCAAGTTCAGCCATGGCGACACGCCGTCGCTGGCCGACATCTGCCTGGTGCCCCAGGTCGTCAACAACATGCGCTTCGACATCGACATGGGCGCCTATCCCACGATCAGCCGCATTTACGCGGCCTGCATGGATCTGCCGGCTTTCGCCGACGCGGCGCCCATGAAGCAGCCCGACGCCGAATAACGGCGCGAGGGGGCCGGCGCGAAAGCGCTTGAGCCGGCCCCCTCGCCCGCCTATTTTGCCTCTAACGAGAAACATATGCGCCGGCGCCCGCTGGCCGGGAGAAACGCGAATGGCGTTCGCCAATCAAGAAGTCAGATTGCCAGGCGCGACGGTCGCCATGCGCCGCGGGGGCGCGGGGGAACCGCTGCTGTTTCTGCACGGCGCGGATGGCCTGCCCGAATGGCCGGAGATGCTCGACCGCCTCGCAGGACAATACGACGTCATCGCGCCGGACCTGCCGGGCTTCGGCGCCTCCGCCATCACCGATTCCATCGACGACATGTCTGACGTCGCCTATCTGCTGCTCGATCTGCTGGAAGCGCTCGATCTCACGAACGTGCGCGTCGTCGGTCATTCGCTCGGCGGCTGGGCGGCGCTCGAGGTCGCCATCAGGTCGAGCGCGCGCATCCATTCGCTCGCGCTGATCGCGCCCGCCGGCATCCACGTGAAAGGCGCCCCCAAGGCCGACATCTACATGATCGATCCCGACGCGCAGGCGCGCCTCGCCTACGCGGATGAACAACTGGGCGAGGCCGCCGCGCAACGCGCCATGGCCTCGAAATATCAGGAACAGGCCATTCTCAACCGCATCGCCAGCGCGCGCTTCGGCTGGAACCCGCGCCTCTACAATCCCCGGCTCGAACACTGGCTGCATCGCATCAGCGTCCCCACCACCATATTCTGGGGCGACACCGACCGCATCATCCCGCCCGTTTACGCCGAGGCGTTCAAGCGCCTCATTCCCGGCGCGCGGCTGGAGATGATAGCGAAAGCCGGCCATTACCCGCATGTTGAGCGGATAGACGAGACGATGAATCGACTCGGCGCGTTTCTCGCGCGATAAAAGCCACCTGAATAGATCCTTCGCGCGGGTGTCGCATCGCCCGGCGCAACCATCCCTTGAAAGGACCACCATGACCGCGCGCGCACCCTTTATTGTCGGCATCGGCGGCACGACCCGCGCGGGCTCGTCGTCTGAAATGGCCCTCGCGCTGGCGTTGAAACACGCGGCCGCGGCCGGCGCGCAAACCGAGGCATTCACTGGCGCGAAGCTGGTGCAGTTGCCGATGTATGATCCCGATCCCGGCTCCATGACCGAAACCGGCAAGCACCTCATCGAAAGCCTGCGCCGCGCCGACGGCGTCATCATCGCCTCGCCCTGCTATCACGGCGGCGTCTCCGGCCTCATCAAGAACGCCATCGACTACATCGAGGAAATGAACAAGGACGAGCGCGTCTATCTCGATGGCCGCTCGATCGGCTTCATCGCCTGCGGCTATGGCTATCAGGGACCGGGCCCCGTGCTCAACCAGTTGCGCCAGACGGCCCACGCGCTGCGCGCCTGGCCGACGCCGCTCGGCGTTGGCGTCAATTCGCTCGTCGTGAAATTCAAGGATGGCGCCTGCGAGGACGCGGGCATCGCCAAGCAGATCGAGATCATGGCGCATCAGGTCGTGGAATTCGCCCGCCACCGGATCGCCGCCGGCAAATAACGGCGCGGCGACTTTTCGCCACGCCGCCAACTTGAACCCTCCCCGCGAAAAAACGCGGGGAGGGTTTTGTTTGTCAGGCCATGCCCGCCTTGACGCGCTCGGGCGTGAAGGGCGCCTGACGCAGGCGCACGCCGGTCGCGTCGTAGATGGCGTTGGCGATGGCGGCCGCGACGGGCCGCATCGACGGTTCGCCCGCGCCCGTCGGCTCGATCTCGGGATGATCGATGAGCACGACATCGATCGCCTCGGGCGCCTCCTTCATGTCGAGGATCGGATAACCGATCCAGTCTAGGCTGGTGACCGACTTGTCGTCGAAGGTCGTCTCCTCCCACAGGGCGCGGCTGGCGCCCTGCACCATGTTGCCCTCGATGCCCATGGTCAGCAGACCCGGATTGATGATCTGCCCGCAATCATGCGCGACGACGAAGCGCTTGCACCAGACCTTGCCGGTCTTGGCGTTAACCTCGACCTCCGACACGACGGCGACATGCGTGCCGGCGCGTTGGGAGAAGGCGATGCCCTGTCCGCGCGCCACGTCGCCCACGACCTGCTTGCGGGCTCCGGTGCGCGGCGTCCAGCCAGCCTTTTCGGCGGCCGCCTTGACAACGGCGACGTCGCGCGGATCCGTCAGATATTTCAGGCGGAACGCAACGGGATCCATGCCGATGGCGAAGGCCAGTTCGTCCATGAAGGACTCGCTGGCGAAATGCACCTGCGGCCCGGTCGGGTCGCGCATGTGCGAGCTGCGCAGGGGCGAGCTACGGTCCAACAGCGGCGGCACGGTTTCCCACGCCTTGCGGCGGGCCGCAAAGCCGTAGCTTTCTTCTGGCACGCCAAAGGCGGCTGTATATTTGAGCGGAACGCCCATGAGCTGGCCCGGCAACGTATGCGCCGGCTGGCTCTCGTTGCTCTCGACGTCGAGACGCGAGAAGGCCTTCGACTCGAAGTGCCACGCGGTGACGTTGCCATCCTTGTCGACGGCGGCGCGCACCTGATGCACCGACGCGGGGTTTTTCGGATCCCAGCCATGCCCCTCGGCGCGCATGTGCTGCACGCGCACGGGCTTGCCGATTTCCTTCGAGATTACCGCGGCCGCCATGGCCGCGTCGCCAGAATCGTTGCGGCCGTAGGAGCCCGCTCCCATCATGTAGAGCCCGTGCACCTTTTCCGGCGGCAGGCCGAGGATGTTGGCGACGCCGTCGCGCGCGTAATGCGGCTTCTGCGTCGGGGTCCAGACGGTGGTGATACCCTCCGGCTTATAATCGACAACGGCGCATCCGGGCCCCATCGACGCATGCGACTGGAACGGCCATTCGTAGGTCGCCTCGACGATCTTCGCGGCGTCGGCGAAGGCCTTGTCGAGATCGCCCACGTTGACCTCGACCGACCGCTTGTTGGGTGTCGCCTTGCGAATCCAGTCATAGACGCCCGCGTGTCCGGGGAACGCCGGGCTGGCGTCCGACCATGTCACCTTGAGCGCGCGCTGCGCCTTGATCGCGTCCCACTCGCGCGGCGCGACAACGGCGAGGAAGGCTTCCTTGCGCACGACGCGCGCGCCCTTGATGTGCTTGATCGAGGCTTCGTCGACGGCCGTCGGAACGGCGCCCGCCACCGGCGGCAACACGACGCGCGCGTGCATCATGCCCTTCGGCTTGACGTCGACGGCGTATTCCATCTTGCCAAGAACCTTGTCGGCGACGTCGCGGCGCCGATAGGTCTTGCCGATGACCTTGTAGTCCTTGAAGGACTTCGGCTTCGCCTCGCCCTTGACGCCCAGCATGATGCCGATCTGCTTGTTCCACTCCAGCGGCACGTCGAACCACTTGCCGCCGATGAGTTGCGCGTAGGTGACGGTTTTGCCCGCCTCGCCCTGCACGCTGACGACGCCATTGGCGACGGCGAGCTTGTCCGCGGACGCGCCGAGTTTCTCGGCCGCCATGTCGAGCAGCACGCGACGCGCCTCGGCGGCGGCGTTGCGCAACGCCGCGCCGCCCTTCCAGATGCCGCTGGAGCCGGTCGCGCCGCCCATGTTGAGGATCGTGTCGGTGTCGCCCTGCAAAACATGCACGCGATCAACGGCGACATCGAGTTCCTCGGCGACCATCTGGGCGATGCCGACGTCGGTGCCCTGACCCATGTCGAGCTTGCCGAGATAGGCGTTGATCGTGCCGTCGGCGTTGACGCTGAGGTAGGACGCGAGCTTCGTGGGGTCGAGCGCCGGACGCTTGTCGAGCGCGACGGGCGCGGCGCTCGCGGGCACGACGACGCCCGGCAGCGCGATGGAAACGATGAGCGAGCCGGCGCCGGCGATGAAACCGCGGCGATTGGTCTGGATGGTCATGCGCGCTCTCCCTTTCAAGCCATGGCCGCGCGCTTGACCGCGCGCAGGATCGCCACATGGGTGCCGCAGCGGCACTTAAGGCCGGACAGGGCGTCGCGGATCTGCGCGTCGCTCGGCTTCGGATTCTTCTCCAGCAGGGCGAC
>CAIOVE010000010.1 GCA_903861645.1 uncultured Hyphomicrobiales bacterium
CCTTGTCGAGGCGCAATCCGTCACGCTCGCCGCGATCCAGACGCTTTCCGTTCTCGGCGGCGGCGTGGCGGCTATTTACATGCTCGTGCGCCGCGCCGGCCTGACCTATGCGGGCGCGGCCTCGCTGCTCGCCTTCGACCAATTGGAATCCGGCGCCATGATGCGCCAGGTGATCGACCGGCTGAACCTGTCGAGCTGGCTCGGCACGGAACAGGCGAAACTGCAACTCGCGCAAGCGGGCTATCGCGGACAAAAGGCCGAGCAGTCGTTCCTGATCGGCCGTCTTGTCGCGCCGATCGTATTGTTCCTGCTCGCGCTTGTTTACGTGTTCCTGATCAATCCGCCGGATTACCCGCCGATGATGCGTTTCGGCATGTCGGTGTTCGCGGCCTACGTGGGCATCAAGGCGCCGGAGCTCTTCCTCAAGAATAAGATGCAGAGCCGCCAGTCGTCGATGAAGCGGGCGTTCCCCGATTCGCTAGATCTTCTGCTGATCTGCGTTGAATCGGGCATGTCGATCGAGCACGCGTTCCGCAAGGTCGCCACGGAGATTGGCACGGCCTCGGTGCCGCTGGCCGAGGAATACACGCTGACCACGGC
Organism: uncultured Hyphomicrobiales bacterium; assembly: GCA_903861645.1. Lineage (GTDB taxonomy): Bacteria > Pseudomonadota > Alphaproteobacteria > Rhizobiales > Beijerinckiaceae > Terripilifer. The sequence goes on from CAIOVE010000010.1 coordinate 601, forward strand.
CGAGCTGTCGTATTTGCAGGATCGGCGCGTGGCCTACGAAAATCTGGCGTTGCGTTGCGGGCTCGATGGCGTGAAGCAGATCGTCACCGTGCTGATCCAGTCCGAACGGTACGGCACGCCGCTGGGTTCCGCCTTGCGCGTGGTGTCGCAGGAAAGCCGCGACAATCGCCTGATGGAAGCCGAGAAGAAAGCCGCCGCCCTGCCGCCGAAGCTGACCGTGCCGATGATCATCTTCTTTCTGCCGGTTCTCTTCGCCGTCATCCTGACGCCGGCGTTCATCCAGATCAGCACGGCGCACTGAAAACGGGAAACCGGCGGGTTTCCCCGCCGGCTTGTCCCGCGCTTATCAGGCTGATGTGTCGTTCGACGTTGTTCAGTTGCCGTCGTCGATCGCGGCGGCCGTCGCGGGCCGGGGCTGGCCGATGTCGGGCGTCGGCCGCGCGGCGATCGTCTTGTTGGGCTTCATCGGCGGCTTGCCCGCCGCGAGCTTTTTCGCGTCGAGCGCCCGCAGGTCGCGCCAGGTGTCGGATTGCGCGCTCATCTTGCGAATGGCGTTGACGTTGGCGGCGGACTGTTCCGGCGAAAGATCGCGTTCGCCAAGTTGCTCGGCCTCGGTGTACTTGCCCTCCAGCGACAGCACGAGCGCGAGATTCTGGCGCACGCGCGTGTCGGCGCGGGGGCTGGCGGCCGCTTGCCGCAATGCCTGTTCGGCTTGCGGCAACTGGCGGCTGAGCGTGTACGACAGGCCGAGATTGGACAGCACGCTGGGTTCGTTCGGCATGATTTTCAGCGCGGCCAGGTAATAGTCGCGGGCCGCGGCGTGGTCGCCCATGCGGTCGGCGACGGAGCCCTGCGCCGACAGGATCGACCAGTCCGGCTGGTCCGGGGAGTGGGCGCGGGGCAACACGTCGGCGGCTTCCTCGAGCCGGCCGGCGTCGGCGAGCGCCTTGCCATAGGCGCCCAGCACTTCCTTGTCCTTGGGGTTCTTGATGGCGATGCCCTGAAGCACCGCGACGGCTTGCCCATACTGGCCACGCAACCGCAGGGCGCGGGCGTAGGGGATGGCCACTGATTTGTCGTTCGGGCTGCTGGCGTAGCGCTTGCCGAGCGCCTCGGCGTTGCGCCGCAGCGATTCGTCGTCGTCTCCGGGTCGCGCGCCATTCGACGGAATCGAGCCGGTGATGTCGGAGCCGAGGTCGGTCTTGCAACCGGCGGCGAAAAGGGGGGCCGACAGACAGGTCGCCAGCAGAAGCGCGCGGGTCAGCGTCCAGGGGCGCGTTCGCGCGGGACGGGCAATGGCGATTGTTTCGGTTTCTGGGCGCATCTGGGAAACCATGGCTGGACGACCGGACCGTGCCGCGATGGGAAAGGCATCGCGGACTTGGAGAAATAAACGGTTAACCCTAATGGTTTGTTAATCTCGCAAACGACCCTTTCCGGGAGCGCCCATGACCCAGGTTCTGATCAAATCCGCCCGGCGTCCGACGCCGATCTGGTTCGCCGCCAGCGACAACTGGCGCGCCGTTCGCGACGCCTTGCCCAAACCCGCGGCGGCTTTCGCCGAGGCCATGGGATTTGAACCACGGGCGGGGCGGTATCTCGCGCTGCCAGCGGCGGACGGCGCCTTCGCGGGCGTTCTGTTGGGCATGGAGGGCGCGACGGCGCGCTTCGTCGATCCGCTCGCGCCGGGACGTCTCGCGACCGTGCTGCCCGTTGGCGATTACGCGTTCGCCAACGCGCCGGCCGGCGGCGCCGCGGCCTTGGAGCTGGCGACGCTTGGCTGGGCGCTCTCCGCCTACCGCTTCACGCGCTACAAGGCCGCCGCCGCGAAATGGCCGCGTCTTGTCGTTCCCGCCGGAGTGGACATGGCCCGCGTCGTCCGCATGGCGGAGGGCCATGCGCTCGCGCGCGATCTCGTCAACACGCCGGCCAACGACATGGGGCCGGACGCGCTGGAAGCCGCCGCCCTCGCGCTCGCCAGCCGTCACAAGGCGAAGGCCGGCGTGATCCGCGGCGCCGATCTGCTCAAGAAAAACTTTCCGCTGATCCACGCCGTTGGCCGGGCGGCGGCGCGTCCGCCCCGGCTGGTCGATTTCACCTGGGGTCCGGTCAAGGCGCCGAAGGTCACGCTGGTCGGCAAGGGCGTATGCTTCGACACGGGCGGGCTCGACCTCAAGCCGTCGAGCGCCATGCTGCTGATGAAGAAGGACATGGCGGGCGCGGCGACGGCGCTGGCGCTGGCGCATATGATCATGGACGCGAAACTGCCGGTGCGGCTGCGCGTGCTGTTGCCCATCGTCGAGAATTCCGTCGCGGGCGACGCCTTCCGTCCCGGCGACATATATCCCAGCCGCAAGGGCCTGACTGTGGAGATAGGCAACACCGACGCCGAGGGGCGGCTGATCCTCGCCGACGCGCTGGCGCTCGCCGACGAGGAGGCGCCGGACCTCCTGTTCGATTTCGCGACCCTCACCGGCGCCGCGCGCGTCGCGCTCGGCCCCGATCTGCCGCCCTTCTATACGATGGACGACGCGCTTGCCGGCGACATCGCCGCGCGCGGTTTCGCCGCCGCCGATCCGGTCTGGCGGCTGCCGCTCTGGGAGCCCTACGACGCCCTGCTCGATGGCAAGATTTCGACGATCAACAATGTGTCGAGCGGGCCTTTCGCCGGCTCGATCACGGCGGCGCTCTTCCTGCGACGCTTCATCGAGAAAACGCCGTCCTGGACCCATTTCGACATCTACGGATGGAATCCGTCGACCAAACCGGGACGACCGGAAGGCGGCGAGACGCAGACCGCGCGCCTGCTTTACGGCCTGATCGAACATCGATACGGGCGCGCATGAACGACGCTGGCCAGCGTTTCCCGCGCGCGATCGATTACCGGCTGCTGATCCCGCTGATGCTGCATGGCCTGCTGGTGCAGACCTTGACCGGCATTTTGCGCGTCACCACGTCGTATCGGGTGCTCGATCTCGGCCTGCCGGTCATCTGGCTGGGCGCGATCTCGCCGACCTTCGCCCTGTTGCCGGTGTTTCTCGCGGTCTGGGTCGGGCGTTTCATCGATCGCGGCCACGACGCGCGGGCGGCGCGCGTCGGGTCGGCGCTGGTGCTCGCCAGCGGCGTCGGGCTTTATCAGTTGGCGGGCGACGCCATCTGGATTCTGGTTTTCACGGTGGTGCTGGGCATTGGCCATCTGTTTCTGATGGCGTCGCATCAGATGTTGTGCGTGCGCGCCGCGGGCGATCGCAACCGCGACGCGGTGTTCGGCAATTTTCTCGTCACCAATGGCATCGGGCAGGGGCTGGGTCCGCTCGTCGTCGGCTGGGTCGGCGGCGAGGCGACCATCCCCGACACCAATCTGTTGTTCGGGCTTGGCGCCCTCTGTTGCGCCATTTCGATGGCCGTGTCGTTGCTGCTGCCGGCGGCGCTGGCGTCGGCCGGCGACCACGCGGGCAGGCCGGCCAAGCCGCTCGGCGAACTGCTGCGCATACCCGGCTTTCTGGTCATCCTGACGGCGAGCATCGTCACGATCACGGCGCAGGATCTGGTGACGATCTATCTGCCGCTGCTCGGCACGGAGCGGGGGATCGATTCCGGCCATATCGGCCTCGTCCTGACCTTGCGCTCGGGGGCGGCGATTGTCTCGCGGCTGTTTTACGCGGCGCTGATCGCCGCCATCGGGCGCGCGCCGCTGACCGTGCAGAGCATGGTTCTGTCCGGGCTCGCCTTCGCGGCGCTGGCCCTGCCCCTGCCGCTTTTCGCCATGTACGGCGACGCCATCCTGATGGGGCTTGGCCTCGGCGTCGCCACGACCCTTAGCCTGACCAGCGTGGTGGACATCGTGCCGGTCGACGCGCGGGCGACGGCGCTGTCGCTCCGGATCACCGGCAACCGGATCGGTCAGGTCACCCTGCCTTTCGTCGCCTCCCTGATCGCCGCCGCCGCGGGGGCGCCGGGCGTGCTTTTCGTCATCGGCTCCAGTCTTTGCGCGTCGGCTGTTTCCGTCGGCGCGAGCGCCCGTCGGCGAGGTTCCGGCGACGGCGCTTGAAAAAGGGCCAAACAAAGCCATAGTAGACCCGGGAATGGTGGGCGGCGTGACTTATGGCGTTTGATTTAACAACCGAGGAGTCCCTCAGGCTTCTTTATGAAATCGCTTTGGGACTGGTTCGCGAGAACAAGCCAAACGCCGTTCCCGATTTCACCGTGCGTCAACTGGCGATCCTGTTGACGATCTATCTGGAGAAGCCGCCGCATACCGTGCGTGGACTGGCGAGCAAGCTCGGCGTCACCAAGCCCGTCATCACGCGCGCGCTCGACGCGCTTGGCAAGAGCGCGATCGTGTCGCGTCGACGCGATGAGAAGGATCGACGCAACGTCATCATCCAGCGCACGGTCAAGGGCTCGCTGACGGTCGAAAGCCTCGGCGACATGGTGCGCGCGAAATCATGCGATCTGCGAGACGGATCGTGACATCGACGCATGATCGGCGCTTCACCCCGGCGCGACCGGATCTGGCCGCGGAGCGCCTGCGCGGCATCGTCGACGCGCCGCGTTACGCGACGCCGCGCGTCATGCGCGTCGTCGAGGAATGCGCGCCCGTGTCGCCGGAGCCGCGGCGCGACGTTCCCATCGATACGCAGGCGCTGCACGGCGAACGCGTCGACGTCTATGAACTTGATTCCGAGGGCTGGGCCTGGGGACAACTACGGCGCGACGGCTATGTTGGCTACATGCCTGCCGAATGTTTGCGCGCGGATTCCGCGCCCGCGACGCATCGCGTCGCCGTGACGCGCGCGCATGTCTATCCCGGTCCCAACATGAAGTTGCCGCCGGTCGCCGCCCTGCCCCTCAACGCGGAGGTGACGGCGGGCGCGCCCAATGGCGATTTCCTGCCGGTCGATGGCGTTGGCTTTGTCTGGCGCGCGCATCTTGTCGCCAGCGAGGTCTTTGAAACGGATTTCGTCGCGGTCGCCGAACGCTTTCTTCACGCGCCCTATCTGTGGGGCGGCAAGACGATCTGCGGCATTGACTGTTCCGGTCTCGCGCAAGCGTCGCTCGCGGCTTGCGGCAGGTTCGTTCCGCGCGACACCGACGTGATGGAGAATTTCCTCGCGACGCGCGTCGAGCCGACCGAGGCGCTGGATGGCTTGCGCCGCGGCGATCTCGTTTTCTGGAAGGGCCATGTCGGCGTGATGCGCGACGCCAGCGAATTGCTGCACGCCAATGGCCACTTCATGCGGGTGACAAGCGAGCCCCTGCGCGTGGCGCGCGACCGCATTCTGGCCAAGGGGGCCGGGCCGATCACCTCGATCCGCCGTCCCTGATCCAGGCGCCATCGTTCGCCAACGTCCCGCGGACATGCTAAAAGGAACAACGGTTCGCGGCTCTTGGCGCATCGACAATGGGAGATCGCCATGGCCAAGGGTCAGATGAAGAGCAACAAGGAAGCCAAGAAGCCGAAGGCCGACAAGACGCAGGCCAAGGGTTCGGTCTCGGCTTATCAGCAGTCGCAGGGCAAGGGCGGTCCAGCCGTCAATCCCTTCGCCAAGAAGGGCTGAGCGCGCGCCGCGCCCGATTCGAGCGCCGTTGCTTCCCGCTCGCCCCGGTGTCCCGATTTGACCATGTCGGGCGGAAAGCCTAAACTCGCGCCTCATTGAAATGCCGCCCTTGGGGGCGGCGTTTTGATTTTCCGGGCCTGAAATTCAAGAGCCGAACGCCATGGCAGACCAAGCTCCCTCGCAAGCGCCGACCGATTCCGCGATCCTGCCGACCTATGCCCGCGCGCCGGTCGCCTTCGAGCGTGGCGACGGGGCCTGGCTGACGGCGACCGACGGGACGCGCTATCTCGACTTTGGCGCGGGCATCGCCGTTTGCTGCCTTGGCCATGGCCACCCGCATCTCGTCAACGCCCTGACCGAGCAGGCGCAAAAGCTTTGGCACGTGTCGAATCTGTTCCAGATTCCGCAGGCCGAGCGGCTGGCGAAGCGCCTGGTTGAAAAGACCTTCGCCGACTATGTGTTCTTCACCAACTCCGGAGCCGAGGCGCTGGAAGGTGCGATCAAGACCGCGCGCAAGTATCACGCGGCGAGCGGTCATCCGGAAAAGTTCCATCTGATCACCTTCGAGGGCGCCTTCCACGGGCGCACGCTCGCCACCATCGCGGCGGGCGGCAATCCGAAATACATCGAGGGCTTCGGTCCGAAGGTTCAGGGCTTCGATCAGGCCCCCTGGGGCGATCTGGAGGCGGTAAAGGCGCTCATCGGGCCGCAGACGGCGGGCGTACTGGTCGAGCCAATTCAGGGGGAGGGCGGCGTGCGTCTGCCGCCGGCGGGTTTCCTGCGCGGGTTGCGCGACCTCTGCGATCAATATGGCCTGCTGCTGGTCATGGACGAGGTGCAGTCCGGCGTCGGTCGCACCGGCAAGTTCTTCGCGCATGAGATTTATGGCGTCACGCCGGACATCATGTCGATCGCCAAGGGCATCGGCGGCGGTTTCCCGCTCGGCGCCTTCCTGGCGACGCGCGAGGCGGGCAAGGGCATGGTCGTGGGCACCCATGGCACGACGTATGGCGGCAATCCGCTGGCGACGGCCTGCGGCAACGCCGTGCTGGACGTGATCCTCGAGGACGGCTTTCTGGAGCGCGTGGCGCATACGGGCCTGCTGATGAAGCAGCGCCTCGCCCAGTTGCAGGACGCGCATCCCCGCGTCATCGCCGAGGTTCGCGGCGAGGGGCTTTTCCTGGGCATCCGGTTGCACACGCCCAATGGCGAATTCGCGGTCGCCGCGCGCGAGGAACAGATGCTGGTCATTCCCGCGCTGGACAACGTGGTGCGTCTTTTGCCTCCGCTCATTATCGGCGAGACCGAGATCGACGAGGCGATGGAGCGGCTGGATCGCGCCTGTGTTCGCGTCGAGCGGACGCTCGCGGCAAGCGACAAGGTGGCGTCATGAGCGGGCCCAGGCATTTTCTTGATCTGACCGAGATTTCGGCCGAGCAACTGCGCGCCATTCTCACCGGCGCGGCCCGGATTAAGGCCGGCTGGCGCAAGGGCGAGCCGCCCGCGAGCCGTCCGCTCGCCGGCAAGACGCTGGCGCTCGTGTTCGACAAGCCGTCGACCCGCACGCGCGTGTCCTTCGATCTCGCCATGCGACAGCTCGGCGGCGAGACGCTGATGCTGACCGGCGCGGAAATGCAGCTTGGCCGCGGCGAGACCATCGCCGACACGGCGCGCGTGTTGTCGCGTTACATCGACGCCATCATGATCCGCATTCTCGACCATGACGATCTCAGCGAACTCGCGCGTCACGCGACCGTTCCCGTGGTCAACGGCCTGACGAAGCGCTCGCATCCCTGCCAGATCATGGCCGACGTGCTGACCTTCGAGGAGCATCGCGGCTCCATCAAGGGCCACGCCGTGGCCTGGACGGGCGACAGCAACAACGTGCTGGCGAGCTGGGTGCACGCGGCGCAACGCTTCGATTTCACCATCAATGTCGCGACGCCGAAGGAATTCGCGCCGTCGCCGCAACTGATCGAATGGGCGCGGGCCAACGGCGCGCGCATGAACGTCATGTCGGACCCGCGCGCCGCGGTCGAGGGCGTCTCGGCGGTTGTCACCGATTGCTGGGTGTCCATGGGCGACGAGGACGAGGCGCGGCATCGCCAGAAACTGCTCGCGCCCTATCAGGTCAACGACGCGCTGATGAAGGTCGCCGCGCCAGACGCGATCTTCATGCATTGCCTGCCCGCCCATCGCGGCGAGGAGGTCACGGATTCCGTCATGGACGGGCGGCAATCGGTCGTGTTCGACGAGGCCGAGAACCGCCTGCATGCGCAGAAAGGCGTTCTCGCCTGGTGTCTGGGCGCGCTGCCGGCATGAGCGAGGTCACGCGTCCCGTTTCCGATCTGGGGCAGGATGACCGCGTGCTGCCCTTCGCGGTCGAGCCGCTGGACATTCGCGGACGCGTCGCGCGCCTCGGACCGGCGCTCGACGCCATTCTGTCGCGCCACGCCTATCCCGCGCCCGTCGCGCGCCTGCTGGGCGAGGCGGCGACGCTCACGGCTCTGCTCGGCGCGGCGCTGAAGCTTGAAGGTCGATTCCAGTTGCAGACGCGCGGCGACGGCCCGGTCGACATGATCGTGGTGGATTTCGACGCGCCCGACCGGCTGCGCGCCTTCGCGCGCTTCGACGCCGCGCGCATCGCGGCGCTCTCGCCCGCCGACGGTCGCGGCGCGGACCTCATGGGCGCCGGCCATCTCGCCTTCACCATCGAGCAAGGCGGCGATTTCTCCCGCTATCAGGGCGTGGTGCCGCTGACCGGGCAGGGGCTCGAGGCCGCCGCGCACGAATATTTCCGCCAGTCCGAGCAAATTCCCACCTTCGTGCGCCTCGCGGTGGCTCAATCCGTGACGGCGGCCGGGTCGGTCTGGCGCGCGGGCGGCCTGATGATCCAGTTCCTGCCGACGTCGCCCGAGCGCCAGCGGCAGGCCGACATCGACCCTGGCGACGCGCCGCCCGGCGCCATCATGCACGAAGTGCCCGAGGACGACGCCTGGACAGAGGCCAAGGCGCTCGCCGCGACCGTCGAGGACCACGAACTGGTCGACCCGACCCTGTCGAGCGAACGCCTGCTTTACCGGTTGTTCCACGAGCGGGGCGTCAAGGTTTTCGAGGCGCGGCCCATCGCCGACCTGTGCCGCTGCTCGGACGAGCGGGTGCGGGGCATGTTGCGCGGCTTCACGCCGCAAGAGCGCGGCGAGATGGTGGGCGACGATGGCCGCATCGGCGTCACCTGCGAGTTCTGCTCGACCAAGCGGGTCTATGACCCCGCGGAGTTCAGCGCGTCCGAATAGGCCGGCGCGGTTTTTCGTCGCGCCCGACCCGTTTCATGCTAAAGGCGCCGCAGTTTCATCGATCCTCATGGGGAAATCCGTCTTGCGATATGTCTCCACCCGGGGCGAGGCCCCCGTTCTCGCCTTCGCCGATGTCCTGCTGGCGGGGCTCGCCCGCGACGGCGGCCTCTACATGCCCGAGACCTGGCCGACCCTCGACGCGGCCACGATTGCAGGCTTCGCGGGTCAGCCCTACGCGGCGGTGGCGCGGACGGTGATGGCGCCCTTCGTCGGCGCCGGCATCGAAGGCGAGGCCTTCGCGACCATGTTGCGCGACGCCTACGCCTCGTTCCGCCATCCGGCGACGACGCCGCTGGTCCAGATCGGCGACAATCTGTTCGTGCTTGAGCTGTTCCATGGTCCCACGCTCGCCTTCAAGGACGTGGCGATGCAGTTGCTTGGCCGCATGATGGATCACGAACTCGCGCGCCGCGGCCAGCGCGCCACCATCGTCGGCGCCACGTCGGGCGATACGGGCGCCGCGGCGATCGAGGCCTTCCGCGGCCTCGACAACGTCGATGTGTTCATCCTCTACCCGCATGGGCGCGTCAGCGAGGCGCAACGCCGGCAGATGACGACGGTCGCCGCGCCGAACGTCCACGCGCTCGCGCTCGAGGGCACGTTCGACGATTGTCAGGCCATTGTTAAGGGCCTGTTCAACAATCACCATTTCCGCGACACGCTGGGCCTGTCGGGCGTCAACTCCATCAACTGGGCGCGCGTCATGGCCCAGATCGTCTACTATTTCACCAGCGCCGTGGTGCTCGGCGCGCCGCATCGCCAGGTGTCCTTCACCGTGCCGACCGGCAATTTCGGCGACATTCTCGCCGGCTACGCCGCCAAGCGCATGGGCCTGCCGGTGGATCGCCTCGTCATCGCCACCAACGAGAACGACATTCTCGCCCGCGCGCTGGCGAGCGGCGTTTACGAGACTCACGGCGTCAAGCCGACGCAATCGCCGTCGATGGACATTCAGGTGTCGTCGAATTTCGAGCGCCTGCTGTTCGATGCCGATGGCCGCGACGCCGCCAAGATCCGCGCGCAGATGGCCAGTCTGGCGCAGTCGAGCCGTTTCGAGCTTTCCAGCGCGCAGCGGACGGCGATCGGCGCCGAGTTCGACGCCTATCGCACCGGCGAGACGGGCACGGGCAAGGAGATCGCCCGCGTCTGGAACGAGGCCAATTATCTGATCGACCCGCACACGGCGGTTGGCGTGCACGCCGCGCGCAAGGCGCTGGCGAAGGCGCCCGCGGTTCCCATGGTGGCGCTGGGCACGGCGCATCCCGCCAAGTTCGCCGACGCCATGGCGCGCGCGGTTGGCGCGCCGGCGCCGCTACCGCCCCATCTCGCCGACCTGCTGTCGCGCAAGGAGCATTTCACCGTGCTCGCCAACGATCAGGGCGTGGTCGAGACCTTCATCCGCGCGCGTTCGCGCGCGGCGCGCGCATGAGCGTCGCCCTCACGACCCTGCCCTCGGGGTTGCGGGTCGTCACGCACGCCATGCCGGAACTGGAGACCGCGAGCGTTGGCGTCTGGGTTGGCGCCGGGGCGCGCGACGAGCGCGACGACGAGCACGGTCTGTCGCATCTGATCGAGCACATGGCCTTCAAGGGCACCCGCAAGCGCGGCGCCCGCGCCATCGTCGAGGAAATCGAGAGCGCGGGCGGCGATCTCAACGCGGCGACGTCGGTCGAGTTCACCACCTACAACGCGCGCGTGCTCGGCGCCGACGCGCCCATGGTGCTCGACATACTCGCCGATATCCTGACCGACAGCGTTTTCGACGCCACCGAACTGGCGCGCGAGAAGGGCGTAATCGAGCAGGAAATCGGCGAGGTCAACGACACGCCCGACGATCTCGTGTTCGATCTGTTCAACGCGGCCGCCTTCCCCGACCAGCCGATCGGTCGGCCTATTCTGGGCACGCCCGAGCGGCTGGCGGGTTTCGACCGGGCGTCCATTCTCGCCTATCTCGAACGGCATTATTCCACGGGCGTCTCGGTGATCGCCGCCGCCGGCGCGGTGGATCACGACGTCATCGCGCGGGCGGCGGAGGCCCATTTCGGCGCCCTGCCGTCGCGGCCGGTCGCCGAGCGCGCGCCGGCGCGCTATGTCGGCGGCGACAGCCGCCTCAACCGCAAGCTGGAGCAGACACAACTCGTCATCGGTTTCGAGAGCGTCGGGTTCAACCATGCCGACGCCTACGCGGCGCATGTCTTCGCCAATATCGCCGGGGGCGGCATGTCGTCCCGGTTGTTTCAGGAGGTGCGCGAGAAGCGCGGCCTCGCCTATTCCATCGACAGTTTCCAGTGGAGCTACGCCGACAGCGGCCTGTTCGGCTTTTGCGCCGCCGCCGCGCACAAGGACACGGCGGAACTCGCCGACGTGGCGCTCGATTGCCTCGCCGCCTGCGCCAACGACCTGACCGAGGTCGAGCTGCGCCGGGCGCGGGCGCAGATGAAGGTCTCGCTGCTGACGGCGCTCGAATCCGCCGGCGCCCGCGCCGACCAGATCGCCCGTCAATTGATGGCGCTGGGCCACGTGCCGACCCGCGAGGAGATCGTCGGCAAGATCGACGCGCTGACGATCGAGGATGTCCGGCGGGCCGGCGTCGCCGCCCTGCGCACGCCGCCGACCATCGCCGCCGTGGGGCAGGCCCGCAAGGCGCCCGACCCCGCCAGGATCGCCGCCCGGCTGAAAGGCGTCTGATTCGCGCCACGCGGGCTTGCCAAGCGCGCCGGTCATCCCTATAAGCCCGAGCCTTAACCGACCGGCTGAAAGGGCTGCCGTGGCGGTTATTTCGCTCGTAACGACGCGAACCGGTCAAACCCCTCGCGGGGCGCGGACGGTCGACTTAAACCGGGGCCTCGCCCCATGGAGAGCCAAATGCCCAAGTTGAAGACCAAGTCGGGCGCCAAAAAGCGCTTCAAGATCACTGGAACCGGCAAGGTGCTGTACGCCCAGGCGGGCAAGCGCCATGGCATGATCAAGCGGACGAACAAGCAGATCCGGAACCTGCGCGGCACGACCACGCTGTTCAAGACGGACGGGGACAACATCAAGAAGTACTTCCTCCCCAACGGCTGATGTCGCCTTTTCGTTCCATTTTCGAGTTTCAGGAGATCAATCATGGCTCGCGTTAAACGCGGTGTAACCGCCCACGCCAAGCACAAGAAGACACTCGACGCCGCCAAGGGCTTCCGCGGCCGTCGCAAGAACACCATCCGCGCCGCTAAGGCCGCCGTCGACAAGTCGATGCAGTACGCCTACCGCGACCGCAAGAACAAGAAGCGCACGATCCGCGCGCTCTGGATTCAGCGCCTGAACGCCGCCGTGCGGGAATTCGGCCTGACCTACAGCCGCTTCATCGACGGGCTCAACAAGTCGGGCGTCGAGATCGATCGCAAGGTTCTCTCGGAACTGGCGATCCACGAGCCGGCCGCCTTCAAGGCGATCGTCGAGAAGGCCAAGGGCGCGTTGCCCGCCGCCGCCTGATCGAGCCAAATCTATTCAGGATTTGAAAGCCCGCCTGATTCGGCGGGCTTTTTCGTTTTGGACTTGCGTCGCCGCTTCTTTCGGGCGCCGTGAAGTTCCGCCGCGAGTTGCCCGGTTGCCGCGAGCGCGAGCATGCGCGCGTCACTGGCGATCGTCCACATCGGATACGTTGAAGTCTGCGGCTTGTTCTTCTCGAGGAACTTGTGGCTCAGCCAGGGCAAGGCGAAATGGCCAACGCCGATCATCCCTAGCCAAACGGGACTTGATGTAATGCCCAAAGCCATCACGGAGCTTCCGGTAATTATAGTGCCGGCGTAATGCACGACGCGTGTCGAACGCTTGGTGTGTTCGCGAAGATATTGCTTCCAGAAATCGCGATAGTTGATGATATCGACCAACGAAAGCTCCGCATTTTAAAATGCACATTTAGCGGAATTCGCGTTCTGGCGCAAAACGCTTGAATTACAATCCACCGTGATCGGCGTTCCTGCGGGATGTTCGCGCGAGCCCGTGGCTCGTCTTCGACCAGCCGAAGGGGTCGCGCCAAAGTTCCAGCAGCGCGCCCCAGGCGGCCACGGACAGCAGCAGATGGTAGGCCGGCAAGGCCACCAGCCAGCGGGCCTCGGCGCGCAAGCCCCGTTGACGAACGCCCATGGCCGAGAACCACAGCAGCGATCCCGCGCCCGCCAGCATCAGGCAACTCCAGGCCGTGCTCATCAGCAAGCCGCCGGCGTCCCTGGGCGCCAGCAAATCGCCCCAAATGGCGTCGCGCGCGAGCAGCGCGACGAACATCGGCGTCAGCAAGGGCCCGAGAACGCCATTGATCAGGAGCGCGAGGGCGCCCGCAGCGCCGGCGGGGCCAAGTTCGCGCGTCAGGCGTCGCGGCTGGCGGCCGTGCACCAGCAACGTCTGCATCCAGCCCTTGATCCACCGGCGTCGCTGGGCGAGCCAGGCGCCGATCCGCGCCGGCGCTTCCTCGTGGGTGGTCGTGGCGAGGGTTTCAACGCGATAGCCAAAGCGCGCCAGACGCAGGCCGAGGTCGGCGTCCTCGGTCACGTTCCACGCATCCCAGCCGCGCAGGCGCCGGAGAGCGCTGGCGCGGAAATGGTTCGAGGTGCCGCCCAGCAGCATCGGCGCGCCAATGGCGGCGAGGCCAGGATTAAGCACATCGAAAAGGGCCGCGTATTCGATGGCGAACAGCGCCGCGAGCCAGCCGTCGCCCGGATTGTCGATGGCGAGCCGCGCTTGCAGGCAGGCGAGCCTGTCGCCCGCCGCGCCAAAGCGCCGCGCGGCGAGGCGAAGCTGGTCGGGATCGGGCGCGTCCTCGGCGTCGAATATGACGATCAACGAGCCACGCGCGCCGGCCATCGCCACGTTCAGCGCCCGCGGCTTGGTGCGCGGCGCGCCACGGGGCGCGACAACGATTTCATACCGGCCGGGAAGGGCGAGGGCTTCGATGGCCGCGCGGGTGTCATGGTCCTCGGCTTCCACGACCAGCCTGATATCAAGCTTCGCGCGGGGGTAATCTATCGCCTCGATATTCCTGACCAGCCGCGCCACGACCCTGGCTTCCCGGTACAGAGGCACGATGATCGTGTATCCGGGCAGATCGGCGTCGAGCAGGACGGCGGCCTTCGCCGGACGGTCCTCCAGTCCCATGGCGGCGGCGGCGAGACGGAACGCGATAACCGCCGTCGAGATGACGCCGAACAGGCCCGTTAGCGCGACCCACGCCGGGCCGCCCGCGACAAGAGCGAAGATGAAGCCCAGAACGAGGATGGTGAGGCCCGCGCGGAACCCGAAATCGCACGGCGTCGCGGCGCTCAGGCTGGGGTCGTGCCGGCGCAGGTCGTCGCACGCGGCCCGCGCCACCGCGCGGGCGTTGGCGGCGCGCGTCCATGCCGCCAGCCGTCGCGGGGTGGTGATGGCGATGCGATCGAGCGGCGCCCGGCCTTCGCGCGCCAGCGCGAGGAGCGCCCGCAGCGCCTCGCCCTCCGGCGCGATCAGATAGCGATCGTCATCGGCGAGGCGGGCGACGGGTACCGGCCCCTCGTGATGGGCATTCCGCAATTGCGTGAACGCGGGCGCGCTGGCGACGAATGGCGCGCCGAGGCGGCGCGCCAGCGCGCTGTAGTAGAAATGATCGGAAACGCCGCCATCGGCCAGCAGGGCCGCCAGCGGCGCGACGCCAAGGCGACGGGCGCGCGCCGCCGCCTCCACGAGCGTCGACGCGGCGACCCCATGGGAAACAAGGAAGTCGATTTCGTTGGGCGACGGTTGGGGGCGGTCGTGCCCCCTGTGCCGGAGCGCGGGGCTTGCCTCTCCCCGCGACGCATGCGACGAGCGCGTTTCGCCCAGACGCGAAGTCGAATTGGTTTCTTGAAATGGACGCGCGACCATTCATGAACTCAGGCAAGCAACAAACGCCAATACTTGAGCGTAGCCTGACGGCAGGCGCGCGAAAAGCGAAATTCTGGCGGAGAGCCGGGCTGGCCTTGCTCGGCTTCTGGCTGCTGGCGGCCGGGGCGAGCGCGTCCGCGCAAACCGCGACGGCCGCGCCGACATCCGTCAACGATGTCGCGCCCGGCTTCTGGGATTTGCGGCGGCGCATGGAAAAGCCGGATCTGGGCCCCCTTCGCCTCGTGCGTTTCATCACGGAAGACGATTATCCGCCCTTCGATTTCGTCGCCCCCGACGGAACGCTGATGGGGTTCAACGTCGAACTCGCGCGCGCCATCTGCGATGAACTGCGCCTGCAATGCACGGTGCAGCCGCGCCGCTGGGACACCCTTCTCGACACGCTCGAAAAGGGCGGCGCGGACGCGGCCATCGCCTCGCTCGCCATCAACGCCCGCAACAGGGCGCGGGCGGATTTTTCCGCGCCATATTACAAAACGCCCGGCCGTTTCGTCGCGCGCGCCAGTGTCCAGCTCGATCCGGTCATTCCCGAAACATTGGGCGATCACGTGGTCGGCGTCGAGGCGGGCACCGCGCACGAAGCTTTCATTCGCGACATGTTTCCGCGTGTCCAGCGACGGACATTCGAAACCGCGACGGCCCTGCGCGCCGCCATTCGTCGTGGCGAGGTCGACATGATCTTCGGCGACGGCGTCGCGCTCGCGGCATGGCTCAATGGCGTCGATTCAGCCGGCTGTTGCGCGTTTCGCGGCGGACCCTTCCTGCAACGCGCCTATTTCGGCGACGGGGTCGGCATCGCCGTGGCGCGCGGCAATGTGGTCCTGCGGCGCGCGCTTGATTACGGCCTGCAACGTCTCGCCGAGCGCGGCGTCTACGCCGAGCTTTATCTCAAGTATTTCCCGATCGGGTTTTTCTAGGCCACGGTCAGGGGCGACCGAAGGTCTCGTCCATGGAATAGCCGGCGCCGCGCACCGTGCGGATCGGGTCGCGCTCGCGGCCGCGCACAATGGCCTTGCGCAGGCGACCGATATGCACGTCAACGGTGCGCTCGTCGATTTCGGCTGCTATATCCCATAGCGCGTCGAGCAGTTGCGAGCGCGAAAAAACCCGACCGGGCTTTTCCATCAGATATTCGAGCAGGCGGAATTCCGTCGGCCCCAGATGAATATCGCGGTCGCCGCGGCGCACGCGCCGGGTCTCGCGGTCGAGCGAGATGTCGCCGCAGGTCAGGCGACTGGCGATCCGCTCGGGGCGGGCGCGGCGCAACAGCGAGCGAACGCGCGCCATCAGCTCGGGCACGGAGAAGGGCTTGACGACGTAATCGTCGGCGCCGGTCGAGAGGCCGCGCACGCGCTCGCTTTCCTCGCCACGCGCGGTGAGCATGATCACGGGCAGGGATTTCGTCGCGTCGCGCGCGCGCAGGCGCCGGCAGATTTCAAGGCCCGAGGCGCCGGGCAGCATCCAGTCCAGGACCAGCAGGTCGGGCGGCGATTCACGCAGGCGCAATTCGGCCTCGTCGCCGCGCTCGATGCGCTCGACGTTGTACCCCTCGGCCTCGAGATTATAGGCGAGCAGCGTGGCGAGCGATGTTTCGTCCTCGACGATCATCACGCGCGGCGCGTTGACGCCGCTCGGGCGAAATTGCTCCCGTCGGGACTCGTCCGCGGGCGATGACGGCTCGTGGCTTTCGATGTTCATGGCAGCGGTTCTCCGCCATCGATCGTGGATTGTCCGCCCTTGGGCCTGTCGAGCGGCATGTTCTCGCCCGTGACGAGGTAGTGCACGGTCTCGGCGATGTTGGTGGCGTGATCGCCGACGCGCTCGATGTTCTTGGAGCAGAACAGCAGGTGCGTGCAGAAGGTGATGTTGCGCGGGTCTTCCATCATGAAGGTAAGTAGATCGCGAAACACAGAGTCATCGAGCGAGTCGAGTTCCTGATCGCGCAACCACACCTCGCGCGCGGCATCGATGTCGCGCTGGGCGTAGGCGTCGAGCACTTCCTTGAGATGCAGCGCCGCGAGCTCGCCCATGTGGCGCAGCCCGATCATGGCGCGGGGCAGGCGTGGCTCGTGGGCGAGGCGCACCGCGCGGCGCGCGATGTTCTTGGCGAGGTCGCCCACGCGCTCCAGATCGCCCGACACGCGAATGGCGGCGACGATCTCGCGCAGATCGACGGCCATGGGCTGCCGGCGCGCGATGGTGAGAATGGCCGCTTCCTCGACCTCGCGTTGCAGCGTGTCGAGACGCTGGTCCACGGCGGCCGTCGCGCGACCGAGGTCCGCGTCGAGATTGACCAGCGCGTCGATGGCGTCGGCCAGCATTTTTTCCGCGATGCCGCCCATTTCCGCGATCTTGCGGCCGAGCGCTTCGAGGTCGCGGTCGTAGGCCTTGGCGATATGATCCGTCATGTTCCGTCCTCGTTCAGCGGCGACCTAGCCGAAGCGTCCAGTGATGTATTCCTGCGTGCGCTGGTTTTTTGGCGACGTGAAGATCGCGTTCGTCGGCCCGAATTCGATGAGCTCGCCGAGATACATGAAAGCCGTGTAGTCGGAGACGCGCGCCGCCTGCTGCATGTTGTGGGTGACGATGGCGATCGTATAGGTCGCCGACAATTCGTCGATCAGTTCCTCGACCTTGGCGGTCGAGATCGGGTCGAGCGCCGAGCAGGGCTCGTCGAACAGGATAACCTCCGGCTTGATGGCGACGGTGCGCGCGATGCACAGGCGCTGCTGCTGGCCGCCCGAGAGGCCAAGACCGCTGGTGTGCAGCTTGTCCTTCACCTCGTTCCAGAGCGCGGCGCCCTTGAGCGCCGTTTCCACCCGTCCGTCCATTTCCGACTTCGGCAGCTTTTCATAGAGCCGGATGCCGAACGCGATGTTTTCGTAGATGGTCATCGGGAAGGGCGTCGGCTTCTGGAACACCATGCCGACGCGCGCGCGCAGCAGATTGATGTCGAGCCGGGGATCGAGCAGGTTGTCGCCGTCCAGCAGCACCTGCCCCTCGGCGCGCTGGTTCGGGTAAAGATCGTACATGCGGTTCAGCACGCGCAGCAGCGTGGACTTGCCGCAACCCGACGGCCCGATGAAGGCCGTGACGTGCTTGTCGTAGAGGTTGAGGTCGATGCCCTTCAAGGCGAGCGTCGCGCCGTAGAAAAATTTCAGGTTCTTGATCCGCAGCTTGGCGGGCAGGGCGTCGCCGCCGGGCGTCGGATCCGCGAGCGTATTGGCGACCGAGTTCATTTCTGGGCTCCCTGACGGGTGAGGACGCGCGCGCCGACGGAGAGCGTCAGCACGGCGAGGGTGATGAGCAACGCGCCGGTCCAGGCGAGTTGTCGCCAGTTTTCATAGGGGCTGCCGGCGAAGTTATTGATGATGACGGGCAGGTTGGCCATTTCCTTGCCGAGATCGAGGCTGAGAAACGGGCTCGACAGGGCGGTGAACAGCAGAGGCGCCGTTTCGCCACTGGCGCGCGCGATGGCGAGCAGAACGCCCGTGACGATGCCGGCCCTCGCCGCGCTGTAGGCGACGCGCATGATCATGTACGCCCGCGGCATGCCGAGCGCGATGCTCGCCTCGCGCAATGTGTTGGGCACCAGCAGCAGCATGTCCTCCGTCGTGCGCACGACCACGGGGATCACGATGACGGCGAGCGCCAGCGAGCCGGCGAGCGCCGAGAAGTGGCCGAGCGGCACGACAACGGCCTCGTAGATGAACAGGCCGATGATGATGGAGGGCGCGCTCAGCAGGATGTCGTTGATGAAGCGGACGACCTTCGTCAGTTTCGCGTAGCGGCCGTATTCCGCCATGTAGGTGCCGGCGAGCATGCCGATGGGCGTGCCGATGGCGACGCCGATCGTGGTCATGATCAGCGATCCGACGATGGCGTTGAGCAGGCCGCCGCCGGTGCTTCCGGGGCCGGGCGTCACTTCGGTGAAAACCGCGATGTTCAGGCCGGCGACGCCGTTCCACAGGAGCGCGACGAGGATGAAGGCCAGCCAGGAAATGCCGAACAACGCGGCGCCCCAGCAGAGCGTCATGGCGACGGTGTTCGTGTGCCGGCGTCGGGCGTATTTCGCGTCCATGGTCTAGCCCCCCGTCTTGCGTTCGATGCGCATCAGCATCAGGCGGGCCGCCGAGAGCACGAGGAAGGTGATCACGAACAGCAGCAAGCCCAGCGCGACGAGCGAGGATGTGTAGAGACCGGCCGACGCCTCCTGAAATTCATTGGCGATCGAGGCGGAAATCGTCGTCGCCGGGGCCAGGATGGAGGCCGAGATGTTGTGCGAATTGCCGATCACGAAAGTGACCGCCATGGTTTCGCCGAGCGCGCGGCCCAGCGCCAGCATGACGCCGCCGACAAGACCGACGCGCGTGAAGGGAATGACGATGTTGCCGACGACTTCCCATGTGGTGCAGCCGACGCCGAAGGCGGCTTCCTTGAGCACGGGCGGCACGGTCTGGAAGACGTCGCGCGACACCGCGGTGATGAAGGGCAGGATCATGATCGCGAGAATGAGTCCCGCGGTCAGCATGCCGATGCCATAGGCCGGGCCGGCGAACAGGGCGTTGAGGAGGGGCACGTGCTCGAAGATATCGATCAGCGCCGGTTGCAGCGTCTCCTTCAGCAGGGGCGCGAGCACGAAGAAGCCCCAGATGCCGTAAATGATCGAAGGCACGCCGGCGAGCAGTTCGATGGCGACGCCGAAGGGGCGGCGCAGGGCCATCGGGCAGAGTTCAGTCAGGAAGATCGCGATGCCGAGCCCAACCGGCACGGCGATCAGCATGGCGATGATGGAGGTGACGATCGTGCCGTAAATGGGCGCCAGCGCGCCGAAGATTTCGCGGGACGGCGACCAGCGCTCGTTGACGACGAAGCCAAAGCCGAACGTCGAGAGCGCGGGCGAGGCGCCGACAATCAGCGAAACGATGATGGCGCCCAGCAGCGCCAGCACGAAGACGGCGGCGAGGAATGTCATCCAGTGAAAGGCGCGATCGCTCATCTTGAGAAACCGCAGCGCGCTGGCCCTGTCAGGGGCGGCCTCGCTTGAACTCACGTCCGCCTCGACCGTCATGTCGGTCACGTTCATCTCCACCGAACCCGGCCGAACCGGAGTTCGGCGCCACGCCACATGAAAAGAGGGCGGAGCAAGCCCCGCCCTCTCCCTGATTAACTTACTTCTTCACTTCGCCCATGGTCTTGTCGACCAGCGCCACGACCGGCGCGGGCATCGGGATGTAATCGAGTTCCTCGGCCAGCTTGGCGCCCTTCTCAAAGCCCCACTTGAAGAACTTGACGGCTTCGCCGGCCGCCGCCTTGTCCTGCGGATCCTTGTAAACGAGGATGAAGGTCGAGGCGGTGATCGGCCACGAGGCCGCGCCGGGCTGGTCGGTGAGGATCACGTAGTAGCCGGGGGCCTTGGCCCAGTCGGCGTTCGCGGCGGCGGCCTGGAAGGCGGCGATGGTCGGCTCGACCTTCTTGCCGTCCTTGTTGACCATGTCGGCGTAGGTCAGCTTGTTCTGCTTGGCGTAGGCGTATTCGACATAGCCAATCGAGCCCTTCGTCTGCGCGACCGAGCCGGCCACGCCTTCGTTGCCCTTCGAGCCGACGCCCGTGGGCCACTCAGGCGACTGGTTCTCGCCAACCTTGTCCTTCCAGTCGGCGGAGACCTTCGAGAGATAGTTGGTGAAGTTGAAGCTCGTGCCCGAGCCATCCGCGCGATGGACAACGACGATGTCGGCCGACGGCAGCTTGACGGAGGGGTTCAGCTTCTTGATCGCCGCGTCATCCCACTTCTTGATCTTGCCGAGGTAGATGTCGGCGAGAACCACGCCATCGAGCGACAGTTCGCCCGGCTTGACGCCCTCGAGATTCACCACCGGGACGATGCCGCCCATGATGAAGGGAAATTGCAGCAGGCCGTTCTTTTCCAGATCCTCGGCCTTCAGGGGCGCGTCGGTGGCGCCGAAGGTCACGGTCTTGGCAAGGATCTGCTTGATGCCGCCGCCGGAACCGATCGACTGGTAGTTGAGACCGTTGTTGGTCTCCTTCTTGTAGGCTTCCGACCACTTCGAGAGGATCGGGAACGCGAAGGTCGAGCCGGCGCCGGTGATGTCGGCGGCGAACGCGCTGGCGCTCGCAAGGCCCACGCCAGCGGCCAGCACGGCCGCGCGCATGGAGGAGGAAATGTTCATCTGACGCCTCATTGGTTGTTGATCGAGAGCCACGGGCTTCGATTGCGATGAGGTTTCCAACACGAGGTCACCTCGACCACGAGGAGGTCATACGCCCCTTCAATCCGTATTTAATGACATATTCATGACGGTTGCGTGACTATATAAGACACTGAAATATATTATATTTCCCGGTGGCTGTCGCGGGGCCCGCGGGCATCGTCACCTTGAATGTGGCGCCGTCGCCCGGAATGCTCTGGATCGACAGGCGGCCGCGATGCCGCGCGACGATGTGCTTGACGATGGCCAGACCCAGTCCCGTGCCGCCCTTCGCCCGGCTGGCGCCCGCGTCGACGCGGTAGAATCTCTCGGTCAGGCGCGGCAAGTGTTCGGGCGAAATGCCCGGCCCGTGATCGCGCACGCTGAAGCAGGTTTCGCGGCCATCGCTTGAAAGCTTGATGTTGACGGTCGAGGGCTGGCCGTCCTCGCGCGCCCCGTATTTGATCGCGTTCTCGATGAGGTTTTCCGCCACGCGCACGAGTTCATCGCGTTCGCCGAGCACGACGACCTCGCCCGGCGTGGCGACATCGAGCGAGACGTTGTTCTCGCGCGCCATGGGCGACAGTGTGTCAACGACATGGCCGATGACGGCGGTCAGGTTCACGGGTTCGCTCGGGCGCAGATGCTCGTTCTGCTCAATGCGCGAAAGCGACAGGAGATCCTCGATCAGGCGTGACATCCGACGCGCCTGATCGCGCATGATCGAAAGAAACCTGGCGCGGGCGAGCGGGTCGTCGCGCGCGGCGCCTTGCAGGGTTTCGATGAACCCCAGCACGGACGCCAGCGGCGTGCGCAATTCATGGCTGGCGTTGGCGATGAAGTCGACGCGCATGCGCTCCAGCCGCCGCGCCTCGGTGAGATCGCGCAGGGTCAGCACCGCGAGCCGTCCATCGCGTTCATCGTCGATCGGCAGGGGGCCGACCGCGACCTCGAAGACGCGTTCGACGGGGGCGCGCTCGCGCCACGTCGTCGTTTCGGCGGGGCCGCCGCCGAGCACGCGGCCCAGCGCGTCGAGTATGTCGGGCGAGCGCAGGGAAAGGGCGAGCAACTCGCCGGCGCGCAGGCCCGGCACGATGGCGCGCATGGGGGCGTTGGCGGCCGCCAGTCGCGTGTCCTTGCCGATGATGGCGACGGGATCGCGCAGCGCCTCGATCAGCGCCGCGGCGGTGGCCGGATCGTATTCAGGTCGCGATGAGTCCTGCATGTGCTTCATCCCCCGATCGACGCGGGCAACGCATCTTGATTCGCGACAATGTCCCGTGCGTTCAATGTCACCCAAGTGTAACAGTTCAGCGACGAGAGGGCCCCATGGTCGACAGGGAACGCGAAGCTTTCCATATTGGCATGGACAAGTTGCCGGACTGGATCAAGGACGGGGCGCTCGCCTCCGGTGGTTTTCCCTATGACGCCAAGCTGTCGTCCAGGCAATACGAGCGCGAGCTGCGCGACCTCCAGATCGAGCTGGTCAAGCTGCTCAACTGGGTCAAGGCCGAGGGCGAGCGGGTCGTGATCGTGTTCGAGGGGCGGGACGCCGCCGGCAAGGGCGGCGCGATCCAGCGCCTGACGGCCCATCTCAATCCCCGCTCCGCGCGGGTCGTCGCGCTGCCAAAGCCCACCTCGCGGGAGGCCGGCCAGTGGTATTTCCAGCGTTATGTCGCGGAAATGCCAACCCGGGGGGAAATCGCGATCTTCGACCGCTCCTGGTACAACCGCGCGGGCGTCGAGCGCGTCTTCGGCTTCTGCACGCCGGCGCAATCCAATCATTTCATCGACGAGGCGCCGGGCTTCGAGGCGATGCTGGCCCGCGATGGCGTGCGCATCTTCAAATTCTTCCTGACCATCGGGAAGGAGATGCAGATGCTGCGTCTTCACAAGCGCTGGTACGATCCGCTGCATCGCTGGAAGGTCTCGGAAATCGACGAAAAGGCCATCGAGAAATGGTCCGACTATTCCGTCGCCTTCGACCGTATGTTGCGCAAGACCGACACGAAGGAGGGGCCGTGGACGGTCATTCGCGCCAATGACAAGCGTCGGGCGCGGCTGGAATGCATTCGCCATTTGCTTGAGGCCTTGCCCTACAAGCACAAGGACATGGCGACGGTCGGCAAGCCCGATCGCAAGATCGCGCTTTCAGCCGCGCGCTTTCTGGATGAGGGCGGCGAGCGGCCCTGATCAGGGCGCGTCGGCGTCCGTCTTGTCCATGTCGGCGCGCAGCGAGGCCCATCGCCGCATGATCTCGTGAGCGCCCAGCAGCGCCATCGCGAGCACGAAGGGGATGAGATAATAGATCGCGCGGAACATCAGCAGCGAGGCGATCATGGATTCCG
This sequence comes from uncultured Hyphomicrobiales bacterium, assembly GCA_903861645.1. Classification (GTDB taxonomy): domain Bacteria; phylum Pseudomonadota; class Alphaproteobacteria; order Rhizobiales; family Beijerinckiaceae; genus Terripilifer. Next base: position 23,967 of record CAIOVE010000010.1, read on the forward strand.
GGCTGCTGGCGGGCACGGATTTCAGCATGGTCATCTCGAACGCGCCGATGCCGCCGGGCGCGTTCGAGGCGATGCCCAGCAGGCAGGCGAAGGCATAGGTCGCTGCGAAATCGACGAAGCTCATCGCGAGGCCGCGCGGCAAAAGGGCGAAGAGCGTCGCGGCCGCGGCGCAGAGGTCGATGACGCCGAGCGCGAGCTGTCCCGCCGTCACCCAGAAGCCCGGCAGCTCCAGCGTCATGCCGCTGACACGCATGTGGCGGCGCTTGCGCGACACCCAGACGAGCCAGCCAACAATCGCGGCCACGATGCCCGCGCCGATGACCACGTTGACCCAGATTTTCAGGTGATTGATGTCGGCGACGCCCGTGGGATCGACCATCAGGGCGACGCCGACGACCAGCGCCATGCCGAGCCAGAAGGTTATGCCCGCGATGATCGTCAGGCTGGCGACCTTGCCGGCGGTCAATCCCGACTGGGAATAGATCCAGTAGCGCACCGTGCCCGCGGTGATCAGCGGAAAGCCGAGCGTGAACGAGATCGCATAGCTGGTGAAGGAGGCGAGCGCCGTCTGGCCATAGGGCACCTTGAGCGACAGTTGGCGCAGCGCGAGGGCGTCATAGCCCGTCAGCGCGACATAGGAGATCGTGGTGAACAGGCCGGCCAGCGCGACCTGGTCCCAGCCCGTCGCCTCCAGCGCGACGCGCAGATCCCACCAGCGCACCGTCGCGAAGGTGTGAAACAACACGACGACCGACAGGGCGAGGATCGACAGGCTGAAGCCGGTCGCGACCAGATGAATCGTGCGCTTGCGGCGGGCGATGGCGCTGGCCAGTCGCTCGGGCGCGCTCTCGATGAAGGTTTCGGGTTTCTGCGTTTCCATGGTCCGTCCGGTCGAGGCGCGGGCGGCCCACCGCGAAACGCGTTATGAAGATGGCGGCGCGGCCTTGCAAGGGCGGACGGCGGATGTCAGCGCAGGCAACTCAGCGTGGTCAGGGATTTCGTCGCGCGCGCGGCGATGTCGGCGGTGGCGGGCGCCTCCATTTTCGGCCCCGCCGGCAGGATCGCCGGCGCGATGAAAGCCGACAGGGCGGTCGTGGAAATCAGCGGCCAGGCCGATTGCGGCGTTATCCCCGCGACGCGCGTGGGGGCCATGCGCTGGCCGATGAGCCCCGCCAGCGCGCCATGACGGTCGAACACGACCCCGCCGGGACCGGTCTCGTCAACTGGCGCCAAAACGCGCGCGCCGCCACCGAGCAAGGCGCCCGGCGCCAAGGCGACGCCTGTCGCGCGCGTAGCGTTGGCCGTGATGAAAAAGGCCAGCACGTCTCCCTCCGTCGCGCCGCTGGCGGTCGCGGCAAGCGCGTCGCCGCCCATGCCCGCGACCTCGAACAGGGCGAGGCCGGTCTTGTCGTCGCGCTTCGCCAACCGCGCGGGCTTGCCGCCAATCGACGGTTCGTCGCAGGCGCCGATCGATGTCAGCGCCCGGTCGCCGCCGATGTTCACCGCCGTCGCGACCACGGCCGCGCGTCGGACGGGTGGCGGCGGCGTGGGCGTGGCCGCCACCGATGGGGCGCCGCCGCCGGGGGTCACGGGCGCCGCCGCCGCGACAGCCGCCGCGGGTTTCGCGCCGGGGAAGGGATCGAAGACATTGGCGACCGCGATGGCGATCGCCTCCATGTTCTTCGCGCCGACGGGATAGACAATGGTGAATCCGCGCAATACGGGGCCCGTCGCGCCCGATCCGCGCGCGACGCGCGTATAATAGGCGTTGCCGCCGGCCTCGCCGCTGACGACAAAGAAATCTGGCCGCGAGAACTTGTAGGTCACGCGCCGCGTCGGCGTTGAATCCTTCAACTTGTCGAACCGCGCATTGAGATCGCCGTCGGCCTCGCTCGTCCGCGTTGTTTCGAGGCTCGCGGGGCCGTTCGCCGCGGTCCAGCGCGAGCCCGTGCGCGTGTCGGCGCGCTTGGTCAGGATTTTCATCGGCACGGCGAGGGCGACGCCCGAGCGCGCGTCGCGAACGGCGGTGAAACCAGCCGCCGTCCTGGCGCTCGCGGCCATCGCGACCAACGCGGCGCGCGCTTTCTCGTCGAGCGCGCCATCGGGGGGCAGATTGGCGCGCCTGGCGTAGGCGACGATCGCCGCGCGGGTGGCGCGGCCAAAGCCGCCATCGACGACGCCCTTGTAGTCGCCGGTCCAGATCAGGGACTCCTGAATGGCGCGTCGATCGGCCTCTGGCAGGGCGTCGAAGGCGCGCTTGGCGATATCGTAGGCGGGGTCCGGCGCGGCGGACGTTGGCGGCGAACCCGCTTTCGCCGGAGGCGTCTGAGCGCGCGTTGGCGCGACGGCAAGCATGGCCGCGCAGGCGACACAACCCATCAAGGCCGGATTCAAGCGCATGTCATCCTCCCGCGAGGCGAGCCCGAACAGATTACCCGTTCGGGTCTCACAATAGGCGCGGCATATTGACCGCCATGTGCGTTGTCACACATTAGCCGCGAAATCGGCATGTTCTCAATAGCGCGACTTCGTGCCAAGCTTGTCGCGCCGCGATGTCACGGTCCACGCCGTCGCCGCGCCAGGAGGAACGCCCCATGCGCCATCTGCTGATCGCCCTTTCCGCGCTCCTTCCCCTTGTCATCGCCGCGCCATCGAACGCGCAGACCGCGCCGCCGGCCCAGCAGGCGGCCGCCGCGCAAAAATCATTTGTCGCGGAATCCCTGGCCAGCGACTTCACGCGGCTCGAGGAGAAGCTCAAGAAGGACGGCGCGAAATTCGTTGGTCAAAAGTCCGCGACCGATCTAACGCGCGACGCGAACGCGCTGGCGCAGCGTGGCCGCGCGCGCGAGGCGCTGGCGCCGCTGGCCGGGGCGGTGACGACGAGCCCGCGCGACTTCAATCTCTGGCTCGTCTATTCGGCCGCCGCGCAGGCGGCGTCGGAGGCGCAGGGCGCGAACGACATTTATCAGTTGCGCGAGGACGCGCTCGCCGCCGCCTATGGCGGCTATCTGCGCGCCGGCGCGCGCAACGACGAGGCGCGCGCGCTCGACTGGCTGGCGCAGCTTTACGCCAAGCGCGAGATGTGGCGACCGGCGCTGAACGCCTATCGTGCGAGCCTTGAGCGCAACAACGTCGCCAACGTTCGCGCCAATTATGAAAAGCTGCGCGCGGAGTATGGCTTCCATGTCAATCCCGAGCAGATCGACAGCGATTCAGCCTCGCCGCGCGTCTGTTTCCCGTTTTCCGAGGCGCTGGCGCGCAACGTCGATTTCTCGCCCTTCGTCGCCGTGTCGGGCGGTCAGAGCACCGCCATCGCCGTCGAGGATCAACAACTGTGCATCGAGGGCCTGAAGCATGGCGAACGCTACGCCATCGTGCTGCGGCAGGGCCTGCCCTCGGCGGTCGGCGAAAATCTGCTGAAGAAAGCGGATTTCGAGATATACGTGCGCGACCGCTCGCCGCAGGTGCGTTTCACCGGCAAGAACTATGTTCTGCCGCGCGTCGGGCAGGAAGGCGTTCCGATCATCTCCGTCAACACGCCGAAGGTGGCGGTGGATGTGTTGCGCATCGGCGACCGCAATCTGTTGCAGGCCGTGCGCTCATCTGACTTCCTGGCGCAGATCGGCGCCTATCGCGCGCGCAACATCGTCAATGAATCCGGCGTGAAGGTCTGGAGCGGCACGCTCGACGTGAAGCCTGATCTCAACAAGGACGTCATCACCGCCTTTCCCGTGCTGGAGGCCGTGCCGAAGCTCGAACCGGGCGTTTACGTCATGGTGGCGCGCGCCGGCGAGAAGGGCGTGACCGACGGTTTGCCCCTTCCCGAGAAACCCAAAAAGACCTCGGATGATTCCGGCGACGACGATTCCTCCGGATACGATGGCGACGCCTACGGCATGGTCGGCACGCAATGGTTTGTTGTGTCGGATATTGGCCTGACCTCGTTTTCCGGCGCCGACGGCATTCACGTTCTGACGCGCTCGCTGGCGAGCGCGGGCCCGCTGGCCGGCGTCGAGGTGCGATTGATCGCGCGCAACAACGAGGTTCTCGCCACCAGGACGACGGCGGCCGACGGCCACGTCAAATTCGACCCCGGACTGGCGCGCGGGCTCGGCGGCATGGCGCCGGGGCTGATTGTCGCCAGCGACGCGCGCGAGGATTACAATTTTCTCGATCTTGGCGGCGCGCCCTTCGATCTCACCGATCGCGGCGTGAAGGGGCGCGACGCGCCCAAGGCGCTCGACGCCTATATCTACGCCGAGCGAGGCGTCTATCGTTCGGGCGAAACGGTCAATGTCACCACGCTGCTGCGCGATCCGCGGGGGGAGGCGAGCGCCGGCCTGCCGCTGACGCTCGTGACGAAGCGGCCCGATGGCGTTGAATACAAGCGCGCGAGCGTCGCCGATCAGGGTCTTGGCGCGCGCGCATGGTCCGTCGATCTGTTGCCGGGCGTCGCCACCGGCACGTGGCGCGTGCAGGTTTACGCCGATCCGAAAAGCGCGCCCATCGGCGAAACAAGTTTCCTCGTGGAGGATTACGTTCCCGAGCGGCTCGACATGACGGTCAAGCCGCGCGACGCCTTCGCCCACCTCAATCAATCGGCGAAAATCGACGTGGAGACGCGCTATCTCTACGGCGCGCCGGGTTCGGGCCTCGACGTGTCCGGCGACATCACGCTGCGCGCGGTCGAGGACGGCGCCGTTCCCAATCTGCCCGGCTATGTCGCTGGTTTGCAGGACGAGGAGTTCGAGGCGGTCAAGAACGACATCGAGGAATCCGTCACCACCGATGACAAGGGCAAGGCGACCATCGAGGTCGCCATTCCCGACGCCAAGGCGCCGCGGCCGCTGGAGGTCAGCATTCTGTTGCGCGCGGGCGAGACCGGCGGCCGCGCCATCGAGCGCTCCGTGACCTTGCCGGTGCGCGGCGACAGCGGGCTGATCGCCGTTCGCAACAATTTCGATCAGCTTTCCGAGGGCTCGACGGCGACATTCGACGTGGTGACGCTGGCGCCCAATGGCGAGCGCGTCGCCAAGAAGGGCCTGCAATGGTCGCTCTATCGCGTCACCAATGATTATCAGTGGTATCGCTCGGATGGCCGCTGGGGATACGAGCGGGTGAAGAACGCGCGCCGCGTCGCCGATGGTCGCGTGGATGTGACGACCGCGGGGCCCGCGAAAGTCTCCGCGCCGGTGGGATGGGGCACGCATCGACTCGATCTGCGCGCCGACGACGGCTCGCTCGCGCCGACCTCCATCACCTTCGAGGTCGGCTGGTCTGGCGACGCGACGGCGGAGACGCCCGACCTGTTGCAGGTGACGCTCGACAAGGCGAATTATCGCGACGGCGAGGCCATGAACGTCGGCGTTGTCTCGCGCTTCGATGGCAAGGCGACGCTCGCCATCGTTGGCGACAAGGTCGAGGACATAAAGACCTTCGACGTGAAGACCGGCGATAATTCCATCCGCGTGCCCGTCAGCGCCGCGTGGGGATCGAGCGCCTACGCCATCGCCATCGCGCATCGCCCGCTTGATCAGGCGGCCCGGCGCATGCCCGGTCGCGCGCTGGGTCTCGCCTGGTTCGGCGTCGATCAGGACGCGCGCAAGCTGAACGTCTCCATCGATGCGCCCGCCAAGATCGAGCCGCGCCGCGCGCTTTCGATCCCCGTGCGCGTGGGCGGTCTCGCGGCGGGCGAGGAAGCCTATATCACGCTCGCCGCGGTCGACGTCGGCATTCTCAACCTCACCCGCTACGAGGCGCCCGACGCCACGAAGTTCTTTTTCGGGCAGCGTCTGCTCGGCGCCGAGGTGCGTGATCTCTACGGCTTCCTCATCGACGGCATGCAGGGCGCGCGCGGCGCCATCCGTTCGGGCGGCGACGGCGGCGCGCCGTTGCAAGGCGCGCGGCCCACGCAGGAGCCGCTGTCGCGCTACTCCGGCCTCGTGAAGGTTGGCGCGGATGGCGTGGCGCAGGTGACTTTCGACATTCCCGCCTTCAACGGCACGATGCGCGTGATGGCGGTGGCGTGGTCGAAAACACGCGTGGGTCAGGCCTCGACCGACGTCGTCGTGCGCGATCCCGTCGTCGTGCAGGCGACGCTGCCGCGCTTCCTGTCGCTGGGCGACCAGTCGCGCATGCATCTGCAAATCGCCAATGTCGAGGCGCCCGCCGGCGACTATCGCGTCGATCTCGACGTGCATGGTCCGCTGACGATCGCCGCCGACGCGCTGCGCCGCGACGTGCGGCTGGCGATCAACGGCAAGACGGAGATCACCGTGCCCGTCAACGCCGCGGGCGTCGGCGCGGCGACCATCGATCTGGCCTTGAGCGGGCCGGGCGTCAAGGCCACGCAATCCTTCAACCTCAACATCACGCCTGGCGCGGCGGAACTCTATCGTCGCACGGTGCGCGATATTCCGCCGGGCGCGAGCGTGACCCTTTCGGGCGATCTGCTGGGCGATTTCATTCCGGGCACGGGCGCGGTGCATGTCGCCGTCTCCGCGCTGGGCGCGATCGACGTTCCCGCGTTGTTGCAGGCGCTCGACCGCTATCCCTATGGTTGTTCGGAGCAGATCGTCAGCCGCGCGATGCCGTTGCTTTATGTCAACAAGCTCGCGGCGACCGAATTGCTGCCGATCGATCCGCGGCTGAACGAACGCATCAAGGACGCGATCGCCCGCGTGCTGACGCGGCAGGACACGAATGGCGCCTTCGGTCTTTGGGCGCCGGGCGGCGACGAGGATCTTTGGCTGCATTCCTTCGTCACGGATTTCCTGACGCGGGCGCGTGAAAGCGGATTCGAGACGCCGCAAAAGGCCTTCGATCAGGCGCTCGATTACCTGCGCAACGCGGTCGTCAACGTGAACGAGATCGACGAGAGAAAGGCCGATGGCGTCGCCTACGCGATCTACGTGCTGGCGCGCAACGGGCGTCCGGTGATGAGCGATCTGCGCTATCTCGCCGACACGAAGATCGGCAGCTTCGCCTCGCCGCTGGCGCGCGCGCAGATCGCCGCCGCGCTGGCCTTGCTCGGCGACCGCGGGCGGGCGCGCGCGGTGTTCGCCTCGGCGGGCGAGCGGCTCGCCGCGGTGTCGTCCTCGAAGTTCTCGCGCGCCGATTACGGCTCGCGGCTGCGCGACAGCGCCGGTCTGCTGGCGCTTGGCGCGGAAGCGGGCGCCGATCGCGCCGAACTCGTCAAGGCGAGCCTGACGCTGGAGCAGGAACGCGCCATCGGGCGCTACACCAGCACGCAGGAGAACGCGTGGATGGTGCTCGCCGCGGAATCGCTGAGCAAGGAGACGCAGGGCGTCGCCCTGACCGTCGACGGGACGCCGCATCAGGGCGCGCTCTATCGGCACTGGAGCGGCCATGCGCTCGACGGCGTCAACGTGGCGATCGGCAACACAGGCCAGACGCCCGCGCGCATCGTCATCACGACGTCGGGCAATCCGACCGCGCCGGAGCCCGCGGCGGAGCAGGGCTATCGCGTCGAGCGCGAGTTCTACACGATGGCCGGCGAGAAGATCGACGCGACGAAGCCCTTCCGCCAGACGGATCGCTTCGTGGTCGCGCTGAAGGTCACCGAGCTTGAATCCGCCTATGCGCGGCTGCTGCTTGTCGATCACCTGCCCGCGGGCATCGAGATCGACAATCCCGATCTCTTCGACGGCGGCTCGGTGGATGAACTGTCATTCCTCAAGCGCGATGTCGAACCCACGCACACGGAGGCGCGCGACGATCGTTTCGTCGCGGCCTTCGACCGAAATGGCTCGAACAAGGCGAGCTTCATGGTGGCCTACGTGGCGCGCGCCGTGACGCCGGGCAAATACGTCCTGCCGCCCGCGACGATCGAGGACATGTATCGCCCCGAGCGTTTCGGCCGCACCGCGCCGGGCTCGCTGGAGGTGGCGGAGAAGCGATGATGGACGCGACGCCGGCGCACCCCGCACCGGTCACGCCGGCTCGCCGCGGGCGGCGCGCGCTCCGGCTGTTCGGGCTTGGCGCGCTCGCGCTGACGCTCGGCGCGGTCGCCGGCGCCGCGCTTTACGCGCGTTCGCTCGGTCCGCTCGACGTGTCGATCGCCGCGAAGGGCTCGACCATCGCGGTGGACCGCGATGGTCGTCTGTTGCGCGCCTTCACGACGACCGATGGCCGCTGGCGTCTGCCGACGACCGTCGCCGACGTCGATCCGAAGTTCTTCGCGCTGCTGTTCGCCTACGAGGATCGCCGCTTTCGCGGCCATCATGGCGTCGATGCGCTGGCGATGACGCGCGCCGCGGCGCAATGGTTGCGCGCGGGCCACGTCGTGTCCGGCGGATCGACGATCACCATGCAGGTGGCGCGATTGCTGGAGCCGCGCGACGACCGCACGTTGCGCGCGAAGGCGCGACAGGTCACGCGCGCCCTTGAGCTTGAGGCGCGGTATTCAAAGGATGAAATCCTCGATTTCTATCTCGCGCTCGCGCCCTATGGCGGCAATCTCGAGGGGCTGCGCGCGGCGAGCCTCGCCTATTTTGGCAAGGAGCCGAAGCGCCTGTCCTACGCCGAGGCGGCGTTGCTGGTGGCGCTGCCGCAGGCGCCGGAGGCGCGGCGGCCGGATCGCGCCCCCGAGGCCGCTCGCCGCGCCCGCGACCGCGTGCTCGACCGCGCCGTGGCGCAAGGCGTTTTGCCGCCCGATGAAGCGCGCGCGGCGAAGGCCGACGGAGTGCCGCGCGCGCGCAAGCAGTTTCCCATGCTCGCGCCGCACGCGACGGAAAACGCCTTCAAGGCCGCCGCCGGTCGCCGCGTGCTACGCTTCACTTACGATGCCCGCTTGCAGGCGGGACTCGAGGCGCTGGCGAACGAAGGCGCGGGCCGGCTGGGCCCGAAGCTGTCGGTCGCCATCGTCGCCATCGACAACAAGAGCGGCGAGGTGCGCGCCCATGTCGGCGGCGCGGAATATTTGTCGGCGGACCGCGCCGGCGGCGTCGATCTCGCCATGGCCACGCGCTCGCCCGGTTCGGCGTTGAAGCCCTTCATTTACGCCATGGCGTTTGAAAGCGGCCTCGCTCATCCCGAGACGGTGCTGGAGGATCGGCGCGCCCACTTCGGCCTTTACGCCCCGCAGAATTTCGACCTGACCTATCAGGGGCAGGTCACCGCGCGCGTGGCGTTGCAACAATCGTTGAATATTCCCGCGATCAGCCTGCTCAACGAAATCGGGCCGGAGCGTTTTCTCGCGCGCCTGCGCAACGCGGGCGCGCCCATCGCCATGCCGGACGACAGCGCGCCGGGCCTCGCCATTGGCATCGGCGGCGTCGGCGTGCGGTTGATCGACCTGACGCGGCTCTACGCCGGACTGGCGCGCGGCGGCCGCGTGCCCGACCTCGTCGAACGGTCCGACACGCCGGTTGCCTCGTCCGACCGTCGCATCACCGAACCCGTCGCGGCCTGGTACGTGTTCGACGTGCTTCGCGGCGCGCCGCCGCCGGCCAACGCGGTGGGCGGGCGTATCGCCTTCAAGACCGGCACGTCCTATGGCTATCGCGACGCTTTCGCGGTCGGCTTCGATCGCGACACGACGATCGGCGTCTGGGTCGGGCGGGCCGACAATGGCGCGGTGCCGGGCCTTGTCGGGCGGGCCGTCGCCGCGCCGATTCTGTTCGACGCCTTCGCGCGCCTTGGCGGCGAACGCGAGCCGATCCGCGCGCCGCGCGACGTCATTTTCGCGCGCACGGCGCAGTTGCCGCCGCCGCTGCGGCATTTGCGCAAGGACGCGCCCAAGATCGTCGCCGCGACGGCCGTCGGCTCGCTCAAGATCGCCTATCCGCCGGATGGCGCGCGCATCGATCTCGGCCTTGACCACGGCGCGGCGGAGGAAACGCGACTGGCGCTCAAGGCGCAGGGCGGCGCGTCGCCGTTCACCTGGATGATCAACGGGGCGCCGGTCGGCGCGCCCGATCCGCGCCGGCAATCGCAATGGCGCCCGGACGGCGCCGGCTTCGCCCGGGTTTCGGTGATCGATTCCCGCGGCGCCAGCGACAGCGTGATGGTGCGGCTGGAATAGGCGCGCGCGCCACGCCGAACATGTTGGCGCTGGCGTTCGCCGGCGCGACAGCCGGGCGGCGATCTGCTAGGGAACGGATGGTTCGCCACGCGTTCAGGGGGCGCGGGGCCGGAAACGAATTGGGGGGAATGAATGTTTCGACGCGTCGCTTCCAGTGTCCTTATCGGCGTGGCGCTGGCCTTGGCGGGCCCCGCCCTCGCGCAGACGAAGATCAACATCGGCACCGTGCAATCATTCGGCGCCGTCGGCACCTACATCGCGCGCGACAAGGGCTACTTCAAGGAAGAGGGAATCGAGGTCGACATCAGCTTCGTCAACTCCGCCGCCAACGCGGTGGCGCTGCTGGGGCAGGGCCAGTTGCAGGTCGTCGAGGGCGGCGTCGCCGTGGGCTTTTTCAACGCGCTGGAAAAAGGCTTGCCGATGATCATGACGTCCGATCGCGTCTCGACGCCGATCGGGCACCTGCTGCTCGTGCGGTCCGAACTGAAGGGCAAGATCACCAAGGTCAGCGACCTCAAGGGCAAGAATGTCGGCAGCAACTCCATCGCCGCCGTGACCACCTACGAACTTGGCAAGATCCTCGCGAAGTCGGGCATGACCTTGCAGGATGTCGAGGTGAAGACCATGGGCTTTCCGCAGATGAGTCCGGCCTTGCGCAACGGGGCGCTCGACGCGACGCTGCAGATACCGCCCTTCGCGGCCGAAATCGTGGAGCAGGGCATCGGCTTTCCCATCGCGAGCGTGGACGACCTCGCCGAGCCGACGCCCATGACCATCGCCGCCAGCTTCGTGAACACCGACTGGGCCGCGAAAAACAAGGACGCCATGCGCCGCTTCTTCGTCGCCTATCTGCGGGCCACGAGGGACTATTGCCTCGCCTATCACGGCGGCCCGAACCGTCGCGAGGTGATCGACATCGCCCTCAAGAACGGCCTCGACAACAGCATCGAGAGCATCGAGAAAAACATCTGGACGGGCCGCAGCATGCGCGGCGAGGCGAACATGGCGAGCGTGATGGACCAGCAGGACTGGTACCTGAAAAGCGGCATGGTCGAGAAGGCCGCGCCGGCCGAGCGGGTCTACACGACCGAATACATCGATTACGCCAACCAGAAGCTGGGGCCGCCGCCAGCGGTCAATCCGGCCTCCAAGCTGGTCGGCTGCCGATAGGACGTCGCGCGCCCGGTGCGGCGCGCGCGCAACACTGTTGCATAATCGTTCGCGCGGGCCCGCGACGCGTTGCCGCCGGAGTCGATTTTCGCGATGATTCGCGTATTCGATTCGAGGGGCCGCGGACATGCATCAACCTAACCGTCGCCTGCTGCTGGCGGGCGCGAGCGCCGGCGTCGCGCTAACCCTGGCGGGTTGCAACACCACCACCCAACCCGACAACAAACTGAAGGTGGCGGCGGGCGGCAAGCCCAAGCCGGAAGCGATACCCGAGAACGTGCGCACCGCCGCCGTTCCGGCCGGCCCCGACCGCTATCAGGCGCTTTACAGCGCCGCGCCGTCCGAGAAATTCCCGGTGGGCGCGGTCAAGCCGGGCACGATTCCGGAAGCCTTCTGGCGCTCGGACGTCACCTATCTCAGCACCGAGGCGCCGGGGTCGATCGTGGTCGACCCCCACGCGCACTATCTCTATTTCATTCAGGGCGGCGGTCGCGCCACCCGCTACGGCGTTGGCGTCGGCAAGGAAGGCTTCGGCTGGAGCGGCGTCGCCACCATCAACAGCAAGCAGGAATGGCCGGACTGGTATCCGCCGCCGGAGATGATCGAGCGCGATCCCTCCATCAAGGCGCGCGTGGGCAAGTTGCAGAGTGGCATCGGCGTGCCCGGCGGGCCGCATAACCCGCTCGGCGCGCGCGCCATGTATCTCTGGCAGGGCAACAAGGACACGCTGTTCCGCATCCATGGCACGCTGGAGCCGTGGACCATCGGCAAGAACGTGTCGTCCGGCTGCATCCGCATGGTCAATCAGGACGCCATGGACCTTTACAGCCGCGTCGCGGTCGGCACGGTCGTCAAGGTCATCTGAGACCGCCGCGCTGAAATGAAAAAGGCCGGCGCGAGCCGGCCTTTTTGTTTGTCGCGATGTCGGGCCGTCAGACCATGTATTGGCCGCCATTGGCCGACAGGGTCGATCCGGTGATGAAGCCGGCGTCGTCGGCCGCGAGGAACACCACGGCCCGCGCGATTTCCGACGGCTCGCCGAGGCGGCCGACGGGAATGTGCGGCAGGATCGCCTTCTCGATGATGGCGGGATCGATGGCCCGCACCATTTCCGTGCCGATGTAGCCGGGGGTGATGGCGTTGACGGTGATGCCGGCCTTCGCGCCTTCCTGCGCCAGCGCCTTGACGAAGCCGATGTCGCCGGCCTTCGCGGCGGAGTAGTTGGCCTGACCCATCTGGCCCTTCTGGCCATTGATGGAGGAAATGCAGATGACGCGGCCGAACTTGCGGGCGCGCATGCCCTCCCACACCGGGCGGGTCATGTTGAACAGCGAATTCAGGTTGGTGTTGATGACGGCGTACCACTGGTCCTTCGTCATCTTGTGGAACATGCCGTCGCGGGTGATGCCGGCGATGTTGACGAGAACCTCGATGGGGCCGAGGTCGGCCTCGACCTTCGCGACGCCCGCCGCGCAGGCGTCGAAGTCGGAGACGTCCCACTTGTAAACGGGGATGCCGGTCTCGCCCTTGAATTTGGCGGCCGCGTCGTCGTTGCCGGCGTAGTTGGCGGCGACGGTGTAGCCTGCCGCCTTGAGCGCGATGGATATCGCCGCGCCTATGCCGCGCGAACCTCCGGTGACAAGCGCAACCCTGGCCATGCATTCCTCCCTGAAACAACGACGGCCCAATCTAGCAGATGGGGCCGTCGAGTCATTCGTGAATTAGTCCTTGGACTTTATGTCTAAGCCGCGATCAGCGCTCGACGCACAGCGCGATGCCCATGCCGCCGCCGATGCACAGGGTCGCGAGACCCTTCTTGGCGCCGCGGCGACGCATTTCGAACAGCAGCGTGTTGAACACGCGCGCGCCAGAGGCGCCGATCGGGTGGCCGATGGCGATGGCGCCGCCGTTGACGTTCACGATGGCGGGATCCCAGCCCATGTCCTTGTTGACGGCGAGGGCCTGCGCGGCGAAGGCCTCGTTCGCCTCGACGAGATCGAGATCCTTGACCTTCCAGCCAGCCTTCTCCAGCGCCTTGCGCGAGGCGGGGATCGGGCCCGAGCCCATGATCGCCGGATCGACGCCGGCGGTCGCCCACGAGGCGATGCGCGCCAGCGGTTGCAGGCCGCGCTTGCTGGCTTCGGCGGCGGTCATCAGCACCACGGCGGCGGCGCCGTCGTTGATGCCCGAGGCGTTGCCGGCGGTGACGGTGCCGTCCTTCGAGAAGGCGGCGCGCAGCTTGGCGAGGGTCTCCAGCGTCGTGCCGGCCTTGATGTATTCGTCCTGATCGACGATCACGTCGCCCTTGCGGCCGGGAACCGTGAAGGGAACGATCTCGTCCTTGAACTTGCCGGCCTTCTGCGCGGCCTCGGCCTTGTTCTGCGAGCCGAGCGCGAACATGTCCTGCTCCTCGCGGGTCAGTTGCCAGCGGGCGGCGATGTTCTCGGCCGTGTTGCCCATGTGGTAGCCGTGGAAGGCGTCGGTGAGGCCGTCCTTGATCATGGTGTCGAGCATTTTCATCTCGCCCATTTTCGTGCCGGCGCGCAGATAGGCCGCGTGCGGGGCGAGCGACATCGATTCCTGGCCGCCGGCGACGATGATTTTCGCATCGCCATTGGCGATCTGCTGCATGCCGATGGCGACGGCGCGAAGGCCCGAACCGCAGAGCTGGTTGAGGCCCCAGGCGGTCTTTTCCTGGGGGACGCCAGCCTTCATGGCCGCCTGACGCGCGGGGTTCTGGCCCTGACCGGCGGAAAGAATCTGGCCGAGAATGACTTCGTCGACTTCCTCGGCGGCGACGGAGGCGCGCTCCAGCGCGCCCTTGATCGCCGCGGCGCCGAGATCGTGGGCCGGCGTGTTGGCGAAGGCGCCGTTGAATGAACCCACCGCCGTGCGCGCGGCGCTTACCACCACAATGTCCGTCGACATTCCAGAACTCCCTTGCTGATGGATCAAATCCGTCCTGATCGGTTGATCCGAAAGAGGCGCGCTACCGCGTTATGATGGACGACGCCAGACTTCCGGCTACGCCTCCCGCCGCGTTGGGTCAAGCCGTTTGTGCGGCGCAAAAATACGCATTTGGTTGCATTTGGCGCTGCCAGCCCGGTTTTTGACCTCGCCGCGTTTGCGCTGCAAATTACCGCTTCCGCTTTGCAACAAGACGGTTATCCTGTCATCCTTGACGTGGGCGTCGTGGGGGGCGCCCAGGGGATGGGCGCCTCTTCCAGAAGGGCGCCGACAACGCATGGGGCGCCCGGGTATGGCGAACGACAAGCAGCCGACCGTCATCAAGAAGTACGCCAACAGGCGTCTCTACAACACGGGCGCCAGCACCTATGTGACGCTCGAGGATCTCGCCGTCATGGTCAAGGCGGGCGAGGATTTCGTCGTTTACGACGCCAAGACCGGCGAGGACATCACCCGTCCGGTGCTGGCCCAGATCATTTTCGAGCAGGAAGCCAAGGAAGGTCAGTCGATGCTGCCAATCACCTTCCTGCGGCAGCTAATTGGTTTCTATGGCGACAGCATGCAGACGCTGGTGCCGAGCTACCTTGAGTTTTCATTTGATAAATTTGTCTCCGAGCAGCAGAAGATGCGCGAGCAATTCGCCTCGGCGTTCGGCGTGGCCGGGGCGCCGGGCGCCCAGATGTTCACGGCGATGGAGGAGACGGCGCGGCACAATATCGCGCTGTTCACGCAGGCGCTGTCGGCTTTCAATCCGTTTGTCGCGGGCGCCGCCGCTTCCGCGCCCGCCACGCCCGCCCGACCGGCGACGGAAGCCGCCGATCTCGAACAGTTGCGCAAGCAGGTGTCGGAAATGCAGCGCAACATCGAGACGCTCAGCAAGAAGGGCTGATCCGGCGGTCTAGCCCTTCGTGGCGCGCGGCGTCGGTCGCCAGTCCGGCGGCGCCAGTTCGAATTGGGCGAAATCGAAGGCCGGGGCGACGGTGCATCCCACCAGCGTCCACGCGCCCAGACTTGTCGCCGCCTGCCACGCGTGGGCGGGAACCACGAGTTGCGGGCGCTGTCCGGCCAGCAACTCCGGCCCGAGATGGGCGGCGCGCGCGTCATGCCCGTTTTCCGAAATCGTCAGGACGAGCGGCGCGCCAGCGTACCAGTGCCAGATTTCCGTCGCGTCGACCCGGTGCCAGGCCGATTCCTCGCCCGCCGCCAGCAGAAAATAGATCAGCGAGGAAGCCGCGCGCCCGTTGGCGCCGACGCTGGGGTCGCGGAACGTCTCGCGATAATGGCCGCCCTCGGGATGCGGCGCGAGACCGAGGATGTCGATGACGCGCGCCGCGCTCAGGCCGGCATGCAATTGCGTGCTCTCGCGCATCGTCTCAGAACTTGTTCTTGCGCTCGCGGATTTCGGCGAAGACATCGGCGGGATCGGCGTCGGGCATGCCCACCGCGACCCGCACGTCCTGTTCGTCGGCGCGCAGAAACGGGTTGATCGCCAGTTCAAGCGCGATGGTGGAGGGGATCGTGAAGTGGCCGGCGGCGCGCAGGGCCGTCGCCTTTTCCAGATGCTCCTTGAGCATGACGTTGGCCGGATCGACCGTTAGCGCGAACTTGCCATTGGCGAGCGTGTATTCGTGGCCGCAATAGACCTGCGTTTCGCCTGGCAATTCCGCGAGTTTCTCCAGCGAGTCCCACATGACGGCCATGGGCGCTTCCATCACGCGGCCACAGCCGAGCGAAAACAGCGTGTCGCCGGCGAACAGCAGATTGTCGTCCTCGAACCAGTAGACGATGTGGCCGATGGTGTGGCCGGGGGTCTCGATGACCTTGGCGGTCAGCTTGCCGACCTTGATGTAATCGCCCTCGCCGGCCTTCACGTCGACCATGGGAACCCGGTCGGCCTCGCCGCGTGGCGCGACCACGCGCGCCTCGGGGAAATGCTGCTTGACCTCGGGGATGCCCTGCACGTGGTCGGCGTGGCGATGGGTGATGAGAATGTCCGTCAGCGTCCAACCCTTGTCCGCCAGCGCCTTGAGGACGGGCGCCGCCTCGGGCACGTCGATCGCGGCGGTCGCGCCCGTCGCGGGATCGTGCACCAGCACGCCGAAATTATCCTGAAGACAGGCGAACTGGTGAACATGGGCGGGCATGGGGCGGGCTCCTCGACGATCGCGGCGAATTCGTCGCGACGCTATCGAAGCCCGACGCCAGGGGCAAGGCGCGCTACTTGAGCAACGCCTGCATGCGTGTGACGACGTCGGGCGAAACGCTCGCCGTCGCCGCGATGATCGATTGCAGCTTCTCGCCGGACGCGGGATGGAAATCGAGCTTGGCCTTCTCGATTTCCGCGAGCAATTCGGGGTCCGCCATCGTCTCGTCGAAAGCCTTGCGCAGCAGGGCGATCCGGTCGGCGGGAACGCCGGGCGGCGCGAGGAACGAGCGGCCGACCTCGCCGCCGCTGACGTCGAAGGAAAACATGGCCTTGTCCGCGTCGTTCGTGGCCAGTTCGACCATGGTCGGCGTATCCGGCATGTCGGGATGACGCTCCTGCGCGTATTGCACGAGAACCATCGCCTTTTTGCTGTCGAGCCACTCATGCTTGGTGACGTTGAGCGTGTTCCACGAGGTGAAGGCGGCGTCGGTTTCGCCACGCTCCATCGCCAGCAAGCCGTCGGTCGAGCCGGGGTAGGGGCCGATCATCTTGAACTTCGTGCCGATGACCGCGTTCAGCAACTTGTGGTAGCCCTCGGAGGGCGAGCCCGCGCCGGTCGAGGCCAGCGGCACGTCGTAAATCGTCGCGTCCTGTATCTTCTTGACCTTCGAGCGCTCCCACAGAACGGTGATTTCCACGTTCGACGTGGCGCGACCGATCCAGTTGAACTCCTTCGACTTGTAAAGAATGCCCGGCGACTTCAACGCCTCGTCGATGGCGAGCGTCTGCGAGGCGATGCCGATGGCCGTGCCGTCCTTCGGCGCGATCCGGTACATCCAGTTGGCGAGGGTCAGCGACCCCGCGCCGGGCATGGCCTGCGCGATGACGGTGGGATTGCCGGGGATGTGCTTGCCGAGGTGACGGGTCAGCAACCGGCCGAAATAGTCGTAGGTGCCACCGGCGGAGAAGCCGATGTAAACGCTGATCGTCTTGCCCTTGTAGAAGCTCTCGGCGTTCTGCGCGCGAGCGGCGCCCACGGGCGCGCAGGCGAGAACGGCGGCGGCGAAAGCCGCGCGGGAGGTGATGGCGAACATGGCGGCTCCTTGAGGCTCCCCGTGGAGGTGGGCTTGTAGCGAGCGCGGCGCCGCGCAGCAACCGCGGCGAATCCACGCGCTCATCGGATGGCGTCGCGGGGGTGACGCGCGTCGATCCCTTCGCCTACAATGAGGAAGCTTGGCGGTTCACGGGCTGGCCAAGTGATCCGGCGCGCGCTATCGAAACGCGACACGAGGGAGGAATACATGGCGCTTCTGGGTTATGACGCCTTTGGCGGGGGACCGCGCAAGGTGATCGCGCTTCATGGCTGGTTCGGCGACGAAAAGACCTTCGCGCCGATCTATCGCGCGCTCGACCCGGACGCCTTCACCTGGATCTGCCCGGCCTATCGCGGCTATGGCGCCTCGCGGGACATTCCCGGCGACTACAATGTTCACGAGATCGCGCGCGACGTGCTGGCGCTGGCCGACCATCTGAAGATCGATCGTTTCAGCCTCGTGGGTCATTCGATGGGCGGCATGGCGGTCCAGCGCATGCTGGCCGACGCGCCGGCGCGCGTCGAGAAGCTCATCGCCGTGACGCCGGTGCCAGCCTCGGGCGTGCCCTTCGATGATGCAACCTACGCCATGTTCGAGAGCGCCGTGAACAATCCCGACGTCGCCCGCGGCATCGTCGGCTTTTCGGTCGGCGGTCGGCTCAGCAAGCGCTTCATCAACGACATCGCGCTCTATCCCAAGAAGGTCGCGCTCGACGCCGCCTTCTCCGCCTATTTCAAGAGCTGGGCGCGCACGGATTTCCACGGCGAGATCGAGGGCAAGACGCTGCCGGTCAAGGTCATCGTCGGCGAGCACGACGGCGCGCTCAACGCCGACGTGATGAAGGCCACCTACATGGCCTGGTATCCGAATGCCGAACTCGAGATCATGTCGAATTCCGGCCATTACCCCATGGATGAAACGCCCATCGCGCTGGCGACGTCCATCGAGGCTTTCCTGAACAAGTAACGAGCGCGCGTCCGCGCGACGGAGGACACATGGACGATCTTGGTCGGTACAAAAAGGGCAAGTCGGGCCGCGACCCGCATGAACTCGAATGCGTCGAGACCGCGACGGGCCTGCGCTTCGTCGAGCTCAATCATGCGTGGGGGCATGGCTCGCCCGTCATTCCCGGCGATCCGGATTTGCGCATCGAACGGCCGGCGACCCACGCGCGCGATGGCGTGACGGCGCAGAAATTCACCGGCAATATGCATATCTCGACGCATCTGAACGCGCCGATCCATCTCATTCAGGGCGGCGCCGATGTCGCGTCGCTGTCGATCGACCGGTTCTTCGGCTCGGGCGTCGTGCTCGCCATTCCCAAGGCGCGCTGGGAACTCGTCGAGGTCGCCGATCTTGAAAAGGCGTCGCCGGCCATTCGCGCGGGCGACATCGTCATCGTCAACACCGGCTGGCACAAGAAATATTCCGACAGCATGGAGTATTTTGGTCTCGCGCCGGGCCTGTCGGAGGCCGCCGCGAACTGGCTCGTCGAGAAAAAGATCGCGCTGTTTGGCATCGACACGCCCTTCGTCGACCAGCCGCTGGCGACGTCGATGGCGGCGCATCGCAATGGTCCGCTGATGAAGCGGCTGCCCGCCTATTACAAGGCGCAGACGGGACGCGACGCGAAGGCGGATTTTCCCAAGTGGAACCCCGCGCACAAGGCGCTGCTTTCCGCCGGCATTCCCACCATCGAGAACGTCGGCGGCGGCGTCGACCTCGTGTCGGGCAAGCGCGTGACAATGCAGGCGACGCCGTGGCGCTTCCTGCATGGCGACGCCTGCGTGGTCCGGTTGATGGCCATCCTCGACCCCGCCGGCGCCTATCGCGTCGCGAGCGGTCGCTAATCCCTTCGAACACGAGAGACACCCATGGCGGAAATCATCGGCGCGAATGGATTGCGCTATTACGACCTCACCAACATCTATGGCCACGGCGTGCCGCAATGGCCCTCGTCGCCCAACCTCGACGTGCACACGGCGAAGTATCATTCCAAGGACGGCGTCTTCGTGCAGCAGGTGTCGGCGATCATGCATCGCTCGACGCACATGGACGCGCCGCTGCATGTCACCGAGAACGGCGGCACGCTGACCGACTACGAGCCGTGGCGCTTCTTCGGCACTGGCGTCGCGGTCTCCATTCCAAAGGGCAAGTGGGGCGTCATCACGCCCGACGATCTGGAAAAGGCCACGCCGCGCATCGAGCGCGGCGACATCCTGATGATCAACACCGGCTATCATCACAAGGTCGCCGACACGGACGAGTATTACGCCTATTCGCCGGGGCTTTATAAGGAAGCGGCGGAATGGATCGTCGAGCGCGGCGTCAAGCTCGTCGGCGTCGACGTGCAGGCGCTCGATCATCCGCTCGGCACGAAGCTCGCCGATCACGGCCCCGGCCCGTCGCACTGGTATCTCAACGACGAATACAAGGAAGTCACCGGCCGCAAAATCGCCGACGACTTTCCGCATTGGGAGCCCGCGCACAAGATCATGATGGGCAATGGCATTCCCGGCATCGAGAATATAGGCGGCGATCTAGATCTCGTCACCGGCAAGCGCTGCACCTTCCTCGCCTTTCCCTGGCGCTGGCCGCAGGGCGAGGGATGCACGTTGCGCGTTATGGCCGTGATCGACCCCGATCAGACATTCCGCATCGAAACGGGAGCCTGACATGCACGTCACCCGCATTGGCGACGCCAGGCCCTACGAGGCCAAGCTGCATCACGCGATGACCGCGCTGCAATTGCAGGGCGGCGCCGAGAACGAGACGCAAAACTTCACGCTCGGCCTGTCGCATTTCCTGCCGGGCGGCGGCGCGTCGTGGTCGGCGTCCGCGACGGAGAAAATCTATCTCGTCATCGCCGGACATGTGACTGTCATCACCGACAAGGGCGAGACCACGCTGGGTCCGCTCGACTCGTGTCACCTCGCGCCGGGCGAGGGCCGCTCCATCGAAAACCGCTCGAACGAGGTCGCCACCATGGCGGTCATCATCTCCAAATAGACGAGGCGTCATGATTTCCGAACCCCTGCACAATCCGCTGTCGCTCTTCAACGTGAAGGGCAAGTCGGCCATCATCACCGGCGCCACCGGCGCCTTCGGGCGCGCCACCGCGATCACGCTGTCGTCGCTCGGCGGCAAGGTGACGATCGCCAGCGGCAATCTCGCGGAACTCGAGGAGGTCGCCGAGGAGTGCAGGTCCGTCGGCGGCGAGGTCTGCGTCGTCAATCGACGGCCCGACGCGCTCGAGGACGCGCAGGCCATGCTCGACGCGGCGCTGAAGGCCTTCGGTCGCGTCGATCAACTCGTCGTCGGCTCGGGCTACAACAAGGCCGGCTTCATTCAGGATCTTGAATTCGAGGACTGGCAGGCCGTGATGGACGCCAACGTGCGCGGCCCCTGGTTCATGGCGAAGGCGGTCGGAACCTACTGGATAAAGGAAAAGGTCAAGGGCAAGGTCGTGCTGATGTCGTCCGTGCGCGGGCGCCACGGCAACATCTCCGGCTACACGGGCTATTGCGCGTCCAAGGGCGCGACGGACTCGCTGACGCGCGTGCTGGCGACGGAATGGGCCAGGCATGGCATCACCGTCAACGCCATCGCGCCGACGGTGTTCCGCTCGAAGCTGACGGCGTGGATGTTCGGCGACGATGAACTCGGTCAGGCGACCAAGGCGCGCTCGCTTTCGCGCATTCCGCTCGGCCGTCTTGGCGAGGTCGAGGATCTCATGGGCATGGCGCTCTATCTGTTGTCGCCGGCCTCGGATTTCTGCACGGGTCAGGTGATGTATGTCGATGGTGGATTCACCGCGGGCTGACACGCTCGGCGTGATCGGCGGCGGTCGCATGGGCGCCGCCATCGCGCAGATTTTCGCCGCCGAGGGTTTCGACGTCGTGGTCGTCGAGCCCAACGCCGATCTGCGCGCGCAAATGCCCGCGCGCATCGCCGACATCTGTCGCGCGCGCGGGCAGGGCGCCGAGGCGGCGTCGCGGGTGACGCCCGTCGCCGCCATCGGGCCGGAACTCGCCGATCGCGCGCTGGTCATCGAGGCCGCGCCGGAAAAGCTCGAACTCAAGCAGTCCATATTCGAGACGCTGGGAAACGTCTGCCATCCGCGGACCATTCTGGCGACGAACACATCCGTCATTCCCGTCACGGCCATCGGCGCGCGCGCGAGGCGCCCCGAGCGCGTCGTCGGGACGCATTTCTGGAATCCGCCCTACGCGGTCAGGCTCGTCGAGGTCGTGCAAACCGAATCGACCAGCCTGGAAACCGTCGAAGCCACCATGGCGCTGATGGCGCGCGTCGGGCAGATGCCCGTGCATGTGCGGCGCGATGTCACCGGCTTCATCGGCAATCGATTGCAACACGCGCTCAAGCGCGAGGCCATCGCGCTGGTGGAGAACGGCGTCTGCGACGCGGAAACGGTGGACTTCGTCATCCGCAATTCCTTCGGCGCGCGTCTGGGAATCATGGGCACGCTGGAACAGTCCGACCTCGTTGGCCTCAACCTGACGCTCGACATTCACAAGGTCATTCTCGCCGATCTCGATCGCAGCGTGGCGCCGCAGAAGCTGCTGGTCGATCTCGTCGCCGCCGGCAAGACGGGCGCGAGCGTGGGCGAGGGTTTCCGCAAATGGAACGAGGCCGAGCGCGAGGAATTGCGCGGCCGGCTCGACAAGGCCCTGCTCGCCAAAAAGACCGGCGATTGACAGGCGCGGCGTTTTCCGCCACTCGCGACGCGGGAAACGCTGGATACCTGGACATGCGCCACATCAAGAAAATACTGCTCGTCGCTCTCGTGGCGGCGGCCGCGGCATGCCCCGCGCGCGCGCAGTTGAGCAACACCAAGGCGACGACCATGGTCATCGGCTTCGGGCCGGGCGGCGGCTATGATCTTTGGGGCCGCACGGTCGCGCGTTTCATCGGCAAGCACATGCCGGGCGCGCCGAATGTCGTCGCGCAGAACATGCCGGGCGCGGGCAGCTATGTCGCGGCGAGCTACATGTACAATATCGCGCCGAAGGACGGCACGTTCATGGCGATCATCGCGCGCGACGCGACGCTGGGTCCGCTGACCGGCGCCGATGGCGCGCGTTTCGACCCCAACAAGATGACGTGGCTCGGCACGCCGACGACGGAAACGAACGTCTGCATCGCCAACGCGACGGCGAAGGTGAAATCCTTCGACGATCTGCTCAAGACGGAGCTGATCATTGGCGACACAGGGCCGGGCACGGGCACGCGTTCGTATCCCAACGCGCTCAACGCCTTGCTCGGCACGAAGTTCAAGCTTGTATCGGGTTTTCCCTCGTCATCGGACGTATTCCTCGCGATGGAGCGCGGCGAGGTCGATGGCATCTGCGAGTCGCTCGACAGCGTGACCGGCAAGCGGCCGGACTGGCTCTCGTCGAGGAAGGTCAACATCCTGTTTCAGGGCGGCGCCGAGCCGAATCCCGATCTGAAGGACGCGCCCTCGATCATCGATCAGGCGAAGACCGATCAGCAGCGCGCGGAGATCAAGTTCCTTTACGAGGGGCAGGGCATTGGCCGTCCCTTCGTGGCGCCGCCAAACCTGCCCGCCGACAAGGCGCGCATGTTGCGCGAGGCCTTCGACGCGACGATGAAAGATCCCGAATTCATCGCGGAGGCGACGCGGCTCAAGCTCAGCCTCGATCCCCGCGACGGCGCCTATCTGACCCGGCTGATCGCCGACATCTACGCGACGCCAAAGCCCATCATCGAGAAAATCGGCAAGCTCATCCAGTAACTGCCATCCCGTCGAGATTGCTGCCGCCATGACCAAGCTCCCGGCCTGGACGCAACCCGCGCTGTTCGCGACGCTGACGACGGGCTTCGCCTCGTTCATGGTGTCGGGCATAGCGACGCTGCGCGCCCTGGGACCGGGGCCCGGCTTTCTGGCGAGCTGGATCGGCGGCTGGCTATGGTCGTGGCCGGTCGCCGCTGTGGCGATGTATTTCATCGCGCCGCACGTGCGCCGTCTGCTGGCGCGGGTCTGCGCCTGAAACAAAAAGGGCGGCCACGCGGGCCGCCCTTTTCATTTGTTCGTTGTTCGACGTCAGTTGAACGTCGGGTCGAGCTTGCCGGCGGCGTAGCGCTTGGCCATTTCCGCCAGCGGAATGATCTTGCCCATTTTCGACGCGTTGCCGGCCGTGCCGAATTCCTCGAGGCGCTGCTTGCAGATTTTCGTCATCGCCTCGAGCGCGGGCTTGAGATACTTGCGCGGGTCGAACTCGCCGGGGTGCTCGGTGAGGATCTTGCGGATCTGACCGGTGATCGCCATGCGGTTGTCGGTGTCGATGTTGATCTTGCGCACGCCGTTCTTGATGCCGCGCTGGATTTCCTCGACGGGCACGCCCCAGGTCTGGGGCATCTTGCCGCCGAACTTGTTGATGATGTCCTGCAGATCCTGCGGCACCGAAGATGAGCCGTGCATGACCAGATGCATGTTCGGCAGCTTGCGATGGATTTCCTCGATGACGTTCATCGCGAGGATGGCGCCATCGGGCTTGCGCGAAAACTTGTAGGCGCCGTGCGAGGTGCCCATGGCGATTGCGAGCGCGTCGACCTTGGTCGCCTTGACGAATTTCACGGCCTCGTCGGGGTTGGTCAGCAACTGGTCATGGCTGAGCTTGCCCTCGGCGCCGTGGCCGTCTTCCTTGTCGCCCATGCCCGTTTCGAGCGAACCGAGCACGCCGAGCTCGCCCTCGACCGACACGCCGCCCATGTGGGCGAGGTCGACGACGTGGCTGGTGACGCGCACGTTGTAATCGTAATCAGCCGGCGTCGAGCCGTCGGCCTTGAGCGAGCCGTCCATCATCACCGAGGTGAAGCCCGACTGGATCGCGGTCATGCAGGTCGACTCGATGTTGCCATGGTCGAGATGCACGCAGATCGGAATATGCGGATACATTTCGGTCAACGCGTCCATCATGCGGGTCAGCATGATGTCGTTGGCGTAGGCGCGCGCGCCGCGCGAGGCCTGGATGATGACGGGCGCGTCGACCGCGTCGGCCGCCTGGCCGATGGCGAGCGCCTGTTCCATGTTGTTGATGTTGAAGGCGGGCACGCCATAGCCATGTTCGGCGGCGTGGTCGAGCAATTGACGCAGGGTGATGCGGGCCATTTGTTCCTCCGGAAGAAAGAGATGTTATGGCCCACGGGGCCTGAGATTCCGTTAAACGCGCAAAGCCTCGACGCCCGGCAGCGCCTTGCCCTCGAGCCATTCGAGGAAAGCGCCGCCGGCGGTCGAAATATAGGTGAAACGCTGGGCGACGCCAGCCTGATTGAGCGCCGACACGGTGTCGCCGCCGCCCGCCACCGTCAGCAGCTTGCCGGCGTCGGTGAGGTTGGCGGCGGCCCGCGCGACGGCGTTGGTGCCGGCGTCGAAAGGCTGCATCTCGAAGGCGCCGAAGGGGCCGTTCCAGACCAGCGTCTTGATGCCGCCGAGCAGCTTTTCGATCTCGACCACCGATTTCGGGCCGGCGTCGAGGATCATCTCGTCGGCGCCGACATGATCGACGTCGACCACGCGGCTCGGCGCATGGGCCTTGAATTCCGTGGCGACCACGACATCGACGGGCAGGACGATCCGGCATTTGGCCGCCGCCGCCTCGTCGATGATCTTGCGCGCGGTGTCGAGCAGATCGCGCTCGCAGAGCGATTTGCCGATCGCCTTGCCGCCGGCGGCGAGGAAGGTGTTGGCCATGCCGCCGCCGATGATGAGAAAATCGACCTTGCGCGAAAGATTGCCGAGCAGATCGAGCTTGCTGGAAATCTTGGCGCCGCCGACAACGGCGGCGACGGGGCGCTTGGGCTGCTCCAGCGCCGCTGTCAGCGCCTCGAGCTCGGCCTGCATGTTGCGACCGGCGTAGGCCGGCAGCTTGTGCGCGACGCCCTCGGTCGACGCATGGGCGCGATGGGCGGCGGAAAAGGCGTCGTTGACATAGATGTCGCCCAGCTTCGCCAGTTCCGCGACGAAGGCCGGGTCGTTCTTTTCCTCGCCCTTGTGGAAGCGGGTGTTTTCCAGCAGCAGCACGTCGCCGTTCTTCATGGCGGCGATCGCCCCGGCCGCGGGCGCGCCGATGCAGTCGCTGGCGAAGGCGACGGGCGCGCCGAAATGGCTGGCGAGCGCGGCGGCGATGGGCCGCAGGGAGTTCTCGACGTCGGGGCCGTTCTTCGGGCGGCCGAAATGCGAGAGAATGATGGTTTTCGCGCCCTTGGCGGCGAGTTCGCGCACGGTCGGCAGCGCGCGATCGATGCGCGTCGCGTCGGAGACGCGGCCGTTTTCCACGGGGACGTTGAGATCGAGACGCAGCAGGACGCGCTTGCCGGCGACTTCAGCGGTGTCGAGTGTTTTGAAGGACATTTTCAGACCTGATCGATCAAATGAATGGAGGGGCTGTAGCTGATCTTCCAGTCGACGAAAGATCCGAGGATGCCGCATTTAACGCAGCGTTGTCCGACCGTGACCCACTGGACGTCGGGCGCGGGGCCCTTCGACACGGAAAACCCGACGCCGACATTGAAAACGTCGCCCTGGCAGCCGTGACAGGCGAGATCCTCGGGCTCGGCCTCGGACCAGTAGTCGCCACTGTCGCAGATGAACCGGCTCGACTTGCAGGCCACGCAGGTTCGACGCGCGCAACCTTCCTCGTCATCGCCGGACAGGCGGAACGTGTCGCCGCCGCAATCGCAGGCGACGGCGCGGTATCGCCTGATCGGTATCGTGCCTTCCTCGGCGGCGAGATCGATCAGGAATCGCTCGATATCCGCGGCTTGCGAGCCGGTCCACCATTCGCCTGACTTGTCGATGGCCATGGCGGACCCCGCTCGCCAGTCGATCAGATCAGCTTGCTCATCGCGACGGCGGTGTCGGACATGCGGTTCGAGAAGCCCCACTCGTTGTCGTACCACGAGAGGATGCGCACGAAGTTGCCGTCGATGACCTTGGTCTGGTCCATGTGGAACACGGACGAGTGGCTGTCGTGGTTGAAGTCGATCGAGACGTTCGAGGATTCGGTGTAGCCGAGAACGCCCTTCAACTCCTGGCTGGCGGCGCGCTTGATCGCGGCGTTGATCTCGTCCTTCGAGGTTTTGCGCTTCGAGGTGAACTTCAGGTCGACCACGGAGACATTCGGCGTCGGCACGCGGATGGCCGCGCCGTCGAGCTTGCCGTTGAGCTCGGGCAGCACGAGGCCGACGGCCTTGGCGGCGCCGGTCGAGGTCGGGATCATGGACAGGGCCGCCGCGCGGGCGCGGTAGAGATCCTTGTGCATGGTGTCGAGGGTCGGCTGGTCGCCCGTGTAGGAGTGAATCGTCGTCATGAAGCCATGCTCGATGCCGACGGTGTCGTTGAGCACCTTGGCGACGGGCGACAGGCAGTTCGTCGTGCAGGAGGCGTTGGAGACGACGACGTGATTCTTCGTCAGCTTGTCGTGGTTGACGCCGAAGACGACCGTCAGGTCGGCGTCGTCGCAGGGCGCCGACACGAGCACGCGCCTGGCGCCGGCCGTGATGTGGGCGAGGGCCTTGTCCTTGCTGGTGAAGATGCCCGTGCACTCAAGCGCGATGTCGACCCCGAGCGCCTTGTGCGGGAGTTCGGCGGGGTTGCGGATGGCGGTGACCTTGATGGGGCCGCGGCCGACGTTGATCGTGTCGCCCTCTACGGTGACCTGGCCATTGAAGCGGCCGTGCACCGAATCGTAGCGGAAAAGATGGGCGTTGGTCTCGACCGGGCCGAGATCGTTGATGGCGACGACTTCGATGTCCGTGCGGCCGGATTCGATGATGGCGCGCAACACGTTGCGCCCGATGCGTCCGAAACCGTTGATAGCGACCTTGACCGTCATTTTTTGTTCCTTTCGTGCGGTTCGCGCCTGCCTGTCTCGACGTTCGCGCGCCCGCGTCGATGAGCGCGCGCCGCCGTCCCTACTTCAGCCGGGCCAGCGCCGCGTTCACCACATGCGCCGCCGTGATACCGAAGCTTTCGTAAAGTTTCTGGTAAGGCGCGCTCGCGCCAAAGCCCGTCATGCCCACGAAAACCCCGTTTTCGCCGATGATGGAGTCCCAGCCCTGCCGGATTCCGGCCTCCACGGCCACCCGGACGGGGGCCTTGCCAATGGTCGCGGCCTTGTAGGCGGCGTCCTGGGCCTCGAAGAGATCAAGACAGGGAACCGATACCACGCGTGTCGGAACGCCTTGCGCCGCAAGGGCTTTCTGCGCGTCGAGGGCGATGGAGACCTCCGAACCCGAAGCGAATATCGAAACCTTTGCTTCACCTTCCGCGGCGGAAAGTTCGTAGGCGCCGCGCGCCGAGAGGTTCTCTTCGACGAAAGTCGCGCGCGCGCGGGGCAAATTCTGGCGCGTCAGGGCCAGAATGGAGGGCGAATGGGCCGCCTCCAGCGCCGCCTGCCAGCATTCGGCCGTCTCGGTGCGGTCGGCGGGGCGGAACACCAGCAGGTTTGGAATGGCCCGCAGGGACGCCACGTGCTCGACGGGCTGATGGGTCGGCCCGTCCTCGCCCAGACCGATGGAGTCGTGGGTCATGACGTGGATCGTCCGCACCCCCATGAGCGCGCCAAGACGCAGCGCCGGGCGGCAGTAATCGGCAAAGGCGAGGAAGGTCGCGTCGGAGGGAATGAAGCCGCCATGCAGCGCGATGCCGTTCGACGCCGCGGCCATGCCATGCTCGCGGATGCCCCAGTGGATGTAGCGACCCTTGTAATTGCCCGGCGAGATCGCGGGCGTGGCCTCGACCTTGGTGTTGTTGGAGCCGGTGAGATCGGCCGAACCGGTCAGCAGTTCCGGCACGGCGCCGGCGATTGCGCCAATGACGGCTTCCGACGCCTTGCGGGTGGCGACCGGCGAGGCGTCATCCGCCGCGGTCCGCTTGAACGCCGCGACCGCCGCGGCGAGGCCCGCGGGCAGGGTTCCCGCCAGACGGCGCTCGAATTCCGCGCGGCGCGCCGGATCAAGGCCCGCCAGCTTGCTGGCCCATGCGTCTCGCGCGCCCTTGCCGCGCGCGCCCGCCGCGCGCCACGCTGCGAGGATGTCGTCGGGAATGACGAAGGGCGCGTGGGGCCAGCCCAGCTTCTCGCGGGCGCCCGCGATTTCCTTTTCGCCCAGCGGCTCGCCGTGCGACTTGGCGGTGCCGGCGCGCGTGGGGGCGCCAAAGCCGATGGTCGTCTTGCAAGCTATGTAGCTCGGCTTGTCGGAGGCCTTCGACCGCTCGACCGCGGCGAGGATCGCCGCCTGATCGTGACCGTCGACGCTCTCGGCGCGCCAGCCGCAGGCTTCGAAACGCTTGATCTGGTCGACCGAATCCGCGACCGACAGCGGGCCGTCGATGGAAATGCCGTTGTCGTCGTGCAGAACGATCATGCGCGACAGACGCAGGTGACCGGCGATGGCGATCGCCTCTTGCGAAATGCCCTCCATCAGGTCACCGTCCGAGGCGAGCACGAAGGTGTGGTGATCGACGATGTCGCCGAACTCGGCGGCGAGCATGCGCTCGGCGAGCGCCATGCCGACGGCGGTGGAAATGCCCTGACCCAGCGGGCCCGTCGTGGTCTCGACGCCCGCGGTGTGATGCACCTCGGGATGTCCCGGCGTCTTCGAGCTTGGCTGGCGGAAATTCTTGATTTCCTCGATGGTCATGCCCTTTTCGCCGGTCAGGTGCAGCACGGCGTAAAGCAACATCGAGCCGTGGCCCGCCGACAGGACGAAACGGTCGCGGTCGGGCCAGGTCGGATCGGCCATGTCGTATTTCATGGCTTTCGTGAACAGCGCGGTGGCGATGTCGGCCGCGCCCATCGGTAGGCCGGGATGGCCGGACTTGGCCTTCTCGACCGCGTCCATGGCGAGCGCCCTGATGGCGTTGGCCATATCGTTGGGTGTCACGGTCATTGAGCCTGTTCCTTGGGGACTGCGCGCCCAAACAAGGGGCGAAGCGTGGTTAATGCGCGGGGTCGCGCGTGTGATAACACCTGAAAATCGCGAGTCAACGCGGCTTGGGGACAACATTCGCGAGTGTCCGTCGAACATTCGCGCGCGGCGTTGACCGCGATGCGCGTTTGACGGCAAATGGTTGTCCTCGTGATCTCGCGCGTGATCTGAAGTCCATGAGCATCCCCGGCGCCATAGAGGCGGCCCTCAAGCGGCTCGCCTCGGCACTCGACCACCTCGACGCGGCCGCCGAGCGGCAGGCGTCGTCGCGGGCCGAGCGTGGCGACGCGGCGGAGGAATACGCCATCATGCGCGACGACCGCGCGCGCCTCGCGCTGGAGCTCGATGGCGCGATGGCGCGCATGCGCCGCCTCGAACGCGCCAACGAGGAGGCGGTCAAGCGCATCGAGCGCGCCAGCGATGCCATTCGCGCCACGCTCGGCGATGACGAGCCGGCGGACGAGACGTCCGACGCCGCCGCCAGCGACGATGGGGAGGCCTGATGGCCCAGATTTCGGTCACCATCGCCGGTCGCGCCTTTCGCATGGCCTGCGAGGACGGCGAGGAGGAGCATCTCACCGGGCTCGCGGCCACGCTGGACGCCCGCATCGGCGACATGCGCAAGGCTTTCGGCGAGATCGGCGACCAGCGCCTGACGGTTATGGCCGCCATCAGCCTCGCCGACGAGCGGCTCGACGCGCTCGCGCGTCTGGCCCGTCTGGAGGAAGACATGGCGCGGCTGCGCGAGTCGGCGCGCGGCGCCACCATGCTGGCGGAGGATTCCGCCCGGCAGATCGCCCAGTCCATCGACGAGGCGGCGGCGCGGATCGAGGCCGCGGCCCGCGCGCTCGACGGTGGCGATCACACCGCGTGATCAACTCCGCACTGGCGCCGGGCCCGCTTTCAACCTACATAGGATGGGCGGAGCTGCGGGGTGCGTGAGGATTGCATACCCGGGGCCTTATCGATCTCAAAGGGAGCTGTCCCTGACCGGGTCCGTGGACCCGGACACACGGCGCCCACCTACGCTGTAGGTACCCGGGATCGATATCCCACGGCCATCGTGGCCCCGCGCTTTTCCCGCTTGCGCCACGCGTCGGCTATTCGGCCTTGACGCCCGTCTCCTTGATGATGGCCTGATATTTCGCGCTTTCGGCATGGACGAAGGCGGCCGTTTCGACGTCGGACATGATCCGCGTCTCGGCGCCGGCTTCGAGCAATTGCCGGGCGACATCGGGCTGGGCGACGATCTTGTTGACCTCGCGGTTGAATTTCTGCACCAGCGCCGGCGGCGCCCCCTTGGGCGCGAAAAGCGCCGCCCAGAGCGTCAACTGGTAGTCGGGAATGCCAGCGGCTTCCGCGATGGTGGGAATATCCGGCGCCGCTTGCGCCCGCTTGCCCGATGACACCGCGATGATCTTGAGCATGCCGGCCTTCGCCTGCGGCATGGCCGGCGGCAGGCCCGGAAAATAATAATCCACGTGACCGCCGATGAGGTCGTTGAGCGCCGGCCCGGCGCCGCCGTAGGCGGCTGTTTCCGCCTTGATTTTCAGGCGCGCCTTCAGCCATTCGCCGGCGAAGTAGCTGGGCGTGCCGATGCCCGAGTTGGCGTAGGTCAGAGGTTTCGTCGCCTTGGGCGCGCCGGCGATGAAGTCCGCCATCGTTGGCCAGGGCGACGCCGCCGGCACGACCAGCGCGAGAGGCGAATCCGCCAGAAAGGCGACGGGAACAAGTTCGACGTCGGAGTCGAAATTCTGGTTCGGCAGCCAATGCTTGTTGATCGCCGCCTCGCCGGTCTGGCCGACGAGGAAGGTCAGGCCATCCGGTTTGGCGCTCGCCACGGCGCGGGCGCCGATGTTGCCGCTGGCGCCGGGCTTGTTCTCGACGATCACCGGTTGGCCCACCGCCGCCTGCAGGCGTGGCGCGATCACACGCGCGACGAAATCGCCGGTGCCGCCGGGGGCGTAGGCGACGATCAGCCGGATTGTTTCGCCCGCGGGTTCCTGCGCGCGCGCGTTGGCGGAGGCGATGCAGGCAATGGCCGCGATGGCGGCGGCGAAAACGCGGCGTTTCATCAAATGCTCCCTTGGTCCGGTCGGCAATGAGCTGGGGACTATGCGAATTCGTAAAGGCGGGCCGGATTGGCGACCATGATGGCATGAAAAAGGGCTGGCGAGGCGACCGCCGCCTCGAATTCGTCGACCAGCGCCGCGTAGGAGAGCGGGCGGTAGGCGGCGCCCACGTCCGGGCCCTTCTGGTCGCCATGGGCCGGCGTGTGCGGCCAGTCGCTGCCCCAGACGCAGCGATCGGGCGCGACCGAGGTCAGCGCCTTCAACCAGCCACGGTGCGGCGCGACGGCGCGGGGATCGCGCCCCATGCGATAGGGCGAGGACAGTTTCATCCAGACATGCGGCAGGGCCAGCAAATCGAGAAGGGGCATGGCGGCCGGGCTTTCGGGCGCGTGGTCGCCGGGCAGGCCGTAGTGGTCGAGGACGACGGTCGTGGGCGCCGCGCGCAGCAGGTCCGCCATCGGGGCGAGCTCGTCGAGCGGCGCGATGAGCTCCACGTGCCAGTTCATCGAGGCGGCGCAGGCGACGAGGCGTCGCAGTCGCGCGCCGTTGGCGGCGGGATCGGCCTCGCCGGGGCTGTAGAGGTTCAGGCGCAGGCCGCGAACGCCGCGCGCCGCCATGTCGAGCAGGGTTGCCTTGCCGACGCGGTCGGGGTCGATCACGGCGACGCCGCGCCCCCGGCCATCCAGCGCGTCGAGCGTCGCCAGCAGCAGCCTGTTGTCATCGCCGTAAAAACTTGGCTGGACGAGGATGAAACGCTCGATGGCGCGCGCCGCCGCAAGCGCGCGCAAATTTTCAAGCGGCGCGGGCGCCGCCAGGTAGGTCCGCTCGCGCGCCTGCGGCCAGTCCGCGGCATTGCCGACGATGTGAACGTGGCTGTCGCAGCGCACGCCTAGGCCTCGCGCACCAGCGCGGCGATCGCCTCGCCGGTGGCGCGCGTGCCGAGCCCGCCGCCGATGTCGGCGGTGACGCGATGCGCGTTGACGGCGGTTTCGACCGCCCGCTCCATGGCCGCGCCCGCGGCGATGAAGGAATTGGCCGACAGGCGCTGCCCGCGCCAGGACAGCAGTTGCGCCGCCGACAGAATGAGCGAAATCGGATTGGCGCGATCCTGACCGGCGATGTCGGGCGCCGATCCATGCGCCGCCTGCGCCATGGCGTAATCGGCGCCGGCGTTGAGCGAACCGCCAAGGCCGATGCTGCCGGACAATTCGGCCGTGAGGTCGGACAGAATGTCGCCGAACATGTTCGTGGTGACGATGACGTCGAAGCGGTCGGGCGCGCGCACCACGTGCGCCATCATGGCGTCGACGATGACGTCGTCGAGGACGACATCTGGATAGTCGGCGGCCACCTTGCGGCATTCCTCGAGGAACATGCCGTCGGCGATTTTCAGCACATTGGCCTTGTGGACGGCTGTCACCCGCTTGCGGCGGTGGTTCGCCAGCTCGAAGGCGGCCCGCGCCACGCGATGGCAGCAGGCGCGGGTGATGCGCCGCAGCGAAATGGCCACATCTTCCGTCACCAGCATTTCGGAGCCGCCGCTCGCCATGTTGCGGTCGGCGTAGAACCCTTCGGTGTTCTCGCGAACGACAATCAGATCGAACGCGCCGACCTTGCCGGGAAATCCGGGATAGGTGCGCGCCGGGCGAATGTTGGCGAAAAGGTCGAGGTTCTTGCGGAAATACATGGACGGATTGATGCCGCCCTTGCTCTCGTCGGTGTAGTCGAAGGTGGCCGCCGGGCCGAGAACGAGGCCGTCGGCGGCGCGGGCCTTGTCGAGCAGGCCGTCGCGCACGGTGGTTCCCCAACGCTTCAGGCTCTCGTGGCCGACGATGTCCTCCTCGAGCGCGAGGCCAAGGCCGAAGCGGTCCGAGGCGGCGCGCAGCACGGCGAGGGTCGCGGCGGTGATTTCCGGCCCGATGCCGTCGCCGGGAAGGATGAGAAGGCGCATGGGAACCCTGTTCCGTTTTGAAGGCATCGCATAGGATGAGCAATCGACCGCGTAGCGAAGGACCGGCGGGAAATCAATCGAGGCCGAACAATGGACACCAACGGCAAGGCGCGGCTACGGGCCGGGGCGCTGGAGCGCCGGGCGGCGATCGCGCCCGCGGCGCGCGAGGCCTTCGCCGAGCGGCTGGCGCTGAAGGGCGTCGAGATCGCGCGCCGCGCCATGACGCGGACAGTTGGCGTTTACTGGCCCATGCGCGACGAGGCGGACACCAAATGGCTCGTCGAGGCGCTCGCCTACCACGATTTCGTCGCCGCGCTGCCGGCGATGCAGGGTCG
The DNA here is from genome assembly GCA_903861645.1 of uncultured Hyphomicrobiales bacterium. Lineage (GTDB taxonomy): Bacteria > Pseudomonadota > Alphaproteobacteria > Rhizobiales > Beijerinckiaceae > Terripilifer. The sequence continues at coordinate 57,720 of CAIOVE010000010.1, forward strand.
CGGGCGGCCGCTGCTGTTTCGCAAATGGACGCGGCGCGATCCCCTGATCCCCGGCGATTTCGGGGTGATGGAGCCCTCGCGTCGCCTGCTGGAGGTCCTGCCCGATCTGTTGTTCGTGCCGCTGGCGGCGTTCGACCGGCGCGGCCACCGTCTCGGCTATGGCGCGGGCTATTACGACGCGACCCTGCGCGATCTGCGGGCGATGAAGCCCCTGCTGGCGGTCGGCGTCGCCTTCGCCGCGCAGGAAGTGGCGGAAGTGCCCGCCGAGCCGCATGACCAGCCGCTCGATCTCGTGCTAACCGAGAACGAACTCATCGATTGCCGGACGGATTGACGACATGCGCCTGCTTTTCATCGGCGACATTCTGGGCCGCGCCGGGCGCGCGGTTCTGCTTGAATATTTGCCGGGGCTGCGGCGCGACTGGGCGCTCGATTTCGTCGTCGTCAACGCCGAGAACGCGGCGGGCGGCTTTGGCGTGACGGAAGCCATCTGCCAGGAATTCCTCGACGCGGGGGCGGATTGCCTGACGCTGGGCAACCATGCGTGGGACCAGAAGGAGGCGCTGGTGTTCATCGAGCGCCAGTCGCGGCTGATCCGTCCGCTGAATTATCCGCCGGGGACGGCGGGCCGGGGCGTCAACATGTTCGAGACCGCCTCGGGCGGCCGGGTGCTGGTGATGAACGCCATGGGACGCATCTTCATGGACCCGCTCGACGATCCCTTCGCCGCGGTGGACCGGGAATTGTCCGCCTGCCCATTGGGCGAGGTTTGCGACGCGGTCGTGGTCGACTTCCACGCGGAAACCACGAGCGAGAAAATGGCGATGGGTCATTTCTGCGACGGGCGGGCCTCGCTGGTGGTGGGCACGCATACCCATATTCCCACCGCCGACGCGCAAATCTTGCCCGGCGGCACGGCCTACCAGACCGACGCGGGCATGTGCGGCGACTACGACTCGGTCATCGGCATGAACAAGGCCGAGCCGCTGCAACGCTTCACCCGGCGCATTCCGCAGGGCCGGTTCGAGCCCGCCATGGGGCCCGCGACCCTCTGCGGCGTCGCGGTCGAGACCGACGACAGAACCGGGCTGGCCACCCGGATCGGCCCGGTGCGGCTCGGTGGACGGCTCGCCGGGGCGCGGCCGGAATTCTGGGTCTAGGCGGGCGCGCTTTTCTAAAGCGGCGCGCGGGCGTATAAGGCGCCACTCTTTTCAGGCGCATTCAGGCAAGCGGGACGGAAATGGCGGGACATAGTCAGTTCAAGAACATCATGCACAAGAAGGGGAAGCAGGACGCTATCCGCTCGAAGATCTTCGGCAAACTCGCGCGTGAAATCACCGTCGCCGCCAAGATGGGCATGCCCGACCCCGCGATGAACCCGCGCCTGCGCCTCGCCGTTCTGGCCGCGCGCGCCGAGAACATGCCCAAGGACAATATCGACCGCGCCATCAAGAAGGCGTCGGGCGGTGAAAGCGAGAACTACGACGAGGTGCGCTACGAGGGCCGCATGCCCGGCGGCGTCGCCCTGATCATCGAGGCGCTGACCGACAACCGCAACCGCACGGCGGGCGAGGTGCGCTCCTATTTCACCAAGGCGGGCGGCGCGCTGGCGGAAACCGGCGCCGTGTCGTTCATGTTCGATCACGTCGGATCGATCGAGTTCGACACGAAGGTCGGCTCCGAGGACGCGGTCATGGAAGCCGCGATCGAGGCGGGCGCGGACGACGCCATTTCGACCCCCGACGGGCACGAGATCGTCACGTCCATGGAATCCTTCGCCGAGGTGGCGAAGGCGCTGGAAGCGAAATTCGGCGAGCCGCGCAAATCAAGGCTCGTCTGGAAGCCGCAGAACAATGTCGCCGTCGACGACGAGGCGGGCGAGAAAGTGCTAAAACTCATTGGCAATCTGGAAGACAACGACGACGTGCAGAACGTCTACGCCAATTTCGAGATTTCCGACGCGCTCATGCAGAAGATGAGCGGCTAGGGCGCGCTCTGTTCGAGCCTGGCGCGAACGCCCCTGGGCATGCGCGCCGCTTTTCCATCGACCACGCAGGCGACGCGGACGCGTGCGCTCGCCAGCGTCTCGGCGCCACGCCTGACCGTTTGCAGCAATTCAAGCGTCGCCGCGCCGAGTTTTTCGACGGTCGTTTCAACCGCGAGCCAGTCGTCCATGCGCGCCGGTCGGTGAAAATCAATCGTCATCGCGCGCACGACGAAGCCGAAGCGTTCCGATGTTTCGCCCGCCAGCGCGGCGCCCTGATCGACGCCGAGCGCGCGCAGCATCTCTGTGCGGGCGCGCTCCATGAAGCGCAGGTAGTTGGCGTGATAGACCGCGCCGGAAAAGTCGGTATCCTCGTAATAGACGCGGACGTGGTGGAGGTGGGGGGCGGTCATGATCGCCCCTCCCGCGCGTGGCGCATGATCAGCCCTTCGCGGCGGCGCTGAACACGCGGGCGACGAGGTCGCGCGCGTCATCCTGAATGCGCCGCAAGTGGTCCTCGCCGACAAAACTTTCCGCATAGATTTTGTAGACGTCCTCCGTGCCCGAGGGACGCGCGGCGAACCAGCCGTTTTCCGTGATGACCTTGAGCCCGCCGAAGGCCGCGCCGTTGCCGGGGGCCTCCGTCTGCTTGGCAAGAATGGTCTCGCCGGCGAGTTCGGTGGCGGTGACCTGCGCGGGCGACAGTTTTTTCAGAATGTCCTTCTGGGCGGGCGTCGCCGGCGCGTCGATGCGCTCGTAGCGGGGCGCGCCGAGGTCGCGGGTCAGGTCGCCGTAACGGACGCCGGGATCCCTGCCGGTTTTCGCCGTGATTTCGGCGGCGAGCAGGCCAAGGATGACGCCGTCCTTGTCCGTCGACCAGACGGTCCCGTCGCGCTTGATGAAGGACGCGCCGGCGCTTTCCTCGCCAGCGAAGCCCATGGACCCGTCAACGAGGCCGTCGACGAACCATTTGAAGCCGACTGGCGTCTCGACCAGCTTGCGACCGAGTTTATTGGCGACGCGGTCGATGATTCCGCTGCTCACCATCGTCTTGCCGATGGCGCAACGAGCGCCCCAGTCGGGCCTGTGCTGGAACAGATAGTCGATGGAAGCGGCGAGGTAGTGATTGGGGTTCAACAGGCCCACCGAGGGCGTGACGATTCCATGCCGGTCGGCGTCCGTGTCGTTGGCGAAGGCGACGTCGAATTTCTCGCGCAGGCCGATCAGCGGCGCCATCGCGTGGGGCGACGAACAATCCATGCGGACGCGGGCGTCCCAGTCGAGCGTCATGAAGCGGAACGTGGGGTCGACGGCTTCGTTGACGATCGTCGCATCGAGGCCATAGGCCTCGATGATCGGTCGCCAGTAGCCGATGGCCGCGCCGCCCAGCGGATCGATGCCGATCCTGACGCCGGCGGCGCGGATCGCCTCCATGTCGACGACATTGCGGAGATCGGCGACATAAGGGCCGATGTAATCATGGCGATGAACATGCGGCGATTTCAGCGCCCGCTCGTAGTGCATGCGCTTCACGCCCGCGAGGTTTTCGCGCAACAGGGCGTTGGCGGTTCGCTCGATCTCGCCGGTGATGTCGCCATCCGCGGGGCCGCCATTCGGCGGGTTGTACTTGAAGCCGCCATCCTCGGGGGGATTATGCGAGGGCGTGATCACGACGCCATCGGCGAGGCCGCTCGTTCGTCCCTTGTTGTAGGAGAGAATCGCGTGGGAGATGACGGGCGTCGGCGTGTAGCCGAGCTTTTCGTCGATCATGACCTCGACGCCATTGGCGGCGAAAACCTCCAGCGCGCTGGCGAAGGCCGGAAAGGACAGCGCGTGCGAATCAATGCCGATGAACAGCGGGCCGTCGATCCCGTGACCCTTGCGATACCGGCAGATCGCCTGACTGATGGCGACGATATGGGCTTCATTGAATGAGTTGGCGAAGGCGGAGCCACGATGGCCGGAGGTGCCGAAGGCGACGCGTTGGGTGGGGATGGAGGGATCGGGTTCGCCCGTGAAATAGGCCGTCACGAGGGCCGGCACGTCGAGCAACATCGATGGCGGAACCGGTTTCCCCGCCAGTGGATTGATCTCGCCGCTCATGTCCAAGCTCCCCTCTCGCCATTCAACGCGCGGCGCGCCCGCGCGCGGACGACCTTTCGGCCGTCAAGAGACCATCAAGGCGTTTCTTTTTAGCAAAAATCGGGCAAGGCGCGCGCCTCGCCATGGCGATCGTGCGCTATTTGTCGCCGCCGGGCCAGCTTTCCTCGCGGGAAAGCGCGCGCACACGCTCCGTGGTGACATTGAGGTGGCTGGTCACAAGCGCCACGGCGGCGTCGGCCTGTCGGGCAAGGGTCGCCTCCATGAGCGCGAAATGCTCGGCGGCGAGGTCTCGCTCCCTCGACAGGGCCGGGGCGGAAAGCCGGCGATATCGCTCGGTCTGGTCATAAAGCAGGTTGCGCAAGCGCAATCGCCAGGGACTGTCGCAGGCGGAAACAAGGGCCTCGTGAAACGCCTTGTGCGCCGAGGCCCATTCGTCGCTGATGCGACGCTCGTCGCCGTGGACGCGCTCCGGCGTGCGCGACAGGCGGTGATGGGCCGCGACGATGCGCGCTTCCCAGTCGACGCCGCCCACCGCCATGGACCGGCGCAGGCAACTTGTTTCGATCTCGATCCGCGTGCCGGTGAGGTCCAGCAATTCCGATTCAGACACCGGCGCGGCGCGAAAGCCCCGGTTCATCTCGGCGACGGCGAGGCCCTCGGCCGTCAGTCGTGACAGCGCCTCGCGCACGGCGCCCAGACTGACCGCGAGCCGGCCTGACAATTCAGCGATGTTCAATCGCGCCCCCGGCGGCAGGCGGCACGCGAGCAAATCCGCGCGGAGCGCCAGATAGGCGGCTTCCGAGAGGTTCGTCTCCTTGCCGGCTGGCTTGGCGGGGAATGGCTTCATGGGCCCATCTATAGCAAACCCGGATCGTCGCTCAAGCGGGTGAAAATATTCGAGTCGATAAATAATATATTATTGTTGACTCGTCCAAAACCCCATGGCATCTGCCCGACCACAGGATGAGGATTTCACCATGCGCTTTGCCAGCTACGCCATCGATTCAACGCCCGGTCTCGCCACCGCGAGGGCCGACGGCTCTTTCGTGGGCCTGCTGGCGAGCGATCCGCGGTATCCGGGCGATCTTGACGATCTGGTCGCGAAGGGGGGCGACGCCTTGCGGGCCGCCCACGCGGCGCTGCTTGTCGGCCAGATGGTCGACATTCACAACATGCGCCTTGCGCCCCCGCTCAAGCGTCCGGCCAAGATCATCTGCGTGGGGCTGAACTACGCCGATCATTCGGCGGAAAGCGGATTCAAGCAGCCGGACTATCCGACGCTGTTCTCGCGTTTCGCGGTCGGGTTCGTCGGTCACAACGAACCCATGGTGCGCCCGAAGGTTTCGACCCAGCTCGATTACGAAGGCGAACTGGTCGCGGTCATCGGCAAGGGCGGTCGTCATATCGCCCGGGACAAGGCGCTTGATCACGTTATCGGCTACTCGATCTTCAACGACGGCTCCATTCGCGACTATCAATTCAAGTCGCCCCAGTGGACGGTCGGCAAGAATTTCGACGGCACGGGTCCGTTTGGTCCGGTTTTCGTCACGGCGGACGAATTGCCGCCGGGCTGCAAGGGCCTGAAGCTGGCAACCCGCCTGAATGGCGTGACCGTGCAGAGCGCCCGCATCGACGACATGGTTTTCGACGTGGCCACTCTTGTCGCGACGATCAGCGAGGCGATGACGCTAGAGGCGGGCGATATCATCGTGACGGGCACGCCGGCCGGCGTCGGGCTGGGCCGCAAGCCGCCGCTGTGGATGAAGCCCGGCGATATCGTCGAGGTGGAGATCGAGGGTATCGGCGTGCTACGCAATTCCATCGTCGACGAAGGCTGATCGCCGGGAGGCGGCAAAAGCCACGGGAGGAAGCAATGACCGCGAACCATGGGTTCATCAAGCCTTCGAAACGTCCGGGCGAACTGGGCGTGCATTCCCTTCATGAATGCCGCATGGCCGTGCCCGATCTCAAGGCCGCGCACGCGTTTTACGACTCCTTCGGGCTCGAAGTCCGCGAGGAGGGCAATGCGCTTGGCCTTTATACGCTTGGCTCGCCGCATCGCTGGGTCAGCATCGTCGAGGGGCCGCGGAAAAAATTCGGATTTTTCTCGTTTGGCCTGTTCGAGGAAGACGAGAAGCCCTTCGCCGCGCGCTTGCAGGCGATGGGAATCGCGCGGCTCGATCCGCCGCGGGATCGCGATTCCAATGGCGTCTGGTTCCGCGATCAGGACGGCAATCTGATCGAGGCGCGGGTCGCCGACAAGTCTTCGCCAAACGCCAAATCGGACTTCGGCATCGTCTCGGCGCCCGGCGGCGCGCGCGGCGCGCCCTACCGCAGCACGGCGGGCCGGAGCCATCCAAGGCGTCTGTCGCACACGCTGCTGTTCACGCCGGACGTCGGCAAGGCGATCGAATTCTATTCGCGCGTGCTGGGGCTGCGACTGTCGGACCGCTCCGGCGACATCATCGCCTTCATGCATGGCGTGCACGGCAGCGATCATCACATGGTGGCCTTCGCCAAGTCCGGCGCGCCCGGCCATCATCACTACAGCTGGGACGTCGGCTCGATTTCCGACATCGGCATTGGCGCGATGCACATGCTGGAGAAGGGTTACGACCGCGGTTGGGGCCTTGGCCGCCACGTGCTCGGCTCGAACTACTTCCACTATGTGCGCGACCCCTGGGGCAGCTACAGCGAATATTCCGCCGACATCGACTACGTGCCCAGCGACTTCGACTGGCGGGCGGGCGATCATCCCGCGCATGACTCGCTATACGTCTGGGGGCCCAATCTGCCCGAGGATTTCATCCACAATTACGAAGCCTGAGCCGCTGGCGCGCGCCAAAAACACAAAGGGAAACGCACGATGAAGTTTCGCCTGGCCCTTTTGGGATTGATGGGATTGCTCGGGTCGAGCCCGCCCGCCCCCGCGCAAACCTGGCCCGTGAAGCCCGTGCGCCTGATCGTGCCGACCGGACCGGGGTCGTCGACCGATCTCATGGCCCGCGTCATGGCGAACGAAGTCGCCAAGGCGATCGGCGGCTCCGTTTATGTCGAGAATATCGCCGGCGCCTCGGGTATTCCCGCCCATCAGGCCACCGCGCGCGCGGCGGCGGACGGCTATACTTTCCTGTTCACGAATACATCGGGCCTCGCGAGCAACCCGGTGTCGTTCAAGCAACTGCCCTACGATCCAACCAAGGATTTCGACGCGGTCGCCATCGTCGCCGATCTCGCGCCGCAGATGGTCAGCGTGAACAAGAAGGTTCCGGTCAACACCGTCGCGGACCTGATCGCCCACGCCAAGGCCAACGCGGGGAAGATCGATTACGCCGTTGACGCCACAACCGGCGCCGGCGTGATCTCCGGTCGCCTGCTGAACCGCCGCGCCGACATGAACATGGCGGAGGTATCCTACAAATCCGCGCCGCAAATGGCGCAGGACGTCGCGGCCGGGCAAGTGCCCGTTCTCATCAGTTCGATCGCCGCCTCGCAGGTCTTCGTCGATTCCGGCGACATCCGTCCATTGGCGGTTTTTTCGAGCCGTCGATTTCCGGGTCTGCCGAATCTGCCGATTGTCGGGGAAACGGTGCCCGGCGTGATGCTCGACGGATTTTTCGTGATCGTCGCGCCAGCCGGGACGCCCGCGGATATGGTCGAGCGCTTCAACAAGGCGGTCGCGCAATTCCTGAACACGCCGGAGGCGCCGCAACGGCTCAACGCCCTTGGTCTCGCCTCCAGTGGCGCGGGCACGCCCGCGAGCACGGCCGAGTTCATCCGCGTCGAGCAAAAACGCTGGCGCGATCTGGCCGTCGAGCTGAACATCGAGCGCCAGTAAAGCGGCGCGACCCGACAACCCCTCGTGAATGGCCCCGAGCGCGTGCGCTCACCCGATGGAGACTAAGATGAGCGCCGATCTTCTGCTTGTTGGCAGCGTGCCCTACGACACCGCGCCAGAGGTCTTCGAGAAATTCGGGCGTCCGTTGGCCGCGCATCTGCGCGCCTTGCCCGATGGCGAGGTGGGCCCGCGCACCCATTGGATCAGCCGCATTCATTATCAGGTGTTCGCGCTGCATCCCGATCTCGAGATCATTCAGCGGCCGCCGCTCGATAACGGCGCCGATCGGTTGAACCCGCATAACACAAGCGAAAGCTGGCGTTTCAAGGTGCGCGACGGCGTGACGAAAATCCGCTTCGGCGATCCCGGCTGGCGGCTCGGCTACGCGCGCGACGCGTTGACGTCGTATTTCGCCTTCAAGACCATGCGCGAGAAAGGCCAACTGCCGAAGGGATTGCGCTTTCAGGTGTCGATCGCCAGCCCCAACAGCGCCGCGCCGCCGCGGGTTTTCAACAATCAGGGCGATTGCGACATCGTGCGCGAAGCCTATCGGGAAGCCGTCGCCGCCGAGGTCGCGATGATCTGCTCGAAAATTCCACATGAGGATCTGGCGATCCAGTGGGATTGTTCGACAGAGGTGCAGGACGCCTATGGCGCCGTGCCCGGATTGCCCAAGGAAGGCGCCGTGGAGCGCAACATCGGCCAGATGGGCTTTCTGTGTCCCAAAATTCCCGAGACCGTCGCGCTCGGCTTTCATCTGTGCTTCGGCACGTTGGGGGGCTGGCCGCGGTTCGCGCCCGACGATCTCTCCGCGACCGTCGATCTGGCCAATGGCATGATCGAGGCGTCCGGCCGTCGCGTCGACTGGATGCACATTCCCGCGCTCGCCAATCTCGACGACGCCTTTTACGCGCCGCTCGCCCGCCTGCGACCCCATGGCGCGCGCATCTATCTTGGCATGGTGCATCACATGGATACATTCGAGCGACGGTTGGCGATCGCGCGCAGGTATCTGCCCGACTTCGGCCTGGCGGCCTACTGCGGGCTTGGTCGCACGCCGCCATCGGGCCTGGGCGACATCCTGCGCGAACACGAGCGCGCCGTGGAGATCGCTGGCTGAACGGCGAGCGCGCGCGGGTGGACGGAGTGGACGCATGAATGTGACGGAAACCCCGGTTCTGGTGATCGGCGCGGGGCCGTGCGGACTGATGCTCGCCAACGAACTTGGTCGACGCGGCGTCGCCGCGCTTGTCGTCGATCAGGAATCGGGCGTCGCGACCGCGCCGCAGGCCAACGCCACGCAGGCGCGCTCGATGGAGCATTATCGCCGCCTTGGCTTCGCGCATGAGATTCGCGCGCTGGGCATGCCCGGCGATCATCCAACCGATGTCGCCTATTTCACCACCTACGCCGGGCATGAACTGGCGCGCGCCGAGTTTCCGCCCTCCAGTCAGGCGGCGACGCGCGCGCGAACTCGCGCATATCTGGAACGCCGCGGAATTGCCGCATCGCGTGCCGCAAAGCCTCGTTGAGCAGACGCTCTACAAACACGCGTCCCGGCTTGCCTCCATCGGCATCGAATTCAACTGGCGCGCCACGGGATTCGAGGAAGCCGATGATCACGTTCTGACGCATCTCGCGCATGTAACGACCGGCGCGACGCGAACCATTCGCTCGCGCTATCTCTTCGCGGCCGATGGCGGCGCCGTCGGCGCGCGACTGCTGTACGGCGACGATACACTGAGGCATACCGGCCTGACCTTCCGCGATGGCCTGCCGCGTCCGACCCGCCGAGGTTTCGAGGGTTCGGACCGGGGATACTTCGGCGCCACGATTTCCACGCGTAATTGCCTTGCCGTATCCGGCGCCTGCATGATGGTTGCGCGCGCGGCGTTCGACGCGGTCGGCGGTTTCCAGCCGGACGCGTCGGCGTATCCGGACGCTGACCTGTGCCTGCGTCTGCGTGCGACCGGCTTGCGCAATGTCCACACCCCGTGGGCGACCCTGAGGCTGCGCGACGCGTCGCCATGGGATGCGACGCCGGACGACGCCGACGCGTCCGCGTTTCGGGCGCGATGGCTTCGCCTGACAAGCCCCGACCCTTATTACGGCGCGCATCTCACGCTGAGGCCGCCGACCTTCGAGTTCGACCCAACCTCCTGAACGCGCGACTCTGCCAAGCGTCGCAAGCGGGACGCGAGGAGCGAAAATAAAAACGATTGGAGCGGGCGAAGGGAATCGAACCCTCGTATGAAGCTTGGGAAGCTTCCGTTCTACCATTGAACTACGCCCGCGAATTAAACAAAGTCAACTACTTAGCTGCTTGGCAGATCGCGTTAGTCTCTTTTAGTCTCGGGATTCTCGTTTGCTGGAGAAACCCTAGCAAATATAACGGTTTTTGCGGGAGAGGCAAGGCGGATGGAAGCGCTGCGGCCTCTCGTTTCAATTGTCGGCGTAGAAATCCGTCTCGGTCTTTGTGTCGGAGGCCACACGGACGCGAACCCTAAGCTCCCCGAGCTTGCCAGCACGTCGAAGTTCCCCACTCACCACTTTCTGCGCCGCTTCAAGTTCGCTGTTTGCAAAAATCTCCTGCCATCCGCCAACGGCTTTTCCCATGTTGCATTCTTGAACAAGATATTTGGTCATCTTCTTCACGTTGTCCCATGCCATTGTCAAAACCTTCTGCCGGTGTTCACTGTGCAGCGCCATGTATGCAGCTTCTTCGGCTACTGACATGCCAGCGGTTATGGAGTCCGGTGGATTCTTTTGGCGATAATCTTCGACCATTTTACGCCATAGACGAAGGCACTCAATAGAAACCTCCGCGCGAAATGCGCGGTTCTTTCTGCGCCAGTATGCGACAGCTACGATGGGCATGGCTATGATGAGTACAATCGCTAGTAGCCACTGCATGTCTCGCTACTCCCTTTATGCAGTCGCGGCTAGAGCTGGCCCGGCGAATCTACACAGCCCGATAGGTGGATTTTCTGCCTGACAACCGCGAGCATTGGCTCGCGAATCAGGAGAGATCATGAAGAGGCGAGCACGCAGAAACCACACAGCGGCGTTCAAGGCGAAGGTGGC
>CAIOVE010000011.1 GCA_903861645.1 uncultured Hyphomicrobiales bacterium
GCGTGCTGATCCTGGTGCTGTACTACAACTTCAAGATCAAGGGCATCGGCGGTTTCATGCATGAACTGGTCGCCGCACCCTTCGGCACCAGCAAGAATCCGTTCTTTGCCGTGCTGTTGGCGATCCCGAATTTTCTGCTGAACATCATTGAATTCATCTCGAAGACCGTATCGTTGGGCATGCGGCTGTTCGGCAACATGTACGCCGGTGAACTGATCTTCTTCCTGATTGCGCTGTTGGGCGGTGCTTGGGCTGGTTTCAATACCGGCAGCATCCTTGCCTTCATCGGACACATCGTCGCCGGCTCGGTCTGGGCGATCTTCCACATCCTGATCGTGCTGCTGCAGGCTTTCATTTTCATGATGCTGACCCTGGTCTACATCGGCCAGGCGCACGAAGGACATTAGGTTTCAGTTTTTCATTTTCAATACACGACACTAACTAAGGAGTTGTTATGGATATCGTCGGTTTCGTAGCCCTTGCTTGCGGTCTGATCATCGGCCTTGGCGCCGTTGGCGCCTGTATCGGCATCGGCATCATGGGTGGCAAGTTCATCGAAGCTTCGGCGCGTCAGCCCGAACTGATGAATGCGCTGCAGACCAAGATGTTCTTGCTGGCCGGCCTGATCGACGCCGCGTTCATTATCGGTACCGGTATTGCGCTGTGGTTCGCCACCGCGAACCCGTTCAAGGGCTAAGCCTCCACGCACCGCTGCGGACGGCGGGCATGTGTCCCCGTCCCAGGTTTTTTGAGAGGAACGTACCGTGAATCTGAACGCAACGTTGTTTGCGCAGACGATCGTTTTCATCATCCTGGCCCTGGTCACGATGAAGCTGATCTGGCCGAACCTGATCACGGCGATCGAAGAACGCAGGAAGAAAATTGCTGACGGCCTGGCTGCTGCCGAAAAGGGCAAGTCCAGTTTGCAGGATGCGGAAGTGCGCATCCGCCAACTTGAAGTGGAAGCCCGCGCCAAGGCCCAGGAAATCCTGGCCCAGGCCGACAAGCGCTTTGCCGCCGTCGTTGACGAATCGAGGACTGCCGCCAAGGCGGAAAGCGACCGCCTGATCGCGGCTGCGAAGGCCGAGATCGACAGCGAAATCCAGCGTGCCAAGGACGCCTTGCGCGACCAGGTCGCTGCGCTGGCGGTTGCCGGTGCGGAGAAGATCCTGCGCCGTGAAGTCAATGCCCAGGCCCACGCCGACCTGCTCGGACAACTGCGTCAGGAGCTGCGCTAAGCCATGGCTGAAGCCGCCACCATTGCCCGTCCCTATGCCGAGGCGGCTTTCCGCCTTGCCGAGGACAAGGGCACGATCGCAGGCTGGTCTGCCGCGCTGTCCAGGCTGGCTGTCGGCGCCGAATCCCCGGAGCTTGTGCAGCTTTTGGGCGATCCGCGCATTGCCCCGGCGCAGCTTGCCGAGCTGCTGGTTTCGGTCTCTGCAGATAAGGATCCCGCGCTGGGCCAGTTCGTTGCCACGCTGATCGAAAACAAGCGCGTGTCCGCGCTACCTCTGGTGCATGAGCAGTTTGAAGCGCTGAAGAACAGGCGCGAGAGCATCGTTGACGCCCAGATCGATTCCGCGCTGCCGCTGAATGACGCGCAACTGGCCGAGCTGGTGTCCGGCCTCGAGACCCGCTTCAAGCGCAAGATCCGCCCCCAGGTCAGCATCGATCCCGAGTTGATCGGCGGTGTCGTCGTCCGGGTTGGCGACGAAGTGATCGACGGTTCAGTCCGCGGCAAGCTCGCCGGCATGGCAGCCGCCCTAAAGAATTAAGCTCAGTTTCGTAGAATTCAAGGAAACCACAATGCAACAGCTGAAACCTTCCGAGATCAGTGAACTGATCAAGAGCAAGATCCAGAATCTTGCCCTGTCGGCCGAAGCACGCACCCAGGGCACCGTCGTATCGGTGACCGACGGCATCTGTCGCGTGCACGGACTGTCAGACGTCATGCAGGGCGAAATGCTGGAGTTCCCGAATAACACCTTCGGCCTCGCCCTCAACCTCGAGCGCGACTCTGTCGGCGCGGTGATTCTGGGTGAGTACGAGCACATCTCCGAAGGCAATCCGGTCAAGTGCACCGGCCGCATTCTGGACGTGCCGGTCGGCCCCGAACTGCTCGGCCGCGTCGTGAACGCCCTGGGCCAGCCGATCGACGGCAAGGGGCCGATCAACGCCAAGGAACGCGACGTCATCGAGAAGGTTGCTCCCGGTGTGATGTGGCGCAAGTCCGTGGACCAGCCGGTGCAGACCGGCCTGAAGTCCATCGACGCCATGGTGCCCGTCGGCCGCGGCCAGCGTGAACTGATCATCGGCGACCGCCAGACCGGCAAGACCGCGGTGGCTGTCGACACGATCATCAACCAGAAGGGCAAGGACCTGATCTGCATCTACGTGGCAGTCGGCCAGAAGGCTTCGACCGTTGCCAACGTGGTGAGGAAGCTCGAAGAGCACGGCGCGATGGCCTACACCATCGTCGTTGCCGCCACCGCGTCCGAATCCGCCGCGATGCAGTTCATTGCGCCGTACTCCGGCTGCACCATGGGCGAATACTTCCGCGACCGCGGCCAGGACGCGCTGATCATTTATGATGACTTGACCCGCCAGGCCTGGGCGTATCGCCAGATCTCCCTGCTGCTGCGCCGCCCGCCGGGCCGCGAAGCCTATCCCGGCGACGTGTTCTATCTCCACTCGCGCTTGCTGGAACGCGCCGCGAAGCTCTCCGACGCCAACGGCGCCGGCTCGCTGACCGCGCTGCCCGTCATCGAAACGCAGGCCAACGACGTGTCGGCCTACATTCCGACCAACGTGATCTCGATCACCGACGGCCAGATCTTCCTCGAAACCGATCTGTTCTATCAGGGCATCCGCCCCGCCGTGAACGTCGGTCTGTCGGTGTCGCGCGTCGGTTCATCGGCGCAGACCAAGGCGACCAAGAAGGTCGCCGGCAAGATCAAGGGCGAGCTTGCCCAGTATCGCGAGATGGCCGCCTTCGCGCAGTTCGGCTCCGACCTCGACGCGGTGACGCAGCGCCTGCTGAACCGCGGTTCGCGCCTGACCGAACTCCTGAAGCAGCCGCAGTTCGCGCCGCTGAAGATGGAAGAGCAGTGCTGCGTGATCTACGCCGGCGTGAACGGCTATCTCGACGGCATTCCGGTCAACCGCGTGCGCGCGTTCGAGGATGGCCTGCTGGCCACCCTGCGCACGAGCAACGCCGCCCTGTTGAACTCCATCCGCGATTCGAAGGATCTTTCCGACGCCGACGCGGCCACGTTGAAGAACGTGGTCGAGTCCTTCGCCAAGAGCTTCTCGTAATCACCTTTTCCTTCCACGAGACCCTCCTGGCCTGACGGCGAGGAGGGGGAGACGCGCGGACAATGGCCTCCCTAAAGGACCTGCGAAACCGCATCGCCTCGGTCAAGGCGACGCAGAAGATCACCAAGGCCATGCAGATGGTGGCCGCCGCCAAGTTGCGCCGCGCGCAGATGGCGGCAGAGGCGGCGCGCCCCTACGCCGAGCGCATGGAGGCGGTGCTCGCCAATGTCGCCTCGGGCGTGACCAAGGGTCCGCGCCTGCTGACCGGCACGGGCAAGGACGACGTGCAATTGCTCGTCGTCTGCACGGCCGAGCGCGGCCTGTGCGGCGCCTTCAACTCGTCGATCGCGCGCCTCGCGCGTGACAAGGCGAACGCGCTGCTGGCGCAGGGCAAGACCGTCAAGATCATCTGCGTCGGCAAGAAGGGCTATGACCAGCTTCGCCGCCAGTTCGAGAAGAACATCATCGAGCTGATCGAGCTGCGCTCGGTGCGTCAGATGGGCTTCGAGAACGCCGATCCCATCGGCAAGAAGATCATCGCCATGTTCGACGCCGGCGAGTTCGACGTCTGCACGATCTTCTTCTCGCGCTTCCGCTCGGTGATCCTGCAGATTCCGACCGCGACGCAACTCATTCCCGCCGTCATTCCCGGCAAGGCCGCCGACGCGGCGACCGCCACGGCGACCTACGAATACGAGCCCGAGGAGGATGAAATCCTCGCCTCGCTGCTGCCGCGCAACATCTCCATCCAGGTGTTCCGCGCGCTGCTCGAGAACGCCGCGTCCGAACAGGGCGCGCGCATGAGCTCCATGGACAGCGCCACCCGCAACGCCGGCGAGATGATCAAGAAACAGACGATCACCTACAACCGCACGCGCCAGGCGATGATCACCAAGGAACTGATCGAAATCATCTCGGGCGCCGAGGCGCTCTGACCGAATCGAGAGGACAAGACCAATGGCTACCGCTCCCAACGCTACCGGCCGCATCACCCAGGTCATCGGCGCCGTCGTCGACGTGAAGTTCGACGGCGAACTGCCGGAAATTCTCAACGCGCTCGAGACGCAGAACCAGGGTTCGCGCCTCGTTCTCGAGGTCGCCCAGCATCTCGGCGAAAACTCGGTGCGTTGCATCGCCATGGACACGTCCGAGGGCCTGATGCGCGGTCAGCAAGTCATCGACACGGGCGCGCCGATCTCGGTGCCGGTCGGCGACGAATGCCTCGGCCGCATCATCAACGTCATCGGCGAGCCGGTCGACGAAGCCGGCCCGCTCGTCACCTCGGGCCGCCGCGCCATTCACCAGCCGGCCCCGAGCTACGCCGAGCAGGCGACGGAAGCGCAGATTCTCGAAACGGGCATCAAGGTCGTCGATCTGCTCGCGCCCTACGCCAAGGGCGGCAAGATCGGCCTGTTCGGCGGCGCGGGCGTCGGCAAGACCGTGCTCATCATGGAGCTCATCAACAACGTCGCCAAGGCGCACGGCGGTTACTCCGTGTTCGCCGGCGTCGGCGAGCGCACCCGCGAGGGCAACGACCTCTATCACGAGATGATCGAGGGCGGCGTCAACCAGAAGGGCGGCGGCGCCGGTTCCAAGTGCGCGCTGGTCTATGGCCAGATGAACGAGCCTCCGGGCGCGCGCATGCGCGTGGCGTTGTCGGGCCTGACGGTGGCGGAAGACTTCCGCGATCGCGGTCAGGACGTGCTGTTCTTCGTCGACAACATCTTCCGCTTCACGCAGGCGGGTTCGGAAGTGTCGGCGCTACTCGGCCGCATTCCCTCGGCGGTGGGCTATCAGCCGACCCTCGCGACCGACATGGGCGCGCTGCAGGAGCGCATCACCACCACGAACAAGGGTTCGATTACCTCGGTGCAGGCGATTTACGTCCCGGCCGACGACTTGACCGACCCCGCGCCCGCGACCTCGTTCGCGCATCTTGACGCGACGACCGTTCTGTCGCGCTCGATCGCGGAAAAGGGCATTTATCCGGCGGTCGATCCGCTCGACTCGACCTCGCGCATGCTGTCGCCGCTCGTCGTTGGCGAGGAGCATTACGGCGTCGCCCGTCAGGTGCAGCAGACGCTGCAGCGCTACAAGGCCCTGCAGGACATCATCGCCATTCTCGGCATGGACGAATTGTCGGAAGAGGACAAGCTGACCGTGGCGCGCGCCCGCAAGATCGAGCGCTTCCTGTCGCAGCCGTTCCACGTGGCCGAGGTGTTCACCGGCTCGCCGGGCAAGCTCGTGTCGCTCGCCGACACGATCAAGGGCTTCAAGGGTCTGTGCGAAGGCAAGTACGATCACCTCCCCGAGGCGGCCTTCTACATGGTCGGCACGATCGAGGAAGCCGTCGAGAAGGCCGCCAAGCTCGCGGCCAACGCGTAAGACGTCGCCGGAGTCTGGAGCATCGTCATGGCCGCTTTCCACTTTGAACTCGTGTCGCCCGAAAAGCTGTTGTTCTCGGGCGACGTGGAGGCCGTTGGCGTTCCCGGCGCCGAGGGCGACTTTCAGATGCTCAAGGGCCACGCGCCGCTGATGTCGATGTTGCGGCCCGGCGTCGTCACCGTCGACGAAAGCGCGTCGAAGTCGACGAAGCTTTTCGTGCGCGGCGGTTTCGCCGAGGTCTCGGCGAGCGGCCTGACGATTCTCGCCGAACAGGCGATCCCCCTTGCCGATCTCGACACGGCGCGCATCGACGCCGAGATCAAGGATCTCGAGGAAGACCTCGCGGACGCCCAGACGGCCGAGGCCCGTCAGGCGGCGAGCGAAAAGCTTTCCCACGTCAAGGAACTGAAGGCCGCGCTGAAGCTCTGAGCGCGTTCATTCGCTTGCGACACAAGGCCGGGCGCGTCCCGGCCTTTTTCATTTGTCCACGCGGACGCGGGCAAGTTGCGCGCGCGGTCCGAGAGACCTAATTTCCCCAAATGCTGCCTGAAATCAGGGACTACGCCCGCCTCGTTCGCGACTTCCGCTGGAACACGCCCGAACGCTACAACATGGGCGTCGACGCCTGCGACCGCTGGGCGATGGCGAGCCCGGAGCGCCCGGCGATCATCGAGGACAACGCCAACGGGGTCGAGATCACGACCTATGGCGCGCTCAGGGATCTTTCCAATCGTCTGGCGAATGTCCTGCGCGCTCAAGGCGTGCGCGTCGGGGATCGTGTCGCGATCCTGCTGCCGCAGACGCTGACCACCGCCGTCGCGCATATAGCCATTTACAAGCTGGGCGCGATCGCCCTGCCACTGGCCTCGTTGTTCGGCGCGGAGGCGCTCGAATATCGCCTGCGCGACGCGGGCGCGCGGGTGGCGATCACCAACGCGGCGGGCGTGGGCAAGCTGCGATCCATCGCGCCGCCCCTGCCCGACCTTGGCCTGATCCTGTCGACCGACGGCGCGGATGGCGCGGCGCTGGATTTTCATCGTCTCGTCGCGGAGTCGAGCGCCGATTTCACGCCGCTCGAAACAGGCGCGAACGACCCCGCGCTGATGATCTACACCTCTGGCACGACGGGCCCCCCCAAGGGCGCGCTGCATGCCCATCGCGTATTGCTGGGGCATCTGCCGGGCGTGCAATTCCCGCATGATTTCTTCCCGCGCGAGGGCGATCTGTTCTGGACGCCAGCGGACTGGGCCTGGGCGGGCGGCCTGCTCAACGTGCTGCTGCCGAGCCTTCGCTTTGGCGTCGCCGTGGTCGCCCGGCGCTTCGATGGCTTCGATCCAGAGGCCGCGTTCGAGATGATGGCTCGCCTGAAGGTGCGCAACGCCTTCATTCCGCCGACGGCGCTGCGGATGCTGCGCGCGGCGCCTGTCGCGCGCGGGCGCCACGCGCTTGAATTGCGGACGCTTGCCTCGGGTGGCGAATCGCTCGGCGCGGAAACCTACGCCTGGGGCCGCGAGACGCTTGGCCTCGTCATCAACGAGTTCTATGGCCAGACGGAATGCAACCTCGTCCTCTCGTCCTGCGCGAGCGTCGGCGTGTCGCGCGCCGGCGCGATCGGCAAGCCGACGCCCGGCCATGATGTCGCGGTGATCCGGCCGGATGGAACGCCCTGCGATCCCCATGAGACCGGCCAGATCGCCATCAAGCGTCCCAATCCCGTGATGTTCCTCGAATACTGGGGTCAGCCGCGGGCGACGCGGGACAAGTTCATCGGCGACTGGATGACGACCGGCGATCAGGGATATGTCGACAATGACGGGTATTTCTTTTTCGTTGGCCGCGACGACGACGTGATCACCTCGTCGGGCTATCGAATCGGCCCGACGGAAATAGAGGATTGCCTGTTGCGCCATCCCGCCGTCGCGATGGCCGCCGCCGTCGGCAAGCCGGACGCGCTGCGCACCGAAATCGTCAAGGCGTTCGTCGTGCCGCGGGCGGGCGTTACGCCCTCGCCCGAGCTGGTGGCCGATATCCAGTCCTTCGTGCGCACGCGCCTGTCGGCGCACGAATATCCGCGCGAGGTCGAATTCGTGGCGGACCTGCCGCTGACGACGACAGGCAAGGTCATTCGGCGGCTTTTGCGCGCGCGCGGCTGACTCGCGCGCTCACACGCGGCGGCGACCCGTCGCGGCGTAGAAGGCGCGCTTGGCGTATTCGCGAAAGCGCCGCCGCATGAGTTCCTTGCGGAACGCCTTTCCGAAGCTCGCGAGCCGCGCGCCCGAAACGGCGAAGGCGATATCGGCGATCGGCAATTTGTCGGGCCAGAGGCGGTCGATCATCGGATGATCGGGAATCGCGCAGGAGTCGGTCGAGTCGATGGCGTTCATCTGAACCTGCCGACGCGTGAATTCGATGGTGAACTGCACCCCCGGCGAATAGGGCGCTTTTGACTCGTCGTAGGCGATTTTCCACAGGAAGGAGGAGGAGCCAAACGACAGGACAATGCCCATGGCGACGGGGACGCCATCAAGCTCCAGCGCTTCCACGCGGCATTTGCCCTCGCGCGAAAGGCGACGCGTCATGGTGCGCACGAAAGCCGCCGTCGAGGGATCGCTCAGCAGCGCCGTGCCGCGCCCGCCCTTCCAACCGCTGGCCTCCAGCGTCAGGAACGACTCCACCGCCATGCGCACGCGCTCGGGCGCCTGATTGCTGACGTAGGTCAGTTCGCCCAATTCGCCGAGGCGGCGGCGCTGACGGCGCAATTCCTTGATGTGTTTCGACGACATCGCCTTGTGCAGCATCGCCTCGACGTCGACCCCGCCAAACAACACGGCGCGCTCGCCCATGTCGATCACCTGAAGATCAAGACCGCGCGCCCCGGCGCGCTCGCGCATCAGCGTCGCGGTGGGACCATCGCTGGCCAGGGACGGCAACAGCAGGCCGGCAACCTTCGGCTGCTCGCGCTCGAACCATGCGAGCATGAGGTCGAGCGCCTCGACGCCACGCGTCTTGTCGAGCAAGGGCGTTCCCAGCGCCGACTGCTTCGGCAGCCATCCGCGCGTCAGGCCGCGAAAGCCATCGGCGGCGTCGAGCGCGCAAACGCCGATGAGGCGCTCGGAATCGACGGCGCGACTGGCGTCGGAGACCATCAGGAAAAGCGGACGGCGCGCCGGCGGGAAATGCTGGGCGGCGGTGAGCGCGAAGCCGGGATCAAGAAAGACATTGGGCTCCATGGCCCGCCGCGTGAGATCGCGCCATTGGTCGATGCGTTCGGAGGCCTCGCGCCAGTCGAGCAATTCGACGCGCAACGGCCGGTCATTGGTAATCGCCCGCCAGCCAACGGCGCCGCCACCCCGCGCGCGCGCCGACCCGGCGGGAGCAAATCCAAGGCTTTCGCTTATCCAAATTCCGATCTGCGACCCGGCGGGCCGAACGGGATACGGAATGAAATGATCCGACATGACGCTCCTCCGGGTCGAAACGACGCGGCAACGTCCCAATGCGAGACGATTGACGCGCCGGTTTCGGCCCCTCGGCGTCGGGGTTCAAATGGCGGGCCAGCCGCCCTGTTTCAAAGGCGGATTCGGCCCGCGCAAATCTCGCCGTAAAGGTCCAGTCCCACCGGCACGAAAACGCCCTGACGGGGATCGGAAAAATAGAGCGGGTCGCGCACGCGCGACGGGTCGAAACCCTCGGCCACGAGATCGACCTTGCGCTGCTTGAAGGTGGCGGTCATTTCCAGATGCTCCTGAAAGCGCAGGAACAAGGGGCGCGCGTATTCAGGCAAGCGAGCGCCGATATGGGCGCGCAGGCCCGCCAGATCGAAATCGCGCGGATTGTCCACGACCAGCGAGGCCATGCCCGCGCGACCGTCCATGCCGGGCGTGGCGACGCCGTAAACCGTGACCTCGCGCACGCCGGGAAAATCGGAGATGGCCTCGGCCACTTCCGTGGTCGAAACATTCTCGCCCTTCCAGCGGAAGGTGTCGCCAATGCGGTCGACGAAATAGAAATAGCCGTGCGCGTCCTTGCGCATGAGATCGCCAGAGCGGAACCAGGCGTCGCCGGGCCGGAACACGTCATGCAGAATCTTGTGCTGCGACGCCGCCTTGTCGGCGTAACCCTCGAAGCGGGCGGAGGGCTTTGACGGATCGTCGAGAATCTGACCGAGGGTCTCGCCGACCTCGTCGGGCGCGCATTCGATGCATCGACCATCGGGGCCACGAACGGGTTGTTCCGTCTCGACGTCGAATCGCACGATCTTGACGATGAATTTTCGCTCCATCCATTTCGGGATTCGACCGACGGCGCCGGGCTTCGAATCGAAATTGAAGATGGTGATGTTGCCCTCAGTCGCCGCGTAGAATTCCAGAATATGCGGAATCCGGAAACGGTCGCGGAAGGCGATGAAGATATCCGGACGCAAGCCGTTGCCGATGCACAGGCGGACGCGATGGCGCTTATCGTTGGGGCCGGGCGGCGTCGCCAGCAGGAAGCGACACAATTCGCCAATGTAGAAGAACATCGTGCATTCGTGCGTGACGACGTCGGACCAGAATTCGCGCGCGGAAAATTTTTCGCGGATGTAGCAGGATCCGCCCACCGAAAGGGCCGCGCCAACCGCGCAAACGCCGCCGTTGGTGTGATACATCGGCAGGCAGATATACATCCGGTCGGCGGCCGTTGAGCCCGTGACGCCCGCGAAACCGAAGATCGCGAGTTGCACGCGATAATGGTTCATGTTGGCGGCCTTGGGCATGCCCGTGGTGCCCGAGGTGAAAATATACAAACAGCGGTCGTTGATCGTCAGCGGGACTTTCTCTGCCTCGGGAATATCGGCGCCGGAGAAACCCGCGAGCAATCTGTCCACGCGCGGCGCGTCCGGCGTTTCGCCCCGCGCGCTCGCGCCATGCACGTAGACCTTGAGATCGTCCGACGACAGGCGCCGCGCCGCGTCGAACGCATCCATCAACGCCGCGTCGACGATCACGGCGCGCGCGCCCACGCTGTTGATGCAATGGGCGAGCGAGGGGCCGGGCAAATTGGTGTTCAACAGCGCCGCGACGCCGCCCACCTTCGCGAGGCCAAGCCAGATGGCGACATACTCGGGCCGGTTGGGCATCAGCAGCCCGACCACGTCGCCCTTGCCGATGCCCGCCGCGCGCGCCCAGCGGGCGTATTGATTGGCCCGCGCGTTCAGTTCGGCGTAGGTAAGCTGTTCCCGGTCCGACAACAGCGCGGGTCGTGGCCCGTATTTGAACGCCAGTTCCTCGAACAGATCGCGGATGGTGCGATTTGGATGGCGGGCGATGGGCGTCGTGCGCCGCAGCGCGCGATACGCGCCGGTGACGTAGGACCATTCGCTGACGAGCCGTTCCAGAAAAGGCACGTATTCCCCCGACCCCCCGACGCATCCCCATGCGTCGATCATCCGATAAAAATGATCGTTACATTTTAGTCAATGAGCCGTTTGACACGACCGCCGGACGCGGTTCATTCGCCTGGCTTGGCCGGAACGGGACAAGCGAGGTCGCCTTCCTCGCACTTGAGGTAGGAATTGAGCGTCCTGGTCCGCTCGATGGTCAGGGTTTCGAGGCATTGCGCGTAAATGAGCGGATAAATGCTGCCCTGAGCCACGCTCGAACTCGAAAAGCGACATTCCGCGTCGCGCCAGCCAATCCACGCCTTTTGCGCCTCAACGAGCAATTTGGTCGTCCCGGCGTCGCTTTTCAGCCGGCCAACGATGACGCGATAGGCTTTGTTGAGCGCGTCATCGGCGCGCTTGAACGCGGCGCCAGCGCAGGCGTTGAGCCCGCTCTGGGTCTGGTCGGCGCATTCAATGGCGAGGGCGGGCGCGGCGTTCAATGCGAACGCCAGAACAATGGCGGCGACGCGCATGGCATGGCTCCAGCAACCGGCGACTTTGCCGAACCGCCACTATAATCCAGAATGGGCCGCGCCGCCGAAAAGCGGTTCGCATGGGGTGGCGGGCGTTGAACAACATGAGCGCGAACAAGATCGATCTCGACCTGCGCGGGCTCAAGTGTCCCCTGCCCGCCATGAAAGTGGCGAGCATGCTCGCGAAACTATCGAAAGGCGCGCGCCTGATTGTGCGGGCCACCGATCCGATGAGCGTCATCGATATTCCGCACGCGGTCGCGACCGCCGACGCCAGGTTGATTGACCAGACGCGCGATGGCCGCGTGATCCTTTTCGAGATCGAACGCTAGATCAGCCGAGCAGGCCGCCCGAGCCCGGCGCCAGCGGATTGGCCGACAGGGCCGCCGCGTCGGGCGCGTCGACGCGCGGTTCGCCCGCGAAGGCGCGCCAGAGACCATCGACGAAGGCCGGTTCGAGATCGCGCAGGATGAAGACAACGCGCGTGCGATGATCGGCGTCGGGCCAGGCGTCGAGCCGCCGCGCGGGATGAAAGATGTGCTGCACGCCATGGATCAGCACGGGCCGGTCGGGATCGTCGTCAAGCCCGATCAATCCCTTGACCCGGAGCAACTTGGGTCCGTGCGCCTGTCGCAATAATTCGATGAACAATTCGAAGCCGCTGGCGGGCATCGGCTTGTCGCTGGTCAGGCAGAAGGCGCGAACGCGCGCGTCGTGCCTGTTGACGTCATGCTTGTGGGGATGGCGATCGTGATTGGCGTGAAGGCCCTGCTGATAGGATTCCGCGCGCAACCACGCGCGCACGTCCTCGCTTTTCAGCGCGGGATTGAAAACGCCAACGTCGAGCAGGCGCGACGCATCGGCCTCGCCCGCCGCCGCGTCGAGGACGGGCGCGCCGGGGTTGAGCGCCGCAAGCCGGGCGCGCAAGGGCGCGAGCGTCGCCTCGCGTTTGGCGGCGGGGATCAGATCGGTCTTTGTGAGCACGATGCGGTCGGCGACGGCGGCCTGTTTCACGGCTTCCTCGTGCGCGTCGAGCGTCGCGAGACCATTGACCGCGTCGACCAGCGTCACGACACCGTCGAGACGCAGGCGCATCGACAGGTAGGGATGCGACATCAACGTGTGCAGCACCGGCGCGGGATCGGCGAGGCCCGTCGTCTCGATCAGCACGCGCTCGAACGGCGCCATGCGACCATTGTCGACGCGCCGCATCAGATCCTCGAAGGTCGAAACAAGATCGCCGCGAATGGTGCAGCACAGGCAGCCCGACGACATCAGCAGCATGTCGCCATCGACCTTCTCGACGAGCAGATGATCGAGGCCGATTTCGCCGAACTCGTTGATGATGACCAGCGCGCGCGCCAGCGCGGGGTCCTTCACGAGGCGATTGAGCAGCGTCGTCTTGCCGGCGCCGAGAAAGCCCGTGAGCACGGCGACCGGCACGGGCGGCGGCGGCCTTCTTGGCTGCGATGAATCCGACATGCGACGCCTCCGCGCCCCGCCCTATTCGGTGGTCTTTTTCGACGTCTTGCCACCCGCGGCATGGGCCGCGACCTTCTTCGGCTCGCCCTTGCCCTTCGCCCCGGACTTACCCTTCGGCTTTTCGGTCACGACCTGCTTGTGGGCGGCGGGTTTCGCGTGGGCGCGGGCGGTTTTGCGCGCGGGGGGCTTTTCAGCGGCTTCAGCGGCGGCGACCTTATCGGGCGCGCCGCCGGGACCAGCGACAGGCCCGGTCCAGCCGGGAGCGCGACCGACATAAACATCAATCGGTTCGAATATCGGTCGCTGCGCCAGCGCCATCTGCGTGGCGGCGACGCCGCCAACGTCGACGGGCGACCCGGCCGCGCGGCCATCGTTGCGGAAGAAGGCGGCGGGCGAATCATCCTCGTGCGTGGAGGGCGGCGCGGCGCCGGCGACGCGAACAGCGAAATCATCCTCGGCCAGCTCCTGCCGATGCGCGCCGCAAATCTGCTCGCGCATGTTGGGCGGACCACCGCCCGTCGCCGGCAGCGCCGCGACATTGCGACCGGACCCCGATGTGGCGAACCCCGCGTCCATGATGCTGGCGGCCTCGATGGTGCGCGACTTGGCGTTGGGGAAGCCCAGAACGACGGCGATCAACCGGCGTCCGCCATGGGTGGCGCTGGCCACGACATTGAAACCGGCGGGACAGGTGAAGCCTGTCTTCATGCCCTCGGCGCCGGGATAGCGCCCGAGCAAGCCGTTATGCGTCGGCACCACCATGGAGCCGAGACGGAACGCGCCGATGCCGTAGAGATTCGAATACTGCGGGAAGTCGCGGTAGAGCGCCATCGCCACGAGGGCCATGTCGCGGGCGGAACTGTAATGGTTGGCGTCGTGCAGGCCATTCGGATTGACGAAGTGGGATTCCCGCATGCCGACGCGCGCGGCGACCGTATTCATCTGCACGGCGAAATTCTCGACCGAGCCCGCCACGCCCTCGGCGATGGTGATGGCGAGATCGTTCGCCGACTTGACCATCAGCATCTTGAGGGCGTTGTCGAGGGTGACTTCCTGCCCCGGCTTGAAGCCCATTTTCGATGGCGGCATGCGCGCCGCGCGGGCCGATACGCGCATCGGCGTATCCATGGTGATGCGGCCCTCGCGCACGGCGGTCAGCGCGGCGTAAACGGTGACGAGCTTGGTGAGCGAGGCAGGATACCACGGCTGCGTCGCGTCGCGCTCGACGAGCACCTCGCCGCTGCGCGCGTCGATGACCAGAAGCGGGGTCGCCCGCGCCGCGACGCCGGAAAACAGGGCCATGGCCGCCGCCAGAATGGCCAGACGCGGTTGACTCGGAAGAAAGCTCATAGACAAGTCCTGAAAAAGGGCTGGCCAGCCCGTCGATTTCCTGATTCCCATTCCTAGCTTTTCACCGTGGGCATGGGAAGCGGGAGCCCGCCGATGAGGATGCAAAAGGCATTTTCAGGGGCGTGCGGCGAAATCATGGCGGGCCACGCGCGCGTGGATCGGGAGACGACAATGACGGGATGCATCGTTGGCTGGGCGCATCTGCCCTTCGGCAAGCATGACGCGGAAACGGTCGAGAGCCTCGTGACGCGCGCGGCGCGCGGCGCGCTCGATCACGCGGGCGTCGACGCCGCCGATATCGACGACATCTTCCTTGGTCATTTCAATGCGGGTTTCAGCGCGCAAGACTTTACCGCCGCGCTGGTGTTGCAGGCCGACGACGCGCTGCGCTTCAAGCGCGCGACACGCTACGAAAACGCCTGCGCCACGGGTTCCGCCGCCGTGCACGCCTCGCTGACGGCGATCGAGGCGAGGCGCGCGCGCCTGACGCTGGTCGTCGGCGTGGAGCAGATGACGCGCACGCCGCCCGCGGAGATTGGCCGCAATCTGCTGCGCGCCTCCTATCTGCCCGAGGATGGCGACACGCCCGCCGGTTTCGCCGGTGTGTTCGGCAAGATCGCCGACCGCTACTTCAAGGCCCATGGCGACCAGTCGGACGCGCTCGCCGCCATCGCGGCCAAGAACCACAGAAACGGCGTCGACAATCCCTACGCGCAGATGCGCAAGGATCTCGGCTTCGAGTTCTGCCGACGGGAAAGCGAGCGCAACCCCTTTGTCGCCGGGCCGCTGAAGCGCACCGATTGCTCGCTCGTGTCCGACGGCGCGGCGGCGCTCGTCATCGCCGACGCGGAGACCGCGCGCGGCATGAAGCGCGCGGTGGGCTTTCGGGCGCGCGCCCACGCGCAGGATTTCCTGCCGATGTCGCGGCGCGAGATCATCGACTTCGAGGGCTGCGCCGTCGCGTGGCGGCGGGCGCTCGACGAGGCGCGCCTGACGCTCGACGATCTCTCCTTCGTCGAGACGCATGACTGCTTCACCATCGCCGAACTCATCGAATACGAGGCGATGGGCCTCGCGCCCAGGGGACAGGGCGCGCGCGTCGCCCTCGACGGCGTCACGCAAAAGGATGGGCGGTTGCCGGTCAATCCATCGGGCGGGTTGAAGGCCAAGGGCCATCCCATCGGCGCGACGGGCGTTTCCATGCACGCGCTGACCGCGATGCAGCTTTGCGGCGAGGCCGGCGGCATGCAGATACAAGGCGCGCGCCTCGGCGGCGTGTTCAACATGGGCGGCGCCGCCGTCGCCAATTACGTCAGCATCCTCGAGCGGCTGCGGTGAACCGGCCGGCGCTCATCGCACTCGTTTTGGCGCTCGGCGCGGCGTCGGCTTATGCGCAGGACGCGCCATCAGGCGCGCCCGCCGCCGCGACGACCGCGCAACCCCAAAAAAAATCGCCCGCGAAGCCGCCCGCCGCGAAGTCCGCCGCCAAGCCCAAGCCAGTGCCCGCCGCGCCGCCGCCGACCGCGGCGGGGCCGCCCGAGCCGCCGCCCCCGCCGACGCCGCCCCTGCTCGGGTTCTGCGCGCAGCCGGTGCGGCCCGCCTGCGTCGACACGGCGGCCACCTACGCGGACCCGAAAACCAAGGCCGCCTGCAATCAGGACATGGACCGCTACGTCAAATTCGTCTTCGCCTTCCGCATCTGCCTGAACGCGGAAATGGAACGCGCCGTGCGCCAGACGAACGAAACGATTTTCCGCCACAAATGCCGGATGACGGGCAAAAAATCGTGCGGCTAGGGCCGTGGATACCCTTTTTGAACTGTGATACGATGCGCAAATGAAGAAGCGGGTCGTTGATCTCGATTTTGATCAGTTGAGCGCGCTGGCGGCCGAGGCCGGCGCGGAAGCCGTTCACGAGTCGCTCGCGGCTGGCGTGTCCGTGACCGGCGTTCTCGGCAACGCGACGGGCATCTCAACGCTTTATCCCGATGGTTCGACGGAAAAGCTGGATCCCCGGACCAATCCGCGCCCCGTCAACCGACGCGCGATTCATCGATCCCGGCATAAAAACCGCGTCGCCTGATGCCGGCTCCCTTTCTGCTCGTTGTTGCTGGCCCCAATGGTTCCGGCAAGACGACGTTGACCAATTATCTGCGGCGGTCCGGCCTGGAATTTGGCGAATACATAAACCCAGACGATATCGCGCCGACGCTTCGTGGCTCTTACGATGCGCGCGTCCGCGAGGCGCAAAGGATCGCCGACGACTTACGCGATGCCTGTCTGGCTCAGCGCCGCGACTTCAGTTTTGAAACCGTCATGTCGCATCCCGGCAAGATTGAAATCATTCAACGGGCGCGGGACGCCGGATTCGAGACCACATTGTTTTTCGTGGGAACGGAGGCCCCGGAAATCAATGTGGCCCGCGTCGGCCAACGCGTCGCCCTCGGTGGACACGACGTGCCCGACGAAAAGATCATCGCGCGCTATAACCGCAGCATGGCCCTGCTGCCCGACGCAATCCGGGCCGCGCACCGGGCGTTCATATTCGATAATTCAGCGGTGGGAACCATCGCCAACGCCAGCCCGCGGCTATTGGTCGAAATCGACAATCAGGATGGCCACCCGAGAATCGTTCGGGGAAGCCTCAACGGCGCGGCCTGGGCGTCAAGGCTCATTCAACCCATGATTGGGTAACCCTCACTCCCCCGTCGCCTTCGCGTCGATGGCGAGGGCGTGGACGCCGGACTTGAGTTCCTCGGCGAGCAACCCATTTATCAGGCGGTGACGATCGAGCCGGCTCTTGCCGGCGAAGGCGTCGGCGACGATCCTCACGCGAAAGTGTGTCTCGCTCGACGACATCGCGCCGGGGTGGCCCGAGCCGGGGTGGCCGATGTGACCCGCGTGCTGGTGCGATTCGTCGATCACCACGAGCGAGGCGGGCGCGAGAGCGCCTGTCAGCTTCGCCGTTATTCGATCCTTAACGCTCATCCCCGAGCCTCCATCGCCACGCAACGCGCCTTCTTTACGCTTCCCGACCCGCGGGGATCAAATGTTGCGGCGCCACACCCGGCTCCTTGCGGAGCGACCCTCTAGACGCCTAATGTCGAAACCATGGATTTGAATTCGCCCCTGTTTGACCGCATCCGCGTGAAGTCCCGCCAGCAGGCGGCGCCCGCGCCGACGGTGGCGCGTTGCGATTCGCCCGGTTGCGCGCAGGCGGGGGAGTTTCGCGCGCCCATGGGGCGGCTGCGCGAGGGGCAGTATTTCTGCTTCTGCCTCGACCACGTGCGCGAATACAACGCGACCTACAACTACTTCAACGGCATGAAGGACGAGGACGTCCTTAAATATCAGAAGGATGCGAGCATCGGCCATCGTCCGACCTGGGCGATGGGCGTCAATCGCGCCGGCAAGAATTTCCGCGAGGACGGCGTCGATCCCGTGACCGATCCGCTCGGTCTGTTCCGGGCGCGGGCGCGCGCGACGTCCGCGGAGCCGGCGCGGCCGAAACACGGCGTGGCGGCGATGCGGGCGCTGACGACGCT
Organism: uncultured Hyphomicrobiales bacterium; assembly: GCA_903861645.1. Lineage (GTDB taxonomy): Bacteria > Pseudomonadota > Alphaproteobacteria > Rhizobiales > Beijerinckiaceae > Terripilifer. Next base: position 17,972 of record CAIOVE010000011.1, read on the forward strand.
CGGTCTCGACGAGGGCGCGACGCCCGACGCGGTGCGCGCCCGCTACAAGGAACTTGTCAAACGGCTGCATCCGGACGCCAATGGCGGCGACCGCTCGCGCGAAGACAAATTGCGCGAGATCATTCAGGCCTATAAATACCTACGATCGGCCAAGCTCGCGTGATCCGGGCTGGCGCACCGCGCGGACGCAGGTCGGCGCAAAGTCCCAAGGCGTCGCCGCCGGCGACGTACCACATCGCCCGCCCATCCGATGGCGCGGGTTTGGAGGAATGATGCAGACCGCGACTGATCAGACGCCCGCCATGCCCGACATCACCGTCTCCGCGCGAGAGGTTTTCGGGATCGACTCGGACATGCAGGTTCCCGCCTACTCGACCGGCAACGGCCACGTTCCCGACCTCGATACGGACTATCTGTTCGACAAGGAGACGACCCTCGCCATTCTGGCCGGTTTCGCCCGCAACCGCCGCGTCATCGTCACCGGCTATCACGGCACCGGCAAGTCGACCCATATCGAGCAGGTCGCGGCCCGACTGAACTGGCCCTGCGTGCGCATCAACCTCGACAGCCACGTCTCGCGCATCGATCTGGTCGGCAAGGACGCGATCGTGCTGAAGGACGGCAAGCAGATCACCGAATTCCGCGACGGCATCCTGCCCTGGGCCTACCAGAACAACGTGGCGCTGGTGTTCGACGAATACGACGCCGGCCGCCCGGACGTGATGTTCGTCATCCAGCGCGTGCTGGAATCCTCCGGCCGCCTGACCCTGCTCGACCAGAGCCGGGTCATTCGCCCGCATGGCGCCTTCCGCCTGTTCGCCACGGCCAACACGGTTGGTCTGGGCGACACCTCGGGCCTCTACCACGGCACCCAGCAGATCAATCAGGCGCAGATGGACCGCTGGTCCATCGTCACGACGCTGAACTATCTGCCGCACGACCGCGAGGTCGACATCGTGCTGGCCAAGGCCACGCATTACCGCAACAAGGAAGGCCGTGACATCGTCAACAAGATGGTGCGCGTCGCCGACCTCACCCGCAACGCCTTCATCGCCGGCGATCTGTCGACGGTGATGAGCCCGCGCACGGTCATCACCTGGGCCGAGAACGCCGATATCTTCAAGGATGTCGGTTTCTCCTTCCGCCTGACCTTCCTCAACAAGTGCGACGAACTCGAGCGCGCGCTGGTGGCGGAATTCTATCAGCGTTGCTTCGGGCAGGAACTGCCGGAAAGCGCCGTCAACGTCGTCATGACCTGAGGCGCGCCGGGGGCGCCGGTCATCGCGCCCTCGCTATCGCCCGCGCGTGGAAGCGCCATGATCAAGGCCCTGTTCTTTGACGTGTTCGGCACGCTGGTCGACTGGCGCGCCAGCGTGGCGCGCGAATCGGCGGCGACGCTCGCGCCGCGCGGCCACGATCTCGACTGGCTCGCCTTCGCCACGGCGTGGCGCGGCCAGTACCAGCCCGCCATGGAAAAGGTGCGTTCCAGCGCGCGCGACTATGTGAAGCTCGACGTTCTCCATCGCGAGAACCTCGTCGCGATCCTGCCGGCGTTTGGCGTGCGCGACCTGCCGGAGGCAACGATCGACGAACTCGCCCGGCGCGCCTGGCGCAAGCTGGACGCCTGGCCCGACGTGGTGGAAGGGCTGCGGCGCTTGCGGGAAAAAGTCCTGATCGCGCCGGTCTCGAACGGCAACATCAGCCTGATGGCCGACCTCGCCCGCCACAACGGCATCGGTTGGGACGCCATTCTCGGCGCGGAAATCGCCCACGACTACAAGCCGAACGCGCGCGTCTACGACGCGGCTTGCGCCGCGTTCGACCTGCCGCCCGGCGAGTGCGCCATGGTCGCCGCCCACACGGGCGACCTGCTGGCGGCGGCGACGCGCGGGCTGAAAACCATTCACATCGCCCGCCCCGACGAAAATGGGCCCGGCCGCGGCGAGGCGCGTCCAGCCGCGCCCGTCGACATCGCCGCGCGTGACCTTCTCGAACTTTCGGGTATGTTGCCCTTATGAGCTCATCCAACCGCAAACCCGGCCAACCCGCGTCCTCGCCGACCGAACCGATCAAGCGCGCCGTGGCGGGCTGCCTGCGCGCGATGGCGCGCACGCCCGAACTCGAAGTCATCTTCGCCGCCGACAAACCCTCGCTCGTCGGCACGGGCGAGACGGCCAAGGCCCGTCTGCCCGAGCCCGCGCGCAAGCTGACGCCCGCCGAGGCCGCCATCGTGCGCGGCCACGCCGACTCCATGGCGCTGCGCCTCGCCTGCCATGACGCCAAGGTGCACAGCCGCCTCGCGCCCAAGGGGCAGGAAGCCCGCGCCGTCTTCGAGGCGGTGGAGCAATCGCGCGTCGAGTCCATTGGCTCGCGCCGCATGCTCGGCGTCGCCAACAATCTCTCCGCGATGCTGGAGGACCGCTATCATCGCGGCGCGCATGGCGAGGTCACCGACAAGGCAGACGCCCCGTTGGAGGACGCCGTCGCCATGATGGTGCGCGAGCGCCTGACGGGGCTCGCCCCACCGAAGGCCGCGCAAAAGATCGTCGATCTCTGGCGGCCCATCATCGAGGATCGCGCCGGCAAGGAACTCGACAAGCTTTCGGGTTCGATCGAGGACCAGCGCGCGTTCGGCAAGGCCGTCCACAAGCTGCTGCAATCGCTCGACATGATGGAGGAGGACGCCCTCGATCACGATGACACCGGCGACGAATCCGGCGAGGACGAGCCCAACGATCAGGAGCAGGAAGCCGATAGCGACGGCGAGCAGGACGACAGCGGTCAGGCCGTCGACATGGAGAAGGCGGATGGCTCCGAGGAGGAGATGGAGGATGGCGAAATGGACGCCTCCGACGCCCCCTCGGGCGAGTTTCCCGAGGACGCCGACGAGGGCGAGGCCGAGGAGGCCTCCGAAAGCCGCCGCCCGCCCGTCACCGGCGTTCAGGAGCACCGCGGCCCGGAATACAAGGCTTTCACGCAGAAGTTCGACGAGATCATCAACGCGGAGGATCTCTGCGAGCCGGAGGAACTTGAGCGGCTGCGCGCCTATCTCGACAAGCAGTTGCAGAACATGTCGAGCATCGTGGCGCGGCTCGCCAATCGCCTGCAACGCAAGCTGATGGCGCAGCAGAACCGCGCGTGGGAGTTCGACCTCGAGGAGGGCATGCTCGATCCCGCGCGTCTCGTGCGCATCATCATCGATCCGCAGCAGCCGCTGTCCTTCAAGCGCGAGAAGGACATGAACTTCCGCGACACGGTCGTGACGCTGGTGCTCGACAATTCAGGCTCCATGCGGGGACGTCCGATCACTGTCGCCGCGACCTGCGCCGACATTCTCGCGCGCACGCTGGAGCGCTGCGGCGTGAAGGTGGAAATCCTCGGCTTCACCACCAAGGCGTGGAAGGGGGGCCAATCGCGCGAGGCCTGGTTGCAGGCCGGCAAGCCGCCGTCGCCCGGTCGCCTCAACGACCTGCGTCACATCATCTACAAGTCCGCGGACGCCCCGTGGCGTCGCGCGCGGCGCAACCTCGGCCTGATGATGCGCGAGGGCCTGCTGAAGGAAAACATCGACGGCGAGGCTCTGGATTGGGCCTACAAGCGCCTGCTCGGTCGCACGGAACAGCGGCGCATCCTGATGATGATCTCGGACGGCGCGCCGGTGGACGATTCCACGCTCTCGGTCAACGCCGGCAATTATCTCGAGCGCCATCTGCGACAGGTGATCGAGGAAATCGAGGAGCGTTCGCCGATTGAACTCATCGCCATCGGCATCGGCCACGACGTGACGCGTTATTACCGTCGCGCCGTGACGATCGTCGACGCCGAGGAGCTTGGCGGCGCGATGACCGACAAGCTGGCGGAACTGTTCGGCGAGAACGCGCCGGTTGACGTCATGCCATCGCCCGACAGGCGGCGGCGCGCGCCGCCGCCGCCCGCGCCGGACCGGACATCCAAGCCGGTGCGCGCCACCATCCGCTGAGGTGGAAGCGCGAGCGCTGTTACGAATCTGTCACGGGACGGGGATAGCGATGCGATCCCCGCTTTTTGCCGGAGCACGTCACATGATCCGCGTCCGATCCTCGTTGTTTTTCGCCTTGATGTCCACGACCCTGCTCGCCGGCGCCGCGCGCGCCGAGGCGCCCAAGCGCGTTCCTGGCCTCGACAAGGTCAAGCACATCGTCGTCATCTATCTCGAAAACCGCTCGTTCGATCATCTCTACGGATTGTTTCCCGGCGCGAATGGCGTCGCCAACGCGGGCGACACGGCGACACAGGTCGACAAGGAGGGCAAGCCATACGAGACGCTGCCGGCGGTGCTCAATTCAAACGTCAAGACGGCCGATGGCAAGTATTCGGTCGACGCGCGTTTCCCGACAAATCTGCCGAACAAGCCGTTCCGCACGGAGGCCTACGCCGGCCTCAACCAGACCACCGGCGACGCCTGGCACCGCTTCTATCAGGAACAGTTGCAGATCGACGGCGGCAAGATGGACAAGTTCATCGCCTGGTCGGACGCCAGTTCGCTGGTGATGGGCTATTACGACGGCTCGAAAATTCCGCTGTGGGATTACGCGAAAAAATACACGCTGGCCGACAATTTCTTCCACGCATCGTTCGGCGGTTCGTTCCTCAATCACTTCTGGCTCGTTTGCGCCTGCACGCCCGAATGGAAGGACGCGCCCGCCGATCTCGTCGCCAGGCTCGACGACAAGGGCGTCGTCGTGAAGGATGGCGTCGTGACGCCGGATGGCTTCGCGGTGAACACGGCGCAGCCCGTGAATGGGCCGCACGCCGCCAGCATCACCGACCCCAAGCGCCTGTTGCCCGCGCAGGATATGCCGCACATCGGCGATCGCCTGTCGAGGAAGGGTATCAGCTGGGCGTGGTATTCGGGCGGCTGGGACGACGCGGTCGCCGGCAAGCCGGACCCTGATTTCCAGTTTCATCATCAGCCATTCGCGATGTTCAGGAACACCGCGGTCGGAACGCCCGGCGCCAGGGCGCATCTGAAGGACGAAGCCGATCTGGTGAAGGGCATCCAATCGGGCAAACTGCCTTCCGTCGTGTTCTTCAAGCCAATCGGCGAGGAAAACGAACACCCCGGCTACACCAATGTCGCGGCGGGCGAGCATCACACGGCGGAGCTTCTCAAGATGATCGAGAAGAGCCCGCTGTGGAACAACACGGTCGTCGTCATTACGTACGATGAAAATGGCGGCATGTGGGACCATGTCGCGCCGCCCAAGATCGACAAGTGGGGCCCCGGCACGCGCATCCCGACGCTGATCGTCTCGCCCCTCGCGAAAAAGGGCTTCGTCGACCACACGCAATACGACACGACGTCGATCCTGAAGCTGATCGAGATCCGTTATGGTCTGGAGCCGCTGGGACCGCGCGACGCCGGCGCGAACGACATGACGAATACGCTGGACCTCGGGCCGACGCGCACCTCCGCGGCGAACTGACGACGAAATCATCGAGCCGGGCTGGCCGCGACGCCGCGCCGGCTTGATTGCTCGGGCGATCCCGTCCAGAAGTCAGCTGGCCGGCGCGACCACCGCGCCGGCACGAGCTTCGCGGGAGGAAAGATGATCGGACGTTCAGGCGCGCTGCTGCTGGCCGCGCTCGCGTTCTCGCCGGGCGCGCGGGCGCAGGAAGACGCGATCTTCGCCCGCAAGAACATCACGATCTACGTCGGCAACACCGCGGGCGGCACGTACGATCTCTACGCGCGGCTGGTGTCGCGCCATCTTGGCCGCTTCCTGCCGGGCCGACCGGGCGTCGTCGTTGAAAACATGCCCGGCGCGGGATCGTTGCGCGCGGCGAACTTCATCCACGGCGTCGCGCCGAAGGATGGCACGGCGATCGGCATCGTCACGGAAAACGTCGCCATCGAGCAAGCGCTGCAAAACCCGGCGGTGCAATTCGACGCCAGCAAATTCACGTGGATCGGCCGCGTTGGACCCAGCAACGCCATTCACGCGATGTGGCGCACATCAAAGGTGCAATCGATCGAGGACGCGCGGAAATATGAATCCGCGCTCGCGGGCACCGGCGCCGGCAATCTCGCCGAGATCATTCCCACCCTGCTCAACGCGATTCTGGGCACGAAGTTCAAACTCGTGCGCGGCTATCCCGCCGCCAACGAGGCGCTGCTCGCCATGGAACGCGGCGAGGTCGAGGGCGCCTCGGCGAACTGGACCACCATCAAGGTTCAGAAAAAGGAATGGCTGGCCGAGAAGAAGGTCAAGATCATCCTGCAGGATCTGCCGACGCGCGGCCCGGATCTTCAGGATGTTCCCGCGCTGGGCGAACTCGGCGACACGCCCGACGACCGTCAGTTGACCGGCCTTTACGCCAGCGTCGGGGCCATCGGACGCGCCTTTTTTGGCCCGCCGGGTGTCCCCGCCGCGACGGCGTCGGCGTTGCGCGACGGATACATGGCCATGACCCGCGACGCCGATTTCATCGCGGACGCCAACAAGACAAGCCTCGAACTCGCGCCGGCGCCGGGCGCCGATCTTCAAGCCGCGGTCGTGAAAACGCTCGCCCTGCCAGACTATGTGCGCGCCAAGGCGCGGGCGATTTTCGCGCGATAGGGCGCGCCGTGCGCCAGCGCACGGCATTTGGTCCCAGCATCGTCCATCACGAGCCGGTCAAACCCCGGGGTTCGTCATGGGCGTCAGCGGCTTCACGATCGATCGTCTCGTCATCCGCGCCCTCGCGGGCGTCTGTTTGCTCGCGCCGCTGGCGGCGCGCGCCGCGACAACCAGCCCGGCGATTGGCGCCGCGGCGGTTGTCCGCAACGACGTGCGCGGTGAAACGCCATCGCGACGCGCGGCGCTGATCGCGGGCGAAAAGGTCATCCAGAACGAGCGCGTCAGCACGGGCGTCGACAGCATTACGCGCATCGTGTTGGTGGACGACACCAACGTCGCCCTCGGGCCGTCGTCGCAACTGACGCTGGACCGCTTCGTGTTCGATCCCGACGCGGGCGCGCGCGCGGTCGGCATCGAGGCGGCGAAGGGCGTGTTCCGCTTCTTTTCCGGTCGCGCGGCGCACGAGGCCTATGACATCAAGACCCCGCAGGCGAGCATCGCGGTGCGCGGCACGACCTACGACGTGCTGGCGGAGGCTGGGCGGACGCGCGTCACGTTGCGCGACGGCGCCGTCCATGTCTGCATGCGGACCGCGCCGCGCTGCGTGGACCTCACGGAATCCGGTCAATCGGTCGAGGTGACTGACCAATCGATCGAAGGCCCCCTGCCCGCCTCGGGCGGCGTGAACTTCGACCGCTTTTGCGGCGGGCGGGGCGGCGCGGCTTTGTGCGGTCGCGGTCGCTTCGCCGCTCTCGCGTCGGGCATGAAACCGCGCGCCGCCCTTTCGTTACCCGCCCGCCAGCGGCCGACCCGCCTTGCCCTTGCGCCGCCGCGCGAGCGGCTGCACCGCGTCTTCAAACACCGCCCGATCTGGCGCGACGACCCGGACGATGAACCCGCCCTGATGGCGTCGCCGCCATTCATCATGCCCGGCTTTCCATCGCCCGCCCGTTGGGGGCGAGCGCGATGGGGCGACGGCTCCCGGATCGTTGTTCGCGCGCCCGGCGCGTCGGGTTGGCCGGCACGGGGGCGGATATTCTTGCGATAGCCGCGCGGCGGCCTCGTTCAGCCGGTGGATGTGCGCGAACGCACATACCAAAGCCTGGCTGGAGACAAGATGGCGGCATCGCTTGAAGCCGCCCGGAAACAGGAGTTCGTGATGCTCGAGATCGCGCCATGCAATGGCGAATCCGTCTACGTCCACGCCCGGAAAGAGGAGAACGCCACGCCCCCGGGGCCGAAAATCACGCCGCGCCGCATGGATGAAAGCGGCCTGCCTCTCCCCTTTCGCCGCTTGCGGGCGCGCTGGTTGCGCTGGAAGAAACCGCGCTGGCGGTAGGGACCGCGACGCGCTCGATTGACAAGACACGCTCGTGGCATGATCGCTGCTACCACTGGAGCCTGTCATGATCCGAATCGATCACTGGAACGCCATCGACGAGACCTCGATCGAGGAAAACTTTGTTCGCGCGTCCGGCCCTGGCGGACAGAACGTCAACAAGGTGTCGAGCGCGGTGGAGCTGCGTTTCGATCTCGCCCGCGCCGAAGGGTTGGCGCCCGACACGCGCGAGCGGCTCGTCCGGCTCGCCGGCCGACGCCTCAGCCGCGAGGGGGTCATCGTCATTCAGGCCAATCGTTTCCGCACGCAGGAACGCAACCGGGCCGACGCGATGGAGCGACTGATAGAGCTGGTGCGGCAGGCCGCGGAAAGGCCGGTGACACGACGCGCCACGCGACCGACGCTCGCCTCGAAGGTCCGCCGGCTCGACGCCAAGCGCGTACGCTCGACGAACAAGGCGATGCGCCGCACGCCTGTTCGGGACGAATGATCATGCCGTCATTTTTTCGCCAAGTGTTGCAGCGCGCGCATAGCGAACCTTGGCCGGGACCAGTAGTATCGCTAAATGGAATCGGATGATTATTCCTTTCAATTGTAAAAAATAACGCGAGGTGTTCGGGCGTGTCCTTGAATGAACGACGGGGGCGGGAGGCCAGTGGGCCGGCGACGGACGCCGCCGCGCTGTTGTTGCGCCTTGGCGTCGTCGCGCTCGCGATCCTGATTCCCTGCGCCTCGGTGATTTCCCGGCGTCCGCTGTTCATTCTGACGCCCATCGGCATGGTGTTGGTCATCCTCGGCAGCCGGCTCTCGCCGGAACGCCGGATGCGAACCTTGCCTCGGCTCACGCAGGCGGTCGCCTCGCCGCTCGGCCTCGCGACCCTCCTGTTCGTGGGCTGGGCGGGCCTGTCCTTCCTGTGGACGCCGTTTCCCGCGCTGGCCCTCGACCGCTTTGGCAAGACAGCCGGCACGCTGCTGCTCGCGCTGGTGGCGCTCGGCGGCCTGCCCAAGCATGTGCGTGTCTCGAATTCCAACCTGCTGCCCATTGGCGTGGCGGCGGCGGGCCTCGCGATCGTCGCCGTCGCCATTTTCGCCCCCGCCGCTGTCCAGGCCAGCGAGATCGACACGAACACGGTTCATCGCGCGATGATCGGCGTGGTGGTGCTGGCGTGGCCCGCGCTCGGCGCATTGGCCATGCGCGAACGCATGGGCGTGGCCGGCATTGTCGCGGTGATTGTCGCCATCGCGGCGGTCGCCGTCTGGCTGCCCTCGGCGCTGGCGGCGCTCATTCTGGCCATCCTCGCCTTTTCCTTCGCCCATTCGAACCCGGAACGCACGGGAGCGCTGCTCGGTTGCGTCGCGGCGACGCTCATCCTCGCCGCACCCGCCATTCCGCTTGTCGTGAAGGGTGTCTTCGGCGGCCTGATCGACCCGAATGGCTCCTTCGGGGTCTTCCCCGCCTGGGCCGACATTGTCAAGGGCGACGGGTTGCATCTGATCACCGGCCACGGCTTCGATTCCTCGGTGCGCGCCTATCTGTCCGGCCGCCTGCCGGAAATGGCGCCGCGCGGCCTGTTGTTCGAGCTTTGGTTCGAACTGGGCGTGGTCGGGGCCGCGACGGCGGCGACGCTGGCGTTTCTCTGCTTCACCATCGCTGGTCGCGCCTCGCGGGTGATCGCGCCCTTCCTGCTGGCCGAACTCGTCTGCGTGATCGCGCTGGGCGCGTCCGGTCAGGCCATTTCGCAATTGTGGTGGTTGACGCTGGTCAGCATCTCCGCTCTGTGCTTCGCCATCGTCATGCGCGGCGAACATCGAGCGGAAAGGGTGCGCGCCCGCGTCGTGAGTGGCGCGACGGCCTGAGATCGTCAGGCGCGCGCGGATGCGTCGGGAATGCCACTGACCGGCTCCCCGAACTGCATCGAGAAAAAGGCGCGATAGACGCCATCGCGCGCGATCAGATCGGCGTGGACGCCGCTTTCGGCGACGCGCCCGCCATCAATGACGCAGATGCGGTCGGCGTTGATGATCGTTTGCAGGCGATGCGCGACGACGACCGTCGTGCGTCCAATGCGCAGATCGTCGAGCGCCTTCTGGATTTCCCGCTCTGATTCCGAATCGAGCGCCGCCGTTGGCTCGTCCAGCAAAAGGATCGGCGCGTCCTTCAGGATGGCGCGGGCGATGGCGATGCGCGCCCGCTGGCCGCCCGACAGTTGCGCGCCCTGCTCGCCGATGTTGGTCGCGTAGCCGTCGCCGAAGCCGATGATGAAATCATGGGCGTGGGCCTTGATGGCCGCGGCGACGATCTCCTCCTCCGTCGCGCCCGCCCGCCCCAGCGCGATGTTGTCGCGAATGGTGCCGCGAAACAGGAACACATCCTGCGAGACGAAGGCGATGGAGGCGCGCAGCGAATGAAGATCGACCTTCATCACGTCCTGTCCGTCGATCAGCACGCGCCCGGCGTCGGGCGAATAGAACCGCTGGATGAGACCGATGATGGTGGACTTGCCGCCGCCCGAGGGGCCGACCAGCGCCGTTGTCGTGTTGGGCTCGGCGACGAGATCGACGCCGACGAGAACCGGCTCGTCGGGCCGGTAGCCGAAGCGAACGCCCTCCAGCGCGATGCGTCCGCCACCGGACACATCGAGCCCGGGGAGGCCGGGCGCCGCGGCCTCGACGCCCGGACCGTCGAGCACCTCGTAAATCATGCGCGCGCCCATGAGGCCATTCTGAATGTCGAGGTTGGAGCGGCCGAGGCGCTTCAGCGGCTCGTAGGCAAGCATCAACGCCGCGATGAAGGAAAACAGCGAGCCGGGATCGGCGTGCTGGATCGTCACGCGCCACGAACCATAGAAAATCACGGCGCCGATGGCGAAGCCCGCGAGCACGTCGGAGACGGGATTGGAAATCGCCGCCGTGATCGCCATGCGGTTGGCGGAGCGCTCGACCTCGCGAATGGCGGACCCCATGCGGGCGCGCATGACGTCCTCCAGATTGAAGGACTTGACGATGCGCGCGCCAAGCACCGCCTCCTGCAAGGTTTCGACGATGCGCGTCGAACCGTCGAAGGAGCGGCGGGCGAATTTGCGAATCTTGCCGATCAGCCGCCCCAGCGTGGCCGCCGCGACCGGCAGGCCCGCCAGCGCGATGAGCGCCAGCATGGGATCGCGCCCGATCATCACGGCGACAAGGCCGATGGCGGTCAGCGCGTCGCGGCTGGTCGAGGTGATCGTCTGCTGCATGGCGTCGCGCATGCCGTTGGCCGACAGCGACAGACGCGTCATGAACTCGGCCGAATGCCGGTCGTGGAAAAAGCGCATGTCCTGACGCAGGAGCGCGTCGAACAATTCGCGCTGGATGGTGGCGACGACACGGTTGCCGGCGCGCGACAACAGGGCAAGCGAGCCGAAGGTGACCAGTCCGCGCAGCGTGAACAGGCCAAACACGACCCAGGACAGCGCCCGCAGCTCCTTGAAGCCGCCCGCGCCGACCATGCCATTGACGATGGGCGACAGGAGCCACGCGGAATAGGAGGTCGCGGCGGCGCCCACGCCCATCAGCAGGGCGCCGGCCACGTAGGCGCGCAGATGCGGACGCCCGTATTCCGAGAACAACCGCCGCAGCAGGGCCAGGGAACCCTGCTCGGTCGCTGGTTTTGTCGCATTCATGGCGCGGGGTTAGCCGGGCCGACGGGCGAAAGCAAGGCGCGGCCCGTTCAGGCCAGCGCCCCCAGCGCCTCGGCGGCGTCGCCCGGCTTCCACCAGGGCTTGAGTCCGAGGTCGCGGGCAATGATGCCCGCCGCGATATAGCCGGCGCCGCCGGAGATGGCGCCGCCGGGGTGCGCGGCGGAGCCGGCCATGTAGAGATTGGGCACGGGCGTGCGGTAGCCGAAATGGTTGTACATGACCTGCTCGGCGTTGAAGGCGCCCATGAATATGTCGCCGTGGCGCATGTTGATGAGCTCCCGCGTATATTCGCGACCGGTATAAACGGCCTTGGCGAGAATATTGTCGCGGGTCATGTTCGGGCAGTAGCGCGCGAAGGTCTCGATGATCTTCTCGGAGAACTCCTCCTTGAAATCCTCGTGGCTCTGGCCCGACAGGTCGGGGTCGATCGGCATGACGTGCCAGCAATAGGTCGTGTGCTTGCCGGGCGGCGCCTGCGTCGGGTCGAGCAGGCTGAGCGGCCCCGAGCCAAACTGGGTGAGACGCGGCGGGCGGTTCGCCTTGACGTCCTCGAAGGCCGAGAACAGATCCTCCATGCTGTCGGCGCCGATGCTCCACTTGAGCGCCCGGTTGATATTGGGATCGAACTTTTCGGCGGCGAAACGCGGGCTTTCATTCAGCGCGAGATGGACGCCGAAGATCGACCAGTTCGTGTACTGGAACTTGTCCAGCTTTTCGAGGAAGGGCGCGGAGAGCTGCGACCGGCCCACCAGATTCTCGAAGGTCTGATGCACGTCGATGGCGCTGGCGACGAACTGGCGGGCGCGCACGGTGCGGCCATCGGCCAGTTCGATGCCGGTGGCGCGCCCGTTTTCGAGCACGACGCGGCTGATGTTGACCTGCGGCTGGAAGGTTCCGCCAGCGGCGATGAAGGTTTCCATCAGGCCGCGCGCCAGATTGAACGAACCGCCCTGACAGAGCTGATAGCCCGTCTCGAGATCGAAGGCGCGAATGACCGAGCCGGTGGGGCTCGTCTTCGACATGGTGTCGGTGAGCCAGGTGCCGAACAGCGACACCTTGAACAGGAACAGCAACTTGACGTGTTCGTTCTCGAACAGCTCTTCCACCACGTCGAGCGGCTGGCGCTGGCTGATCGCCAGAAAATCGCGCCCGATGTCGGACTTCGCCAGAAACGCCTCGCGCTCGGCAAGCGGCAGGGGCTCGGCGTAGCGCTCGGGGATCAGAATGCGCGCGGTGATTTCCTCGGCGCGCTTGTTCCACTCGCGGAAGGTTCGCGCGTCCTTCGCCGAGAAGCGCGCCACGTTGGCGATGGTTTCCTCGCGGTCGCGCCCGAACACGAGCGCCGAACCGTCGCGGTGCGCCTGCCCGAATTCATAACGCGGCGTGATATAGGTGACGCGATCCTCGAGCCCGAGATCGCGAAACCACGGCGTCTCGGAAATGCTGAAATGATTGATGGAATGAAGGTTGTGATAGAAGCCCGGCAAGGTGGCTTCCTTGGTCATCAGGCCGCCGCCATAGTCCAGCCGGCGATCGACGATGAGAATTTTCAGGCCGGCGCGCGCGAGATAACTCCCCAGCACGAGGCCCTGATGACCCGCGCCGATGATGATCCCGTCATAGGTTTTTTCAAGGGCCCTGCTCACGCATCCTCCCGCCAGCTTTTTGATCGAGCCTTGAATCTAGCCTCCGCGGCGGGGCGCCGCAAGCAAGCGCGCCGTCTTGAATTTGCCAACGTCCGGCCCTAACCATGCGGAGCGCGCGTCATCCAGTGCGCGTTTCTCCCGGTGAGAACCATGACCGACAAGCCGAAAGCCCTCGTTCGCTACGACGCGGGCGCCATTCATCTTCATTGGCTGATCGCCGTGCTGGTTTTTTTCATTGGCGCGGTCGGCCTGCGGCTGGACGGCATGGCGAAGGCGGATCAACCAACCTGGATCAACCTCCACGCGATCTTCGGCCTGCTGTTCTTCACGCTCGTGATCATCCGCGTGTTCTGGCGCGCGACGCATACGCCGCCGGAACTGCCAGCCGACGTCGACGCCTTCTCGCGCAAGGCGTCGCATCCCCTGCACATGCTGATGTACGCTATCATGCTGGCGATCCCGCCGCTCGGCATCGTCGCCTTCGTCTGGCATGGGCGCGCCTTCGATTTTGGCCTGTTCAGAATCGATTTCGGCGTCAAATCGGATCGCGCGATCTTCCACCCCGCCGAGGATTATCACGGCTGGCTCGTCTATACCCTGTTCGCGCTGGTCGCCCTTCACGCGCTCGCCGCGCTCTGGCATCATTTCATCCGTCGAGACGATGTATTGCGGCGCATGTGGCCGGGGCCGCGCGCCTGAGGCTTGCCGCGGCGGCGATCTCCCGACAGGATGATGCTTCGAACATCCCGAGGAGTTCACCGTGGGCATTCTGGTCAATGGCGTCTGGACCGACGAGACCCTCGCCGAGGAAACCGGCGGCGCCGGCGACTTTCGCCGCAAGGAATCTCATTTTCGCGACCGCATCACGGCCGATGGCTCATCGGGCTACAAGGCCGAGACCGGGCGCTATCATCTTTATGTCGCGCATGGCTGCCCGTGGGCGCATCGCACGCTGATCTACCGCGCCGTCAAGGGGCTCGCGGACGCGATCACCGTCGCCTACGCGCAACCCCATGTGCGCGAACAGGGCTGGACCTATGAGCGCAACGCGCGCTTTCCCGAATGCACGCCCGACGAGGTCAACGGGTTTCATTACCTGCACGAAGCCTATGCGGCGGCCGAGCCCGGCTACACAGGCAAGGTCACCGTGCCGACGCTATGGGACAAGAAGACCCGCAAGATCGTCAACAATGAATCCTCCGAAATCATCCGGATGCTGAATTCGGCATTTCGCGGCGTCGCCGGCAACGATCTCGACTTCTATCCGGTCGAGTTGCGCGCCGAAATCGACGCGCTGAACGCGCGCATCTACGAGACGGTGAACAATGGCGTCTATCGCTGCGGCTTCGCAAAATCGCAGGGCGCCTACGACGAATCCTACAGAGCCCTGTTCGAAACGCTCGACTTTCTGGAGGAGCGCCTGTCGCGCCAGCGGTATCTTGTCGGCGACCGCGTGACCGAGGCCGACTGGCGCCTGCTGCCGACGCTCGTGCGTTTCGACGTCGCGTATTTTTCTTTGTTCAAATGCAATCGCCAGCGCATCGAGGATTATCGTCATCTCTCGAATTACACGCGCGATCTCGTCGCGACGTCCGGCGTGGCGGCGACGGTGTTTCCGGCGCAATATGTTGCTAATTACTATTCAATCCTGCGGTGCAACCCGACGGGCATCATTCCCGGCGGCGTACCCGTCGACCTGTCGCGGCCGCATGACCGCGACAGGCTTTTTCCGCTGAATTAATCGAGGCCCGCCACCTTGCGAAGCGCGCCGGCGACATCCACCGGCGCCGCCTCGCCCGCCCAAGCCACGTATTGATCGGGGCGCACGAGCACCAGCGCCGCCTCGAAATCCTCGCGCCCGCCGGCCCGCGTGTCGCGCACCACCTTCAACGGCACGCCCAGCGCCTTGGCTTGCGTCTCGAAGGCCGCGACATCGCTGGCCGCCGCGTCGAAGGCGAAGAGCACGAAGCCGTCGCCCAGTTCCTCGAACACGTTGCGACCCGACGACAACGACCGGGGCGCGAGATGATGCCCCGCGCGCGCCTTGAACATGTAATTGCCACGCGCGCTGGTGACGCCGCCCGGCGGTCCGAACACGATGGACGAGCCCTCGTAATTCGGCTCGAAGTTCGAGACGATGGGGCCCGCGCCGGTCTTGAGTTCGGCCCAGTCGCGCGCGAAAGCTTCCGGATCCTTGACGGGATCATGGCGGTTGATGATCTCGCCTTCCCACTTGATGCGCGCGGCGATGAATTCCTCGCCGACCATCTTGAAGATCGGGCGACGTTCCTCATCGTAGGAATTCAGCAGTTTCTCGCCGCCCCAGCCGTTGATGCGCGCGGCGAGCTTCCAGGCGAGATTGGCTGAGTCCTCCAGGCCGTTGTTGACGCCAAAGCCGCCATAGGGCGGATGCGAATGGGCGGCGTCGCCGGCGATCAGCACGCGGACCGCGCGATATTTCCGCGCCACCTGCACGCGCAAGTCCCAGAAGCCGACATGCTCGAATTCACAGGCGAACTTGAAGCCCGCCGCCTTGTGCAACAGCGCCGTGAAATCATAATTGTCGCGCGTGGTGTCGGGCGGCACGGGCGCGTGGAAAAAGAAGGTTTCCTCCGGATCGACGCGCCCGAAGAACTGCCAGTAGCCATTCAGTTCCGGGTCCATCGAGCGATAGGTCGAGCGCACGGGAAAACGCTTCAGACCCTCGTTGAACTCGCGCGACTTGAACACCGCGAGCACCATGATCTGATCGAAATCGGTGCCGTCGCGCTTGATGCCGCCCTGCTCGCGCACGATCGAATGGCCGCCATCGCAGCCAACAACATAGTCGGCCTCCAGCGTCTCGCGCTTGCCGTCGCCCGCCTCGTGCTCGACGCCGACGCGCACGCCATTATTGTCCTGCTCGACGGAGACGACCTTCCAGCCGAAGCGCGCCTCGATGGGCGCCAGCGACGCCATGCGCCGCCGCAGCGCCTTCTCGAACTGGTATTGCGGCATGCGGTCGTTCTTCTGGAAATAGTACTGGCCGACGATCTCGCGCCCCTCGAAGCTGTGCCAGTGCTCGTTCATCAAATCCTTGTAGGCGACGATGCCGCTGGCGGGGACCTCGGGCGGCAGCAGGCGCGCGGCGCGCACCTCGTCGACGCACCCCCAGAAATAGAAATGTTCGAGCGTTCGTTGCGTCAGGTTCTGGCCGCGCGGCACGTTATGCATGCCCTCGCGGCGCTCGATCAGGATCGACGACACGCCGCGCTGGGCGAGATCAATCGCCAGCCCGACGCCGACCGGTCCGCCGCCGACGATGATAACTTGTGTACGCTTGCCCACGACATTTCTCCCCGCGAATTTTCCTCGCCTTCTGCTAGCCGGGTTGGCGCGCAAACTCAACGCGGGTCGCCCCGGCGGGCCCGCGGCATTTGGCGCCTTTTGCGCATGCGATCGCCCTTTTTGGGGGCGCCCGTGTTCATCGCTATCGCGCGGGATTCGGGTCACCCGCGCGCCCGACGCGGAAAAATAGCCCTTCGAGACGCGCCGCGGCGGGTGGCACGACGCATGCATCATCTGTTTTGCAATTTCGCTCACGCCCCAATGGGAGGTCGAGCATGGCCGTGCGACCGAAACTTGTTCTCGACAATGTGTCGATGGTTTTCGAAACCAAGGGCTCGACCTTCACCGCCCTCGCGCCCGTTCATCTGGAAGTGCCCGCCGGCAAGTTCATCAGCCTCATCGGGCCTTCTGGCTGCGGCAAGAGCACCATTTTCAATATTGTCGCGGGCTTGCAGCCGCCGACCACGGGCAAGGTGCTGATCGATGGCGAGGACGCCACCGGCTTCATCGGCCAGGTCGGCTACATGCTGCAAAAAGACCTTCTGCTGCCGTGGCGCACCGTGCTCGACAATGTCTGCCTCGGCATGGAAATTCGGGGAACGCCGATGGCCGAGGCGCGCGACCGCGCCGCGCCCCTGCTGCGCAAATATGGTCTCGGCGGTTTTGAGTCCCTCTACCCGGCCTCGCTGTCGGGCGGCATGCGCCAGCGCGCCGCCCTGCTGCGCACATTGCTGGTCGACATGGACGTCGTGCTGCTCGACGAGCCCTTTGGCGCGCTCGACGCGCAGACGAAGGCGCAGATGCAGGAATGGCTCCTGCAACTGTTCAATGACTTCGGCCGCACGGTGGTTTTCGTGACCCATGACGTCGAGGAAGCCGTTTTCCTCTCCGACGACATCTACGTCATGGCGAGCCGCCCCGGCCGCGTGATCGAGCAATTGCCGATCGATCTGCCGCGTCCGCGCGACCGCTCCATCGTCAGTTCGCCGCGCTTTGTCGCCATGAAGAAATATTGCCTCGACCTGCTGCACATGGAAGCCCCCGCGGCTCCCGTGGCGGCTTGAACAAGGGTCATCATCGCGAGGTCGTCTATGACCAGTAAATCGACCGCCTTCCCGTCTCCCGGACCGCTCAGCCTGTTCGGCGCGCGGCTTCGCCGCGCGGATGGGCCAAGGCGCGCGCGCCGACGCCTGCCGACGCGGCGCGACTGGCCGAGCTGGAGCATTGTCGCCTTTCAGATCGGCTTCCTCGTCGCGCTGATCGCGCTGTGGGAAATTGGCGCGCGCGTCGGCTTCATCGATCCGTTCTTCTGGTCGTCGCCAAGCGCGATCTGGAGCACGGGCGTCGTCTATTTCACCGAGGGCAACGCCTTCGTCGACATCGCGCACACCTTTCGCTCGACCTTGCTGGGCTTTTTCATCGGCACGACGGCGGGCGGCCTGCTGGGGCTTTCCTTCTGGTGGTCGAGCAACTACGCGCGCATCGTGCAGCCCTACATTATCTGCCTGGAATCGCTGCCAAAGCTGGCGTTGGCGCCGCTCATCATTCTGGTGTTCGGCATGGGGCTCGCCTCCAAGGTCGCCATCGCCACCGCCCTCACGCTTGTCGTCTCAACGCTCACCGCCTTCGCCGGCGTGCAGGCGGTCGACAAGGATCAGGAGAAGCTTTTCTACTCGCTTGGCGCCAGCCGCTGGCAGGTTTTCACCAAGCTCGTCGCGCCCTTTTGCGTGCCCTGGCTGATCTCCATCCTGCGCGTCAACATCGGCCTCGCGTTGACCGGTTCGATCGTCGGCGAATTCGTCGCCTCACAGTTCGGACTTGGCCGCACCATCCTTTACGCCGGGCAAACCTATGAAATCGCGCTCGTGTGGGTCGCGGTGTTCGTCCTCTCGGCGTTGTCCATGGTCATGTATGTCGCCGTTTCATGGCTCGAAAGCGTGCTGCGCAAGGGCGCGCGCAACTAGGGCGCGTCGCCTTCAAACAAGGAGTTTGTCATGCATGGATTGACACGTCGCCTCGCCGTCGCCGCGCTCATGGGCGTGGGCGTCGCGACCAGCGCGATGGCGCAGGAAAAGAAGACGCTGATCGTCGCCGAGCCGGTGCATGGCACGGGCTATCTGCCGTTGTATGTGGCGATCCAGAAGGGGTTTTTCGCCGACGAGGGCATCGAGGTGAAAATTCTCACCATCGAAAGCGGCTCCGGCCACACCAACGCCGTTCTGTCGGGGCAGGCCTTCGCCTTCATTGGCGGCCCCGAGCATGACGCCTTCGCCAAGCTGAAGGGGGCGGAACTGCGCGCGGTCGTCAACGTGGTCGACCGCGGCAACGTCTATTTCGTCACGCCCAAGGGCAAGGAACCCGCCGCGGGACAGTCGATGGCCGAGTATTTCAAGGGCAAGACGATCGCGCCCGGCCCCTATGGCGGCACGCCAAATTCGATCACGCGCTATCTGATGAAGAAGTACAATCTCGATGCGACGAAGGACGTCACGCTTGTCGAGACAACGAGTTCCGCCGTCATCGCGGCGGTCAAGACCGGACAGGCGCAGATCGGCAATGTCACCGAGCCCTTCATCACGCGCGGCATCAAGGAAGGCATCTGGGGCGAGCCGTTCATCAATATTCCCAAGGAGCTTGGCCCCTACGCCTATTCGACGCTGAACGTACGCCTCGAGTCCATCAATAAGGAGCCGGAAACGGTTCAGAAATTCGTCAACGGCGTGGTCAAGGGACTGGCCTTCACCTTCGCCAATCCCGAAGAGGCGATGAAGATCGCCAAGAAGGAATTCCCGACGATGGCGGACGAGGACATCGCCGCCACGGTCACGCGCTCGCTCAAGGATGAGATGTGGAGCAAGGACGGAACGATTTCACGCAAATCCTGGGAGACAGCGCAAGCGGTCGTGCGCGAGGCCAACATCCTCAAGCAGGATGTCGCCTACGACGACATCATCGACATGCGCTTTCTGAAGGGCAAGTCGCCCACCAATTGATCGCAAGCGAAACCACAGAGGTATCGAAGGAGTAGAACATGTCCGAGCCCATCTGGAATCAGTTCCTCACAGAGCGCGACAAGGAAGTCTTCGCCTACTCGGGCTATGGCGCGCGCGGCGGTTTTGGCAAGCGCCCGGCCTTGCTGGTCATCGACGTCAACTACGCTTTCTGTGGCGACAAGCCGGAGCCGATCCTCGAATCGATCAAGAAGTGGCGCAACTCGTGCGGCGAGGAAAGCTGGCCAGCGGTCGCCGCCATCAAGTCGTTGATCGACAAATCGCATGAAAAGGGCGTGCCGGTGATCTACACGACGGGCGTGCGCCGCGAGGATAACTGGGATTCGGGCTCTTGGAGTTGGAAGAACAGCCGCGGCGCGGAGAAGCCCGTGGTCGCGGCGAGCAATGTCGACGGCAACCAGATCGTCGAGGACATCGCGCCGGGGCCGCGCGACATCGTCATCCTCAAGCAGAAACCGTCGGGCTTCTTCGGCACGAACATGGCGAGCTACCTGACCTTGCTCGGCTGCGACTCGATCATCGTGACGGGCACGACAACCTCTGGCTGTGTGCGCGCCACCGTGCTCGACGCCTTCAGCCTGAATTACCGCGTCGCGCTTGCGGAGGAAGGCTGTTTCGACCGCTCACAGGCGAGCCATGCGATCAATCTTTGCGACATGAACGCGAAATACGCCGACGTGGTCAAAACGGCGGAAGTCATTTCGTTCCTCGACACGTTGCCGGAAGGCATGTTCGACCTGCCCAGGGGCGCCACGGCGCCGCAGGCCAAGGCCGTCAACTATTGAGGAGGGCGGCATGAGCAACGAGCGTATCT
This sequence comes from uncultured Hyphomicrobiales bacterium, assembly GCA_903861645.1. Lineage (GTDB taxonomy): Bacteria > Pseudomonadota > Alphaproteobacteria > Rhizobiales > Beijerinckiaceae > Terripilifer. The sequence continues at coordinate 38,388 of CAIOVE010000011.1, forward strand.
GGGACAAATACCTGACCGAACGCGACAAGGCGGTCTTCAAGACCTCCGGGTTTGGCGCCCGCGGCGGGTTCGGCAATCGGCCCGCCCTGTTGATCATCGACGTCAGCTACGGATTCGCGGGCGACAGGCCCGAGCCAATCCTTGAATCCATCAAGCGCTGGAGCAATTCCTGCGGCGCCGAAAGCTGGGACGCGATCGCCGTCATCAAGGAACTGGCCTCCGGCTTTCGCGCCAAGAAACTGCCCGTCATCTACACGACGGGCGTCAACCGCGCCGACGGCTGGGATGTTGGCAGCTGGGCGTGGAAAAACACGCGCACCAGTGAAAGCCTGCCGACACCCACGCAGAATATCGACGCCAACGCCATCGTCGCCGAGATCGCGCCACAGGCGCAGGATCTCGTCGTTCTCAAGCAGAAGCCGTCCGGCTTCTTCGGCTCCAACCTGCAAAGCTATCTGCAACTTCTGGGCGCCGACAGCGTGATTGTCACGGGCACGACGACATCGGGCTGCGTGCGCGCCACGGTCATCGACGCCTTCAGCCTCAACTTCCACGTCGCCATCGCGGAGGACGGCTGCTTTGATCGCTCGCAGGCGAGCCACGCGATCAACCTTTGCGACATGCACGCCAAATACGCCGACGTCATGCCGGGCGCGGAAATACTCGACTACATCAAGACGCTGCCCGACGATCTCTTTCCCGGCCTGCCCAAGGGCGGGCCGGCGCATGAAAAGCCAAAGCTGAAGATTGTCTCCTCGGCCTGACCGGCGCGTCGCGCGGGCCGTGGCCTGGCCCGTGCGTTCGTCCCGACCAAGGGCGAGCGAACGATCGCGGCATTCCGTAATGGTTAACCATGCCCCCAGCCATTAACCCTGTTCTCATGGACGGGCGGACGGTCCGGGATTATGGTTTACGGAATTGCCATTGAAAGTTTGGGGCCTTGTCTTCCGCGCGTACTGCAATCACGGCCGCCCTGGGATCGATCATTCTGTCGTTTCCCGCGGCCGACGAGGCCTTTGCGTTTGATTTTCTTGGCCTTTTTGGCTCCAAGGAAGAAGCGCCGACGCCACGCGCCGACGCCCTGCCCTACAATGTCGAGGTGATTGGCCTCAACGGGCGAAAAGACCTGGAAACCATTGTCAAGGACGCCTCGAACACGTGGCGCTTGCGGCAGGAGGCGCCCTCCACCGGCGCGGGACTGTCGCGCCGCGCGGTCGCCGATTTTCCCCGGCTGTCCGAGGCCCTGCGCGCCAGCGGCTATTTCGACGCCACGGTGCGGATGAGCGTCGCGGGCGTACCGGTCACGCCCGATGGCGGCGGCGTGAACGCGGCGGCGGACGCGGCGGAGCGACTGCGCAATCAGGCGGTCGCGCCGGTGCGCGTGGAGGTCGATCCCGGCCCGCTGTTCACGTTGCGCCATTTGAGCGTCTACGACGCGCGCACGAAGTCGCCCATCGATCACACGCTGTTCTCCAAGCGCGCCTTCGAGATCGCGCCCGACGATCCCGCGCGCGCCGCGACCCTGCGAAGCCTGCAAACGCAATGGATCGACGAGTTGCGCGGCAAGTCCTATCCGCTGGCGAATATCGCGGCGACGGATGCGACGGTCCATCACGAGCAGGATGTGATGGACGCGAAGGTGACGATCGATCCGGGCCCGCGCGCCGGCATTGGCGCGGTTGAAACGCGCGGCTCGCCCGGCATCGACCCGCGCGTCATCCGTTCCTACATCTATCTGCGCGAGGGTGAGGATTACTCGCCGCAGCGTCTCGCCGACACGCGCAAGTCCGTCGCCAAGATAGAGGCCGTGGGCTCGGTCAAGGTCATCGACGGCGACAAGCTCGACGCCAACGGCAATCTGCCGATCGCCGTTGAAACGACGGAGCGAAAGGTTCACGCCGTCGGCGCCGCCGCGCAATACTCCACCGTGGATGGTCCCTCGCTGCGCGCCTACTGGATGGATCGCAATCTGTTCGGCGGCGCCGAGCGGCTGCGTTTCGACGTTACCGGCGGTCTCGCGCCCTTCACCAGCGGCGCCTCGTTCAATGGCTTCAAGGCGTTGAAGTGGAGCGACATCATCGGCGGCGTCAAGGCGAGCTTTCTCAAGCCGGCGCTCTGGGGCACGCGCAACGACCTTCTCGTCGACGCCGCGGTCATGCGCGAGAAGACCGACTATTATCAGTCGGCCTACGCCAACATCACGGCGCAGATTCGTCATCGCTTCAGCGAGACCGCTTCCGTGCAGGGCGGCGTGCTCATCGAGCGTGGGCATTGGGACGACACGTTTGGCGGGCATGACTATTCATTGCTCGGTTTTCCCGTGTCGGCGACCTATGACAGCACCGACAGCCTGCTCGCGCCAACGAAGGGCTTGCGCGCGGTGGCGGGCGTCACGCCCTTCGTGAACGCGTTGCCCAATGGCGTCGGCATGGTGGTCTCGAAGGCGCAGGTGTCGACCTATCAGGCGATCGACGACGAGGCGCGCTATATCATCGCCGGGCGCGTGGGCGCGGGCTCCATTGTCGGCCCCGCCATCGCCGACGTGCCCGCCAGCTATCGCTTCTTCGCGGGCGGCGGCGGTTCGGTGCGCGGCTACGCCTATCGCTCGCTGAGCCCGACGGACGCGGCCGGCAATTATGTCGGCGGCCGCAGCCTGTTCGAGGCGTCGCTGGAGGCGCGCGTCAAGATCACGGACGAAATCGGCATCGTGCCCTTTGTCGACACGGGATCGGCTTTCAACGCATCCGTGCCGAATTTCAGCACGTACATGCGCACGGCCGCCGGCGTCGGTCTGCGCTATTACACGGGCATAGGCCCGGTAAGGCTCGATGTCGCCACGCCGCTCAACCCGCGCAATGGCGACGCGCGCGTCGCCGTGTTCATCGGCATCGGCGAGGCCTTCTGATGGAGCGCCCGCGACGCTTTCCCTCGCGGCGCGCCACGATCATTGGCCTGCCGCTGCTCGCGCTCGCCATCGCCGGCGGCTTCATGCAAAGCGCGCCCGGTGGCGTCTGGCTGGCGGGCATGGTCTCGCGCGCCGCGTCGTCGCCGGACATGGCGCTGTCCATTGGCGCCATCGAGCATCCGCTGTCCTCGACGGTCGTCGCGCGCGACATCGCGCTCGCCGACGGCAAGGGGGTCTGGCTGCGCGTTGACCGCGTCGCAATCGACTGGGCGCGGCTCGCCCTGTTTGGCGCGCGCGCGGAAATAGAACGCGTCGCCATCGGCAAGGTGGAGGCTTTGCGCCGCCCCGAGCCCGCGCCCGCCGCGGCCCGGACGACCGCCAAAAGCGATGGGCCGATGATCCCGCGTTTGCCGGTGACGGTGCATGTCGCCGCCTACGCGCTGGATCATCTCATACTGGCCGAACCCATCGCGGGCGCGGCGATGGACCTCGCCCTTGGCGGCGGAGCGGACCTCGGCGCGAATGGCGCGGCGCTGACGCTGAACGTGAAGCGCCTCGACGCGCCCGGCGCCATTGCGACCGACGTCGCCTTTGATCCAAATGGCGGACATTTGCGACTTAATGTCGACGCGCGCGAACCCGCCGGCGGACTCGTCGCGCGAATGGCGAAAATTCCGGGCTTGCCGCCCGTCGAAATCAGCCTGGCGGGCGATGGTCCGCTCGATGATTTTCGCGCGACGCTCGCCGCCGTCGCTGGCGACGCCATCGGCGCGAAGGGAACCTTCGCGGTGACGCGAAAGGGCGACGCGCGCGCGTTTTCGGCCGCGCTCGACGCGCGCGTCGCGCCGCTGCTGCCCGTCGATGTCAGGCCGTTGTTCGCCGCCACGACCCAAGTGGAGGCGACGGGCGCCGTCGCCGCCGATGGCGCGACGACCCTCGATCATCTGACGCTGACCGCGGCCGGCCTAAGCGCCAATGCCGCCGGAAGCATGGACGCGAAAGGCGTCATTGACGCGACGGCGAGCGTGCACGGCGCGCCGGAAGCCGGAGGCGCGGCGTTCCGCGCGCGGACGCTCGACGCGCGCGCCCACGCGACCGGCGTCGTCGCGCGCCTCGACGTGGCGCTGCAAGCCGTCGCGGAAGACTTCGCCTTCAAGTCAGGTCATTTCGGTCGCCTCGACGCGGATATTCGCACGCGCTTCGACGGCGGACCGCTCGCCGCGACGGTTTCGGCGACGATCGAGGGGCCGCGATCAGGCGTGGCGGCGCTCGATGGCCTGCTTGGCAAGCGCGTCGCCATCACGGGCGTCGCGCGCACCCTGGCGGACGGCGGATTTGGCTTCGAGAATTTCTCCGTCGCCGGCGAAAACGCGCGCGCGGACATCGACGGCGCGGCGACGAAGGAAACCGCCACCGTTGTCGCGCGCCTCGATATTCCGCAGGTCAAGCGCGCCGACGCGCGCGTCACCGGTCACGCATCGGCGACGGCGAAACTGTCTGGCTCGCTGCTCAAGCCCGACCTCGCCTTCGAGATCGCGCTTGTCGACGCGACCGCGCTCGGCCGCGGCGTGCCGCGACTTGCGTTGAAGGGCGAGGCGCATGACCTCCTCGGCGACGCCAACGCGACGGCGTCGCTCGATGGAACCATCGATGGAAAGACCGCGCGCGGATCGGCGCGCGCCGCGCGCGCTGGCAAGGGCTTCGTCATCGACGGTCTCGATGTCGCCATCGGTCGCGCCACGCTGAAAGGCGCGGTGACGCTGGACGAGGCGCAACTCGCGACGGGGCGCCTCGCGCTGTCGGTGCCCGATCTCGACGACCTCTCGGCCATGGCGCTGCAAAAGCTCGCCGGACAAATCAACGCCGATATCGGGCTGGAAGCTTCGGCCGGCGGACAGAACGTCAGCGTGACCGCGAGCGGCGCGGCCATTCGCGCGCCGCAAATCGCGCTGGATCGCCTGAGCGCGCGCATCGCGGGTCGCGATGTGTTGCGACGACCCGCGCTCGACGGCGAGGCCAGCGTCGAAAACGTCCGCGTCGGCAAGGAGACGATCACGCGCGCGCGCGTAACGGCGAAGCCCGATGGCGCGGGCGCGGCGCTGGATGTCGCGGTCGACGCGCGCGGGTTCGCGATTCTTGGCCGCGCCTTGCTGACGCCGGGCGAGCGCATGCGCGTCGATATCGCAAGCCTGAGCGCGCAGCGCGGCGGCCAGCGACTTTCGCTCGCCGGCCCCGCCGTGGTGACGACGGGCGCGGGACGCACGGACATTAAAGGGCTCGCCGTCAACATCGGCGGCGGTCGACTGGATATCGATGGCTCGGTTGGCGAGCGCCTCGACATCATCGCGAAGGCGCGCGCCATCCCGCTCTCCGTCGCGAACATGGCGGACGCCTCGCTCGCGCTCGAGGGCGCGCTCAATGGCGAGGCGCGCATCGGCGGCGACATGAAGGCGCCGACGGGCGACTGGAAAGTCACCATCGCCAAGCTTGTTTCGCCGCAAACAAAATCCAATGGACTGCCGGCGATCGACATCGCCGCGAGCGGACGCCTCGCCGGTGGTCGCACGAGCGTCGACGCCGACGTCGCGCTGGGGACCAACAGCCGCGTGAAGGTCGGCGGCTCCGCGCCCGTCGACGGCGCCGGCGCGCTCGATGTCACGATCAAGGGCCTGGTCGACGCGGCTCTGGCGAACACGGCGCTCGCGGCCAACGGCCAGACGCTGCGCGGCAAGGCCAATCTCGACATGCGCGTCACCGGCTCCGCGGCGGCGCCCATGTTCGCGGGCGAAATAACCATGGCCGATGGCGCCTTCGCCGACCCGCTGAACGGCGTCAATCTCGACAAGATCAACGCGCGCGTGGAAGCGCGTGGCCGCGAGTTGAACATCGCCTCGCTCGGCGCGGCGACGCGCAATGGCGGCCAGATCAGCGCGACGGGCCATGTCGCCATCGCGCCCGATCAGGGCATGCCCGGCGCGATCCACGTCACCGCGCGCAACGCGCAACTCGCCAGCACCGACACGGTGTCGGCCACGGCCGATCTCGATCTCGATATTTCCGGCGCCATGGGCAGCGCGCCGAAGGTCAATGGGCGCGTGACGATCCAGACCATGGACGTCACCGTGCCCGATCGGATTCCCGCCTCGCTGAAGCCGTTGCCGGGCACCATTCATATCGACGCGAAGGGCTTCGCGCGCCAGATGCTCGAACTAGAACGCCGGCAGAAAGCGAAAGCCGCCGCGCGGAAATCCTCGTTCGACGCCACGCTCGAACTCGCGATTTCCGCGCCCAACCGAATCTTCGTGCGCGGGCGCGGCATCGACGCGGAGTTTGGCGGCGATCTGAAGCTCAATGGCTCGATCCTGAAGCCCAACGCCATGGGCGCCTTCGACCTGCGCCGCGGCAAGATGCAACTGTTGGCCCAGCGCATCGATCTCACCAGCGGCAAGCTGACCTTCGCCGGCGGACTGACGCCGGAACTCGACTTCGTCGCCTCGACCACCGCGGGCGACGTCACGGCCAATGTCGGCGTCAGCGGCCCCGCCAACGCGCCCGTTTTCGCGTTCACCTCGACGCCGGAACTGCCATCGGACGAGGTGCTCTCGCGCCTGTTGTTCGCGAAGGCGTCGGGGTCGTTGTCGCCCTTCCAGGCGGTGCAACTGGCGGGCGCGCTCGCGCAGTTTTCCGGCGCGGGCTCGGGGATCGACGCCTTCGAGAAGATGCGCAAGGCGCTGGGCGTGGATTCGCTCGACATCGACGCCAGCGGCTCCAATGGCCCCAGGGTGGGCGCGTCGCGCTACATTTCGGATAACATCAGCGTCGGCGTGAAAACCGGGACGAAGCCCGAGGAATCAGCCGTCAACGTCGGCGTCGACGTCACCAAGCGGATCCGCGTGCAGGGCGAGACCAGCATGGATGGCAAGACATCGGTCGGCGTCGGCGTGGAGTGGGAATATTGAGCGCGCCGCCGCACGCCTCGCGGCGGGACCGGATCGTCCTGGCTCTGTATCGTTCCCTCGGCGCGGGCGTGGGCATCGGCCTGATGGAGTTCTTCGCCAATCTCGCCAACGAACCACTGGCGCGCGTGCCCTTCGTGACCTCGATCGTTCTGACCATGGCCCTGCCCGAGGCGCCGCCGGCCCAGCCCCGCGCCATCATCGGCGGCCATGTCTTGAGCGCGGCCGCCGGCTATCTCTGCGCTTCCGTCATGGGTGGCGGCCCCATCGCGGGCGCGGCGGCCGTCGGACTCGCCACGCTGGCGATGATTCTCGCCGATTGCATGCATCCGCCCGCCGGCATCAACGCCATATTAATCACGTCGATGGCGCTCGGCCCCGGATGGATCCTCAACCCGGTTCTGGCGGGCGCGCTCCTGCTGACGGCTTTCGTCCACGTCTGGCGCGTTGGCGAGAGACGCCTGCGAAAATAAATGTCGCTGGACGGGAATTTCCCCTTATTTCGTCGCCGCTGGATCAAGCGGTCGCCTTGTCATCGCCATGGCCTGTCTCTATGCAGGCCCGCTAGGGTCGCCCTTCCGGGGGCGGGTGGAGCGCGCGCGTTTGCCGCGGCGCGCTTTTTTCGCGGGGGCGATACATCATGCGAGTTGGCGATTGCCCAAGGTCGGAGCCATGTCCCCGGCCCAGGAAAAAAGGTGCGCGCGCTTGACCCGGGACTTGTTGCTGGAAGAACGCCCCGCCGAAACCGCGGCCGGCGCGAGCGAGGCGCGGCGATGGTTGCCGATTCTGGCCCGCTACCGCGAGCCCAACGCCATGCGCGGCTGGCTGGAACTGGGGATCACGGCGGCGGCGCTGGCGGCGACATGGGCGGCGATGTGGTGGTCGCTGTCGGTTTCCTACTGGCTGTGCCTGTTGCTCGCCATTCCCGGCGCGGGCCTTGTCGTGCGTGTTTTCGTCATTCAGCACGACTGTGGCCACGGCGCCTATTTTCGCCATCGCGCGCTCAATGACCTGCTGGGGCGCGCGCTCGGCGTCGTCACCCTGACCCCCTACGACGTCTGGAAGCGCGCCCACGCGATTCATCACGCGACCTCGGGCAATCTCAATCGCCGCGGCGTGGGCGACATCACGACCCTGACCGTGCGCGAATATCAATCGCGCCCCTTCTCCCAGCGCATGGCTTACCGGCTTTATCGCAACCCCCTGATCCTGTTTGTCGTTGGTCCGGCCTACATGTTCGTTCTGCAACATCGCCTGCCGATCGGCTTCATGCGCGGCGGGGCGACGCCCTGGCTGAGCGCCATGGGCACCAACGCCATGATCGGCCTCGCGGCGACGGGCCTGATCATGCTCGTCGGCCTCTGGCCCTTCCTGCTGATCCAGGCGCCGCTGACCCTGCTCGCGGCCTCGATGGGCGTCTGGCTGTTCTATGTCCAGCACCAGTTCGAGAACACGACCTGGGAAAAGGACGGCGAATGGAACGTCTCGGACGCCGCCCTCAACGGCAGTTCCTATTACGACCTGCCGGCGGTGCTGCGCTGGTTCACGGCCAGCATCGGTGTGCATCACGTGCATCACCTGTGCAGCCGCATACCGTTCTATCGGCTCCAGCAGGTGATGAGCGACCACCCCGATCTCGCGCGCGTCCATCGTCTGACAATCGCGCAGAGCCTGAAATGCGTGCCCTTGGCGCTCTGGGACGAGGACCGCCGTCGCCTCGTCTCCTTCGCCGAAGCGCGCGGCGACCGGGCGCCGCGAGCTTAGCCGGGCGGCGCCGAGGCGCTAAATTTGCTTACCATTTGATCGCTGATGAATTTTTGTGCGCCGCGGTAATTCCGTGGCGCACTTTTTTTGAGCCACGCCCCGCCCGCGCGCCTCGCCGCGCCATAATCGAGCGCTTTGGCCGGAATTGACCGCCAACCCGAGTTGGCATGCGCCTTGATTGATGAATGCCGGAACGCGGCGGTCCTCCCGCCGCTCTCCAGACGGCGCTCGGGAGCGTTGTCACGACGGTCCTCCTCCCACCGGCGCGACATTCCCTGGCGGCTCCGGTTTTTCACATCGATCAGGTGACGCGCATGCCCATGAAGTTCCGCCCAACCGCCAATCTGACGCGGCGCGCCGCGCTCAAGACCAGCGCGGCCGCCCTGGTGACCGCCTCCGGCATGGCGTTTCCGCGTGGCGTCTTCGCGCAAGGCGCGGGCCCCGAGGTCACCGGCGTGAAGCTCGGCTATATCGCGCTGACCGACGCCGCCCCGCTCATCGTGGCGAAGGAAAAAGGCATTTTCGACAAATACGGGTTGAAGGATGTCGATGTCGCCAAGCAGGCGTCATGGGCGGCGACACGCGACAATCTCGTGCTGGGCGGCGCCAGCAACGGCATCGATGGCGCGCATATCCTGTCGCCGATGCCCTATCTGATTTCAACGGGCAAGGTCACGCAGAACAACGTGCCAACGCCCATGTATGTGCTCGCCCGCCTCAATTACGACTCGCAGGGCATCTCCGTCTCCAACGAATACAAGGATCTCAAGCCGACGCTCGATTCTTCGCCGCTCAAGGCCGCCTTCGCGAAGAAGCGCGCGGAGGGCAAGGAAGTGAAGATCGCCATGACCTTCCCCGGCGGCACGCATGACCTTTGGGTTCGCTATTGGCTGGCCGCCGGCGGCATCGATCCCGACAAGGACGTTTCGACCATCGTCGTGCCGCCGCCGCAGATGGTGGCGAACATGAAGGTCGGCAACATGGATGTCTTCTGCGTCGGCGAGCCGTGGAACGAGCAACTCGTCAATCAGAACATCGGCTTCACCGCCTGCACCACCGGCGAAATCTGGAAGAAGCACCCGGAAAAGGCGCTATCCATGCGCGCCGACTGGGTCGACAAGAACCCGCGCGCCACGCAGGCGCTGCTCATGGCCGTGATGGAAGCCCAGCAATGGTGCGAGGCCATGGCCAACAAGGACGAAATGTCCAACATTCTGGGCAAGCGCCAGTGGTTCAACGTGCCGCCCGCCGACGTTCTCGGACGCCTGAAGGGCGACATCAATTACGGCGATGGCCGCGTCGCCAAGGGCAGCGATCTCTTCATGAAATTCTGGGCGGGCGGCGTGTCGTTTCCCTACAAGAGCCATGACGCCTGGTTCCTCACCGAGGATATTCGCTGGGGCAAGTACGACCCGACGATGGATGTCGCCAGCCTTGTCGGCAAGGTCAATCGCGCCGATCTGTGGCGCGAAGCCGCCAAGACGCTTGGCGTCGCGGCCGCCGACATACCGGCGACGGATTCGCGCGGCGTCGAAACCATGTTCGACGGCAAGATATTCGATCCCGCCGACCCCACCGCCTATCTCAAGAGCCTCGCGATCAAGCGCGTCGCTTGACCGTCTGGAATCCAAACATCGCAGGAAGTTGGCATGTCCATGACAGCGCTTGATGGCGACTCCGACAAGAAAGCCGCCAAGCCCGGCGCCGCGGTCATCTCCTTTTCGCCGAGGCCCAGATCCATGTTCGATTCATTCGTCGCCCGGCTCGCGCCCAACGCCCGGCGCGTGGCGCTCAATGTCGTGCCGCCGCTCGTGACATTCCTCATCCTGCTGCTGATCTGGCAACTGGCTTTCGGTCGCGCCGGTTCAACCTTGCCGCCGCCGTCCAAGGTTTGGAGCGAGGCGCGCGATCTCATCACCGATCCGTTCTTCGTCGCCGGACCGCAGGATATCGGCCTCGGCTGGCGCGTGCTGACGTCGTTGCAGCGCGTCGCCGAGGGCTTCGGTCTCGCCGCCATCGTGGGCGTGCTGACGGGCGCGTTGATCGGCCAGTCCGTCTGGGCGATGCGCGGACTTGATCCGATCTTTCAGGTGCTGCGCACGGTGCCGCCACTCGCGTGGCTGCCCATCGCGCTCGCCGCGTTTCGCGACAGTCAGCCCTCGGCGATCTTCGTGATCTTCATTACATCGATCTGGCCGATCATCATCAACACGGCCGTGGGCATCCGCAATATTCCCCAAGACTACCGCAACGTGGCGCGCGTGCTGCAACTCAACCAGGTGGAGTTTTTCTTCAAGATCATGGCCCCGTCGGCGGCCCCCTATATCTTCACCGGACTACGCATCGGCGTTGGCCTGTCATGGCTGGCGATCGTCGCGGCCGAGATGCTCACGGGCGGCGTCGGCATCGGTTTCTTCATCTGGGACGCGTGGAACTCCTCGCGCCTGTCCGACATCGTGGTGGCCCTCGCCTACATTGGCGTTGTCGGCTTCCTTCTCGACAAGATCGTGGCTGGCTTCGGCGGTCTCGTCACGCGCGGCGCGTCGCCGACCTAGGGAGCACAGCATGTCCGCCTATCTCAAGCTCGACCACATCGACAAGTCGTTCTCGCGCGGCGCCCAGACGACCGAGGTTCTGCGCGACGTCAACCTCGTCATCGAGAATGGCGAATACGTTTCCATCATTGGCCACTCAGGTTGTGGCAAATCCACGTTGCTCAATCTCATCGCCGGATTGTCAACGGTGACGAACGGCGGCGTGCTGCTGGAGGATCGGGAGGTGAACTCACCGGGCCCCGAGCGCGCCGTGGTGTTCCAGAACCATTCGCTGCTGCCCTGGCTGACCGTCTACGAGAACGTCGCGCTCGCGGTGAACAAGGTGTTCTCCGGCAAGAAGACCCGCGCCGAGCGGCACGCCTGGATCATGCATAATCTTGAACTGGTGCAGATGGCCCACGCCAGCGACAAGCGCCCGTCGGAGATTTCGGGCGGCATGAAGCAGCGCGTCGGCATCGCCCGCGCGCTCGCCATGCAACCGAAGATTCTGCTGCTCGACGAACCCTTCGGCGCGCTTGACGCCCTGACCCGCGCGCACTTGCAAGACTCGATCATGCAGATCCACGCGCAACTCGGCAACACGATGATCATGATCACCCATGACGTCGACGAGGCCGTGCTGCTTTCCGACCGGATCGTGATGATGACCAATGGGCCCGCCGCAACGATCGGCGAAGTGCTGCCCGTGCGGCTGCCGCGCCCGCGCAAGCGGCTCGAACTCGTCACCGATCGCGCCTATATCGCCGCGCGCGAGGCGGTACTGAAATTCCTCTATGAGCGTCACCGGCTCGTCGAGGCCGCTTGACGAATTAGCGACGGGAGTTCGCCATGTCCCCCGACGAAATCTGGAGCGTTCAGGACACATTCGCCGCCGTCGCCGCCAACTCGGAGAAGGTCGCCGACCTCTTCTACACGCGCCTGTTCGAGATCGCGCCGGAAGTTCGTCCCTTGTTCAGGAACGACATGAAGGCGCAAGGCATGAAGCTGATGTCCGCCCTGACGCTGGTGGTTCAAAGCCTCGGCCATCTCGAGTCGATCCTGCCCGTGGCGCGCAAGCTCGCCATCGACCACGTGTCGTACGGGGTCGAGGCCAGGCACTATCCCATCGTTGGCGAGGCCCTGATCTGGACGCTCGACAAGGGACTCGGCAAGGCCTTCACCGACGACGTCCGGGAGGCGTGGCAAAAGGCGTATGGCCTCCTGTCCGCCGCGATGACCGAAGCCGCCTATCCCGGCGCGAAATCGTGACGCCATGAGCGAGCCGCTGGTCATTGTCGGCAAGGGAATGGCGGCGACGCGGCTTGTCGACGAGCTATCGACGCGCGCGCTCGGCCGCCACGCCATCATCGTGATCGGCGCGGAGCCACGCCCCGCCTACAACCGCGTCTTGCTCTCGTCGGTTCTGGCCGGCGAGGTCGATCCCGCCGACATCGAGTTGAAGCCCGCCGCCTGGTGGCGGGCGCGGGGCGTCACCACGCTTTATGGCGGCGCCGTGGCGTCGATCGATCGCGCGGCAAAAAGCGTCACGCTGGAAAGCGGTTTACGCGTCGCCTATTCCAAACTCGTTCTGGCGACGGGTTCGCATCCGATCCGGTTGCCGACGCCCGGCATGACCCTGCCCGGCGTGCTCACTTTCCGCGATTTGCGCGACACGGACGCCATGCTCGCCGCGGCGCGGCGCGGCGGACGCGCCGTCGTCATCGGCGGCGGTTTGCTGGGCATCGAGGCCGCCCATGGGCTCGCGCGCGCGGGCATGCGCGTCACCCTTGTTCATCTGATGGATCGCCTGATGGAGCGCCAGCTCGACGCGCGCGCGGCGGACCTGCTCAAGCGCGCGATCGAGGCGAAAGGCGTGACGGTTCTGCTCGGCGCCGACACCGCGCGCGTGACTGGCGATACGGTCGCGACCGGGCTCGAACTCAAGGATGGCCGCGTCGTGCCCGCCGATCTCGTCGTCTGCGCGGTGGGCATTCGCGCCAATGCGGATCTGGCGCGCGCCAGCGGGCTTGCGATCAACCGCGGCGTCATCGTCGACGCGGGCATGGCGACAAGCGACCAGGATATTTTCGCGCTGGGCGAATGCGCGGAGGCCGGCGGCGTTGTTTATGGGCTGGTCGAACCCGCCTACGAACAGGCGCGCGTGCTGGCGCGTCGGCTTGCCGGGGACACAAGGGCGGCTTACGCGGGCTCGACGCCCGCGACCAATCTCAAGGTTTCCGGCGTTGGCGTGTTTTCCGCCGGCGACTTCGTCGGCGAGGGCAAGGAGACCGTCCAGCTCGATGACGCGGCGGATGGGCTGTACAAAAAACTCGTGATCGACAACGCGCGGCTCGTCGGCGCCATACTGATTGGCGATACGCGCGACGCGCTCTGGTATCAGGAACTCATTCGCGACAATATCGACATAAGCGCGATGCGCGACGATCTGATCTTCGGGCGCGCGCTCGCGATGGCCGCATGATGCACGGCATCGCCCCCCGAACGGTCAAGACAACCTGCCCCTATTGCGGCGTTGGTTGCGGCGTCGCGGCGACGCCCGATGGGCGGGGTGGCGCGGCCATCGCGGGCGATGTCGATCATCCCGCCAATCTTGGCCGGCTTTGCTCCAAGGGTTCCGCGCTTGGCGAAACGCTGGCGCTGGAAACGCGCCTGCTGCATCCGATGATGAAGGGCGCGCGCGTTGGATGGGATGTCGCGCTCGACGCCGTCGCGAACGGCTTGCGGCGCGTGCTTGACGCGCACGGACCCGACGCGGTCGCCTTCTATTTGTCCGGGCAGTTGCTGACCGAGGATTATTACATCGCCAACAAGCTGATGAAGGGCTTCATCGGCTCGGCGCATGTCGACACCAATTCGCGCCTTTGCATGGCCTCGACCGTCGCCGGCCACAAGCGCGCGCTGGGCTCGGATACGGTGCCCGGCTGCTACGAGGATCTCGACCGCGCCGATCTGCTCGTGCTCACGGGCTCGAACGCCGCCTGGTGCCACCCCGTGCTGCATCAACGCATGATGGCGGCGAAGGCGCGCGGCGCGCGGATGATCGTCATCGATCCACGCGGAACCGAAACAAGCGAAGGCGCCGACCAGCATATCGCGCTTCGCCATGGAACCGACGGCGCGCTGTTTTCCGGCTTGTTCGTTTATCTCGCCGACGGCGGTTTTCTCGATCGCGACTTCGTCGCGGCGCATACGCGCGATTTCGACGCCGCGCTGGCGCGCGCGCGATCCATCGCGCCCGACATCGACGCGACGGCGCGCGTGTGTGGTCTCGAGCGCGTCGCGGTCGCCAGCTTTTTCGAGACGTGGGCGAGAACGCCGCGCGTCGTCACCCTGTTCAGTCAGGGCGTCAACCAATCGGTCGTTGGAACCGACAAGGTCGCGGCGATTCTTAATTGCCATCTCGCGACGGGCCGCATCGGCCGCGAGGGCATGGGCCCGTTTTCACTGACTGGCCAGCCAAACGCCATGGGCGGGCGCGAGGTCGGCGGCCTCGCCAATCAGCTCGCCGCGCACATGGGTTTCGAGCCCGAAAATGTCGAGCGCGTCGGACGATTCTGGAACGCGCCGAACATGGCGCGGACGGAAGGGCTCAAGGCCGTCGACATGTTCGACGCCATCGCGTCAGGCCGCGTCAAGGCCTTGTGGATCATGGGCACAAATCCCGCCGTCAGCCTGCCGCGCGCCGACGACATTCGCGCGGCGTTGCGCCAGCTCGATTTGCTGGTCGTGTCGGAAAACGTGAATTCAACGGATTCCACCACGCCCAACGCCATCCTGCTGCCCGCGACGGCATGGGGCGAAAAGGATGGCACCGTCACCAACAGCGAACGGCGCATTTCACGTCAACGCCCCTTCATGCCGCCCGCGGGCGAGGCGCGACCCGACTGGATGATCATGCGCGACGTGGCGCGGCGCCTGGGTTTCGCCGGATTCGATTACAACGAGCCCGCCGATATTTTCCGCGAGCACGCGGCGCTCTCGACATTCGAGAACGATGGCCAGCGCGATTTCGATCTTGGGCCGCTCGCGACGCTCGACGGCGAGGCCTATGACGCGCTCGCGCCCGTGCAATGGCCGGTGCGCGCGGACGGAACCGGCGAAAAACGCCTCTTCGCGAAGGGCGGTTTTTTCACGTCGGATGGCCGCGCGAAATTCATCGCCATCGCGCCGCCGGACGTCGCGGAATTGAGCAGCGCCTTTCCCTTCATTCTGAACACCGGTCGCGTGCGCGACCAGTGGCACACGATGATGCGCACGGGGCTATCGCAACGGCTGGGCGCGCACCGGCCCGAACCCTTCGTGACCGTGCATCCCGACGACGCCGCCCGCGCGGGGCTTGTCGCGGGCGGTCTCGCGCGTGTCGACTCCGCGCATGGCGCGGCGACGCTGCGCGTGGACATCGACGGCGGCCAGACGCCGGGAACGATCTTCGCGCCCATTCACTGGAACGACGAGACATCGGGCGGCGGGCGCGTTGGCGCCCTTGTTCATCCCCTATGCGATCCCTTCTCCGGCCAGCCCGACTCCAAGGCGACTCCCGCCAACATCGCGCCCGTCGCCTTCGCCCGCGCTGGTTTCATCGCGGCGCGCCATCGCTTCGCGCCGCCAGCCGGCTTCTGGGCGTGGCGACCGGTGGACGGCGGCTTCGTCGCCACGCTCGAAACCGACGCCGACGACGCGGCCATTCTCGCCGCGCTGCGCTCGGTTGGCGGCGATGGCGATGAACTCACGCTGAGGGACGAAGCGCGCGGCTTGTTCCGCGCCGCGTTGTTGCGCGACGGCAGGATCGAGGCGATCGCGTTTCTTGGCCGCGCGCGTCCCATTGCTACTTTCGCGATGGTCGCGGACGCGTTCGGCGCCGAGCGACTGGAAGGCGCCGCGCGCCGCGCGCTGCTCGCCGGACGCGCGGCCGTCGCGGACGCGGGACCGCTGGTGTGCGCGTGCTTCGGCGTGCCGCTCAACACAATTCAGGCGGCGATCAACGCTGGCGCGGCGACGCCCGAGGCGATTGGCGCGGCGACAAAGGCCGGCACGAATTGCGGTTCGTGCCTGCCGGAATTGCGCCGCATGACACGGGCGCTCGCGCCGGCCTAACGCGCCGCGGCGGATAAAACCGGCGGATGCGATGTCATCGCCACCGCCTTGTTCAGCACGCGACCCGGCGACGCCACGGCAAAGACGCCTGCAATCAGCAGGCCCATGAAATTCAACATCATCACGCGAGCGTGCCGCCGCGTCTGGCCGCGCCGCGCCGCGTAAACCGCGAGCGGCAAGGTGGAGATGGTCAGGATCGACAAAAGATGGATGGGGCCGAAATGGCCCCGCCAAAGATCGGTGATTCCGAAGGAAGAGATCGCGGCGGCCATCATGGCCGCCGCGAAAATCCGCCCGGAGGCGATATGGCCCGTCGTTCCCTTTTTCAGCGCCAGCGCGCCAAGTCCGCCAACCAGCGCCACGAGCGCCACCAGAGCGTGCGCGATCGTCACAGGCGGCGCGGCCCAAAGGGGAGCGAAAGTCACTGACCGCGGTTTCCGCGATCACGCATGAACCGATCGAACTCCTCGCGGTCGCGGGCGCGGCGCAACTGGTCGATATGTTCGGCGAATTCACGCTCCGCCGCCTCGAGCTTGCGGCGCTCTTCCTCGAGACGCGACAATTCGCCGGCGCGCCAATCGTCGAAAGCGGTGTTGCCGGTCGGCCTGAAGCCCCAGCCGCCGCCAGATGAAGATTTCCAGCCGCGACACGCGTCGCGGGCCGAACGCGCGCGCTCCTCGGCGAAGGCGAAGACATCGCCCTGATAGCCGCTGCGGCGCTGCCAGACCTTGAACCCGATCACGGCGAGCCCGATGGGCCAGAACACGATGAAGCCCAGAATCATCGCCAGCAGTTCGAGCGGCCGCCATCGGGCAAAGCCACAACCGCCGTGATAGGTTCCACCATTCCAGCCCGGTTCGGGCCGTGACGCGCTTTCAGATGAATAAGACATGGGTTTGCTCCAATAGCCCCCGGCGCATCGGGAGACGCACGCTCCTGATGTGAATGTAATATACATTTACATTCATCGACGGAGAAGGGGTCCTCGGGAATTTATTTGAGGATCCCGGAATGGCTTATTTTCGTATGCGTGGGCCAGAACGACGGCGCGAGGGCGGAACCGTCGGCGGCGGCTACCCCCTGGGGACCAACATCGGGTGTTTGGGGCTATGGATTCTGACGGAAGCGGGGTCTGCATCGCTCATCGCCAGTCGAGCATGGATCGAATCTTCCGATTTGAACGACGGTGCGCCGCATGTATTGTGACATTGTTTTTTGAGAATTCAGGAGGCGCGCATGGCCGGTGAAAAATCCATTTTCGAATCCATCGAGGAAAAAGCGAAGGAAATCGGCAAGAAAGTCGAGGAAATCCTTGACGATGTTTCAGCCGACGAAGAGCCGCTGAAAGTTACCTACCCCGACGGCGAAACGGCGCCCGAGCCCCCAAAAAAATAATCGGGTCCGGCGCGACGAAACCACGGGCCGCGCTGGGCCCGCGGTCGTCTGAAAATCCGCTACAGGCCCCATGGCCCAGAGGGGGCGCCCGGTCGCGCGGTCTGCTCCAGCAGCGCGCGCACCCCGCCCACGAGAACCTTCTCGGGGTCGGTGTCGCATGCGGGCGCGAGGTGGCCGCCCGCGGCCAGCATTGCCACGCCGTGGGACAGCGACCATATGCGAAGCGACAGCAGCGGGGCGTCGGCGGCCGAACCGCCCAGCGCGCGCAAGGCCGCGGCGGTCGCCTCGCGCAACTGTTCGAACGCCTTGTTGCCCGCCATGCCGGAGGCGGGTTCCCGCATGAGGGCGCCCGCGTCGGCGAACATGGCCGAGTAGAGCCCCGGTTCCTCTCGGGCGAAGCCCAGATAGGCGCCGCCCATGCGGTTGAGCGCGGTCACCGGGTCGGGACGGCCCTGATCCCACGCCCCCGCCATGCGCTGCGCGAACATCTCGAATCCGCGGCGGGCAAGCTCGGCCATGAGAGCGCCGCGGTCGGCGAAATGCCGATAGGGCGCCGCCGCCGTTACGCCGACGCGCTTGGCCGCCTCGGCCAGCGTGAAGCCGCCGCCGCCCCGCTCGGACAGCAGCGCGCGGGCGGCGTCGAGCAACGCATCCTTGAGGCTGCCGTGATGATAGCCGCGCCGGTCGCGCGCGTGTCCAAAAAGGCCAGCCTTGCGAAAGGGGCTCTCGCTATCCATCTCAATTCCGTCGCCGTTCCCGCGGACAATAGTTTCTGGTCCGCCGAAAAGCGAGCGCGGCGGCAAGGCTCAAGTCGAGGAGTTCGTCATGCGTCGCGCGACATCGCCTTACGTCATGGACCTGCTGGGCGTTTTCATGGCCTTTCTTTGCGTCGGCGCCATTGTCGTGGGGGCGCTTCAGGGCCCTTGACGGCCAAGTCCGGCGCGAGACCCGGAAGGGGGCAGCCGACGCGGCGATCGATATTTTACGTCTTCGCCCTAGTTTTACGGACCGCCGCCATCCATATGCTCGTCGCCCCGGGGTTCTGGCGCGATCGTCGCGCCAGCATCGAACGGCACGGACGCCGGGGCCCGCTCGTGGGGTTTTCCATGTCTTTCAAGACGCTCGCATCCCGCAAAAGCATTCTGGCGGCGATGCTGTCGCTCGGGCTCGCCCTGGCGCCCGCCATGGCCGAGGCCAAGGCCGGCGGCGGCGCCAGCTTCGGTAGCCGGGGCACGCGGACCTTTTCGCCGCCGCCCATGACCAACACCGCGCCGCGATCCGCCGCGCCGCTGGAACGCTCCGCGACGCCCCAGACCGCGCCAAGCTCCAGCTTCGCGCCGCGCCCGGCGCCCTCGACGGGCTTTTTCGGCTCGGCCTTCAGCCGCGGCCTGCTGGGCGGCTTCATCGGCGCCGGCCTGTTCGGCATGTTGTTCGGCCATGGCCTGTTTGGCGGGCTCGGCGATCTCATGTCGATCCTTGGGCTCCTCCTGCAAATCGGCCTCGTCGTGATGCTGGCGCGTCTCGCCTGGGCCTGGTTCCAGAACCGGCAACAGCCGGCGATGGCCGGCGCGAGCCCGCGGCAGGGCTTCGGCGCGGGGCCGTTTCCCGGCGCCGCCCCGGCGGGCGGCGGCTTTGGCGGCGGCGCGCCGCAATCGACTCCCCTGAATCTCGCGCCCATGGACTTCAACGCCTTCGAACGGCGACTTGGCGAAATCCAGATCGCCTATGGCGAGGAGGATCAGGGCAAACTGCGGACGCTGGCGACACCGGAAATGGCGGGCTATTTCGCCGAGCAGTTCGCCGAGAACGCCCGCAAGGGCGCGGTCAACCGCATCTCCGACCCCAAGCTGCTGCAAGGCGACCTCTCCGAGGCGTGGCGCGAGGGCGGCGACGAGTTCGCCACCGTCGCCATGCGCTTCTCGTTGATCGACGTCATGGTCGACCGCGCGAGCGGGCGGATTGTCTCCGGCGACGCCAACGCGCCGAGCGAGGCGACGGAGCTGTGGACCTTTACCCGTCCGCGCGGCGCCGGCCCCGACGCCTGGATCGTGTCGGCGATCCAGCAGGCCTGACGCGCGGGCCGAGTCCGCCGGTCAGGCGCCCTTGTCGGGATTGATGAGGTCGCCTCGGCCACGCAGAAGCCCATGAGCGAAGGCGCCGCCGAGGCTCATGGGATCGGCGGGATGCAGGAAGCTGGCGGCGAATCCGGTCAG
This sequence comes from uncultured Hyphomicrobiales bacterium, assembly GCA_903861645.1. Lineage (GTDB taxonomy): Bacteria > Pseudomonadota > Alphaproteobacteria > Rhizobiales > Beijerinckiaceae > Terripilifer. Next base: position 58,270 of record CAIOVE010000011.1, read on the forward strand.
CATGCTCACCACGCAAGCCGTGATCGCCGCCGCGCCGACGCCATCAAGCGATTCAAGTCCGCCCCGCCACCAGATCATCGCCTCGGCCGAGGCGAGGCCCGCGAGCAAGGCCGCGGCGGCGTCCACGCCTTCGGCCCGCGGCCACACGGACAGGGCGAGCAAGGGCGTCACCGTCGCCACGCATAACACGATCGCGAGGCCGACCAGCGCGCGCGGGTCGGGTTGTCGGCCCGCCAGCAAAAGACCGGCGGCGATGATCGCGACGGCCAGAATGGCGCGCGTGACGGCGAGCCGTCGACTTGTCATCGCGGTGGCTTCGCGCACCCGATAAAACGCGTCATGGCCCAACGCCGTCGCGCAGGTCTGGAACCCGGCGGCGGCCAGCACCAGCGCGAGCGCGATGACGCCGGACGCCGCGAGGCCCGCCAGAGCCTCGCCCAATCCCCGCAGGGCCGGAAGGCCAAGCAAAAGGAAACGACCGTTGGCGACGACGTCGGCGCCCGACAGCGCGCCGCTGAAGCCTGACCGGGCCGCGCAGGCGGCGCGCGCCGCGGCCGGCGTCGCGGGATGGCCGCCACAAATCTCGATCAGCCCCGCCCGGCTCGCCTCGATCACGGGGGCCGGCAGGGCCTCGGGCCGCGCGCCCACCGTCGCGGCGTCCAGCGCCAGCGTCGAAAGCGCCAGCGTCGCCGCGGCGAGCCCGGCGAAGATCAGGCACCAGAAAAGACCCGCCGCTCCGGCGCCGCGCGCCGCCGATGTGTCGCGTGTCGCCATCGCGGGCGTCAAAAGGGGCGCCAGCGCGCCAACGCCCAGCACGACGGCCAGAATGGCGCCCCATCCCGTCGGCTGAATGTCGCCCGCCCGCAGATTCCATTCAGCCATGCGGGAAAGGCTGGCGCTCCAGGCGGCGACGTCGCCGAACGCGGGCAGCGGCAAGCCAACGCCGCGCGTGTAAAGAACAAGCAGCGGCAAGGCGAGGCCAGCCATCGTCATGCCCGCCGCGCCCGCCGCTGCCCAGACAAGCCCGGCGACGCCACCGGGCGCGACGATAAAAAATAGCACGATCCCGCCGAGCCAGAGCGAGGCGCCGACGCCAAGCCCCGTCGCGCGTGAAAAACCGGCGACCGCGCCGGCGAACCCCGCGACGCCGATCAGGAAGCCAACGCCCGCGATAACGGCCACGACGCCCAGCCGGAGCGCGAGATTGGGAAATCGTCCGGCGATGAGATCGGGAATCGAAAAAGCCCCGGTCTTGCGCAACAACGGCCCACCCGCGAGAGCCGCGAGCGCCAGACCGCCGGCAAAACCGCCCAGCAACACGCGGAACGACGGACCGCCCGCCACCGGCGGCAGGAAGGGCGTGACGAGACCCGCCGCGAGCGACGCGAAGGCGAAGCCGGCATAGGCGGCGGGAACCGAACGACCGGCGGAATAAAAGCGTGACACGCGCATCGTGCGCAGCAGGAAGCCGACCGACGCCAGGCCGACGAGGGCCACGGCGGGCCCGAGAATCGCCACCAGCCGCGGCGGCGCGCCCACCCGATCCAGCAAGGCCACCAGCGCGGCGGCGATCGCGAAGGCCGCCGTCGCGAACACGACCCGCCCGTCAATCGCGGCGCGCTCGGTCAGGTCTTCGTCGGTTAGCGGCCTTTTCACCCGATCTTCCCTCGCATTGGACTTGCGCCCGCGACCACGCGATGAACAATATGACAATCGCGCCGAATGCAAGCGTCTGGATAGCCGTGGGGAGCTATGCGACGTTCGCGCCGCGCCGGGAGGAAACCTTGAGCGCCGAAAGCCGTATCATCATCGCGGACGATCATCCGCTCGTCCGAGGCGCCTTGCGTCAGGCCGTCGAGGGCGCCGCGCCAAGGGCCGAGATCGTCGAATGCGGCGACCTCGGCGAACTCAGCCGCGAGCTGGACGCCAATTCGGACGTCGATCTGGTCATGCTCGATCTATCCATGCCGGGCGTGCGCGGCTTTTCAGGCTTGATGTATCTGCGCGCGCAACATCCCGGCGTGCCCGTGGTGGTGGTGTCGGCCAACGAGGACCGCGGCGTCATGCGACGTTGCATCGATTTCGGCGCGTCGGGTTTCATTCCCAAGACAACGGCCATTGACGCCATGCGCACGGCGATCCGCGCCATTCTCGACGGCGGCATGTGGACGCCGCCCGATCTCGTGCTCGGCGGCCCGGTGGACAAGGACACGGCGGACATCGTGCGCCGCCTTTCGTCGCTCACGCCGCAGCAGGTGCGGGTGCTGATGATGCTGTCGGAAGGATTGCTGAACAAGCAGATCGCCTACGAACTCACGGTTTCCGAGGCCACCGTCAAGGCGCATGTGTCGGCCATTCTGCAAAAGCTCGGCGTCGAAAGCCGCACGCAGGCGGTGATCGCCGCGGCGAAAATCGAGGCTGGCCAATGGCAGGGCGGATTTTCCGAGGCGTGACCGCGCGGGGCGCGGCGCCCTTGTTTCGCCATGGGCGCGCGCCATATTGAAACAGCCCCACCGGGAGGTCTTCATGCGCGTCGTCATGGCACTCGCTTTAATCGTCGCCTGCGCCGGCGCGGCGCGCGCGGCCGAAACGGACGGTCAGACCGCCCGCTACACGATGACGCCCACCGCCAATGGTTTCCTGCGTCTCGACACGCAAACCGGCGCGGTGTCGCTTTGCGCGGTGAAGGACGCGGGCGCGGAATGCCGCGCCGCCGCCGACGATCGCGCGGCGCTCGGCGACGAGATCGAGCGGCTGTCGAAAAAGAACGCGGAACTCGAGGCCCGCGTCGCCGGCGCGGGGACTCGCGCGCCGCTGAACGCCCTGCCAAGCCGCGAGGACATGGGCAAGGCGATGGACTACGCCGAGGATTTCATGCGACGGATGATGCGCCTGCTGCGCGAGGACGAACGCGCGCCGCGCGAAAGGATTTGATCGCCTCGATCGCCATTTGAAAACCCGTTGATTTGGAAAGAGCCGACATGACGCAGACCATCGAACCGCCGCCCGCCAATCCGAACTGGACCTCGCGTCCGGCCTCCACGGCGCCGGCGGACAGCGCGATCCAGCGATTCCTGGGCGGATCGCCGACGTCGGTTTTCATCCGACTGTTCTTCATCTCGATGATCGTCGGCGCGTTGCTGATGTGGCTCGACATCCGCCCGCTCGATATTTTCCGCGCCATGGACCGGCTGATCCAGCGCCTGTGGGATCTCGGCTTCGACGCCATTCGGGAAATCATCGAATACGTCCTCGCCGGCGCCGTCATCGTCGTGCCGATCTGGCTCATCGCCCGCTTGCTCGGCCAACGCCCCGCCGGCCGGTGAGACGCCGGCACGGTCACGTCGATACTCTCGTTAAAATTGTAGGAGATTGGCCCGGCGTTAGGGCTAATTTCCCTAAATGAGCGAACGAAACATTTGTCTCCTGAATATTAACCCGCTTTTATGAATTCGCAGGCACAACCTATGGTCGCAAATTCGAATTAATTTGCGTCTGGAGCAGGACGCCATGCGTAAGAGGATCGAGGCGCGGGATTTCAGGCGCCTGACGTGGATTTCGATCGCCCTCGCCATCACGGCGGTCACGGCGACGGCCATGACGATTTTGGGCCTCCGCCACGACGCGATCGAGCAGGCCCTCCGGGAGCAGGACAATCTAGCGATCGTTCTCGGTCAGCAGGTTTCCTATTCAACCCAGGCCGTCGAGAAAACGCTCAACGACATAGTGGCCCTGGCGGCGCGACTGGAGCCGAAAGACCCAGCGGATTTTCGCGCCAAGCTGCAAACGCCCGACATCCAGCAGCTTCTCGTGAACAAGTTCCAGTCGCCGGCGAAAGCCGACGCGATTTCCATCGCCGACGAAAAGGGCGATTTCATCGTCACGACGCGCGCCTGGCCGACGCCGCGGGTCAATATCGGAGATCGCGAGCATTTCGCCTATTTCCTGAAGAACGCCGACGACCGGATGCACATCGGCGAAACCGTCATCGCCCGCGTCAGCAATGAGACAACGTTATTCTTCAGCAAGCGTCTCACCGGTTCCGACGGTCGACTGCTCGGGGTCGTGCTGCTTGGCATGAACATGCGATACTACCAGTCCACCTATAGCGCGATCGCGTCGTTGAAGGACAAATCCATCCTGTTGCTTCGCCGGGATGGAACGGTGCTCGTTCGCTATCCCGATGAAAACAGTCGCGCCGGGGCGCGCATGCCCGAGGGATCGCCCTGGTACGATTTGCGCGCGCATGGCGGCGCCTATACGTCGCCGGGATATTTCGACGGCGAAACCCGCCGCGTGGTGGTGCGTCCGCTCGACGACTATCCGTTGGTCATCAACGTCGCCGCGTCTGAAAGCGCCATTCTGGCGCTGTGGCAGGCCCGCGCCGCGCAGATCGCGGTAGGCGCGCTGGCCAGCCTCGTCTGCGCTGGCTACCTGCTGCGGGCGGCGCACGCGCAACTCAACAATCTGCTAGCCTCCGAGGCGTCCCTTGAAATCAAGGGCGCGGCGCTCGAGGAACTCAACGATCGCTTCAACATCATGCTCGACAACATGCCCCATGGCGTCGCCCTGTTCGGCGCCGACAAGGCCGTCATCAGCGCGAACCGGCGTTATAGCCAGATGTATGGATTGTCGCCCGCCGACGTCATGCCTGGCACGCCGCTGGTCGACATTCTCGACAAGCGCGTCAGGAACGGCATCTTCGTCAGCAACGCGGACCATTACGTTTCGAGCCGACTGTCCGACGTCGCCGTCGTGGAGGAAAAGCAGTCGGTCGAGCGCATGTCGGATGGCCGCGTGATCTTCATCTCGCGCCGTCCCATTCCCGGCGGCGGCTGGTTGACGGTGCACGAGGACATCACCGCGCGCCAGCACGCCGAGGACCAGATCAAGCACATGGCGCTGCATGATCAACTCACGGGAACGGCGAACCGCTCGCTGTTGCAGGAACGCATTCAACACTCCTTCGCGCGCGTGGCGCGCAACAACGAGCGCTTCGCGCTGCTGCTTCTCGACCTCGACGAATTCAAGAGCGTCAACGACACGCATGGACATCCCGTCGGCGACGGACTGCTGCGCGCGGTGGCGCGACGCCTGCGCGAGTCCGTGCGGGAACTCGATCTCGTCGCGCGCATCGGCGGCGATGAATTCGCCATCGTTCAATGCAACATCGGCGAGGGCGCGGATGGCGCCAACGCGCTGGCGCGGCGCATACTTGGCAAGATCCGCGAGCCCTTCGAGATCGACGGCGTGGTGATCTCGACCTTCCCGAGCATTGGCGTCGCCATCGCGCCGGACAATGGCCTGGACGCCGACGGATTGATGCAAAACGCCGACATCGCGCTTTATCGCGCGAAAACCGAGGGGCGCAACTGCATCCGCTTTTACGACCCGCGGATGGACATGGAATTGCGGTTGCAACGCGCGCTCAAGGCGGACCTCGCCGAGGCGTTGAACGACGAACGGATCGAGGTTTTCTATCAACCCATCATGGACGCCGCCTCCCTGACGGTGGTCGGCATGGAGGCGCTGGCGCGCTGGCGGCACCCCGCGCATGGCCTGATCCCGCCCGACCGCTTCATCGGCCTCGCCGAGCAGAGCGGCCTGATCAATCAACTGGGCGGACTCGTGCTGCGCACGGCTTGCGCCGACGCGGCGAAATGGCCGACGCATCTTGGTCTTTCGGTCAATCTGTCGGCAATGCAATTCCGCGAGCCGAACTTCGTCGATGGCATTCTGGAAACGCTGGCCGCCACCGGCCTGACGGCCGATCGGTTGACGCTGGAAATCACCGAATCCGTGCTGATGGAGGACGTCGACATCCGCCTCGCCGCGCTCAACGCCCTCAAGCGCGAGGGCGTGCGCTTCGCGCTCGATGATTTCGGCAAGGGCTATTCATCGCTCAGCTATCTGCAAAGCTTCCCGCTCGACGCGATCAAGATCGATCGATCCTTCATCGACGCGATGGCGACGCAGCCGCGCACGCGGGAAATCGTCTCGCTCATCGTCGCGATGGCGAAATGCCTTGGCATTCCGACCACGGCGGAGGGCATCGAAACGCTGGAACAACTGGAACTCGCGCGGGCCGCCGGCTGCGACGCGCTGCAAGGGTATTATTTCAGCAAGCCCAAGCGGATAGAGGAATTCGATCTCGCCGCGCTGCCGCGCCGTCCCGGCCAACTCGCCGCCTAGGCGCGCGTGAGGCGGCCGCTCGCCCAGTCGGCGGCGCGCGCGCCGCGCGCCAACTCGACGCGCGCAAGCCCCCCCGCGCGCGCGATAGCCGCGAGACCTCGGGTGATCTCGCCCGGCAGACCCGGCCCCCTGAACACCATCGCCGAATAGAGTTGCAGCAGGGTCGCGCCGGCCTCGATCTTGGCGAAGGCGGTTTCGGGTCCATCGATTCCGCCCACGCCAATGAGCGGAAACTGGTTCTCGACACGCAGGAACGCTTGCGCCAGAACGCGCGTCGACAGGTTGAAAACAGGGCGGCCGGAGAGCCCGCCCGACTCGCCCGCCTGTCGTTTGTCGATCAGCTCGTCAGGTCGCGAAATCGTCGTGTTGGAGACGATCAGCCCGTCAATGCCGCGCGCGCGCGCCACGCGAACGATGTCGTCCAGCGCGAACTCATCCACGTCGGGCGCGATCTTCAGCACGAGCGGCTTGCGTCCATGCTTTTCGGCGACGCGGTCGCGCGCCTCGATGGCGCGGACAAGCAGCTCATCCAGCGCCGCGGCGTGCTGCAAATCGCGCAGGCCCGGCGTGTTGGGCGATGACACGTTGGCTGTGAAATAGCCGGCGACATCGGCGAAGGCCTCGATGCCCGCGACGTAGTCGGCGGCGCGATCGGTCGTCTCCTTGTTCGAGCCGATGTTCACGCCGATAATTCCCGGCTTGCCGCGCCGCGCGGCGAGACGGGCGAGCGCCGGCGCCTGCCCCTCGCTGTTGAAGCCGAGGCGATTGACGACAGCTTCGTCGGCGGTCAGCCGGAACACGCGAGGGCGCGGATTGCCCGGCTGGGGCCGCGGCGTGATCGTGCCCACCTCGACAAAGCCGAAGCCAAGCCGCAGCAACTGGTCGGGAACCTCGGCGCCCTTGTCATAGCCGGCGGCAAGGCCAACCGGATTGGGAAAGCGCAGCCCCATGGCTTCCACCGCCAGCGCGGGATCGTCCGGCGCGCGCTCGGGCAAGGGAAAGGCCTTGAGACCCAGCAGGGAGACGCGGTGGGCGTTCTCGGGGTCGAGCGCGAAGAGCAACGGCCGCGCCAGCCGCCCGGCGAGCCCGATCATGGCAGCAGGCCGGTGAAATCGTGCCGGCCATCGGCGGCCATGGGAATGGCGGCGACCGAGACGGCGGCCGTTGTCGGCAGGGGCGCGTAAAGATGCGGGAACAGATCGCCGCCTCGCGAGACCTCCCATTTCAGCGCCGGGCCGAGCGCCTCCGCCTCGACGGCGACAAGCAAAAGGTCAGCCTGCCCGGCGAAATGCTTGGCGGCGGTTTCGCGGGTCTGCCCGGCGGTCGAGAAATGGATGAAGCCATCGGCGAGATCGACCGGCGCGCCCACGAAGGAGCCCGCCGCCTCGGCCGCGCGCCAAAGGCCGACGGGAAGAATTTTATAGATCAGGGTCATGGGACGACTTTAGGGACGCGCCCGCGCCGGCACAATGCGCAGGCGGGGTTTTCCCCGATGGCGTTGCGCCTGCGGAAAGCCCAATGCTTGACGCCAGTCTAGCCTCGATATCGCAACGCATCCACCAACAAGGCAAACGCGGCGGACGGCTGACGTCGGCTCGGGTAGTACAAGTAGTAGCCCGAGAACGGCTGGCACCAGTCATCGAGCACGCGAACGAGGCGACCATCGGCGAGTTGGCGGGCGATCTGATCCTCCATGACAAAACAAAGACCGAAGCCCGCCTCGGCCGCCCGAACAATCATATTGGTATTGTTGAAGGCGAATTGCCCGTCGACGCGGACGTGCAATTCTCGACCATCCCGCTCGAACTCCCACACATAGAGACCGCCGCTGCTGGACAGGCGCATGTTGACGCACGCGTGTTCCGCCAGATCTTGCGGCGCGCGAGGGATGGACCTCTCCCTGAAATAGTCTGGCGAGCCGGCGACGGCCATGCGGAGGTCGGGACCGATACGGACCGCGACCATGTCCTTGGCGAGCGCTTCCCCAAGTCGCACCCCGGCGTCGAACCGTTCCGTGACGATGTCGGTAAAGCCCGAGTCGACGCCAAGCTCCACGTGGATATCCTGATATTCCGGCAACAGCCGGGCCAGCACGGGCCAAAGCACGGTCGTCGCGGCGTGTTCGGACGTGGTGATTCTGATCGCGCCCGCGGGCTTCTCGCGGAGTTCCCCGAGCGAACCGAGCTCGGCTTCGATGCTCGCCAACGCCGGCCGCAAGGTCGCCATAAGCCGCTCGCCGGCGGCCGTCGGAGCAACGCTGCGCGTCGTGCGCGTCAGAAGGCGAACGCCGAGTCTTGTCTCAAGTCGTCGGATGACGTGGCTGAGGGACGACTGCGACGTACCAAGCCGGGCCGCCGCGCGCGTGAAACTGCCCTCCTCCGCGATCGCCAGCAAGGCGTTGAGGTCAACCAGATCCTCGCGTCGCATTCATGAATTCCAGATATGAGATTATGCCGATTATATAGCCTAATCCTCGACTCGCGCCCGCGCTATCTTTTCCTCGCGCCAGATGCGGTTCGCCCGCGCGCCGCGAATAGCCAGAGGTAACCCCGCCATGAAAATCACCCGCAACGGGACCACGCCAACGCGAACGGGCCCGGAGGATATTTTCTCCGGCAAGGTTCAAATCGACGCGCCCTTCGCAGGAAGCGGCGCCCTCAGCGGCGCGACGGTGACGTTCGAGCCCGGCGCCCGGACGGCCTGGCATACGCACCCGCTCGGACAGACGCTTCTCGTCATTTCCGGGCTCGGCCGCGTTCAGCGCGAGGGCGGTCCAGTGGAAATCATTCGACCCGGCGACATCGTCTGGTTCGAGCCAGGCGAAAAACACTGGCACGGCGCGGCGCCGGATCGCGCGATGTCGCATATCGCCATAGCGGAGATGAAGGATGGCGTCGTCGTCGACTGGATGGAACACGTCACGCACGAACAATACACGAGGATTTAAAATGACACGCAAGAACGTCATTGTCGTCATCGGCGCCGGTTCGATCGGACAGGCGATCGCGCGGCGCGTAAGCGCTGGCAAGCATGTGCTGTTGGCCGATCTGCGTCGCGAAAACGCCGACGCCGCCGCCCTGGTTCTGAGCAACGCGGGCTTCGATGTCAGCACCGCCAGCGTTGACGTTTCATCGCGCGAATCCGTTCAGGCGCTGGTCGAGACAGCCATGGCGATCGGGGATGTCGTCGGGCTCATCCACGCGGCCGGCGTTTCGCCCTCGCAGGCGTCGCCAGCGACGATCCTGAAGGTCGATCTTTTTGGCGCGGCGCTGGCGCTGGAAATGTTTGGCAATGTCATCGCCCGTGGCGGCTCCGCCGTCGTCATCGCCTCGCAGTCCGGTCATCGCCTCGGCGCGCTGACACCCGAGCAGAACATGGCGCTGGCGACCACGCCCGCCGACGACCTGTTGGCCCTGCCAATGCTTCAGCCGGACCGGATTCGTGACTCGCTGCACGCCTATCAGCTCTCAAAGCGCGGCAATTCACTGCGCGTGATGGCCGAGGCCGCGCGCTGGGGCAAGCGCGGCGCGCGGGTCAACACGATCAGTCCCGGCATCGTCATCACGCCGCTGGCGAAAGATGAACTCACCGGTCCACGCGGCGAGGGCTATCGCCGCATGATCGAGCTTTCGCCGGTCGGCCGCGCCGCCACGCCAGACGAGGTTGGCGCCGTTGGCGCGCTGCTCATGGGACCGGACGGCGCCTTCATCACTGGCAGCGATTTTCTGATGGATGGCGGCGTCACGGCTTCCTACTGGTTTGGCGATCTCGCGCCGAAATGAAATTCAGCACCCAGGAGGAGTGAGGCGATGCTGGGAACCATGCTTTACGGTCCACGCGACGTGCGTTGCGAGGAAGTCCCGGAGCCCCGGATACTCAAACCGACCGATGCCATCATTCGGCTAGCGGCCGCGTGTATCTGCGGTTCGGACCTGTGGCCCTACCGCGGGCTCAACGAGATCACGTCGCCGCTGGCGATGGGTCACGAATATTGCGGCGTCGTCGAGGAGATCGGTGACGCGGTGACCACCGTCCGCCCCGGACAGTTCGTCGTCGGCTCGTTTTGCCTGTCCGACAACACATGTCCGCATTGCCGCTTCGGCTTTCAATCGTCCTGCGAGCAACGCGAGTTCATGACCGGCGCCCAGGCGCGGTACGCTCGCGTGCCGCTGGCCGACGGCACGCTCGTCGCCACGCCGGAAATCCCGGAGGATGATCTGATACCCAGTTTGCTTGCGACCTCGGACGTGCTGGGCACGGGCTGGTACGCCGCCGACGCGGCGCGCGTTCAATCCGGCTCGACCGTCGTGGTCGTGGGCGACGGCGCGGTCGGGCTGATGGGCGTCCTCGCGGCCAATCAAATGGGCGCCGGGCGGATCATCGCGATGAGCGGTCATAAGACAAGACAGAATCTGGCCATCGAATTTGGCGCGACCGATATCGTGAGCGAACGTGGCGACGCCGGCGTCGCGCAAGTCAGGGCGCTGACCGGGAATATTGGCGCGGACGCCGTGCTGGAATGTGTCGGGTTGGAGGAATCCATGCGGCAGGCGATCAATTGCGCGCGGCCCGGCGCCATGGTCGGCTATGTCGGCGTTCCTCACGGCGTCAATCTCGACGGGCAGGCGATGTTCTTTTCGCAGGTTGGCATGTTGGGCGGCCCGGCGCCCGTGCGGCGCTTCTTGCCCTATCTGATGGATCTCGTGCTGGAACGCCGGATCAACCCCGGCAAGGTTTTCGACCTGACCCTGCCACTGGTCGACGTCGCCGAAGGGTATCGCGCGATGGACGAGCGGCGAGCGATCAAAACCATGCTGCGCGTCTGAGGGCGACCGGCGCACGCTCTCTTACCCGTTGCGTTCGAGAAACGAGGTATATATACCTGTTAGGAACCTCGTCAGGATGCGCGGCGGCCGCGTGGATGAGGAGAGAGAGGCCAGATGCTCACCCACAATCAGGTCTGGGGGGCGATTGACGCGCTCGCCAGCGCGCACGGCATGAGTCCGTCGGGTCTCGCCCGCAGAGCCGGGCTCGACGCCACCACGTTCAACAAATCCAAGCGCGCGGCCAGCAATGGCCGGCCGCGCTGGCCCTCGACGGAATCCCTCGCCAAGATTCTGGAGGCGACCGGCACGCGGCTTGACCAGTTTCTCGGCCTCGTCGGCGCGAGCGCCCCGGCGCGCAAGCAGACCGTGCCGCTGATCGGCATGGCGCAGGCGGGCAAGGGCGGCTTTTTCGACGACGGCGGGTTTCCCGCGGGCGGCGGCTGGGACGAGATCGAGGCGCCGGAACTCGCTGGCACGCACGCTTACGCGCTGGAGATTTCCGGCGACTCCATGCTGCCCGTCTATCGCGAGGGCGACATCATCATCGTCAATCCGGAATCGCCCGTGCGGCGTGGCGATCGCGTGGTCGTCAAGACGACCGACGGCGAGGTTCTGGCCAAGGAGTTGCGGCGCCAGACCGGCAAGACGCTGGAGTTGAAATCGCTCAACCCCGAGCACGAGGATCGCGTGCTCGCGATGGAAAACGTCGACTGGATCGCGCGCATTCTCTGGACGAGCCAGTAGGCCCGCGTTTCGCCCGCCGACCTATCGCTCGCCGGTCGCCAGCAACCACAGGCCGCGCGACACGTAGATCGCGCTGAAGCAGATGATGATGACCTTCGTCCACTTGCGAAAGCCGTCGTCGGTCATGCGATGCAGGACGATGGGCGCGAGCGAGGTGCCGCCGATCGCGGTGGCGAGAAAACTCAGCCAGGCCCAGACGGGAATTTCGTGCGCGACGTCGCCCGCCAGCGCGCCGAAATAAAGAATCCGGAGCACCTGCGAAACAAGTTGCGTCAGCGCCTTCGTCGCCACGACGGTCTTGCGGTCGAGCTCGCTGGCCTGAAAGAAAACGTCGAGCACGTTGCCCGCCTGCCCGACGATGAGTTGCAGCGTCATCACGAAGGCGCCGCAGAAATAGGCCGCGCCGGGCCGCGTGATGCTTGGCGCGAAACGCTTTGGCAGGGCGAAGGCGGCGAAGGGCATGACGCCGATGCCGATGTAAACGGTCGGCTTGTCGGGCACGAAACTGACATAGCGCATCGCCAGGAACGCGACGATCGAACCCACGACATATTGCCATGACACGCGCAGATGCACGTAGCGCCGCCACAGCACGCAGCGCCATGTTCCAGAAGCCACCTGCACCGAGGCGAAGACCACCAGCGCCGTCGCGACGGGCATGTAGAGCAACAGCACGGCCAGCAGAATCTGGCCGCCCGCCATGCCGAAAATGCCGGAAACGAAGGAGCTGAACAGCCCCGTCGCCGCGATGAGGATGAAGACGCCTGAAGACATCATGCGGCCGGCGCCAACGCAAACGGGAAAAGCGCCAGATGGGGCAACCGATCAGGCCTTCCGCGCTTCGAGAAACGCCTCGTGTTCGGCGACGAGCGCGCCGGTCAGCGCCTTCTCGATCAGCGCGCGGGTTTCCGCCACGCCATAGAGCGCGACGAAGGAGCCGAAGCGCGGGCCGCGGTTCTCTCCGAGCAGCACCTGATAGAGCATGTTGAACCAGTCGTTCGACACGCCGGGCCGCTCGGGCGTGGCGCCCTTGGCCTTCAGATCCTGATAGCGCGGAATGGGACGCGCGACATCGTAGAGCGATGTCTGGATGTCCTCGGCGCCCGCGCCCGCGGGCAGGCCCGCCAGCATGTCGTCGAGCTTGCGCAGGGCGTCGGCCTCGACCTCGTCGGCGAGGCGATAGGCTTTCTTAGGCCGCACGAAATCGCGGAAATAGGCGACCGCGTATCCGACCATGGCGTCGAGCTTGGGATGGGTCGCGGCCGAGACGTCCGGCGCGTAGCGACGCAGGAAAGCCCAGAGCACCTGCGGATCCTCGCTGTTGGCGACGGCGGCGAGATTAAGCAGCATGGCGAAGGTGATCGTCGCGCCGGGCGCGTTGTCCTCGCCGGGGCGATGCAACACTTCCGGCGCGGGCGGGTGACCGGCGTGGATATGCCAGACGGGATTGCCGAGGCGGTTCTTCCAGTCCTGCCGCTCGTAGCCGCCGAGGAATTGCAGATATTCATCCACCGCGCGCGGAATGGCGTCGAGGTAGAGACGCTTGGCCTCGCGCGGCTTCTGATACATGAACAGCGACAGGCTCTCGGGGCTCGCGTAGGTGAGCCACTCATCGATGGTCAGGCCGTTGCCCTTCGACTTCGAAATCTTCTGGCCCTTCTCGTCGAGAAAGAGCTCGTAGTTGAAGCCCTCGGGCGCGACGCCGCCGAGCGCGCGCACGATGTTGCCCGACAGCTTGACCGAGTCGATCAGATCCTTGCCGGCCATTTCGTAATCGACCTTCAGCGCGTACCAGCGCATGGCCCAGTCCGGCTTCCATTGCAGCTTGCAATGGCCGCCGGTGACGGGCGTCTCGAATGCTTCGCGGGTGTCGGGATCGCGCCACGTGATCGTGCCCGCCTTGACGTCCATCGCCTCCAGCGGCACCTGCATGACGACGCCGGTGCGCGGATGAATGGGCAGGAAGGGCGAATAGGTCGCGGCGCGCTCCTCGCGCAGCGAGGGCAGCATGATCGCCTGCACCTGATCGAAGCGGTCGAGCATGCGCAGCAACGCCGCGTCGAAGCGGCCCGACGTGTAATAGTCGGTCGAGGAAGCGAATTCGTAGTCGAAGCCGAAGCGGTCGAGGAAGGCGCGCAGGCGCGCGTTGTTGGCCGCGCCGAACGAGGGATATTCGCTCGAAAAAGGATCGGGAATGCGCGACAGCGGCTTGCCGAGATGGCTCGCCAGCATGTCCTTGTTCGGCACGTTGTCGGGCACCTTGCGCAGGCCGTCCATGTCGTCGGAGAAAGCCAGCAGACGCGTCTTGATCCGCCCCTCGGTCAGCACCTCGAACGCGTGCCGCACCATGGTCGTGCGTGCGACCTCGCCGAACGTGCCGATGTGCGGCAGGCCCGAGGGCCCGTAGCCGGTCTCGAACAGCACCTCGGTCGCGCCGGATTTCGCCACGCGGGCGACGAGCTTTTTCGCTTCCTCGAAGGGCCAGGCGGAGGACAACAGGGCGGCGGCGTGAAGCGTTGACGGCGAGTCTTGCGCCGGAGCGGCGGACATGAACGAACCCTTTTTTGAAACGCGCGCGAACGCCGCGCGACGCCGCGGGTCCGGGATTGCGCGGTTTATCGCGAAACCGTCACCCTAAAGCAACCGTTTCCAAAGGGGAAACGATGGCGTCAGGCGCGCCGCGTCACCGCGCCCGAGACGCCCTCGAAGGCGCCGTCGACGAGTTCGCGATAAAGCAACCGCGCCGGATCGACGGGACCGGGCATCCGCAACCGCCCGGCCGGCGCGCGCTTGAACCCGATGCGCCCGTAATAGGGCTCGTCGCCGACGAGCAAAACGAGGTCGTGACCGGCGGCCCGCGCCGTCTCGAGCGAATGCTCCATCAGCCGTCGCGCGACGCCGCGTCCTCGAAATGGCGGATCAACCGTCAGCGGACCAAGCAACATCGCCCGCCGCCCGCCGATGGAAATTTCCGTCATGCGGTTGGCGCCGACCAGCAGCGTGCCCACGCGCGCGACGCTCGACAGGGCGAAATCCGGCTCGACGCCCTCGCGCAGGCGATAGGCCGTGCGGGCGTAGCGGCCGGGGCCAAAGGCGCGATCGTCGAGCTTCTCGACGGCGGGAAGATCGGCTTGCCGAAGCGGCGTGATGGTCAGGGGAAGGTCGGTCATGGAGCAGGATCCGGCGTAAGGCGGGGACGCGCGAGCCCGCGCGGGCGGGCGGAAAATCAGCGGGTGCGTCGGCGGATCCAGATCATGCCGCCCCTCTAGCACGACCACGCGCCGAGGCAAATCTCGGGGCGCGCCTTCATCGCGCGTGGACACCGGACGCGCGGCGGGCTAAGCAGCGCGCGACTGGAAAACATATCGCATGCTGCGTTTTCTTTCCCGATTGATCGGACTGCTGGTGCTGGCGGCGGGCTTCGCGTCGCTTGTGATCGATGGCACGCGCTCCATCGCCGGCTCGAAAATATACCTGACGCCATTCTCCCTGCTGTTCGGCGCGAAACTGCCGATCATGCAACAGGCGATTGTCCGCAACACGCATCCGCTCCTGTGGGATCCCGTGATGACCGCCATCCTGCGGCTTCCGATCTGGCTCGTGCTGGCGCTGGTTGGACTGCTGTTTCTGCGGATCGCCCAGCGTCGCGCGCCTCCCGTGGGATATTCCTCGCGCGGCTGACGCGCTTGTGATCGCGCCCCGCGCCAATGTCTCTACTTTGGCGCGCATCCGTGCTTACATAGCGCCAGTCATCGAGACGGGAGCCCGCCATGTTTTCATTCCGCAAGCGCGTTACCCTGCCCAGCCCCGGCGAGGCCTTGCCCGGTCGCGCGGCGCCGCTCCGGACCGCGGACAAGCATTTCGTCAATGGTCACGCGCTCAAGGAGCCATGGCCCGCCGGCGCGCAACAGGCGCTGTTTGGCATGGGCTGCTTCTGGGGCGCGGAACGCAAGTTCTGGCAGCTCGGCGACGGCGTTTACGTGACAGCCGTCGGCTACGCGGCGGGCCAGACTCCGAATCCAAGCTACGAGGAGGTCTGCTCCGGCCTGACCGGCCACAACGAGGTCGTGCATGTCGTGTTCGACCCGGCGCGGATTTCCTACGAGGCGCTGCTGCGCTGCTTCTGGGAGAATCACAATCCGACCGAGGGCATGCGGCAGGGCAATGACGTCGGTACGCAGTATCGGTCTGGCGTCTATGTTTATTCGCCCGAGCAGCGCGCCGCCGCGGAAGCCTCGAAGGCCGCCTATGGCAAGGCGCTCGCGGCCCGCGGCATGGGGCCGATCACCACGGAAATCCTCGACGCGCCGACGTTCTATTACGCCGAGGATTACCATCAGCAATATCTGGCGAAGAACCCCGGCGGCTATTGCGGCCTCGGCGGCACGGGCGTCGCCTGCCCCATCGGGGTCGGCGTCGCCGCGCAATAAGCCTCCTCAATCGCCGAGCATGGAAACCCAGTAGTCCCATGCCCGCTTGACCGGGTGCGGCCGCAGGTTGAATTCGCAGGCGAGCGAGGCCTCGCCCGGCGTCAGCGGCGACATCTTGCCGAGCGTGTGCGCGCGATATTGCAGGTCGGCGTTGTCGCGCAGATTGACCGACCGGAAGACCATTTCGGGGATCGAGCGACCCGCGCAGGCCGCGCCATGGCGGCGCAACACCACGGACCAGTCGTCGCCAAGGGCGCGGGCGAGCGAGGCGCCCTGCGCCTTCGTCGCCACGCGGAGATCGGTGTCGCCGAACTCGGCCCTCGCATCCCAGAAGGGCACGCGCGGGCCAATGACCGCGCCGAGGTGAAACACGGGCTCGATTTGCACGCCCGATATGGCGAAGGCGACGATCGCGGGCGAATGCATGTGGCAGATCGCCATGACATCCGGCCGGGCGCGATAGATTTCGCCGTGCAGGGGCCGCTCACCGTAAAGCCGCCAGTCGGTCGGCGTCAGGGGTTCGCCGTCGAGGTCGAGGGCGACGATATCGGCCTCGCGCACCGTGCCCGGACTGATGCCGCGCGACTGGAAATAGACGTTGGGATTGGCGGGATCGCGCGCGCTGACATGGCCAAAGGCGTCGAGCACGCCCTGCCGCGCCAGCACGCGGTTGGCGAGCGCGAGATCGCGGACGAGGGTTTGGCGGGCGTCGGTCATGGCGAGCCCCTATTGCCCGGGAATCGGCATGTCGTGGATTTTCATCGCCAGCGCGACGGAGGTGTAATAGCCCAGCGTCACCAGCACCTCCGCCACTGTCGGGCGCCCCAGCTTCTCGGCGAAATAGGCGAAACGTTCTTCGCTGAGCTTGGCGCCGCCGACGATTTCGGCGGCGAAGGCGTGAATGTCCGCGCCGCGGGCGTCGGGCAGTTTCGGATCCTTGCCGTCGCGGATCGCCTCGACCTGCTCGCGGGTCATGCCCTCCTGCATCCCCAGCTTCACATGGGCGTCGATGACATAGGGGGACTGCCAGTGCCGGGCGATCACGAGAATGACGATCTCGACCTCGCGCTGGGTCAGGTTCGAGCGCTTGTTGAGATAGGTGCCGAGCGATTCCATGCGCGAGGCCACGTCGGGCGAGTGAATCCAGACCCTATAGGGCGCGAGAATGCGGCCTCGACCCGCCACGAGCTGGTCAAACACCTGCTTCTGCTGGACGGTCATGGTTTCCGGCTTCAAGTCCTCGATGCGGTTCATGGCGTTTCCCGATGGTTTCCAAACCCGGCGAAGGCGGGATTGCCCCGAACCTAGCACCGGGAGGCTTCGGCTGGCGAGCGCCGGGGCGGAAGCGCCGCCCTGAAAGGATTTCAGCCCGTTCGCCGGATCATGCTAGAATAAATCGACACCGCGCTTGGTGAATACGGGCGAAGGCCCCGTTCATGCTGTCGCTCTCCGCGCCGACCCCGCAGGATCATCAGGAATGACCGCTTCAACGTTCGAGGAAAACGCCAGGTTCCGCGCGTGGGCCACGCGCGCGGCGGCCGGCGACAAGCCAGTGGACTTGCTGCGACCGGCGGCGTGGGAGGTCATCGGTCTTGCCTGTCTGGTCATTTATTATCTCATCGTTAGCGAGACGCTTGAATCGGACGCGCTCGACGTCGCTTGCCTTATCGGCTCGGCGGTTTTCGCCGCCATCCTGTTCGCCGCCGCGTGGCGCATGGCGGCGCTCGACGCGAAAGCCTTGTGGCTCGGCGTGTTTTGGCTGCGGCTCGCGAGCGGCGTCTATTTTGGCGTCGGCTTCATGGATAGCCTTCTGTTCTCCGATGACACGAAAGAACAGGCGCGCGCATTTTTCTGGGTACAACCAGACGTTCAAGCGAGAACAAATCTGGTTGTGACTCTCGCTGTATTTACCTTCCTCGCGGGGGCAATAGTCTGGTCCAATGTGTTCAAGGCGGAAAAATTCGATGCCGAGAACGCGAATGATGGCGACCGGCTGCTATGGCTTTGCGCCATCACATTTGCTGGTTTCGGCTATTTCGTGAAATATTTCATCGTTATTCCCTATAATTTCGGCGCTTTTGGCAACATCGTGTTGCCGGGAGCCATCCTCACCCTGATTTATCTGGCGCCCGTTGGATTGTTCCTCCTGACATTATGGACCCTGCGCCACGCGCCAAAATATACCGTTATCGGGACGGTTCTTGTTTGCACGGACGTCGTGGTCGGCGTTCTGCAATTCGCCAAAGGCCAGGTCATTCTGCCGCTGATCGTCTATATCCTGGCGGTGCTGCAGTATAAATCGAACGCGCGACGCCTCATTGTTGCGGCCACCGTGGTGTTCTTTGTATTCCAGACCGTCGTTCCCATGGTCACTTTTGGTCGAAGCGAGAACACTCTCCGATATGGAAACATCGCACAAGGCAACCTCGCCGAACGCATCGAGATCATGGAGAGTTATTTCACCGAAGGCGCCAAGCAACAAGCCGACCGCAGCGATTTTCAAGGCACTCTCGCCCGCATTTCCTATGGCACGGTCGCCGGCGCGGCGGTGAAACTGCACGATAGTGGTCAACCTGGCGACTCCCTGCTGACCCTCTTTTATTTTTTCATTCCGCGCGCTATCTGGCCGGAGAAGCCTATTTTTGATGCGGGTGGCCGCTTTAATGAAGCCTTGACGGGTAACGCGACGTCCTTTTCCTGGATGGGCATTTTCGTGGAGCCCTACTGGAACCTGGGATGGATAGGCATACCGGCGCTCATGCTGCCGCTTTCCGCGATCTATGTCTTTCTCGGGCGCATGACGATCCGTGTTATGACTTTGGGCAAGTGGTTGCAATTTCCCGCGGTGCTTCTTGCAATGGTCATGGGTTTTCGTGTCGACGGCGAAATTGTTTCGGATCAGGTTGCGTCAATGGTTGTCTGCATGATCGTTTGGGCTTTTGCGACACCTCTGGATCGGCTGGTTCGAGCGTTTATCGCGAAAAGCGCGCAGCGGTCCGCCCAGCCAAGCGTTCAAAATTGACGATCCTCGCAACCAGCAGCCGACGCAAAATTATTCGTTGATTTATCAACCTCGCGCGGCAAATTGACTAAAAGCCATGAGCGCCGCTTGGTTTATTATTGGACGAACGAGCGCGGACCGTGGCCAAGATTTTCACGCGGGCGGGATTTTCGATTGCGTAGTGTATCGCCAGACTGCCCAGCAGAACTGAAAATATATAAATCGGATAATTAGAGGCGCTCTCGCCATCGCCGATATTGCCGGCATAGTCCCAGAACAGGGCGTGGATCAGATATAGCGCGTAGCTCGCCGCGCCAAAGGCGACGAGGATCTGGCTAGACAGTATTCTCGCAACCATTCCCGCCGAAGTCGCGCTCGCGAAAATCAGCAATGCATAAACGGGAACGGTCAATGCATTTTCCAACATTCGCGCGCGAAGCGGATCATGCGTCAAAACGATCAACGTCAAGCCGGAAACTCCAGCGAGACAAGACATAATTGATATATGCACCCTTCGCTTGGATGGAACATCGAGAATGCTGAACAAGCGGCCGATAATCGCACCCAAAGCAAACTCCGGAACGCGAAATAACGGATTCCGTTCGACCAAAATCGACAAACTTCCTGATTCATCCACAAGACCGGATAGAAACAGCGCGGGCATGAACGAAAACAAGGACCAGCAAATGAATGCCCAACCAACCGCGGTGGTCTTTGTGCGAATGGATGATATCCAAGGCAGCAAGAGCGGAAACGCCAGGTAAAACGCGAGTTCAGTGGCTACCGACCAGCTGGGAAAATTCAGGCCGCCCAAGCTCGGGAACCAGACCTGCAGACCAAACAGGCTTGCGAAAAATGTGGCGGCTGTTCCGAAAAACCCCTTGGTCAAACCGTATTTGACCACCCGCCATGCGAACAATCGAGGCGCGTCCGCGAGCAACGTTAGTGCATAAAGCGGATAAATCCGCGCCACGCGCGCCACGAAAAACCTCCATTTCAAGGCATGTGTGTTTAGCACGGGGTAGACATTGTACATGATGAAGCCGGAAAGAACGAAAAAAAGTCCGACCGCCGAGTAACCAATGTCGACAAATTTATTGACGGTTATCCAAGTCGACTCCATTGAATCGAACCGATGCATGGTATGATATAAAACGACCCAGAAAGCCGCGAAAAATCTGATGCTCGTAAGCGGTGGCGTTGGCCCCATTCGCGCGGGCCCCGTATTCGTTCCGTCAAAGGCCGAGTGGGGCGTCGGGTTCATTCGTGTACTTTCCTCGCCAATTGAAGGCATTGGCGATTTATTACTGCAATTTTTCGACAAACGCCAAACTCGCCGTCATCGAAGTTCGAGAAACGCCGATGGATGTTTTGTTCGCCGTAGCAATCCATGGCAACTGACCGAACATAACCTAGCGCGCGAAAAAAAAATCGGGACATGTGAAATTCGGATAGTCGGAGCGACTCGCGGACTGTCACGAAATATTCGAAGCATCCACCAAGACTTGCCAAAGCCGCAAAGGCATATCAATCTTGCCGCCTGCAACGCGCCCGGAATCGGGCCTTATCGAGGAAACGCCATGACCATCAACAGACGCAAGCTGCTCGCGGGCGGCGGCGTGGCCGCGACGCTCGCCGCCACGGAACAAGCGCGGGCGGCGAACGCCGTCAAATGGAATCGCGTCGTCGACGTTGTTGTTGTCGGCGCCGGCGCGACGGGCCTGCCCGCGGCGATCGTCGCGCGGGAGGCGGGAAACTCCGTCGTGATCGTCGAGGCCGAGCCCCACGCGGGCGGCCACGCGATTTGCAGCGGCGGCAACATGCCGCTCGGCGGCGGCACGAGTTTCCAGAAAAAATGGGGCGTGAAGGATTCGCCCGATCTTGTGTTTCAGGATCTCACGGACTGGTCCGTCACCTCCGCCAACGGCTCGGCCGATTACCGCTACAACGACCGCGAGGTCATCAGGGCCTTCGCCGACAATTGCGCGGCGACGTGCGAGTTCCTCATCGCGCATGGCGTGGTGTTCGTCGACAAGGCGCCGGACACGCAGGGCGGCAACTCCGTGGGCGCCTCCGTGCCCCGCGAGATGCATTGCGCGCCCGTCGACTGGCCGCTGATCCAGACCGGCAAGCCCGCCGATCCCGACAAGCGGCTGACCATGTCGACCGGCAATGGACTGATGCATCCGCTGATCGCCTCGGCGCGCAAGGCGGGCGTCGAAATCCTGCTGTCGCACCGCATGAAATCGATTCATCGGCAAGGCCCGCAATCGGGCCCCGTCGTCGGCGTGACCGTCGAGCATGAAGGCAAGACGATCAACATCCGCGCGCGCAAGGCGGTCATTCTCGGCACGGGCGGCTCGACGTCCAACGTGAATTTCCGTCGCATGTTCGACCCGCGCCTGACCGAGGAATATTGTGGCGTGGCCGGCACGCCGTGGTCGTATCAGGACGCCAGCGGCGAGATCGCCGGCATGGCCATCGGCGCCTCTCTGTGGGGGCTCTACAACAACACCGGCGAGTTCGGCTCGGGCGTCACCAAGCCGGGCACGATCGGCGGCCAGTTCGGTTACGTGAACCTGCGGTTCTTCCCCGGCAGCGAGGTGTTTCCCAAGGCCCGCTCGACGGGATTGCCGGTGAAGGACTGGCAGGACGTCATCACCGTCAACATGCTGGGCAAGCGCTTCTACGACGAAACAGGACGACAGTTCTCGTCGGACAATTACGGCGTCAACAAGGACTACGTTCCGAACTCCTATCTCAACGCCAAGAACTTGAAGTGGAATCCCAACAACTGGCTTAACGCGGCGATGGCGGGCGTCGGCGATGGCCACAACGGCGGCGGGCCAATCTGGGCGATCTTCGATTCAGCCGCCGCCGAGCGCGAGAAATGGGATCTCAAGGCGCCGAATGTCGACGCCGACAACGGGTTCTTCTTCAGCGCCGACTCGCTTGGCGAACTCGCGCGCAAGATCCGGATGAAATACCAGCGCCTGCCCATGCCGCCCGAAAATCTCGAGGCGACCGTGGCGCGCTACAACTCCTTCGTCGACTCCGGCAAGGACGATGACTTTGGCAAGCCGAAGCCCCTTCACAAGATCGAAAAGGGGCCGTTTTACGCCGCCTGGGCGACGCCGGTGCTGCACGACACGCGCGCCGGCCTGCGCATAAACGCCAAGGGGCAGGTCGTTGACATGAACGGCGACGTCATCCCCGGCCTGTATTGCGGCGGCGAGACGGCGGGCGGTTTCAGCCTGCACGGTCTCGCGCGCGCCACCTGTCAGGGTTTCGTCGCCGGCACGAACGCGGCGAAGGAAACGGCGCGGGCCTGATCGCTCAGACAGGCGCCGCGTCGGCCAGCGCCGCGGCGCCCGTCTCGAATTGCAGACGGGCGAGGCGCGCGTAAAGACCATCCTTCGAGACGAGGGAGGCGTGCGTGCCTTCCTCGACGACCCGGCCATCCTCCATGACGAGTATGCGGTCGGCTCCCAGCACGGTCGCCAGACGATGGGCGATGACCAGCGTCGTGCGGCCCTTCATCACGTTGTCGAGGGCGCGCTGCACGAGCGTCTCGTTTTCCGCGTCGAGCGCCGAGGTCGCTTCATCCAGCAGCAGAATTGGCGCGTTCATCAGAATGGCGCGGGCGATGGCGAGGCGCTGGCGCTGGCCGCCCGAAAGCGTCACGCCGCGCTCGCCGAGCTTCGTGTCGTAGCCGGCTGGCAAGGCGCGGATGAATTCGTCCGCCGCGGCGCGCTCGGCCGCGGCGATCACTTCCGCGTCGGTCGCGTCGGCCCGGCCATAGCGAATATTCTCGGCGACGGAGGCGCCGAAGACGACGGCGTCCTGCGGCACCAGCGCCATGCGGCCGCGGGCCTTGGCCGGATCGACCTGACGCACATCGACGCCATCGACGAGCACCCGCCCCCCCGTCGGATCGTAGAAGCGCATCAGCAGTTGGAACACGGTCGACTTTCCGGCGCCGGAGGGGCCGACGATGGCGACGGTTTCGCCCGCCCGCACCGACAGGGTCAGGCCGGAGACGACGCTTGTTTCAGGCCGCGTCGGATAGGAGAAGGAAACATTCTCGAAGGCGATTTCGCCGCGCGGCGGCTCGGGCAGGCGCAGCGGGTTGGCCGGCGCGACGATCGTCGGCTGGATGGCGAGAAGGTCCGCGATGCGGCCCGCCGCGCCGGCGGCGGAGGACAATTCGCTCCAGACCTCCGACAACTGGCCCATGGAGCTCGCGCCCAGCACGGCCGACAGCACGAATTGCGACAGCAGGCCGCCGGTCA
Organism: uncultured Hyphomicrobiales bacterium; assembly: GCA_903861645.1. Classification (GTDB taxonomy): domain Bacteria; phylum Pseudomonadota; class Alphaproteobacteria; order Rhizobiales; family Beijerinckiaceae; genus Terripilifer. Next base: position 81,755 of record CAIOVE010000011.1, read on the forward strand.
TCCGGCCGGCCATGACATCCTGCGCGCCAAGCCAGAGCACGGCCACCACGCTGGCGAAGGCGAGGAAGATCGCCACCGTCGTCAGCAGGGCGCGGGCGCCCATGGCGGCGCGCGCTGCGGCATAGGCGTTCTCGGCGGCGGCGCGAAAGCGGCCAATGGTCGCCTCCTCGGCGACGAAGGCCTGCATGGTGCGGGCGGCCGAAAGGTTTTCGGCGGCGAAGGCGCTGGCCTCGGCGAGCGTGTCCTGCGCCAGGCGCGAGCGGTTGCGCACGGAGCGGCCGGACGCCACCAGCGGCAGCACGATGATCGGGATCGCCACCAGAACGAGGATCGACAGCTTGGGGCTGGTCACCACCATCATGCCGGTCGCGCCGATGAACATGAAGAAATTGCGCAGGGCGACCGAGGCGGAGGAGCCGAAGGCGGATTTCATCTGGGTGGTGTCGGCGGTCAGGCGCGAGACGAGTTCGCCGGTCTTGGCGCTGTCGTAGAAGGCCGCGTCCTGATGGGCCAGATGGGCGAAAAGGTCGCCGCGCAGGTCCGCGACGACCCGCTCGCCCAGCGTCATGACCAGAAAATAGCGGGCGCCGGACGCCACCGCCAGAACGCCCACGACCAGCAACATGCCGGTGAAATAGCGGTCGATCAGGCCGGCGCTGTCGGGCGAAAAACCGAAATCGATCATGCGGCGGACCGCGACCGGCAGGGTCAGGGTCGCCGCCGAGGCGACCACGAGAGCCGCCAGCGCGGCCAGAATCCAGCCCTTGTGCCTGATGGCGTAGGGCAAAAGGGGCTTCAGCGCCTTCAGCGATGTCCGGGGGCGGCGGCCCTCGGCGGCGCTGGCGTTAACGTCGTTCATAGGCTCAATCCCCTCGCGAACCGCCCGGCGGCGCCCCGGCTGTAAAACCGCGCGACCAATCTTGTTTCCCCCGGCCGCCTGCGTTATAGGGGCGCAACCCCACGCTTGGGAATGACCTTTTCACCGCCGCGTCGGCTAAACGCGGTCGAATGCAGAGCGGTTTGGCGCGAACGACGCGCGCCGGCCACGTCCGGTTCAAGGAAACGACGATGAAAGCCGATATCCATCCCCAATACCACGTGATCAAGGTCGTGATGACCGACGGCACGGAATACACAACCCGCTCGACCTACGGCAATCCGGGCGACACGCTGAACCTCGACATCGACCCCAAGACCCATCCGGCGTGGACCGGCGGCTCGCAGCAGCTGCTCGACCGCGGCGGCCGTCTGTCGAAGTTCAACTCGCGCTTCGGCAACCTCGGCCTCAAGAAGTAACTCCGGGCTTCCCGCGAAACAAAAAACCCGGCCTCGCGGCCGGGTTTTTTATTGGGTCGCCGGAAGCGCTCAGGCCTTGCCGGGAAACGCCCTTTGCAAGGTTTCGAGCTGCCGATGCACCTGGATCGGCGCGGGAATGGCCTCGGCGGGCGACTTGGCGCGATAAAGCAACTCGTCGAGGTGGAGGATGCGCGCCTGCAAACGCAGGGAGTGACGGCAAAGCTCCTGCAACTGCTCGGGCAATTTGGTGAAGGTCTCGGTGGCGCTCGCCAGTTCCTGCGGCGAAAGCTTGACGCGATGCTTCTCGGCGGTCGCCTGCGCCTGGGTCATCTCGCCCTCGTTGACCGCGCGCTGCAACAGCAGCCACGAGGCCAACTGCATGAGGCGGGTCGTCAGGCGCATGCTTTCGGAGGCGTAGGCGAGGGCTTCCATGCGCGGCAGGCCCTTGGCTTCGAGCCGGCCCGGCCCGTCCAGATAGGCCGCCGACTGTTCGACGAGGCCCATGCCCTCCTTGAACAGCGCCTTGAAGGCGTCCGACGTCGCCAGCTTCTGGGCGAAGGAAACAGTCTTCTGGTTCTGGTCCTGGAAACTCGTCACGCTCGCCATGATACTCGCCCTGTTCGGCCTGACCCGTGTACTTGAACGGGACGGCTCCTTCTTGTCGCCTCATGTTCAGCAATAGTAACGCCAAAAGGGCCAAAGGAGTCGATAACCATTCATAAAGGTTAACGCGCCGGCCGCGCCAAAACCCTCCGCAAGCCCGCGCAAGGGCGTTCGCGGCCAAAAAAAGAGCCGCGCGAGGGCGGCTCTAAGTGGTAACAGGGAGGCGTCAAACAGAGTGGACAGGACCACTCGGATATCCCGACAAAATCGGGACACCTCATTAATACTTCATAACCCTTAATCGCCGGTTAAATGGCGCGCGAAAAGGCCGGCGCTTTCCCGCGTCGGGATTTGGCGGCGCCAAAACGGGGCATTTTTTCAGGACGATTTGAACACCGAGTCGGCGGCCGCCCGCGAGGCCAGCTTGGCGACGCGCGCGCTCTCCAGCCGCGCGATTTCCTCGCGCAAGAGCGCGACGCGCTCGTCGAGTTCGTCAACCGACAGCGTATCGAGCGGTTGGCCGATCTCATGGGCCAGCTTCTTTTTCGGCGGCGCGCCGAAGGGATCGATGTCGTCGAACAGGGCCATGCGCGCCTCCTTCGCTGGAACGCGTCCTTTATACGCCCGCGGGCCAGCCTGTCATGCCCTGCGATTGCCACGGGCGCCGCGCGGGTTTAGGTCGAACGCAGCCCGTTTCCCCGGAGGATCGCCATGACCGCGCTGCCCGCCACCATGACCGCCATCGCCCTGCACGGCGCGGGCGGCCCCGAAGTCCTGCAACCGGAAACCCGGCCCGTCCCCCTGCCCGGCCCCGGCGAAATCCTCATCAAGGTCGCCGCGGCCGGCGTCAACCGCCCCGACGTGTCCCAGCGGCAGGGCAAATATCCGCCGCCGCCCGGCGCCTCCGATCTGCCGGGCCTTGAAATCGCCGGCGCGGTCGTCGCGCTTGGCGAGGGCGCCAGCGCGTTCAGGATCGGCGATCAGGTGTGCGCGCTCGCCCACGGCGGCGGCTACGCCGAATATTGCGCGGTGCATGAAACCCACGCCCTGCCCACGCCGAAAGGCCTCTCGCTCATCGAGGCGGCGGCGTTGTGCGAAACCTTCTTCACGGTCTGGGTCAATGTCTTCGACCGCGCCGGATTGAAGGCGGGCGAATGGATCCTCATTCACGGCGGCTCGTCTGGCATCGGCACGACGGCGATCATGCTGGCGAAAAACTTCGGCGCGAAAGTCATCGTCACGGCGGGCTCGGACGAGAAGTGCGCGGCCTGTCTGAAGCTCGGCGCCGACGTGGCGATCAACTACAAGACGACCGATTTCGTCCCCGCCGTCATGGAGGCGACCGGCAAGCATGGCGCCGATGTCATTCTCGACATGGTCGGCGGCCCCTACGTCGAACGCAATCACCAGTGCGCGGCGATGGACGGGCGCGTGGCGCAGATCGCCTGGATGCAGGGCACCAAGGTCGATCTCAAATACATGAGCGCGCGGCGCGTGACGCATACGGGCTCGGCGCTTCGCCCGCGCACGGTCGCCGAAAAGGCGGCCATCGCGCATTCGCTGCGCACCAAGGTCTGGCCGCTGATCGAGGCGGGCAAGATCAGGCCCGTGATGGACTCGACCTTCCCGCTGCGCGAGGCCGGCAAGGCGCATGAGCGGCTGGAATCCTCCGGCCATATCGGCAAGGTCGTGCTGGTGGTGTGATGGACGTGTTTCGCGCCACGATCCTCACGCTTTTTCCCGAGATGTTTCCGGGCCCGCTCGGACAGTCGCTGTCGGGCGACGGGCTGGCGCGTGGATTGTGGTCGCTGGAAACCGTCAACATCCGCGATCACGGCCTAGGTCGCCATCGCGCCGTCGACGACACGCCAGCGGGCGGCGGACCGGGCATGGTCATCCGCGCCGACGTGCTGGCGGCGAGCATCGACGCGGCCCTGCCCGCCGATGATCCACGCCCGCGTTTGCTGATGTCGCCGCGCGGCGAGCGGCTGACACAGGCGATGGCGCGCGAATGGTCCGCCGGACCGGGCGTCGCGATCATTTGCGGCCGCTTCGAGGGCGTCGACGAGCGGGTCATCGCCGGGCGCGGACTGCGCGAGATATCAATCGGGGATTACGTGCTGTCGGGCGGCGAGATCGCCGCGCTCGTCACGCTCGACGCTTGCGTGCGGCTGATCCCCGGCGTGATGGGCAAGACCGAATCCGGCAGCGACGAAAGCTTCGAGAACGGCTTGCTGGAATATCCGCAGTACACGCGGCCACGCGACTGGGAAGGCAGCTCCATTCCCAAGACGCTTCTGTCGGGCGACCATGCCCGGATCGCGCGCTGGCGGCGCGAGGAGGCCGAACGGTTGACGCGCGCGCGCCGCCCCGACCTGCTGGCGCCGAAGGGCTGAGCGAAAGCTCTATTTCAGCAGCTTGTCCATGATCGGCGCGCTGAGAACGGCGGCGATGCCGATCAGCACATAGGCCGAGAGGCGGAACATGCGCTCGCTGGAGCGATGAAACAGTTTCGCGCCGCCCCACAAGCCGAACGCATAACCCGGCCAGACGATGACCGCGTAGATCACGACCTGCCAGGTGAACAGGCCGGTGACGATGAACATCAGGTCCATCGCGGTCGAACTCAACGCGTAATAGGCCATGATGTTGCCGCGGATGGTCGCGGCGTCGTCCTTCTGGCCAAGCCAGTAGGCAAGGATCGGCGGACCGGAAATGCCCGCGACCGCGCCCATGAGGCCGGCCAGCGCGCCAACGCCGACGGACAGGGGCGGATTGGGTCGTCCCGTGTAGCGCCAGCCCGACACCAGCACGGCCAGCATGAGCACCACCACGCCCTCCATGCCCCAGCGCACCATCGTCGGGTCGGCCGTCGCCAGCAGCCACGTGCCAAGCGGCAGCATGATCAGATGGCCGATCAGCATGGGCAGCACCTGCGGCCACTTGCAGGTCGGCACGGAGCGATAGCCATAGGGCGTCGCCGAACCAAGATCGAACAGGTAGAACATGGGCACGGCGACCTTCGGCCCGAAGGTCATCGCCGCCAGCGGAATGACGATCAGCGCGCCGCCGAAGCCCGAATAGCCACGCACCACGCCGCCAATCAGCGAGACCGCCAGCAGGAACCAGACCCGATGCTCGTGCAGCGCGGCCCAGACGCCGGTCGCGAAATCGCCAGGCAACGACAAGAGATAGGACACACGGACACCGCGAGGCGAGAATTATGGAAGCATCCCCGCGGCTGCTAGTCTGTGGCCATGAGCGCTTCCCCGATTCGCATCATCGGCATTGACCCCGGTCTGCGCAACCTCGGATGGGGCGTGATCGACCGCGACGGCTCGCGGCTCAGCTTCGTCGCCTGCGGCTCGATTCACTCGGACGCCGCGTTGAGCCTCGCCGACCGCTTGCGCCAGTTGCATGACGGCCTGTCGGCGGTGCTGCGCGAACACGCGCCGGGCGAGGCGGCGGTGGAGGAGACCTTCGTCAATCGCGACCCGCAATCGGCGCTCAAGCTGGGTCAGGCGCGCGGCGTCGCGCTGGTCGTTCCCGCGCTGGCGGGACTGCCGGTCGCGGAATACGCGGCCAATCTGATCAAGAAAACGGTCGTCGGCGCCGGTCACGCGGAAAAAACGCAAGTGGCGATGATGGTGAAAATCCTGCTGCCGCGCAGCGAGGCAATGAGCGCGGACGCGGCCGACGCGCTGGCTGTCGCCATTACGCACGCGCAACATCGCGGCGCGCGCGATCTCGCCGCGCGGGTCGCGGCGAGCGCGGACCGGATGGTCAGCGCGAAACGATCAGCGGCGCGAGCGTCGGCGGGCCGATCTGCTCCCAGAAGTCGGGGTTCGACTGCGACTGACGCTTGACGAACGTGTAGGGCACGGCGTCCCAGGCGACGACGTTCTCGCGCATGTTGTCGAGAACGAATTCGCCGTGGTCGGTTTTCACGGTGAGGATGGCGTGGCCGTCGCCATGCTCGTCCTTGACCACCGTCATCAGCAGCGCCTGACGCGGCAGGCCGAGCGAGATCAGCAACTTGCGTTTCAGCAGCGCGTAGTCCTCGCAATCGCCGTAGCCGTCCGATGGCAGATCCCACTGATCAACAACGCCCCAATGGTCCATGTCGGACATCGGGCGGATCGCGTGGTTCACTTTTTCATTGACCTGTTCGATCAGACGCCAGTTGCCCGGCGTCAGTTCGACGTCCTCCGGCGGCAACGGTCCACCGGCGCATTCGGCCTGATAGCGGGCGCAAAAATCAACCCAGCCCCATGGCGTCGAGGTGCGTCCCGTGATCGGCATGAAACTGGAAACGGGGACCGCGCCGGACGCCAGGGTCCGGGCGTGTGTCGTCCTGCTGGCGGCCTCGGCCGGCGCGCCGCAACCGATAGTCGCGATAACGCCCAACGCAGCAATGATGGCCTTGCCGATAAAACGCATGACGCACGCAACCCCACAACGCCGCCCGGTCGCCCGAGCCATCGTGGCGAGGAAAAACACACCCTCGCCCCAATCGTTAATGAAAGGTAAATGAACGAACGCGTGGCGTCACCCCCGGCGGAAGCCAGAAATGAACAAGTGGTTAACGGGGAAGCCGGTCGCGGTCAGTCTTCGCGACGACCGCACATCATGTAGTTGACGCCCATGTCGCACGCGAGACGCCAGGCGTCGAGCACCGGCGTGTAAACCACGCCCGTGCGCGCGACGACCGGCGCGCCCGCGTCCTCCATCGCGATCTCGAGCTCGTCTGGCGTGACGAACTTTTCCCATTGATGGGTGCCGCGCGGGGCCCATCGCAAGATGTATTCGGCGCCGAGAATGGCGAGGCCGAAACTCTTGAGCGTGCGGTTAAGCGTCGCGGCGAAGAACAGGCCGCCCGGACGCGCCATGGAACAGGCGACGCCGACAAAGGCCGCGGGATCGACAACATGCTCGACGACTTCCATCGCGCAGACGATGTCGAAGGTCGCGCCGCTGGCCGCCAGTTCCTCCGCCGATACGCCGCGATAATCGATCGAGAGGCCGGACTTCTCCGCGTGGGCGCGGGCGATGTCGAGATTGCCGGGCGCCGGGTCGATCGCCGTGACCGACGCGCCCAACCGCGCCAACGATTCCGCCAGAATGCCGCCGCCGCAGCCAATATCGAGCACGCGCAAGCCACGCAGGCCCGCCGCCGCGTCGCCGTGGGCGACCGCCATCTTGCCAATCCAGGCGACCCGCGTCGGGTTCAACCGATGCAAGGCCCGCATGGAGCCACGCGGGTTCCACCAATCCGCGCCAATACGCTCGAAGCGATCGATTTCGCCGGGGTCGATGGACTGGCTTCGAACAGACATGTCGTACCCCGCGGGCGTTGGCGATGACGGCCTCGGCCTTCTAGCCCGTCGGCGACCGTCGCGCCATGCCGGCATTTCGCGGCGCGTATTTGTCGCGGTTGCCATCGAACGAAAATCGATTATACTTGAACCATTGGAAGTGCGCTATTTTATTGGTTTTTGTTAATCACATACTCAATTTCATCCCGGACCCCGAAGCGGTCCGATCACTCAACGAGGACCTATGCGTCGTGACAAGCGGCCCTTCGTGGTCGAGGTGAAGAGGGGCGCGAAGCGCGCAACCCCCGCCCCGCAGAATTTTGCTTCTCCTTCATTTGATGAAGTTTTCCAGCGCGCCGAACAGGCGCTTTTTGGAACGCCCGTTGATTTGCCAACGACCGCGCCGGTTGAATTCGCCGACTCCACGCCCGAGGAACAGCCCGCGCAACCCCGGCGCATTCTCGAGGCGTTGCCGGACGACATGGGCGTGGAAAGCGTCGTGGCCGAGGAACTCGCCCCCAAGCGTAGGGGCCGCAAGCCCGGATCAAAGAACAAGCCGCGCGAGGCTGATATCGCGGAGCCAAAACGGCGGGGACGCCCCCCGCGGGTGGCGGGCGGGTCCGTGCGCTCGGTGCCCGTGACGGCGGATATCGTCAGCGACGCGCTCGACAAGATGGCGCGCGCGACCTCAGCGCTTCCCGCCCCCACGGGCGCGAGAACCATGTTCGCGACCGACGCGGCGGTCACGATTCCGGTGAAGCGCGGACGCGGTCGGCCACGCAAGGTTGTTCCGGACGGCGGCTTTCCGCCCAAGGTTCCCGAATGGATCGCCTGGGCCGCCTCGGCGACAGACGACGAGGCGACCGGGGACACGGTCGATGACTTCATCGATCTGGACGAGGATGACGCGCCCATCGCCGACGCGCCCATCGCCGAGCGTTCGCCCGCGCGACGCGACGGACTGCGCGCCGGCCTGCGCTGGACGCGTCGTCTGCGCGGCATTGCCGCCGTCGCCCGTCAAAAGCGCGCGCGAAACGCCTGATTTTGACGCGCGGCCCGGCCGCGTTGACAGGACGCCCCGCGAAAGCCATATGAACGCGCCCCATTCAGGGCGCGTCGGCGAGCCGTCGCGCGTCCATTTCCATTCCCCGGACCTTCGAGCCCATGGCCCGTCTCGTCATGAAATTCGGCGGCACGTCCGTCGCCAACATGGACCGCATTCGCAACGTCGCCCGCCATGTGAAACGGGAAGTCGACGCTGGCTTCGAGGTGGCGGTCGTCGTCTCGGCCATGTCCGGCAAAACCAATGAGCTGGTCGCCTGGGTCAATGACGCGTCGAAGCTTTACGATCCGCGTGAATATGACGCCGTTGTCGCGTCGGGCGAACAGGTGACTTCTGGCCTGCTGGCCATCGCGTTGCGCGAGATGGGCATGCCCGCGCGCTCGTGGCAAGGCTGGCAAATCCCGATTCGCACCAACGACGCGCATGGGTCGGCGCGCATCGAATCAATCGACGGCAAGGGCCTGCTGGAAGGCTTCGGTCGTGGCGAGGTCGCCGTGATCGCCGGTTTTCAGGGCGTGCACGAGGCCTCTGGCCGCATCACGACACTCGGCCGCGGCGGCTCGGACACGAGCGCCGTCGCCGTGGCGGCCGCCATTGGCGCCGACCGTTGCGACATCTACACGGACGTCGATGGCGTCTACACGACCGACCCGCGAATCGTGCCGAAAGCGCGCCGACTGGATCGAATCGCCTTCGAGGAAATGCTGGAAATGGCGTCGCTCGGCGCCAAGGTGCTTCAGGTTCGCTCCGTCGAGGTGGCGATGGTGCACAAGGTCAAGACCTTCGTGCGCTCGTCCTTCGACGATCCAACCGATCCGCGCCCTGGCACGCTCATCTGCGACGAGGAGGATATCTTGGAACAGCAGGTCGTCACCGGAATCGCCTTCTCCCGCGACGAGGCGCAGATCACGCTGCGACGCGTGGCCGACAAGCCAGGCGTCGCCGCCAGCATTTTCGGCCCCCTCGCCGAGGCGAACATCAACGTCGACATGATCATTCAGGTGGTCAGCGACGACGCGAAAACCACCGATCTGACATTCACGGTCACGGGCGCGGAATTCGAGCGCGCCAAGGCGCTGCTGGAAAAGAACCAGGCCGCGATCGGCTACCAGACGCTGCATGGCGCGATGGACGTCGTGAAGGTCTCGGCGATCGGCGTGGGCATGCGCAGCCACGCGGGCGTCGCGGCGAAGGCGTTTCGCGCGCTCGCAGACAAGGGCGTCAACATCCGCGCCATCACCACCAGCGAAATCAAGTTCTCGGTGTTGATCGACGCGGAATACACCGAACTGGCGGTGCGCACGCTGCACACGCTCTACGGACTCGACAAGGCCTGATCGGTTTCCGGCCCGGCGACGTCGAAGCCGTCGCCGGCCGAAAGGCGCTCGAACGACCATTCCACCGATGGCGCGTCGCTTGCGTTGGCGTGAATGACGATCTGATCCGCGCCGCGCGGTCGATCCACGCTGGCGAAATAAATGCTTTCCTCTATCTGGACCGGCGCGCTGGCGCGAAACAGCCAGCGCACGCCATTGGCGAGCGCGATGGCGACGACACGGTCGTCGCCCGTGGTCGACACCCGCGTCGCCGGATGCATGTGAAAGCGTATCGCGTAGGGTCGCGCGGACGGGGTTTCGCCGACCTCCGGCGTCAACCGATCCTCGCCACGCAGAACGCGGCCATCGCGCGACAATGAAATCGCGCGCTGATGCACGAGGCCAAAATTGCGCGCGTAGCCATCATGGGACGCGATGAGCTCGACGTGCCCGGCGTGTTCCTGACGCAGCACGCGCACGTCGCGCGGCCCTCTTATCACGCGTCCCTCGATCCAGCGGCTCAGGCCGGCGCCGGTCGCGAACCCGCATGAGGACGTGTCGGCGACCACGAGGGTGGAATGCGCCGCCGTCGACCGCGCCGCCGCCCGCATGTCGGCGTTGGCGAGCGCGGGCGCGCCGCAATTGACCACAAGCCGCAACCCCTGCGCGGTGAATTCGAAGGACAGGCAGCCCGCGTGCGCATGGCCGGAGAAGGCCGGCGGCGGCGGCGCGCCCGTATCCATCACGAGGCAGACGTCGTCGCCCTCGAGCCGCTGATAGCCCGAATAGGGCGCGTCGAGCAGCGCCGCCGCGCGCGCGTCGTCGTGCGACAGGGCGGTGGTGAGATGATGTGGCGACGTCACGCCCATGCCATTGAACAACGCGAGCGATCCGTCGCCCAGCCTGAACAGGCGCAGCATCGGCAACATGCGGTCGATGGCGTTCAATAGCTCGGTCGGCGCCGCGAGACCGCGCGCCGCGTAGGCGTGACGCAACGGCAACAAATCCAGCAACAGATCGACGATCGCCCGCGGGTCGCGGCTTATGTGGCCGCCATCGGGCAGGAACTGTCGTGTCAGCTCGCTCGCGAGCAGACGCGTGGCCCGCCGCTGCATTTTGTCGAGCCCCTCCGCGCACAGGCCAAGCTGGGCCAGCGCGACGAGCGCGAGAATGCGATCCTCCCCCTCAAGGCCGCGACGCAGCGCGCCCTGCAAGGCGGTCGCGTGGCGACCAAGGCTTTTCATGAAACGCCGGTAGAACGCGCCGTCGACGCCCTCCAGCAAAAGAGGCGACTGGCTGATGAACGACAGAAGGCGGCGAGCGACGACGCGCGGCTCCCAATGGGCGACATTGCGCCCCTGGTCCGCGACGGCGAGCCAGTCCGTCAGCAGGGACCGCGCGTTGGCGCGCGCCAGCGCGGTGTCGGCGGCGCGCAAATGGCGCAGCCAGCCAAATCCCGCGAGGCCGGCCAGCCACGCGGCCGATGGCGGATCGACCTCGAAGGGCATCACGCCATGGGTGTTGACCATCTTGCCGGCGAAGACAAAAAAACCACCGTAAATGTCGTTGGCGAGGGTTGGATCGGCGGTGCGGATATCCGGGGGCACCAGCAGCAATCGATCCGGCGATCGCAAGCGCAGGCGGGACGCCAGTCCGGTCACGCGCGCCAACGAGGCGCGCGCGCGCGTCCGCGCCTCGCGCGCCAGCAAGCGCGCGAGATAAAGGCGATCGGCGACCGGGGTTTGCGCCAAGGCTATGAGTATTCCTCCAGCAATGCGTTGAACAACTGGACCTGAACAGTCTAATCCATTCCGGTTATTTCGCGACGGGCTATTTCACCAACCCGAAAATTCGTTTCACGCCCCCGCGCGCCGGATCAGGCGCGCCGCGAAAAACCCGTCGAGTCCCGCGTGGCGCGGATCGTCGGCGGGCAGATGACAAGGCAAGGTGCGCACCTCGCCCTCGCGCGTGATGCATTCGCTCAGTCCACCGATTTCCGCCGCGTCGACAGGCGAACGCACGACATCGGGATTGCGACGCAGCAGGGCCGCGACGCGGGCCTCGCCCTCCTCCGGCTCCATCGAGCAGACGCAATAGACGAGCACGCCGCCGGGCTTCAGCATCGCCACGGCGCGATCGATGAGCCTGGTTTGCAGGGCCGACAGCGTGGCGATGTCGCCGGCGTGCTTGGACCAGGCGACATCGGGATGTCGACGGATCGTGCCCGTGGACGTACACGGCGCGTCAAGCAGAATGGCGTCGAAAACGCCAAGTTCCGCCGTCAGCGCGTCGCCGACGCGAATGTCGGCGGATAGATCGAGCCGCGTGAGGTTGGCGGCCAGCCGCTTGAGGCGCACGGCCGATTTGTCGAGCGCGACGACCTGCGCGCCGGCGGCGGCGAGTTGCGCCGTCTTGCCGCCCGGCGCCGCGCAGAGATCGGCGACCCGCATGCCCGGCTCGACGCGCAACAGGCGCGCGGGCAGGCTCGCCGCGGCGTCCTGCACCCACCATTTGCCTTCGTCGTAGCCGGGCAGTTCGGGGATGGGCGCGTGGCTGTCGAGCCGAACCGAACCGGTCGGCATGACCACGCCGCCGAGCTGTCGGGCCCATTCGGCGGGATCGCCGAGCACGGTAAGATCGAGCGTGGGCTCGCGCCGATGCGCCAGAACGATGGCGCGCGCGAGATCATCGCCATAAGTCGCGCGCCAACGAGCCGCCAGCCACGCCGGCGTGTCGATGAACGCGTCCTCGGGCGTCCGCAATTCGTCGACATGTCGGGCGATGTTGCGCAACACGGCGTTGGACAAGGCGGCGAATGGCGCCGTGCGCGCGTCCGCCTTGATCGCGCGGATCGCGAGATCGACCGCGGCGTGATCCGGAATATCGAGAAACAGAATCTGCGCGGCGGCGACGACGAGGGTCCATTCGAGACCATGCGCCTTGCGCGGCAGGCCCTTCTCGAGGAAGCGCGCGAGCGCGGCGCGAATCGTGCCGAGGCGACGCATCGAAACAACGACGATGGAGCGCGCCAGTCCACGATCGCGCGCGTCCAGATCGGACAGACGGGGGCTCGCGCTCTCGGGATCGAAGCACTCGTCGACGCCGAGTCCCTGCCCCGCGACATCGGCGAGGATCGCGGCGGCGATCACGCGCGCGGCCAGTCCGGGAGGAGGGGCGACAGGCTCGGGCGACTTGCCACGAGGCCGGAATTGCCAGGGAGACTTGGTCAAACGTGTACCGCGACGGATCAAAAAGGGTGTGACGCCGCGCCAGCGCGCGGACCATGATTCGCCGGCGACGGCGAAGGGCAGATAACCATAATCGCGAGGTCATGGCGAGGCGCGGCGCCCGCAATGCCTGTTAACATCGCGATTCGCCCGCGTGTTGATCAAATCCCTGTTGTGACGGCGGCGTCATGCTGCTTAATTCGGCTGGCTTGAAGCATAAAAAACGAGGCCGCTCGACGGCAAGGGTTGGAAAGGGAAGACAATGCGAATATTTCGCCTAATGACGATCGCGGGTTTCGCCGCGTCGTGCTTTACGTGCGCGGCGAGCGCGCAAACGGCCGCCGACCTTGTCGCGAGCCAGAAGAGCACCAAGGAAATCCTCACCTACGGCATGGGCTACAACGCCCAGCGCTACAGCTCGCTCACGCAGATCAATCGCAAGAACGTCAAGAACCTGACGGCGGCCTGGGCCTATGGCCTGTCGGACCAGCTTGGCCTCGAGGCGCAGCCGCTCGTGCATGATGGCGTCATCTACATCACCAACCACAACCGCACCGCCGCCGTGGACGGCGTGACCGGCAAGGAACTCTGGCGCCACAATATCGACTATCCCTCCGAGACAACGCGCGTCGTGTGCTGCGGCATCGTCAACCGCGGCTCGGCCCTCTACGAGGGCAAGCTCATCCGCGGCACGCTCGATAATTACATCCTCGCGCTCGACGCCAAGACCGGCAAGGAAATCTGGAAGACGAAGATCGCCGACATCGCGAGCGGCTATTCGATCACCGGCGCGCCGCTGATCGCCAATGGCGTCATCATCACCGGCGTCGCGGGCGCGGAATTCGGCATCCGCGGCTTCCTCGCGGGTCTCGACCCGGCGACCGGCAAGGAAATCTGGCGCACCTACACGATCCCCGCCAAGGGCGAAAAGGGCTCGGAGACATGGGAAGGCGACTCGGCGGCCACCGGCGGCGGCAGCACCTGGGTCACCGGCTCCTATGATCCCGAACTCAATCTCGTCTTCTGGGGCATCAGCAACCCGGCGCCCTGGAATCCGCGCGGCCGCAAGGGCGACAACCTCTACACCTGCGGAATCATGGCGCTCGATCCCAAGACCGGCGCGATCAAGTGGTTCTCGCAGACCGATCCGCACGATGCCTTCGATCATGACGGCGTCAACGCGCTCGTGCAGGCGGACATCAAGGTCAACGGCGAGGCGAAGAAGGTCGTGATGCAGGCGCATCGCGATGGCTTCCTCTACGTGCTCGAACGCGCGACCGGCAAGTTCCTCGCGGTGAATCCGTTCGTCGAGATGAACTGGGCCTCGGGCTGGGACTACAAGACCAACCGGCCGATGTGGACCGACGTCTACACCAAGGCGCTCGCGGGCGAGAAGGTGGAAGTCTGGCCGTCGCTCACCGGCGGCACGAACTGGCACCCGATGTCCTACAGCCCGAAGGAGAACCTGCTGTTCATCAACACGTTCAACGTCGGCATGAACTATCAGGCGGGCGATCCGGAAAAGGTCACCGCCGGCCAGCGCGCGCAGTTCGTCGACCTGACGCCCATCAAGCCCGCGAACATGGGCTATCTGAAGGCCGTCGATCCGACGACCGGCAAGGCCAAGTGGGAGATCCCCTTCAAGGTCGCCAATACGGCCGGCACGATGAACACGGCCAGCGGCCTTGTCTTCACCGGACAGCTGACGGGCGAATTCATCGCGGTGAATTCCTCGAACGGCAAGATCCTGTGGAAGTTCCAGACCCAGTCGGGAATCATCGGCCAGCCCATCACCTGGGAAAAGGATGGCGTGCAATACGTCACCATCGGCTCGGGCATCGGCGGCGTCTATGCGATGCGCACCGCGGCCGCGGAAGTCACGCACGTGCCGACGGGCTCGGCGCTGTGGACCTTCAAGCTGCAAGGCAAATAAGCTGCCACTGGACATCGTCCGGACGAATGAAGGCGGGAGCGCGAAGCGCTCCCGCTTTTCATGATCGAGCGCCAAACAGGGAGTCATCACTTGAAGCCGACGCTTGTCGCCAGCCTGACGCTGTGCGCGCTTTCCAGCCTCATTATCGGCGCCGCCGCGCAGGACGCGCCCGTCGATCTCGTGAAGGTTGGCGCCAAAACCTACGACACCAACTGCGCGCCGTGCCATGGCGACAAGCTGGTGAGTTCGGGCATCGCCTTCGATCTGAAGCGGCTGCGCGAGGACGAGCGGCCACGCTTCGACAATTCCGTGACGAACGGCAAGAACGCCATGCCGTCTTGGCGCGGCATCATCAAGGAAAAGGACCTGGACGCGCTCTGGGCCTACATCAGGGCGAACGCCTACCCATGAAAAACAAACTCATTCCCGCGCTGGCTATCATCGCGCCATGCCTCTTCGCCACCACGGGCGCGCGCGCGGCGGCCTGCAACTGGGCCACGACCAAGGCGGACATCATGCTCGTGCTCGATGGCGACAAGGCGAAGTCCGAGTCGTTTCACGCGCTGACCGCGAAAGGCCGCGATCCCCTGACGGCGGTGGAATCCCTTGTCGACGACGCGGCGCGCGGGCGCATTCGGGATTGCGCCTACGAATCGGCTGATTATCTGACCCAACGCGGCTATCCGCCGTTCCACTGAACGACCGGCGGATTGAAAATCCGCCCCCGGGGTTCTATGTCGCGAAGGCGGTCCTATCCGCGCTTTCGTCAATAGGATCATTTTCCGGGAACTCGCCATGACCGATATGCCCGAACCCGTCTCCGGTCCCATCGAGACCGAGGCGCCGCGCAAGGCGCTTTCGCCCGCCGCCCAGCGCGCGCTGGCCGAGGCCGCCGAACGCCGCCGCCTCGCCGAGGCCGCCGCAACGGCCAATTCACCCAAGGAAATCAACGGACGTGAAGGCCCTGATCCCGTTCGTTACGGCGACTGGGAGATCAAGGGCCTCGCCTGCGATTTCTGATGGCGCCACGACAACTCAATTTCAGGTTGTATTTTTCAACTGTTGAGTTGTAGGATTATTGACTTTTTCGGGGAATTCGTTCACGTTATTCCCCATGCTTCGCTTGTCGCCCTTCGCCGCCATGGTCGGTCGACGCCTGTTTCTGGCGTTGGCGATCGCGTCGGTTGGCTTTCTGGTCGCGCCGCGCCACGGCGTCGGCGCTCCGCCCCGGGAGGTTCCGGGCGCGCAAGCCGCTCCGACGCCTCCCGCCGCGAGACCCACGCGTACCGACGACGGCGCCGCCCTTCGCCGCGCCCATTTGCCCGGCCCCTACCCCGTCGAGGTGCTGCGCGTGCTGGACGGCGACACGATCGAGGGCCGCGTGCGCATCTGGTTCGGGCAGGAAATCACCACGCTCGTGCGCCTGCGCGGCGTCGACGCGCCGGAACTCAAGGCGCGTTGTGGCGAGGAGTTGCGCGGGGCCGAGGCGGCGCGCGACACGCTTGCCGGCTATCTGGCGGCGGGCGGGGTCAGCATCGACGATGTCGCGCTCGACAAATACGGCGGTCGCGTCGTCGCCTCCCTGTTTGTTGATCGCGGCGGCGATCTCGCGCCGCTTGACGTGGCGCGGGCAATGATCGAAGCCGGCATGGCGCGCGCCTATGGCGGCGGCAAGCGCGAGGCGTGGTGCCCCCTGCCGAGGGTGGCGCGCGGATAGATCGCCCACGCGGCCCGCGCGGAGACTTGCTTGAACCCTCGAACGCGCCAGCTGCTCGAAGCTCCGCTCATTCCCCTGCTGCTGAAACTCGCGGCTCCCAACGTGCTCGTCATGATGGCGCAGGCGTCGGTCGGCCTGATCGAGACCTATTTCGTCGCGCGACTCGGCGCCGACGCGCTGGCCGGCGTTTCGCTCGTCTTTCCCGCGCTGATGCTGGCGCAGATGATTTCCGCCGGCGCCATGGGCGGCGGCATTCTTTCGGCCATCGCCCGCGCGCTCGGCGGCGGGCGCCGCGAGGACGCCAACGCGCTTGTCTGGCACGCGCTCGCCATCGCGATCGGACTGGGCCTGCTGACATCGCTGCTCATGCTGACGCTGGGTCCGGCGCTTTACCGGACCATGGGCGGCGTCGATGGTTCGCTCGCCGCGGCGCTGACCTATTCGAACACGATCTTCGCCGGCGCCCTGCTTCTGTGGCTATTCAATTCGCTGGCGGCGGTCATTCGCGGCACGGGCGACATGGCGTTGCCCGCCATCGTGATTTGCGGCGGCGCGGCGGCGCTCATACCCCTGTCGCCCGCGCTGATCCTTGGCTTCGGTCCCCTGCCCGCGCTCGGCGTGCGCGGCGGCGCGATCGCCGTGCTCGCCTATTACGCCATCGGCGCCGGTGTTTTCGCCTGGCGCATCTGGTCGGGCGCGGGGGCGCTGCGGCCCGCGATCCGGCCGCCGCGCCTGTCTTTCGCCGCGCTGTGGGACATTCTGCGCGTCGGCGCCGTGTCCGCGTTGGTGAGCACGACAACCAACGTAACGATCGCGACCGCGACGGGCTTCGCGGGCGCCTATGGCGCGCGCGCCATCGCCGGTTATGGCGCTGGCGCGCGGGTCGAATACATGCTGGTGCCGCTCGTGTTCGGTTTCGGCGCGCCGATGGCGGCGCTGGTCGGCACGAACATCGGCGCGGGCCAGCGCCAGCGCGCGTTGCGAGCCGCGTGGATCGGCGCGCTGATGGCGACACTCGTGTGCGAAAGCATCGGCCTTCTCGCGGCGTGGCGCGCGCTCGACTGGATACGCCTTTTCAGCGACGACGCGGAGACCATCGAGATAGGCGCGCGCTATCTGGGCGTCGTCGGCCCCGCCTATGGATTTTTCGGACTGGGCCTGTCGCTCTATTTCGCCTCGCAAGGCGCGGGGCGCGTGGGCTGGGCCCTGTTCGCGGGCATTCTGCGCGTCATCGTGTCGATCGGCGGGGGCTGGCTCGCCTTGCGCGCCGAGGCCGGGCTCACCGGCGTGTTCCTGTCGTTGTCGCTCGGGCTCGCGATATTCGGTTGCGTCAACGTCGCCACCGTTTACGCGGGCGTCTGGTTCCGCGGGTCGGCACGCTCCTAGCGGTTTTCACGCCATGTGCGCCGACGCACCGATCCGGATGGCGACCGCCTCTATGTTGGTTTCATCGCCAAACGAACAACGGTTGGCGCAAACGACAGGAGAGCATCATGGGCAAGAACCTCAAGAAGATCATCGCTTCGAGCCTCGCCGTTGTCACGGTCGCCGGCGCGCTCGCCACCACCTCCGGCGCGGCGCAGGCCAAGCCGATTTTCTTCCCGCATCACCATCATGGCTTTGGCGGCTGGGGCGCGGCTGGCCTCATCGGCGGACTGGCGCTGGGCGCCGTCGCCGCCAACGCCTACGCGGGCGGCTATGACTGCGGCCGGGTGCGTCAGCGCGTTTACACGCCCGATGGTTATTTCGCCGGGTATCGCTGGGTTTCGGCCTGCTGATCACGCCCGCGACCAAAACGAAAAAAGGCCCCCGCGACGCACGTCCGGGGGCCTCTTTCGTTACGCCAGGGTTCGGCGGTTACATCTGATCGAACATCAGCTTGCCGTCGGCGCCCTTCTTGATGGCGTAGACGACATAGTCGGCGTCGTTGCGATCGCCCTTGGCGTTGTAGGAGAACTTGCCGATCACCGTGTCGAAGGTCATGCCCGAGTGCATGGCCGCGGCGACTTTCTTCGCATCAAGCGACTTGGCCGCCTCCGCCGCCTGCTTCAAAACCTGCACGGCGGCGTAGCTGTAGAGCGTGTAGGATTCAGCGCCGACCTTCTTGTCCTGCAACGCCTTGACGACCGCGGTCGCGGCCGGGTTCTTCACGGGGTTGGGACCGAATGTCACGAGCGACCCCTCGACGCCCGGCCCGCCAACCGAAAAGAACTCGGCGTCGAAGAGGCCATCGCCGCCCATCATCGGCGCCATGACGCCCTGATCGCGCATCTGGCGCACGATGAGGCCGCCCTCGGTGTAGAGACCGCCGAAGAACACGAGATCCGCGCCGGACGCCTTGATCTTGGAAACGACGGCGGAATAATCCTTCTCGCCCGTGTTGACGCCCTCGTAGAGAACTTCCGTCACGCCCTTGGCGTTGAGGCCCTTTTTCGTCTCGTCCGCGAGGCCCTTGCCGTAGGTCGTCTTGTCATGGACGATCGCGACCTTCTTGCCCTTCATCTTGTCGGTCACATAAGCGGCGGCGACGGAGCCCTGCTGATCGTCGCGACCACAGGTGCGGAACACGTTCCACATCTTGCGCTCGGTGAAGACCGGGTTCGTCGAGGCGGGCGTGATCTGGATGACGCCGTTTTCCTGATAGACCTCGGACGCGGGAATCGAGACCCCCGAATTATAATCGCCGACGACGAACTTGACGCCGTCGCCGACGAACTTGTTGGCGACGGAAACGCCCTGTTTCGGATCGGAGGCGTCGTCGCCGAAGACGATGGTCAGCTTCTGACCGAGGATGCCGCCGGCGGCGTTGATGTCTGCGACCGCCTGATCGACGCCGTTCTTCATCTGCGCGCCCGTCGCCGCGCTGGGGCCAGAGATCGGCCCGGCCATGCCGAGTTTAACCTGCGCGGAAGCGGCCCCTGTCCAGGCCAGCGCCATCGACAGCGCAAGGCCGGCGTAAATTGTCGTCTTCATCGTTGGCTCCCTCAAGAAATCGGCTGGAACGCACCCCCGATCCAGCGGCGTTCCCCCGCGCAGAATGGCCGGTTTCGCGCCGGCGGCAAAGTCATTTTGTCAGGCGCCCGCGCGCAGGCTGTCCAGAAAGGCGCGGGTCGCGGCGGGAATGGCGACGGGCGCGTGCGTCGCGCGCTGCACGTAAACATGGGTGAAGGAGCCGCGAGCGGCGGCGAGATCCTCGCCCGCGCGAAAGACGCCGATCAGATAACGTACCGAGGAGCGCCCGACATGCTCGACGCGCACGCCGAGTTCAAGCCGGTCGGGAAAACGCACGCTGGCGAAGTAATCGCAGGCGTTCGACACGACGAGACCGACAGTCTCGCCATGATCGAGATCGAGCGCGCCAGCCTCGATGAGCAGGCCATTCACCGCCGTGTCGAAGTAGGAATAATAGACCACGTTGTTGACGTGGCCGTAGATGTCGTTGTCCTCCCAGCGCGTGCCGACGGGCACGAAACGGGTGAAATCCGCGCGAGCGGGACGGACGGGACGATCGGCCATCGGCGCCCCGCCTCAATAGGCGCGCTGGTAGATGGCGAGGGCCTCGGCCTCGCTCACGGGCCGGGGATTGTTCACCAGAAGGCGCGTCTGCTTCATCACGTCGGCAGCCAGCATGGGCAGGGCGTCGGCGGGGATGTTCACGTCGCGCAGGCGCGCGGGAATGCCGATGTCGAGCGACAGGCGCGCCAGCGCGTCGATGAAAAAATCGGCGCTGGCGCCGGCGGGCGCGTCGTCGAAAACAATATGCGCGAGATGGGCGTAATCATCCGCGCAGGCCGGCGCGTTGAAGCGCATCACCTCGGGCATGACGAGCGCGTTGGTGAGGCCATGCGGCAGGTGGTAATGGCCGCCGAGCGGATAGGCCATCGCGTGCACCGCGCCAACGGACGCGTTGGCGAAGGCCATGCCGGCCATCAGCGAACCTTCCAACATGGCGGCGCGCGCGGCGATGTCGGACCCATGCTCGACGGCGCGACGGATATTGGCGCCCAGCAGGCGCAGCGCCTCGCGGGCCAGCGCCTTCGATACCGGGCTGTTGTTCGGATTGATGGACGTGAACGCCTCGATGGCGTGCACCATGGCGTCGACTCCCGTCGCCGCCGTCACGGCGGGCGGCAGGCCAAGGGTAAGTTCGGGATCAAGCAGCGCGACATCGGGCAGCAGCGTCGGCGACACCGTCCCCATCTTGTCCGCGCCAGTGGTGGTGACGACCGCGACAGCCGTCGCCTCGGAGCCGGTGCCCGCTGTGGTTGGCGCGAGGATCAGCGGCAGCCGCGGCCCGACCGCCTTGCCGACGCCATAGGTGGCCGCGAGGGGCTGCGGCGAGCGGGCCAGCAGGGCGACCAGCTTGGCGACATCTAGGGACGAGCCGCCGCCGAGGCCAACAACGCCCGTGGCGTCGAAGGCCGCGGCCGCGGCGACGGCGGCCATCACGCAGGCTTCCGGCGGATCGGCCTCGACCGCGTCGAACACACGCGCCTCGACACCGGCCTTGCGCAAAGAGTCCAGCCCACGCTCGACGATGCCCAGTTTCACGAGAATGGGATCGGTGACCACGAGAACGCGGGCGCCCAGACGCGCCTTCGCCAGTTCGCCCAGTCGGGCGATGGCGCCTGGCGCGGAGACAATCATCGGGACAGTGTTGAAATTGAAGGCCATCGGTGGATCCCTGCTGCGTGGCGTCGCGGCAGGGAGTGTAACCCGTTTTCCCGGCGGCGCGCGACAGGGACGTTAGATCACGCCCCAGCCGCGCAGCGCGTTCCACAGCAGTTGCAGGCCAAGGACCGTCAGGAACAATTGCAGGATCAGGCGAAACCGCTGCTCGGAGACGCGATTCAGCGCCTCTTCGCCGACCCAGTTGCCGGCCGCGCCCGCGACGATCATGAAGAACATCAGCGGCAGATAGGCGGCGATGGCGAAGCCGAGAAAGCCGAAGGCCAGCATCTTGGCCGTATGCACGAAGATCATCAGCGCGCCGAGCGTGGCGGCGTGATTGCGCCGGTCGGGCGCGGCGCTCGCGACGAAGGGCGCGACGATGGTGCCGGTGGCGCTGACGAAAACGCCAACGAACGTCGCGACGAAGCCCAGAACCAGAAAGCGCCCGCGCTCCGCGCCGATGCGGCCGAGTTTCGGCAGCCATGTGACGACGAGAATGAAGATCGCGAGAATGCCCTGCAACGTGGTCGTGGGCAGCGAGACGAATATTTTCGCGCCCGCGGCGGCGCCCAGCGCTGCGCCGATGATGAAGGGCGGCAACGTCGAGCGCATGACATAGCGCCACATGATCATGGTGCGCGTGACGCCGGAGCCGAGCTGCACGACCGTATGCACGGGAATCACCACCGAGGGCGGCATCACCACGGCCATCATCGCCAGCAGGATCAATCCCCCCGCCGTGCCGGTGAAAACACCAATGAAGGCGGTGGCGAAGGAGGCGAGCGTGAGCCCCGCGAACATCAGCGGGCCGATATCGGGCGTTCCCAGGAAGTGCATTTCTTGGCCTTTTCCGGCGTTTGTCTGGATTTCCCTTGATAGGGTTTCACGCGCCCGTTGCAAGGGCATGGGATGAAAATTTAGCCGGCGGCGCCGCCCCGCGGCATGGTATGCAGCGTTTATTGCCGACCACCTCGAAAGGATAAGCGCATGAAGATCGACGACGTGAAAAAGCGCGCCTACGCGATGCCCTTCACCAATCCGTCCTACCCGCGCGGACCCTATCGCTTCACCGACCGCGAATACGTGATCATCACCTATCGCACCGATCCCGAGGCGCTCGCCGCCGTGGTGCCGGAACCGTTGATGGTCGCCGAGCCGCTGGTCAAATACGAATTCATCCGCATGCCCAGCTCGACCGGCTTTGGCGATTACACGGAATCGGGACAGGTTATCCCCGTGACCTACAACGGCGTCGAGGGCGCCTATGTCCATTCGATGTATCTCGACGACGACGCGCCGATCGCGGGCGGACGCGAAATCTGGGGCTTTCCGAAGAAACTCGCGCAGCCGAAAATCAGTCACGAGGGCGACGTCATCGTCGGCACGCTGCATTACGGCAGCGTGCTTTGCGCGACGGCGACCATGGGTTTCAAGCATGTAGCCGCGGACCGCGACGCGGTCACGCGCGCGCTGACCATGCCGAACTATCTGCTGAAGGTCATTCCGCACGTCGACGCGACGCCGCGCATCTGCGAACTCGTGCGCTATCATCTCGAGGACGTTCACGTGAAGGAAGCATGGACGGCGCCCGCCGATCTCCAGCTATTCCGTCATGTCATCGCCGACGTCGCGCGCCTGCCGGTTCTTGAAGTGAAATCAGCCTTGCACTTCGTCGCCGACCTGACGCTCGGCATGGGCGAGGTCGCGCACGATTATCTCGCCTGATCGGCGCGGCGCTTCAGCCAGAACGGCACGGCGCCCGCGGCGACGCCGAGCAACCCGCTGACGGAAGCCGTCAGCACCAGCGGAAACACGGTGCCATCGGCGAGCAGGCCATAGATCTGCGTGCAGATGGCGCCGAGCATGTTCTGCATGAACACGCCAATGCCGGAGGCGGTGCCCGCCAGCCGCGGCTCTACGCTCATGGCGCCCGCCTGCGCGTAGGGCATCGACACGCCCTGCGCGAAGGTGATGAAAAAGCCCGGAATGAAGATCGCGAAGGGCGTCAGGTGGCCCATCAGCAGCAGCGATGACTGGATGCCGACGGCGGCCATCGACAAGACGGCGCCGATCAACGTCATCGCCTCGATGGTGGCGCGATTGCCGACGCGGCTGGATGTCCAGTTGCCGCAGAAATAGCCGAGCGGAAACAGCATGAACCACGCGCCGAATTCGCCGGCGCTTCGGCCCAGCAGATCCTTCATCAGAAAGCTCGCCGCGGCGGCGGTCACGAAGAAACAGCCCGTGTTGAACCCCGTCTGCGAGACGAAGGCGGCGAAACGCGCGCTGGAGAACAATCGCGTGAAATTGGCGATGGCGCTCGCGCTTCCGCCGGCGTCGGCGGGGCGCGTTTCATACAGTACGAACCAGGCGCCGATCAGGATGACGACGCCGCCCACGATGGAAATCGCGAAGGCCGCGCGCCAGCCGTAGGCGTCGACCAGAAAGCCGCCGGCGACCGGCGCGAGCGTGGGGCCAAGCGTATAGAACATCGTGAGATAGGCGATCGCCTTGACCAGCCGCTCGGCGCCGTAGGCGTCGCGCGCGATGGCGCGCACCAGCGTGACGCTGCATCCCGCGCCGATGGCCTGCACGAGGCGCCCCATCGCGAGCGTGACCACGCCCTGCGCCGCCATCGACAACATCGAGCCCAGCACGAAAAGAACAAGACCGGAAAGCAACACGGGCCGACGGCCAAGGCGATCCGACAGATCGCCATAAACGAGCGTTGCGATCGCCATGCCCAGCAACGAGATGGAAAACGTCATCTGCGCGAGGCCGTCGGACAGGCCAAGCGACGCCTTGACCGCGGGAATCACCGGCAGGAACAGATGCACCGCCAGCGGCCCGATCAGGGCGATGGAGGCGAGCGAAAGGGCGA
Source organism: uncultured Hyphomicrobiales bacterium (assembly GCA_903861645.1). GTDB lineage: Bacteria > Pseudomonadota > Alphaproteobacteria > Rhizobiales > Beijerinckiaceae > Terripilifer. The sequence continues at coordinate 105,777 of CAIOVE010000011.1, forward strand.
AGGCGGGGCTGGGGTCGCGGGCCATGAAATCCTTGGGCCGCGCGAGAGGTTTGCCGGCGCGCAGACTATGCCGCGCGCCAGCGGGCGTGTCACCCCGCTAGGGCTCGATCACGCGCGTCAGATGGCCCATCTTGCGGCCCGGTCGCGCCTCGTGCTTGCCATAGAGATGCAAGTAAACGCCGGGCTCGGCCATGAGCGCGCGCCAGTCGAGCGCGTCGGCGCCGATGAGATTGCGCATCTCGACGCGGCCGCGAATCCGCGGCGAGCCAAGAGGCATGCCGGCCACCGCGCGCACGTGTTGCTCGAACTGCGAGGTTTGCGCGCCATCGATGGTCCAGTGACCGGAGTTATGCACGCGCGGCGCGATTTCATTGACGACAAGACGCTCGACGCCATTCTCCACGACAACGAACATTTCAACCGCGATCACGCCGACATAGTCGAGCGCGTCGGCGATGCGCCGCGCGATGTCCATCGCCGCGGCCGCCGTCGCCGGCGCCACGGCGGCGGGCGCGCGCGTGACGCTGAGAATGTGATCGGCGTGTTCGTTTTCGTTGAGATCGAACGCGGCGAAGCCGCCATCGCGGCCGCGCGCGGCGACAACGGAGACCTCGCGCGTGAAGGGCACGAAACCCTCCAGAATGGCGGCGTGGCCGCCCATCGCCGCCAGCGCGACGGCGGGATCGTCGCCGGGGCGGATCATCGCCTGACCCTTGCCATCGTAGCCCATGCGCCGCGTCTTGAGGATCGCGGGACGACCCAGCCGATCCAGAGCGGCCACGAGCCCGGCGAGATCGTCCACCGGCGCGAAGGGCGCCGTGGCGATGCCGAGGCCGTTGATGAAGGTCTTCTCGACGAGACGATCCTGCGCCGTTTCGAGCGCGAAGGGATTGGGGTGCACCGGCACGCGCGCGGCGAGAAACGCCGCCGTGTGCGCCGGCACGTTCTCGAATTCGTAGGTGACGAGCTTGACCGAGGCGGCGAAGGACGAAAGCGCGGCGTCGTCATCATAGGCCGCGCGGGTGCGCGCCGCGCAGACATCGAAGGCCGGGCCGCTCTCGGGACAGAATATATGGGTCTTGAGGCCCAACCGCGCGGCGGCGAGCGACAACATACGGCCAAGCTGGCCGGAGCCCAGCACGCCAATTGTATCGCCCGGCGACAGGGTCGCCTCGTCGCGTCCCGTCATCACGGCGCCGGGTCGACGGGCCGCTCGGCCACGCTTTCCGTCTGGCGCGCCCGCCAGGCGTCGAGCCGCTCGGCAAGCGCCGGGTCGTTCAGGGCCAATACGGAGACCGCCAGCAGGGCGGCGTTGACCGCGCCCGCCGCGCCGATGGCCAGCGTGCCGACGGGCACGCCCGGCGGCATCTGCACGATGGACAGAAGCGAATCACGGCCCGACAGCGCCTTGCTTTCGACCGGCACGCCGAACACCGGCAGGGGCGTCATGGCCGCCGTCATGCCCGGCAGATGGGCCGCGCCGCCAGCCCCGGCGATGATGATCTTGAACCCCGCGTCGCGAGCGCCCTTGGCGAAGGAAACCAGTCGATCCGGGGTGCGGTGGGCCGAGACGATGCGCGCGTCATAGGCGACGCCCAGCGCCTCCAGCGTCTCGGCGGCGCGGCGCATTGTCGGCCAGTCGGACTGGCTTCCCATGATGATGGCGACGGGAACGCTTTTTTGGGTCACGGGCGGCGTCCGGCTGGCGGAAAGCGGCGGGCATAAACGAAGGCGTGGCCGGGCGCAAGCAAGGCGGGGCGCGCGTTGTCCGGCGGAACTGGCGGTCCCGGAGGGAGTCGAACCCCCGACCTTCGGTTTAGGAAACCGCTGCTCTATCCTGCTGAGCTACGGAACCGCGCGAAACGCCTTTAACATGATCGCGCCGACCGATAAACCTTCGGGCGCGCATTTTGACGCCGACGGCAAGGAGGCCGCGTGACCTTCCGCATCCTCTGCGCCCTCTTCTGGCTGATCGCCGGCGCGCCGCTCGCCCGCGCGGCGACGGCGTCCTGCGCGCCGGTCGAATCGCGCTCGGGTCGCCTCGCGGATATCGACGACCGACTGGAAATCACGCTTGAGGACGGGTCGCGGGCCCGGCTGTTCGGCGTCGAACCGGCGGACGCCGCCTCGGGCGCGCGCGCGGCGGTCGAGTTGCGCGCCTTGCTGACCGATCGCGACCTCGGCGTCGATTTCCTGAGCGGCGCGCCGGACCGCTGGGGGCGGCGCCCCGCCCTGATCCGTTTTTCGGCACCGGCGACGGAGGGGGCGGCCGACGCGACGATTTCACTGGCCGAGGCGGTGATCGACGCGGGGCTGGCGCGCGCGCGCGTCGAACCTGGCCCCATCGCCTGCCTCGCGCCGCTGTTCGCCCTCGAAGCGCGGGCGCGCGCCGCCAATCTGGGGATATGGGCCGACCCGATCAACGCGCCGATCCCCGCCGAAAACCGTGATATCCTGCGGGCCCATGTCGGACGGAACGTGATCGTCGAGGGGCGCGTCACAAGCGTCGGCGAGACCGCCGCCCGGCTTTATCTGAATTTCGGTCCCATCCGGACGGTGGATTTCGCCGCGACCCTGAGCCGGGCCACGCTGAAGTTCTTCGCGACGGCGGGCGTCGATCCTCGCCGCCTGACCGGGGCGCGCGTGCGGGTTCGGGGGCTGCTGGACGCGCGCTTTGGGCCACAGGTGGAAATCGTTCACCCAGCCGCCATTGAAATCGTCGCGCCGGGCGCCGTTTCGCCTTACAATCGTCAAGACGCGTCCCGATAGCCGACCGAAACCGACCCCATCGATGTTGTTGCCCCCATTGTTCGCCGCGCCGACCCGACCAACCCGCCGCATCGCCCGTCTGGGCTTCGCGCTTGCGGCGCTGTGGACGCTCGCGGGCTGCGCCACCCTCGATCTGGAACCCAAGGGCGCGGGCGGCACGCCCATCACCGGGTCGCCGGTCGAGGCGCCGCGCACACTGGGGCTCGAAACGCCCGTTTCCGCCGAGCAAAAGCGCCTGACCGCGATGTTTGGCGGCCGGTATGTGTTTCCCGCGGCCGAGGATTACCTGAATTCGGTTCTGGCGAAACTCGCCGCCGCCGGCGACAAGCCCAGTCAGGCCTATCGCGTGACGATCCTCAACTCGCCGGTGGTCAACGCCTTCGCCCTGCCCTCCGGCGATCTTTTCGTGACGCGCGGCCTTCTGGCGCTGGCCAACGATACGTCCGAGGTCGCCGCCGTGATGGCCCATGAAATCGGCCACGTCACGGCGGGCCACGCGCAGGCGCGCGCCGAAACCGAGAAGCAGCATCAGCTCATTCGCAAGGCGAGCGAGGCGTTTCAGGGCAAGGAACGCGGCGCCCAGATCCAGAACGTCAATCTGGTTTCCTTCGCCAACTTCTCGCGCCAGCAGGAGTTCGAGGCGGACCAGATCGGCGTGCGGACGATCGCCGCGGCCGGCTACGACCCCTATGGCGCCGAGCGGTTTCTTTCGTCGCTCGGGCGCTCGATCGCCTTGCGCGCCTCGATGTTCAACCAGAAGCAGGCCGACAAGCCCGACCTGATGTCGACGCATCCCTCGACGCCCGAGCGCATCCAGCGCGCGGTCGCCGCCGCGCGCCAGATCGGCGCGCCGGGCATCGGCGCGGCCGCGCGCAACGAATATCTCGCCGCGATCAACGGCATGGATTTCGGCGATGACCCCACCGACGGCGTCATTCGCGGCCGACGCTTCCAGCATCCGCGATTTGGTTTCGGTTTCGAGGCGCCGGAAGGCTTTGTTCTCGAGAATACACCGCAAGCGGTGCTGGGCGTCGCCGACGGCGGCTCGCGGGCGCTGCGCCTCGACAGCGTGCATGTCGGCGGCGACACGGCGCTCGACGCCTATCTGGCTTCCGGCTGGATCGAGGGGCTGCAACTGAGCTCCATCCAGTCAACAACGATCAATGGCCTGCCCGCGGCGACCGCGACGGCGCGCAGTGGCGAGTGGAGCTTCCGCGTCGCCGTGTTTCGCCTCGGCACGGACGTCTACCGGATGATCTACGCGACGCGCGAGTTGACAGAGCCGACGGACGCGCGTTTCCGCGAATCGATCGGTACGTTTCGACGCATTTCCTCCGACGAGGCGTCGCGGCTGCGCTCGCTGCGCCTGAGCATCGTCGTGTCGGAGGGAGAAGCCGCGCGCGCCATGGCCGCGCGCATGGCGATTCCCGATCGCCCGCTGGAACAGTTCCTGTTGCTCAACGGACTGGAGCGGGACGGCCCCCTCAAGGCTGGCGAGCGCTACAAGATCGTGATCGAGTAGCGCCCGGCGGGCGTCGCGTCAGGACAATTGCTGCTTGAGCGCGGCGATGGTGCGGCCCCACGCGAGATCGGCGGCGGCCTTGTTGTAACGTTCCGCGCCAGTGTCGTTGTTGAAGGCGTGATTGGCGCCCTCGTATTTGAAAATCTCGTATTTGACGCCGGCCTTCTTGAGCTCTTCCTCGTAGGGCGGGATCGTCGCGTTGACCCGATCGTCCAGCGCGCCGAGATGCTCCATCATGCGCGCCTTGATTTTCGGCACGTCGTCGAGCTTGGGCGCGAGACCATAATAGGCGACGCCAACATCGAGATTGGGCGCCTTCGTGGCCACGAGATTGACCATCGCGCCGCCCCAGCAGAAGCCGACCTCGCCGACCTTCATCCGGGGGTTTTTCGCCTTGAGATTGGCGATCAACCGGGCAAGCGACTCCGCCGTCTTGTCGAGATCGACCTTGGCGAACATCGCCATGGCCTGATCGACGTCCTTCGGCGTGCCGCCCAGCGACAACAGCAGATCGGGCGCCATGGCGACGAAACCTTCCAGCGCGAGGCGGCGGGCGATGTCCTGGATATGCGGATTAAGGCCGCGGTTTTCGTGGATCGTGATGACGAAGTTGGTCGCCCCGTCGAGCTTCACGCCCTTGGGCATGGCGAGATAGCCCTTCACGCCGGCTGCGGCGTCCTCGAAGGTGGAAATATCGAGACGCGGATCATTCTCCGCGACAATCGCCGCGCGCGCGTAATTCGGCGCGATCGCCTCAATCGCCGCCTCGGCCGCGGCGACCGAACCCACCAGCGCGACAAGCCTTTCCATGAACACGCGCCGGTCGAGCGGCGCATGGGTGTATTCGTCATAGAGTTCGATGATGCGCTGATCCATGTTCCACCCTTCCCTTGCCTGTTTCTTCGTTAAGCGCGCGCGACCCATGCGAGGCCGCGCGCGTCGTCACCATTCGATCATGTCGAAGCGCGTGAGAGTCGTGTTCTGTCCAACGCCCGGCGCGTTCGCCAGCGTCCATGCGGTCAACTGCTCGGCGTAGGTCGATTCCGCCGAAGACCCATCGACGGGCACGATCACCTTGTAGCCGAGGAAGGACGCCTCGCTCGCCGTGTAGAGCACCGCGCCCTGCGCCGTGGTGCCCACGGGAATGATCGTCGTGATCCCCTTGTCCTTGAGGATCTTGTCGAGGTCGGTGCGAATGAACTTGTTGGCGATCGTCGCCACCATGGGCTCCGTTCCCAGCGGCGCGACCTCGGCGGCGATGTCGGACGTTTTCGCGTTGGGCACGAGGCTGTAGATCACGGGCATGCCATGGGCGCGGGCCGCGGCGAGGAATTTCTGGACCTTCGGCAGGGACTCGAGGCAGCGCGGGCGCCGCTCGGCGTTGCAAGTCTGCTTGATGAGGTCGAGCACGAGAAACGCCGTCGTTTTCGGGTCGACCTTGACCTTCTTCAGTTCGGGCGCGGCGGGCGCCTTCACGCTCGCCCATTCGTCGACGATTGTTTGCGCGCGCGACGCCGACGCGGCGCAGGACAGCATCGCCACGGCAAGCCCGACAACCCATTTCATGCGCATGAAATTCACCCGTTTGATCCATCTGGCGTCCGCGTGAACGCCGGGGAGAAGATCGCCCAGTCGTTGTCGCTTTGCAAGGATGGTCAAAACGCGACGCGAGCGAAATACCGCGATAAAAAAAGCCCGGCGCGTTGACGCCGGGCTTCAAATTCTCGCGATGATCGTTCGATCAGGCCGCTTCGCCCATGTCCTCGCCCACATCAGCGGCGACTTCAACGGCGTCGGTCTTGGCGCCGCGCTTCGGCCCCTTCAACAGATGACCCTCGATCAGCTTGAGCGCCTCGGTCTCGGCCAGACGCTGGACGGCGGCGATTTCGCGCGCCATGCGGTCGAGCGCGGCCTCATAGAGCTGCCGCTCGGAGTAGGATTGCTCGGGCTGCGCCTCGGAACGGAAGAGATCGCGAACAACCTCGGCGATCGACGCGAGGTCGCCCGAGTTGATCTTGGCTTCGTATTCCTGCGCGCGACGCGACCACATCGTGCGCTTGATGCGCGCGCGACCGGTGAGAATGTCGAGCGACTTCTTGACCGCCTCGGGTTCGGCGAGCTTGCGGATCGCGCCGGCCAGAACCTTCGGCATCGGCACCTTGAGCGTCATCTTGTCCTTGACGAAGTTGATGACGAACAGCTCAAGCTTGAAGCCCGCGACTTCCTGCTCCTCGATCGCGATGATCTGTCCGACGCCATGGGCAGGATAGACGATGAATTCGTTGGTCTTGAAGCCGTAGCGATGACCAGGCTTGGCGGCGGCGGGCTTGGCGACGGGCGCGGTGGAAACGGGAGTTTCGATCTTCTTTGTCACGGGTTCCGCAATCTTTTCAGGTGGTTTCGCGACCGGCGGGGCCGCCGGGGGGGTGGTCGCGCCCTTTGCGGGTTCCACGCGGGCCGGCGCGACGGGCGCGGCGACCTTGGCCTTCTCGGGAACCCTGGGCGCCGAAGTCTGCTTCGGTGCTGTCTGCTTCGCGGCTTCCTTCTCGATCGTTACGGTTTTCAGTCCCGCCTGCCCCGTCGTCGCCTTGCCCTTGTCGGCAGCCTTGGTTTCCGGCTTGCTCTTGGTCTTCGCAATCGCCGCCTTGGCGGTCTTGGCCGCGCTTACGGACGCCTTGGCCACGGCCTTGGCCGCCGCCGGCTTCACGGTCGCCTTCGCGGCGGATGACTTCTTCACGCTGGCGGTTTCCGCCGACTTGGCCTTGGATGTAGCGGCGCGCTTGGCCGCGGTCTTGACCACTGTCCTGGTTTTGGTCGTCTTGGCCTTCGTCGAGTTCCGCGCCTTCTTCTTGCTTGAAGTCATACTCAAGGACTCCTGATCCCGCCCCGGCTGGGAGCCAAGGCCAGTGGATGGCGATACACGCCAAAAACACCGCGGGTTCTCGTCGAAACGCGACTTGTCCCGCCCGGCCAATCCCTGGAGCCCCTTGCCGCGGCGTTCGGATCGTGGCGCGGACGCCCGTGGCGCGCGTACGGCGACGCGCGACCAAGCCGATCTCCATATCCGGGGTGGCGAAAGGGAACAGTCAGATTGTTAAGGATTTATATAACACGAAAATCCGGGCAAATCAAAGGCTCGAACACTTCCGATCAAGGCGCGGGCGCCCAAAAGGTTAACAACGGGGGCGCCGCGCCAAGCGGATTTGGTTCAAATCCTGTTCGACCGACCTAATCGCCCTCGCCCGGCTCGGCCGAGAAGTAGGCGTCGAACTTGCCCGGCTTGCCGTCGAAATCCTTGCTGTCGGCGGGCGGGTCGCGCTTGACGGTGATGTTGGGCCATGTCTTGGCCATGTCGGCGTTGAGCGCCAGCCACTTGTCGAGACTCGGCTCGGTATCCGGCTTGATCGCCTCGGCCGGGCATTCAGGTTCGCAAACGCCGCAATCAATGCATTCGTCGGGATGGATCACGAGCATGTTCTCGCCCTCGTAGAAACAATCCACGGGGCATACCTCGACGCAATCCATGTATTTGCACTTGATACAATTCTCGACGACGACATAAGTCATTGCGGGTCTCCTGGATCGCGGCGACTATCGGACCGGATCACTCCTTGGTCATAAACGAGATTTGTTTCCAAAGGCTTAGGGCGAGGCCACCCCAGCGATCCTGATCTGGCTTTCGGCATGCCCCCGCCGGGCCCGCACATGGGTCCGCGCGACGCCGGGAACAGCGATTTTGCTACCCGGTTTGACCTAGTCGCGCAAGTCGCCGGCGGAGAGCGAATCGCCCATGTTTTCGTACAGAAGCCGGGCCTGTTCGTAGCGCTCGCGTCGGGCCGCGAAGCCGGAAACCCGCAGCACGAGCACCCGCCGATCGAGGGAGACGGTCAGGACATCGCCAAGACGCACGGGCCGCGCGGCGGACAGGGCGCGCTGGCCGTTGACGCGGACGTGACCGCTTTCGGCGAGTTCCGCGGCCGCCTCGCGCGTGCGAATCACGCGGGCAAACCACAGCCACTTGTCGAGACGCTGCCAATCCGGGGCGGTTTCATCCGCCCCGCCCATGTCCCGGTTGCGACTCATGCGGCCGAGGGAGCTCCCGTGTCAGTCCTTGCCGCCCTTCTTCTCAAGCTCGGCCTTGAGGGCCAGCAGCTTGGCGAAGGGGGAATTTGGATCGGGCGCGCGGTCGCGACCGGCGGGACGCTCCGTGCTGGCGAAGGTGCGGTCGCCACGACCGCGCTGGTCGCGGTCGCGTCCCTCGGGACGGCCGCCGCCACGAAACTTCTGATCCGGCGGACGCGGCCCACGCGGGCGATCGTCGCGACCGCCCGGACCCTGCGGACGGGGTCCGCCCTCGCCGGCGGGTCGCGCATCGGCGCGCTGCCCTTCGGGACGCTTGAATTTGTCAAACCGGTTGTTGCGCTGCCCCTCGGGTCGCGGAGCGCGCGGCGGCCGTGATGGACCGCCCGCCTCGCCGGTCACGGGAGCCGCGCCCTCGGCCGGGACCGCGCCGGCCTCGGCTGACGCCGCGGGGCGATGGAAATCTGGCCGACGCGGGCCGCGGGGCCGCTGGCGACCGCCGGGCTGGTCGCGACGTCCCTCGTGATTATGGGCGCGACGCGCGGGGCGCCAGACCTCGATCATGGGAATTTCCGCCTCGGCAGCGGGTTCAACAGCGGCGGCTTCGGGCGCCTCGGAGCCCGCATCGGCGGCCGCGGCTGGCGTGGGCGCGGCGTCGACATCGAGTGCGGCGGCTGGCTCCTCGACGACCGGCGTCTCGACAACGGGCTCCACCGCGACGGTCTCGAC
>CAIOVE010000012.1 GCA_903861645.1 uncultured Hyphomicrobiales bacterium
GCTGGGATAGCGCAAACGGCTTCGATCATAACGCGCGCGATTTTCGTTGGTCCACATCAGCGACCCCTCCGAATCAGGTCGCCTCTCTTGAATCACAAACGATTCATTCGATTCAAGAACTCATCGGACAGACACTAACACCGCGCCCAGCGCCTTCAGGCTTTCGACGCTGGCGGGTTGCCCCCGTTCCAGCCGCTGGATGGTGCGGACGGAAAGGCCGCTCAATTCAGCCAACTGTTCCTGCGACCAGCCGCGTTGAAGCCTGAGTTTCTGAATCAGCATGCGAGACCCTTCGTTTGGCGAACACAGGGTTGAGCCGAACGGGAGGAAACGACCACGTCGCGGACCCGCCACGAGCCCGACATTAGCACGACAGCGAGCCGACACGCCCCAAATCCGGCGGAAATCCCGGGTGGCCGCGCGCGCCGGGACCGGTTAGACGAATATTCTACGAGCGTTTTCTCCATCAGGAAGTCGACATGATCCGCCGCGCCGATATCGTGCTTGTCGAGCGCGGCCTGTTCGAAAGCCGCGCCAAGGCGCGCGCGGCCATCGAGGCGGGACTGGTCGTCGTTGCCGGCGTCGTCGTGACCAAGCCCGCCGAGCTCGTCGATCCCGACGCGCCGATCGAGGCGCGCGCGGCGCATCCCTGGGTCTCCCGGGCGGGGCTGAAGCTGGAGGGCGGACTCGACGTCTTCGACATCTCTCCGCGCGACCTCGTTTGTCTCGATGTTGGCTCCTCGACGGGCGGCTTCACCGAGGTTCTGCTCGCGCGCGGCGCGGCGAAGGTTTACGCGGTCGACGTGGGCCGCGAGCAGTTGCACGCCAGCCTGCGCGCCGATCCGCGCGTGGTCTCCATGGAGTCGACCGACGCGCGCTCGCTTGACCCCTCCATGTTCGACGCGCCGCCCGAACTCGTTGTCTGCGACGCGAGCTTCATATCCCTCAAGCTCGTCCTGCCCCGGGCGCTTGAACTCGCCGCCCCCGGCGCGGTGCTGATCGCGCTCATCAAGCCGCAATTCGAGGCGGGGCGCGAGCGGGTCGGCAAGGGCGGCATCGTGCGCGACCCCGAGGTCCATTACGACGTCTGCCTCGACATTCGCGGCTTTCTCGGCGCCGCCGGCTGGAATGTGATAGGCCTCGAACCGTCGCCCATAGCTGGCGGCGACGGCAACAGGGAGTTCCTCGTCGCGGCGCGGAAACCATTGGCATGATGAGTTTGCGCGCGGAATTGACGATCGATCATCTGGGGCAGCGCGGCGAGGGCGTCGCCCATGCGTCGGGCGGCCCGATTTTCGTGCCCTACGCCTTTCCCGGCGAGCGCATTGTCGCCGAGGTCGATGGCGACCGGGGCAAGCTGGTCGAGGTGCTCGCGCAGAGCCCCGATCGCATCACGCCCTTTTGCCCTCATTATGGCGTTTGCGGCGGCTGCGCCATTCAGGCGCTCGCCGCCCCGGCCTACGGCGCGTGGAAGCGCGATCTGCTGGTCGAGGCCCTGACCCGCGTCGACCTGTCGCCGCCCATCGACGCGCTTGTCGACGCCCATGGCGCCGGACGGCGGCGCGCCACGTTCCACGCGCGTTTCGACCGCGACGCCATCGGCTCGATGCGCATGGATGTTGGCTTCATGCGCGCGCGCGCCCATGACATCGTCGACCTCGACCAGTGTCCGGTGCTGGCGCCGGAGATGGCGGGCGCGCTGGGCGCGGCGCGCGCGGTCGCGCGCGTGCTGTCGCCGCTGCTGAAGCCGCTCGATATTCTCGTCACCGCGACGCTCGATGGACTGGACGTCGACACGCGCGGCTCCGGCCCGCTCAATTTTGAAATTTCGCGCCATCTGATCGCGGTGGCCGAGCGCTCCGATCTGGCGCGGCTTTCAAATCATGGCGATGTCATTGTCGAGCGCCGCGCGCCGCTGCTGGCGATGGGCGCGGCGCGTCTCGCGCCGCCGCCCGGCGCGTTCCTGCAAGCGACCTTGGCTGGCGAGGAGGCGCTCGCGGGTCTGGCGCTGGAGGCGACCTCCGGCGCGCGACGCATCGCCGATCTGTTCGCGGGCGTCGGCACGTTCGCGCTGCGGCTCGCCGCGCGGGCCGAGGTTCACGCGGTCGAGGCGGAGCGGCTGGCCCTGCTGGCGCTGGAGCGCGCCGCGCACAACGCGCCGGGCGCGCGCAAGGTGACGACGGAGGTTCGCGATCTCATGCGCCGTCCGCTCGTGGCGGGCGAGTTGAACGCCTTCGACGCGGTCGTGTTCGATCCGCCGCGGGCTGGCGCGCAGGCGCAGGCGGAGGCGCTCGCCGCCTCCACGGTTCCAACCGTCGTCGCGGTATCCTGCAACACGCAGACCTTCGCCCGCGACGCGCGCATTCTCGTCGATGGCGGCTATGTGTTCGAGCGGGCGACGCCCGTCGACCAGTTCCGTCATTCGCCGCATCTTGAAACCGTCGGCGTGTTTCGCCGGCCACGCGTCAAGACCCGCCAGCGGCGTAGCCTGCTCGGCTGACCGGTCTCGCCATATCGGCGCGAAGCCATTAGGCTCGACAACGAATTCGCAGGAGGATCGTCCATGTCCGCAACCGTTTCCCGGCGCGCCTTTTCCGCGGGCGCGCTTGCCGCGGCCTCGGCCGGCCCCGCTCGCGCGCAGGCCTTCCCCGATCGTCCGATCACCCTGCTCGTCGGTTTCGCGGCGGGCGGCGGCGTCGACATCGTGGCGCGGGCGGTCGGCGCCCGCTTGCAGGAGCAGTTGGGCCAACCCGTCGTCATCGAGAATCGGCCCGGCGCCAATTCAAGCCTCGCCGCGGTCACCACGGCGCGCGCCAAGCCGGATGGCTATACGCTGCTTGTCGGCGCCAATGGCATGACGACCAACGCGGCGCTTTATCCGAGCGCCGGCTTCGACGTGGAAAAGGATTTCGTGTCGATTTCGACGCTTGGCGAGGCTCCGCCGGTGCTTGCCGCGGGCTCCGGCTTCACCGGCGCCACGCTTAAGGATCTCGTCGAGCAGGCGAAGGCGAAGCCGGGCGAACTCGCCTATGGCTCGCCCGGCGCCGGCTCATCCGCGCATCTGGCGATGGAGCTTTTCCAGCGCGCGGCCGGCGTGCAGTTGCGCCATGTCGCCTATCGCAGCGGTACGCTCGCCATCACCGACGCCATGGGCGGCCATATTCCGCTGTTGGCGGTCAACCTGCCGGAGGTCGTCGGTCAGGCGAAGGCCGGCACGCTGAAAATGCTGGGCGTGACGAGCCGCGCGCGTAACCCGCTGCTGCCGGAGATTCCCACCGTCGCCGAACAGGGTTTTCCCGGTTTCGAGGCCTCGACGTGGTGGGCGCTTTTCGCCCCCGCGGGCACGCCAGCCGATGTCGTCGCCAAACTGTCGGCGGAAACGCGCAAGGCGTTGGCGAGCGAGGAATTGCGCCGGAATTTCCTAAATCTGGGCGGCGTCGCCACGGGCTCGACGCCCGAGGAGATGAAGACGTTCATCGCCGCCGAACGGGCGCGCTGGTCGAGGATCATCGTCGAGGCGAAAATCACGGCCGAGTAGGGGGCCCCGCGTCGTCGCCCGTCAGGTTCATGCACAGGAAAATGCGTTGGTGGCCGGGCGGAAAATCCGTGATCGCGCCAAAACGCCGGAAACCGCAGCGTTCGTAGAAAGACGCCGCGCCGGGATCGAACGTGTCGAGATAGACGCCCGCGCCGCCGCGTTGCTCCATCGTCGTTCGCGCGCGCGCCAGCAGGGCGCGACCAAGGCCGCGGCCGCGCGCCCGCTCGTCGACCCAGAAGTGCCTGATGTAAAGCCAGCCCCAATGCGTCACGCCGCTCAGTCCGCCGATGAGCGCGCCTTCCTCGTGGGCGAGGATGGACAGGGGCGCCGTCTCCGGCGGGCCGAAGCGCGCGGCGATCTCGATCCCGAGCGCTTGCGAGACTCGCGCGGCGTCGTCGGGCGCGCCGTCGATCACGCTGATGTCCGGCGCCTTTTCCGCGCCCGTGTTTGCGGCCATAAAGCCCCGATGTTGAAAAAAGCCCCGCTTCGTCGCGCATCATGCGCGATCATCCTGTTGCTCGCAATCGGCGGGCGCGCCGCGCTGGCCGCCGACCAGACCTGCGCCAGCCCGGCTCGGTTCGGCCCGACGACCGTGGGCGCCCGGCCCGCGCCCTTCACCGACGCGCGCGATTATCGCGCGGTGTTCCAGCAATGCCATGACGCCGCCGGCCGCGCGCGGCTGGCGACGCGGCGTTTTGTTCTGGGCGAGACAAAACTGCTGCTGACCGTTGATCCCGCGACGCTGGAAACGAGCGTCGAAGCCGAGGCGTGCTGGACCTGCGCCGATACAACCGACGCCGCGCAAGGCGATACGCGGTTTATCAAGGCCATCGACGTCGCGGCTCGCGCATCCGGCGTGACGCCCGCCAAACACCCCGATTATCTGCGCAACGCGGGTCTCGCGCATGGCGCGGGGGAAGGCGCGTTCATTACCGGCGATTTGTGTCCAAGTTCCAGGCCGCTCGACCGGAGCTTTCTCGCCGCGTTGACATCGCCCGGCGGGTCGACGCCCGTCGCCCTGTCGATCAGCGGCCTGTGGCTGGCGCATCATGGCGAGGATTTTCAGTGGCTGCGCGAGCAGGCGCGGACGGGCGCGCTGGCGATCACCTGGGTCAACCACTCCTACCATCATCCCTATGCGCCGGGACGACCACTCGCGGAGAACTTCCTGCTGGAGCCGGGCGTCGACATGCGGGCCGAGGTTTTCGACACCGAACGCCTGTTGCTCGCCAATGGCGAAACGCCGTCCGTGTTTTTCCGGTTCCCCGGCCTGATCTCGAACGCCGCGCAAATGGAGACGCTGCGCGAGGATCACCTCATCGCGCTGGGCGCGGACGCATGGCTTGTGTTTTCGCCGCCTTTGCGGCCCGGCGATATCGTGCTGGTTCATCCCAACGGCAACGAGCCCGATGGGTTGCGACGCTTCGCCAGATTGCGCGCGAGCGGCGCCTTGCGCGGCCCGTTCCGGCCGCTGGCGCAGGCGCCACAATAGAGTTTCAGGATTTCGCTGGCGCGCCGGAACGGTTGTCGCGCCGCAAGTCGCCCTTGCAGCGTTCCGAGCAGGTTTTGACCTCGTCCCAGACGTTTTTCCATTTCTTGCGCCAGGCGAAGGGGCGACCGCAGGCGAGGCAGGTTTTCTCCGGCAGCGTTGATTTGGTGTAGCGCGGCGTCGCTGATTTCACCATGGAATGGCCTCGCCGCGGTGGTCGAAAAATCCGCCGGATTTATCCGCGTCGAGCCCGTCGATGACGCCAAGCAAGCGTCGCGCGGCGATATCGGGCGTCTGCACGTCGAGGCCCGATTTGGCGAAGGGCGCCGACAGTCGCGTCGCCACCGTGCCGGGATGCAACGCGACGCAGATGGCGTCCGGCCAGCGTCGGCGGAGTTCGATGGCGTTGGTGTGGATGAACTGGTTCAGCGCGGCCTTGGAGGCGCGGTAGCCGTGCCAGCCGCCGAGCCCGTTGTCGCCGATGCTGCCGACCCGCGCCGAGAGCGCGGCGAAGACCGATTTGCCCGATGGGGCGAGCAGGGGCAGGAAATGCTTCATCGCCAGCGCCGGACCGATGGCGTTGAGCGCGAAGGCGTGGGCGAGACGCGCGGGATCGAGATCGCGCCAGGATTTTTCCGGGCCGGATGTTGCGTCGTGCAGAAAACCCGTCGCCACGAAGACCAGCCGCAACGGCGGGCCGCGCGCCGCGATATCGCGCGCCGCCGCCGCTATCGTGGCTTCCGACGTCAGATCGAGGGCCGGCGAGGAGCCGCGGGAAAATCCAATCACGTCGGCGAAGGCGCTGGACGCCATGAGTTGCGCCATGACCGCGGCGCCGACGCCGCCGGTCGATCCAATGACCACGGCCAATCCGCCCGGCGGGAATGATTGGAGGGTGGCGTATTCAAGACTATCCTGCATGAAGCTTGTACGGCGCGCTGGCCTTGCCGGCTCATGTTTGCAGGCGCCAATCGCGCATGAAATGGCGACGGAGGGACCATGACGCGACGTCTGATTTCATCGGGTTCGCCTTTCGAGGCCGACTACGGCTATTCGCGCGCGGTCGTTGTGGGCGACGAGGTCCAGTTGTCCGGCACGACCGGCTATGACTACGCCACGATGACGATGCCGGATGACGTGGTCGAGCAAACCCGAAACATCTATCGAACATTCGCCACGGTGCTGGCCGAGGCGGGCGGCGGCCTCGCCGACATCACGCGATTGCGAACCTTCGTCACCGACCGGGCCTATCTGGAGCCCGTCTGCCGGACGCAGGGGGCGTATTTCGCGGATATCCGCCCGGCCTCGGCGATCTATGTCGTCGCGGGCCTGCTGAA
Organism: uncultured Hyphomicrobiales bacterium; assembly: GCA_903861645.1. Lineage (GTDB taxonomy): Bacteria > Pseudomonadota > Alphaproteobacteria > Rhizobiales > Beijerinckiaceae > Terripilifer. Next base: position 6,365 of record CAIOVE010000012.1, read on the forward strand.
GCCCGAGATGAAGGTCGAGATCGAGGCGACCGCCCGGATCGCGAAAAAGTAAGCGGCGCGGATGGTGCTCCCACTCGCGCGGCGCGGCGCGATCCATTAAAGAGGGGCCATGAACGCTCCCCTGCACCCCCATCCCGCGCCCGCCGATCTCATCAAGCGTCTCGCCGCCATCGTCGGCGACCGCTACGTGTTGACCGACGCCGGCGACATGCACCCCTATCTCATCGAGCAGCGCGATCTGTGGTTCGGCAAGGCGCCCTGCGTCGTGCGACCGGGCTCTACCGCCGAGGTCGCGGCGATCCTCAAGGTTTGCCACGAGACGAATACCGCCGTCGTGCCGCAGGGCGGCAATACCGGCCTCGTCGGCGGCCAGACGCCCGACGAGAGCGGCGCGCAGATCGTGCTGTCGCTGAACCGCATGGACAAGGTGCGCGAGGTCGACACGGCCTCCAACACCATGACGGTCGAGGCCGGCATGACGCTGCTGCGCCTGCAGGAGGCGGCCGACGCGCAGGACCGATTGTTTCCGCTGTCGCTCGCCTCGGAGGGATCGTGCACGATCGGCGGCAATCTGGCGACAAACGCCGGCGGCACCGCGGTCATCACCTATGGCAACGCGCGCGATCTCGTGACGGGCATCGAGGTCGTGCTGGCCGATGGCCGGATCATGTCGACCCTTTCGAAGCTGAAGAAGGACAATACCGGCTACGACCTCAAGCACCTGTTCATGGGCGCGGAAGGCACGCTTGGCGTCATCACCGCCGCGGTCGTGAAGCTCTATCCCAAGCCGCGGTCGCGCGAGACGGCGATGGTTGGCGTCGCCGATCCCCACAAGGCGACGGCGTTTCTGTCGCTGGCGCAGCAGATGGCGGGCAGCGACGTCAAAACCTTCGAGTTGATGCCGCGCATCGGCGTCGATTTCATTCTCAAGCACGTGGCCGGCACGCGCGAGCCGATGAATTCGCCGCATCGGTGGTATGTGCTGATCGAACTCGCCTCGCAGCTTGAAACGGGCCTCGAGGACACGATGCTGGCGTTGCTCGAGCGCGCCGCGGAGGCGGAATTGATCGAGGACGCGGTGATCGCGGCCTCGCTCGACCAGCGCAAGTATTTCTGGCGCGTGCGTGAGTTGCTGTCCGAGGCGCCCAAGTACGAGGGCGGCTCCATCAAGCACGACATCTGCGTGCCCGTTTCCAAGGTCGCCGACTTCCTCGAGGAGGCCTACGCGGTCTGCGAGGAGGTGGTTCCCGGCTCGCGTCTCGTGCCGTTCGGGCATCTGGGCGATGGCAACATGCACACCAATCTCAGCCAGCCCGTGGGCGCCGACAAGCAGGCGTTTCTTGATCGCTGGGTCGAGGTCAACGCCGCCGTCCACGCCATCGTCACGAAGTATCAGGGTTCGATTTCCGCCGAGCACGGCATTGGCGTGCTCAAGCGCGATCTGCTGCCCGGCGTGAAGGACGCGGTGGCGCTCGACGTCATGCGGGCGATCAAGCAGGCGCTTGATCCCAAGGGCATCATGAACCCTGGCAAGGTGCTTTAGGCGGGTCAGTCGAAGAGGTCGCGGCGCTCCGGCGTTCGCGGCTCCGGCCGATCCGCCGGGCCGACGGCAGTCTGAACGTCCGGCCCGTCGTTGGCGACGCGGTTGACGGCCGTCCCGATGGGGATGAATTCCAGCGTGTCGTCGGGCGCGGGGCGCATCAGCCGCCCCGCCTTCGCCTCGTCCGGGTCGTCGCAGTCGAGCCAGCGGTCGAAGTTCTCGGGCTCGAGAATGACGGGCATGCGGTCATGGATGGCCGCCATGGCCCCATTGGCGTCGGTCGTGACGATGCAGGCCGTGTCCAGCTCCTCGCCGTTCGGGCCGGTCCAGCCCTCCCACAGGCCGGCGAAGGCCATGGGCGCGCCGTCGCGGCGGCGGATCATGAAAGGCTGGGCGGGCGGGGCGCCCTTGCGCTTGCCGCCTGGCGGTCGCCGCCATTCATAGAAAGCATCCGCGATGAACAGGCAGCGCCGACGGCGGAAGGCGTTGCGGAACGAGGGCTTCTGCCCCAGCGTTTCCGAGCGGGCGTTGATGACCAGCGGGAAGTCCTTGGGGTCTTTAACGAATCCCGGCAGAAAACCCCAACGCACCAGCACAAAATGCCGGGCTTTCACGCCGGCGGCGTCACGCCCCATCCTGACGACGGGAACAGGTTGCGTCGGCGCGATATTGTAGCGCGGCGGGAAATTCGGCTGCTCCACATAACGGAACAGCGCGCGCATCGAATCCGGCGGCAGGGTAATGGCGTAGCGTCCACACATGAGCGGCTGGTCGTTCCTGAAAGATTAGATCGTTATTTCCACGAGATAATTCGGATGGAAACGCTTTGTTATCAATCCTCTCCTAGGTCCCGTTGACAAAGTGATTGACGCTGGAATCGCTGCTTGATTCAAGGCTGCC
>CAIOVE010000013.1 GCA_903861645.1 uncultured Hyphomicrobiales bacterium
CGGCGGCGACGGGTTTGGGCGCCGGCCTTGGCGGTTGCCTCGGCGCGGGCCTTGGCTTTGGCGGCGGCGGTTTCACGACCGGCGGGGGCTCGACCGTCGGCGCGGGCGCCGGCTCGGGCGGAGGCGCCATCGCCTCCGGCGGCGGCGGTTCAACGACCGGCGCCGGTTCGGGCTCGACAACCGGCGGCGTCGCCTCCGGCTCCGCCATGACCGGCGCGGGATCGGGCGTGGCGGCGGGCGGTCGCGCGATCTCCGGCAAGGGCGCGAAATCGATGGCGATGGATGGCAACGGCGTCACCGGAATGGCGGCCGACAGTTTGAACAGGGCCGCGGCGTGCAGGCCGAGAATGATCGCCAGCAACGCAACGCGCGCGCCGCCCGGCACGAACCCGCCGCGCGCAACCGATGGCGATGCGGCGAACGCGCTCATTTTTGTTCCGGCGACCTTGTGTCGGCGACGATCGCGATATGCGACAGGCCATGCGAGGCCAGAAGGTCGAGCACGGCGACCACGGAACCATAGGCGGCCTCGCGGTCGCCGCGGATATGAATCGTGCGCGTCGTGTCGTCGCCGATCTTCTCGCGAATGGCGTCGACGAGTCCCTCCGTCGCGATTTCGTCGGCGCCGAGCGCGACGTGGCCATCCTTCGCGACATTGACGACGATGGGCTCTTGCGGATTGAGCGGTTGCGCCGACGTCGCCCTGGGCAGATTCACCTTCATGCCCGAGGCCAGCAAGGGCGCGGTGACCATGAAAACGATCAGCAGCACGAGCATCACGTCGACAAGCGGCGTCACGTTGATGTCGGATACGGGACGATAAAGCCCGTCGCCCCGATCGTTCAGATCGCCGCCGCCCATGGCCATCAGCGCGGCTCCTCGCGCGCCTGCCCCGACGCGATGCCAACCGCCTCGCGCTCGATCAGATGCGACAGCGCGCGCCCCGCGCGCGACAAGGACGCGCCGATGCGGTTATAGGCGAAGGACGCGGGGATCGCGGCGGCGAGTCCATAGGCGGTCGCCGCGAGCGCCTCGGCGATGCCGGGCGCGACGACGGCGAGGCTCGTGTCCTTGGTTTCGGCGATGCTCGCAAAACTGGTCATGATGCCCCACACCGTGCCAAACAGACCCAGAAAAGGCGCGACGGACGAGATGATCGCCAGATTGGGCAGGCCGCCCTCGGCGCGGGTCAGCAGGTCGCGACCGGCGCGATTCATGGCGTCCAGCACACGCTGGCGCCGCTCGCCGACGCTCTCGAAGTCGATCGACGTGCGCGCCGCGTCGAAACCCGCCGCGCGCACGGGATCGATGAAGGCGTCGCGCGCGCCGCCCGCCGCCCGCGCGATGGCGAGCCGCAACCGCGTGGTCGACACGATGCCCTCGGCGATCAACAGCCAGCACCACACCGATCCCAGCGCCAGCAGGGCCATGACGCATTTGCCGATTAGGCCCGCCTGCTGGAACATGGCGATGGGGGAAATGGAAACGCCATCCATTCGTCAATCCGATCCGAAAAATAACAATCGACATGGACGCCGACTGAAATCAACCGGCGTCCACGATGGAGCTCCGCGCGTCAGAACTTCAACTTCGCTTCCGCGATGAAGGTTCTACCGGGGAACGGATGGAACAGCCAGTAATTGGTGTTCGTCAGATTATCCACGCCCAGATCAAAAGAGAACGTGTCGGTCGCCGCGAAATGCAACCGCGTGTCGACAACGAAAAAGCTGTCGAAGGCGCCATAGACATGCGGAATGATGTCCGTGTTGTCCATGGTCGAGTATTGCTTCCCGCTGTAACGCGCCGCCAGCGTGTAGGACCAGCGATCGTTGAACCGGTAGGTGAAGCCAAGCTTGGCCCGCCAGTCCGGCACATAGGGCACGCGCTTGCCGACGACGGTCGTGGGCAGGCCGGTCAACGGGTTGGTTCCAGCCCAGCCCGGATCGGAAAGGATGCGGGAGTCGACATAGGTCAGGCTGCCAAAAACCTGTAGGCCCTCGATGAACACATTGTTCTTCTCGGCCGACAGCTCCACGCCCTGCATCATGATGGCGTTGACATTGCCGATGGTCGTGGTGGGGACCTGCGCGAACGTGACCGGGTTCGTCGCGAGGTTCGTCTGCGAGATGATGGCGTTGTTGGTGTTCTCGTGGAAGAAGGTCAACCGCACGCGGCCCTCGTCGAACTTGCGCTCGATATTCACCTCGCCATTCAGATCCTGTTCCGGCGTCAGGTTCGGATTGGCGAAGGTCGCGATGCCGTTGACCGAGATGTTCTGATAAAGTTCCGTCACGGTGGGGTAACGATAGGCGACGCCAAACGATCCCGTGACATTCCAGTTCTTGTCGGGGTCCCACGACAGCGAAACTTTCGGCGAGAAATTCGTGGAGTTCATCCCCGGCTGGTTCAGCGTCTTGGTCGTGGCGCCAATGACGCCCGCCGCGGTCGGCGCCGTGTTGATGTTGTAGCCATCGAACGCGCGCCACGTTTCAAGGCGACCGCCCAGCGTCAGCTTCCAGCCAGGCGCGAATTTCCAGGCGTCCTGCGCCCAGAGAGCGCCCGTGCGCGTTTCGCCAAGGCCCTCGGAATAAATCTGGCCGTTGCCGTTGAGCGACGAATTGTTCCAGACATCGGAGGCATAGGTCGGATTGGCGAAGTAGTAGCGATCGCCATGCGCGCCAAAGCTGATCTCGTGGGCGCCGTCGATCCCCGCCGGCCGCCAGATGCCCTTGGCGTCGATATTTTGCCAGTTAGTGCCATCGTTGCGAACGATCTTGCCATTCTGCGAGAAGCCGAGGCCCGGTGAAGCGACCACCGTGTAGGGGCTGCGCTGCATATCGACCAGATAATTATAACTCGACGCCGACAGGTCGAAATCGAAGACGCCGCGCGTGTCGCTTTTGAGCGAAATCGCGTTGCTGACATGCGTCTGCGTCCAGTTGTATTGGCTGCCGGCGAAACCGGTGACGCCCGCGAAGGTGGGCGCGCCGGTGACGGTCGACGTCATATAGGTCGCCGGATCCGAGGTCTGCTGATTGTTCCAAAGCCCGAAGGTGTAGGTTCCCTTCAACCATGGCGTGAAGTCATAGCCAAGTTTCAGGTTCGCGGCGACCTGTTGGGAATGGATGGAATTGCCAAGCCCCACCACGTCGGTCTCGACGCCCTGTTTGTTGAGCGCGGGAAACGCGCCCGTGGTGGCGGCGGGAATCTTGCCATTCGTCACATAGGTCAGCGGTTGCGCGTCGCTGATCTGGACATTCGCGCTGAACAGCCATGAGAACATCTCGATCCGGTCGCCAATTGACGCGCTGGTCTGCTTGGTGACGTAGGTTCGGTTCGTTCCGTATTGGCTGAACGGCTGGATCGAGACGGTTTCCTTCGCCGTGGCGATCAGGTGATCCGGCATCTTCGTCGAGATGATCAGGACGCCGCCCATGGAATTGCCGGGATAGGCGGCCGCGTAGGGGCCGTTAAGGAAATCGATCCGCTCGATGGACTCGGGCGCGACGAGGTTCCAGTGGGGCGAGGCGCCATTGTTGTTGTTACCGATCAGCGCGGACAGAAGCATGTCGTCCGCGTAGATCAGCGTGCGCGCGCTGGAGTTGAGACCCCACGTGCGCGTGGCGAGCACCGAGGAATTATCGCCGTCGTTGCGCTTGCGCACGAAAAGGCTGGGGAAATATTTGACCGCGTCCTCGGGGTCCTTGAGGTTTATGGTTTCATCAATCTGCTTGGCCGTCGTGCTGTAGGACTTTTGCGGCAACTGATATTTCTGGACCACCGGCGGCTGCGCGAGCGTATCGGCCGTTTTTTCGGCGGCGGCGGTGACCTCGACCGTTGGCAGGACGACGGATTCATCGGCCTTCGCCGACAGGCTGGACAAAAGAGACAGCGACGCAAGCATCATGGCGCGCGCGCAAACGCCGCGCGAAAGAGCGGTTTTAGACATGGCTTTCCCCTGACGGCGCGACGAGACGCCGACGCGAATGAACAATCGTCCGGCTGGGACGGATTTTCCTCGGTCAGGAGATGGATGGAGGCCCGCGCGCGGGGTTGGGCAAGCCGGCCCAGACGGTCGGCGCGAATGGATCGCGCGAAGGCGCGATGCTCGACAATATGGCCGCGCGCTTGGGCGCGACAACAATGGCGTCGGAAACCGGCCGAGCCATGCCGCCGGCGGATGTCGAACACAGGGTGCAACAATCATTGCAACCCGCATGGTCGTGCGTTGGCGCGCCGCCGCCGTCCTGCGACGCCGCGCCATCGTGCTCGCAGATGACGACGGCTTGCCCGATGGCGGCGCTCAACTCGGAAAGCTGGCCGACGAGGCTTGAGCGCGACCCTGCGTGCGGAACGGCAATCAGCGACTGCAGGATCAGCGCGAGCGCGACCATCCACGCGCCCACGAGGCCCAAGCCTCGCGAACGCGCGACACGACGCATATCTAGACGCCCCAACCCGGTCACGATCAAAATCCGTTTGTATAATTGATCATCTGCCAGCCAGACCACGGCGTGTCAATGCGCGGCGGATCGCCGCTTCAAATCGCCGCGCTAGCGTCGACAGGGCGAAATCGAGGGTCAGCTCCTCGTTGACCATCGTTGCGCGCCCGGCGATATCGGGCTTTAAATAACCTATGTATTGATGATCGCGTCATTGGCGATCCATCCGGGAGTTTGATCAGATGTCACGAATGACTTTTGGCCTTTTGGCCCTGGCCGCCCTCGCCGCCATGCCCGCCGCCGCGCAGGAAGCCAAGGTTGGCGATCTCGTCATCACGCAGGCATGGTCGCGCGCCACGCCCAAGGGCTCGCCCGTCGCCGCCGGCTATCTGACCATCCGCAACACGGGTTCCACCGCCGACAAATTGATCGCGGCCGAAACCACCGCGGCGAAGGTGACGCAAGTGCATGAGATGTCGATGGAAGGCGGCGTGATGAAGATGCGCCAGATGACCAACGGCCTCGACATCCCCCCCGGCAAGACCGTGGAGTTGAAGCCCGGCGGCTATCACATCATGCTGATGGATCTGGCGCGACCGCTCGCGCAGGGCGACAGCTACAGGATCACGCTCGTGTTTGAACACGCGGGCAAGGCGTCCGTCGACTTCAAGGTTGGCGGCATCGGCGACACCGCGCCAATGAAATCGGGCGACGCGCCCGCGATGAACCACGACGCCATGCACATGAACCACTGACGCGGCTCATCGCGGCGCGCCATTGGTCGGAACCCATTTCTGCAAGCGCTTCCCGTTGTCGACCTCGGTTGTGTAGACATTCCCCGCCTTGTCGACGGCGACCGCGTGCACCCAGTGAAATTCGCCCGCCTGTCGTCCCGACCGGCCGAAGGTCGACAGCACCGCGCCATCGGACCGGCGCAGCACCTTCATCTCGTTGTTCGTGCCATCGACCATGATGAGATAGGTCTGGTCCTTGTCTGGCCAGAAATTGATGTCCCACGTCGAGCCCGATCCACGCGTCTCCGGCTCGTAGACGAATTGTTTCACGAAGGTTCCATCCTTGTGGAACACCTGAATGCGGTTGTTGACGCGATCGCAGACATAAACGAGCCCATCGTTGGCGATCTTGACGCAGTGAACGGGGTTGGCGAACTGCGGCGCGTTCACGTCGATGGCCTCGACCTTGTTGTCGGTCGGCGGCTTGCCATAGGCGCCCCAAAGACGCTTGAGCGCGCCCGTGTCCATGTCGAGCACGATGACGCGGTGATTGCCGTAGCCGTCGGCGAGATAGATTTCGTTGGCCGCCGCGTCCACGGCGAAATCAGCGACCTGCCCGAACTGCGTCGGATCGAGCGATCCCTTGTTCGGCCCCTCATGCCCGAACTGCTTCACGAACTTGCCGGCGCGCGTAAACTTGAGGACCATGCCGTCCGTCGCGGCGTTGCCGGCGAGCCAGACGTTTTCCTTGTGGTCGATGAGGATGCCGTGCTCCTGCTTGGGCCATTCATAGCCCTCGCCCGGGCCGCCCCAGGCCTGCACGACATTGCCCTCCTGATCAAACTCGATGATCGAGGGCGCCGGCGCGCAACACTTCGAGCGCTTCGGCGTGACGAAGGCGCCCTTTTCGTCGATGGTCAGCGAGTTCGGCCGCTGGTTGATCCAGATGTGGCCCCTGGCGTCGACGGCGACGCTCGCCACCTGCCCGAGAATCCAGTTGTTGGGCAGGGGCTTCGGCCAGGACGGATCGACCCTGAACGTCGGCCCCTCGGCGCGCGCGCCGGCCATGCCGAACGCGAGCGCGAGACAGGCGACCAACGAAAGCCAGCCATTTCGACTCGATGATTGTCGCACGCGCGCCTCCCCGCTCCATGGAAGAAGGGGATTCTGGCGTCCCCGTCATGCCGAAATTTGCGACGGATAGAGCCCGCTGGCAAGCGCGCGTGGGCGGCTAGTCGTCGCGCGACGGGCGCGCGCCCAGTTCGCGCGCGGTCCAGACGACTATCGCGATGAGAACGACATCGAGAACGACGACGGTCCAGTAGGGCATCGCCTCGCTGACGCGCGGTTGCACCCAATGGGCCGCGCCGTCGACGAGCGCGGCCAGCAAAGGCAAGCCGGCGAGGCCCGGCGGGCGCGCCAGATCGCGCCAGCGCTTGACCGACAGGAAGTAAAAGCACACCGCCGCCAGCATGATGGCCGCGGCGTAAACCAGCAGATAGGCGTAAACGACGATCGTCATCGGATCGACGAAGGCGCGTTCGCTCAGGTCGCGGTTCGCGAAGGGCAGCAGCCACCACCAGATCAGCGTCATCGCGACCATCGGCGCGGCGAGCGCGATCAGGCCGCGCCGCCATGTCGGCGCGTCGATGAGCCCCTGCTCCTCGCGGAACAGGAACCGCCAGCCAGCCGGCCCGCCGTTGGCCATCAATCCCTCAGCAGTTCGTTGATGCCCGTCTTGGAGCGCGTCTGCGCGTCGACGGTCTTGACGATGACGGCGCAGTAAAGCGACGGGCCGGGCGAACCATCCGGCAGCGGCTTGCCCGGCAGCGAACCCGGCACGACCACCGAATAGGGCGGCACGTGGCCGACCAGAACCTTGCCGGTCGCGCGGTCGATGATCTTGGTCGAGGCGCTGATGAAGACGCCCATGGACAAGACGGACCCCTCGCCGATGACCACGCCCTCGACGACCTCGGAACGGGCGCCGATGAAGCAGTTGTCCTCGATGATGGTGGGGCCCGCCTGCAGCGGCTCCAGCACGCCGCCGATGCCGACGCCGCCCGACAGATGCACGTTCTTGCCGATCTGGGCGCAGGAACCGACCGTCGCCCAGGTGTCGACCATCGTGCCTTCGTCGACATAGGCGCCCAGATTCACGAAGGACGGCATCAGAACCACGTTCTTGCCGATGAAGGCGGACTTGCGCACGATGCAGCCCGGCACGGAGCGGAAGCCGGCGGCCGAGTGTTCGGCGGCGCTCCACCCATCGAACTTCGAGGGCACCTTGTCCCACCAGGAGGCCCCGCCCGGCCCGCCAGAAATCGCCCACATATCGTTGAGGCGAAAGGAGAGCAGCACGGCCTTCTTGAGCCACTGGTTGACGGTCCAGGATTCCGGCCCATGGCCGCCCGCCCGTTTCTCGGCGACGCGCGCCTTGCCGGAATCGAGCAGGTTGAGGGCGGTCTCGACCGCCTCCCGCCGCTCGCCCTTCGTGGCGGGCGTCACATTGGCCCGATCCTCGAACGCCGCCTCGATAATGCCCGCGAGTTGCTCGTGCGCCATGGTGAAATGCCCTCCGGATGGGTCGCCGATGAATTCGGCGCTGGTTTCGGCGCGACGGCGTTCGATGTCAAGCCATGCCATTAAGCGCCGTTAACCGTTGATCCGCGAACCTGTTAGGCCGGGGTCAACCGCGTCCATCGGGAACCCGGCATGCTCCCGCGTCTCGGGAAGACTCCCTTAACCGGATGGGGAACAAGGATGCGCGTCGCGATCTGTCGCGAGGCCGGGATCAAAAAAGTCCGGCGCTTCGGAGGTTTAATGACGACCGTGAGCAACGGCGTCGGGATGGGCGTCATGTGGAAGATATTCGATTTCACTTACATGCGGCGCTTCGCCGCCGACGCCCGCGGCAATGTCGCGATTCCCATGGCGCTGACCATCGTGCCTCTGATCGGGTTCATCGGCTTTGGCATTGATTACGGCCACGGGCTCTACAACAAGACACAACTCGCGTCGGCCGCCGACGCGGCGGCGCTCGTCGCCATCACGAAGGTGGAGACCGACCTGCTTGGCGGCATGACAACCGCCGCCGCGACGGCCGATGGCCAGGCCGCCGCGTTGAAGACGTTCCGGGCGAACGCCGGCTCCATTTACGCGCAATTGACAAGCGAACCGACGATCAGCGTCAGCCGCTCCGGTCAGACCATCAACGCGAGCGTGACCTATTCGGCGTCGCCCTCCACGGTCCTCGGCTCGGTTGTCGGCACGCGCAATGTGAGCTTTTCCGCGACCACGACGTCCTCCCTGACGATGCCGGCCTATCTGAGTTTTTACCTGTTGCTCGATGTTTCCGGCTCCATGGGCCTGCCGTCGACCAACACGCCCGGCCCCAACGGCGAGACCGACGGGCAGACGCTCCTCGCCTCGATCAATCCCGACGATATCGCGCTATATCCCAATGGTTGCACCTTCGCCTGCCATTTCAGCGGATCGCAGGGTTATAACCTGACGCGCACCCACGGCACGCAAGGCAACGGTCACGCCAATCACGCCGCGGTCAGCTATTGCCCGCAACCTTACGCGGCCAACTGCATTCAATTGCGCGTCGACGCCGTCGCCTACGCCGTGCAGCAGTTGTTGCAATACGCGAACCAGACCGCGACCCTGACCAACCAGTTTTCGGTCGGGCTTTATCCGTTCATCGCGCACATGCAGGCCTATACGCCCATCACGACGGACCTCAATTCCGTCAGTTCCGCCGCGACGAACCTGACCTCGCTGCTGGATAGCGGCGATGGCTCGGGCCCGCTCGGCTCCGGCGGCACGCATTTCGAAAACGCGCTCACCGAGTTGAATCAGGCGATCACGAACATCGGCACGGGCGCCAGCGCGAGCTCGCCGCAACCCTTCGTCTTTCTCGTCACCGACGGCGCCGAGGATCCCCAGTATCAGAACAACGGCAGTTGGTGGGGCGGCAACCACGCCACGACCATAGACGCCAGCTACTGCGCCACGCTCAAAAATCGTGGCATCACGGTCTCCGTTCTGTACGTGCCTTACCAGCCCATTCAAAACCCGACGGATTTCGCGGGCAGCGAGGATTTCTTCGCCAACGCGAACATCCCCAATATTCCACCCGCGTTGCAGTCCTGCGCGTCGCCAGGCTTTTTCTTCACGGCCAACAGTCCCGCCGACATCAATACCGCCATGCAGAACATGTTCAAGCAAGCGGTGAAGTCGGCGCGACTGACGAACTGACGCCACGGGGGACATTAACGAATTATCGAGCATGTTCGCCGAATGCGCGCGCGTTAAGCCGTCGTAACCATTTGGTCCAGTGTCAGTCGAACACTTTTTAAGCATTACGCGCCTAGCCTGTCGGTCAAAGTTCATTTTCCCTCTCTCCGATGCCGATGACTTATTGCGAAGTTCTTCAGAGGCGCATGATGAAGCAGGAAGCATTGACGAACCGGGTCGCGCTCCGCCTTGGGGCGTCCGCCTTGGCCCGGCGCGCGCTGTCGCGCTTTCTTCGCGACGAGAAGGCCTCGATCGCGACAACCTTCGCGCTCTCCTTCCGTGGCGATGATCGGCTTGATCGCCACCAGCCTGGAATACAGCCGTTCGCTGCAGTTGCAGGCCAGCATCCAGGCCGCCGCCGACGCCGCCGTGCTCGCGGCCTCCAACGCCTCGGCCAATCTGAACGCGTCCGTCACCTATTCGACGGGCTCCGGCAATGACGGCGGCACCGCGACCGCGAGCGGTCGCGAGGCCGTCGCGCGCAATTTTTTCAATTCGTCCATCGGCAAGTCCGCTTCGATGATCAAGAGCTCGACCTTCAGCTACGACAGCTCGGCGGGAACGGTCACCGCGAATATTACGGCGTCGCAACCGCTGACCATCGGCGGACGCTGGGGCGCCTCGATCAATCTGCATGTCGCGTCGACCTCGGCGGTCAAGTCCGCGCCCGTGCGCACGCTTGACGTTGTCATGTGCATCGACTCGACGGGTTCGATGACGCCGACCCTTTCGGCGGTGCAGACCAACGCCCTGAATTTCAAGGCGAACCTTGACGCGGCGCTGGCCGCGCTCGGCGTGCCGACCTTCGATCAGATGCGGACGCGCATCATCTATTACCGCGACTACGGCGGCTATGGCGTCTACAATTATCTCTGGCCCGGCTATTACAATTTCACGGGCGCGGCGCTCGGCGATTCCACGGTCATGAGCTCCGGCGGTTTCTATAACCTGCCGACCGACGTGAACTCCTTCAACAGCTTCGTTTACACGCAGACGGCCTGGGGCGGCGGCGACCTGCCGGAGTCCGGCCTGGAATGCCTGAACGAAGCCATGCATTCGAGCTGGACGAAGGTGGGCGACACATTGTCGAATGGCAAGACGGCGCAGCTTGTCTTCCCCGTCATCGCCATTTTCACCGACGCCGGCGCGCATCCGCCGAGCTTCAGCTATTCGCTCCAGAACCCGAGCTATCCCGCGTCGACCTACATGCCACGCGATTACACGGGCCTGCTGGCGAACTGGAACAGCGGCTCGCTCATCGACCAGACGAACAAGATGATCCTGTTCTACGGCAATCCGGATATTCAGGACGACTATTACTTCGGCAACACCAGCGGCTGGTCGACCGTGAAGACCTGGAGCGGCTTCCAGAATCCCGGCAGCCTCACGAGCGCTAATACCTCCTTCGTCAGTTCGCTCGCGTCGGGCATCGCGCATGGCGTCAACACGCCGCAACTCACGCATTGATGGCGCGGCGGCAACCCTTGCCATTCATGACATGCGAAATCCGCCATGGTCGCCAAGGCGAGGCGGAAATCGCGGTGGCTCGCTGGAGATATGGAAGCGCGAACAGGCATGCTGTTAACCAGTCGCTGATCATTATTTCGAAAATGGCCATGGCTAACGAACGTTAGGCGTTTGTGGCCATTTTGATTCAGAACCGCTTAATCGCCCGCTGATATCAATCGCAACTTGTCGTGTCATTCTTCGTCGCGCGAAGCATTCTAACAGGAGGGCGTTGATTATGAGGCGATCGCGGAACAATCAATTCCCACGTCCAATTCGCTCCGATGAACGCGGCAATGTCGCGTTGATATTCGCGCTCGCCTTGACGCCGGCCATGGTCGCGATCGGAGCCGCGATTGACTACAGCACCTACACCAAAGGCAAGGCCCAGGTTCAGGCAACGACCGACGCCGTCGCGCTGGCGCTGGCCAAGACACTGACGCCGACATCCACTGGCGATGGACTCAAGACCACCGCGCAAAACATGCTCGCGGCCTATTCGCAAGAGATGGCCGTCGGTCTGGTCGGCTCCCCGGTGCTCAGCAACAACAATGGTCAGCTTTGCATCAGCACGACCGGCAACGTCACGTCGACCATTGCTTCGTTGCTGTCATCCACGGCCACCGTCGTTCATGGGTCGACATGCGTCGTTTACGCCAGTGGCGGACCTTACGAGGTGGCGCTCGTGCTCGACAACACCGGTTCGATGGACAACACCACGAGCGAGGGCACGTCGAAGCTGGACGCCGCGAAGGCGCTCATCGCGCAATTGAACCCGACCGGCGGCACGGCGTCCGCGACGTTTTCGATCGTGCCCTTCACCACTTCCGTGAACGTTGGAACCCAATACGCGGGCATGAGCTGGCTCGATACGGCCGGCGCGTCATCCATCCACTGGCAGAATTACACACGACCAACGGGCGCTTCCTGGCTCCCGACGTCGCGCTTCGATCTGTTCACCCAGACCGGCACGACCTGGGCGGGCTGCATCGAGGAACGACCAGACCCCTATCTGGTGACCGACACCGCCGCGAATACGGGCACGCCCGATACCATGTACGTTCCCTACCTCTGGCCGGACGAAGGCGATTTGTATGGCGGCGAATTGGCGAGCTTGCCGGGATCGACGTTCGGCAGCGGTCGCAATGCCGTGACTTATGGTTCATCAACCTACACGAAGACCGATAACGGGCAGAATAATTACCTCTACGACTTCGGGGGCGTCTGCGTGGCGTCCGCGATCGACAAGTACGAAGTCGCGGATATCGCCGACGCCATATCGAAGGGCAGCGGCGCGACCAAGCTTTGCAAATACAAGGGCGTTTCAGGCGTTTCCTCCAGCGTCTCGAACAGCGGCCCAAATCACAACTGCATTTCCAACCCGCTGTTGCCGCTGACGCAGGACATCACGGCGCTGAACGCCAAGATCGACTCGATGCAGTCTGGCGGGACCACCAATCTGCTGCCCGGATTCTTGTGGGGATGGCGCACGATTTCATCGAACGGCCCCTTCGCCGATCCGACGACCATCGCGAACGCGCCCACGGGCACGCAAACGCCAAAGGCCTACACGGCCAAGAACAACACCAAGGTCATCGTCTTCATGACCGACGGTTTCAATAACTGGAGTTCTAGCAATTACGTCTAAGTGTCTGTCCGATGAGTTCTTGAATCGAATGAATCGTTTGTGATTCAAGAGAGGCGACCTGATTCGGAGGGGTCGCTGATGTGGACCAACGAAAATCGCGCGCGTTATGATCGAAGCCGTTTGCGCTATCCCAGC
>CAIOVE010000014.1 GCA_903861645.1 uncultured Hyphomicrobiales bacterium
CCTCAACATTGAGGCGACGCTGGCGCTCGCCAATGCTCTGACGATCCCCGTCATCGCGTCGGGCGGCCTCGCCTCGCTCGACGACATCAGCCGTCTGCTGCGACCCGATTGCGCGCGGCTCGCCGGCGCCATTTCCGGGCGCGCGCTTTACGACGGACGCCTCGACCCCGCCAAGGCGCTGGAGCTGATCCGCGCGGCGAAGGAGGCGTCGCTTGCTTAAGCGCCGCGTCATCCCCTGCCTCGATGTGAAGGACGGACGCGTCGTCAAGGGCGTGAATTTCGTCGATCTGCGCGACGCCGGCGATCCCGTGGAAAGCGCCATCGCCTATGACCGGGCGGGCGCGGACGAACTGTGCTTTCTCGACATCACCGCCAGCCACGAAAATCGCGGCATCATTCTGGACGTGGTGAGCCGCACGGCGGAGGCCTGTTTCATGCCGCTGACGGTCGGCGGGGGCGTGCGCACCACCGACGACATTCGCAAGCTTCTGCTGGCGGGCGCGGACAAGGTGTCGATCAACACCGCCGCCGTCTTCAACCGCGACTTCGTGCGCGAGGCGGCGGAGAAATTCGGTAGCCAGTGCATCGTGGTGGCCATCGACGCCAAGATGGTGTCGCCGGGCAAATGGGAAATCTTCACCCATGGCGGGCGCAAGACCACGGGCCTCGACGCCGTCGACTATGCGCGCGAAGTGGTGGCGCTGGGGGCGGGCGAAATCCTGCTGACCTCCATGGACCGGGACGGGACGAAATCAGGCTTCGACGTGGCGTTGACCCGCGCCGTCGCAGACGCGATCCCCGTTCCGCTCATCGCCTCAGGCGGCGTGGGCAATCTTGATCATCTGGTGGCTGGCGTGACCGAGGGACATGCGACCGCCGTGCTGGCGGCCTCGATTTTTCACTTCGGCGAATATACGATCCGGCAGGCCAAAGAGCATATGGCGAAAGCCGGCATCGCCATGCGGCTCGATTGAGGGGCGACGAATGAGCAAATTCACCCTGACCAATCTCGACGCCATCATCGCGCTGCGCACATCGGCGGATGCGGAGACGTCCTATACGAAATCCCTGCTCGACGCGGGCGTGGCGCGCGCGGCCAAAAAATTCGGCGAGGAGGCTGTCGAAGCCGTCATCGCCGCCATGGAAAAAGACAAGAGCGCGCTGATCAAGGAATCCGCCGACGTGCTCTATCATCTGCTGGTGCTGATGCGGGCGGGCGGCGTGACTCTGGAAGATGTGCAAGACGAATTGCAACAGCGCACCGCCCAATCCGGCCATCAGGAAAAGGCGTCGCGCGGAACTTGATGTTTCGGCTTCAAGCCGGGGAAACGAATGGACGAGCGCAGCGCCATCGAGACCAGCGAATTATCGCCCTACCGGCGCTTCAGCCGTTCGGAATGGGCGGCGCTGCGCGCTGACACGCCGCTGACCCTCACCATCGACGATCTCGCCAAGCTGCAATCGATCAATGATCCGATTTCCGTCGAAGAGGTCATCGCGATCTATCTGCCGCTGTCGCGCCTGCTGGCGCTCTATGTCGCGGCGACGCAGGGACTGTTTAAAGCCACCCAGCGATTTCTCGGCGCGGAAGATGGCAAGGTGCCGTATATCATAGGCATCGCCGGTTCCGTGGCCGTGGGCAAATCCACCACCGCGCGCGTGCTCAAAGCATTGCTCTCGCGCTGGCCCAATACGCCGAAGGTGGAGCTTGTCACGACCGATGGTTTCCTGCTGCCCAACGCTGTCCTGCAACGCGAAGGCCTGATGGAGAAGAAGGGCTTTCCCGAGAGCTATGACGGCGCGGCGCTTGTGCGCTTCCTCGCCGAAATAAAGGCAGGCAAGCGGCGGGTGACGGCGCCGGTGTATTCCCATCTCATCTATGATGTGGTGCCGGGCGAAGAGATCGTGGTGGATCGGCCCGACATTCTCATCGTCGAAGGCCTGAACGTTTTGCTGCCGAATAAACTGGGGCGACGCACGCCCTTCGTCTCCGACTTCTTCGACTTCTCGGTCTATCTCCATGCGGAGGATGACGACCTCGAGCGCTGGTATATCGAGCGCTTCATGCGCCTGCGCGAAACCGCCTTCCGCGATCCCCGCTCATTCTTCAAAAAATACGCCGACCTCAGCGACGAGCAAGCGCGCGAGACCGCCCATGCGATCTGGACGCGCACCAATTTGCGCAATCTGCATGAGAACATCGAGCCCACGCGAGCCCGCGCCAGTCTGGTGCTGACGAAGGGCCCGGCTCACAAAATCGAGACCGTGGCCCTTCGCAAATTATGATCAGCCGAGGCCGACCTGAGCGGCAAGATCGCGCAGACTGCATTCGGGGCGCGCCCCGTAGTGCTGTATGACTTCCGCAGCGGCCAGACCGCCAAGCCGCGCGCAAGTGACATAATCAGCTGAGCGGGTGAGTCCGGCGAGGAAGCCAGCTGCGAAGAGATCGCCAGCGCCTGTGGTGTCGACGAGTTTCTCGATGGGGAAAGCGGCGACGGAATGAGTCTCTTCCCGCGTCACCACCATTGACCCATTTTCAGAGCAAGTCACGACGCCCAGCAGATCCTCCTCGCGCAGCGCGTTGACGGCGGTTGCGAAA
>CAIOVE010000015.1 GCA_903861645.1 uncultured Hyphomicrobiales bacterium
CCCGCTCCCGCCGCGGCCCCCGCGCCGGTTCCGGCTCCCAAGCCCGCGGCTCCGGTCGCCGCGCCGATGCCGCCCGCGCCAGCCGCCGCCAAGGTCGCCGCCGACAACAACGTCGCGCTCGACGCGGTCGCCGGCTCCGGCAAGCGCGGTCAGGTGCTGAAGGAAGACGTGCTCGCGGCCATCGCCGCCGGTCCGGTCGCCGCGCCGACTCCCATCGCGCCGATCGTCGCGCGCGCGCCCTCTGGCGCCGACGACGCCTCGCGCGAGGAGCGCGTGCGCATGACCAAGCTGCGCCAGACCATCGCGCGCCGCCTCAAGGACGCGCAGAACACCGCCGCCATGCTGACGACCTTCAACGAGGTCGACATGACCGAGGTGATGGCGCTGCGCAATCGCTACAAGGATATCTTCGAGAAGAAGCACGGCGCGAAGCTCGGCTTCATGAGCTTCTTCGTGAAGGCCTGCGTGCAGGCGCTCAAGGACGTGCCCGCCGTCAACGCCGAGATCGACGGAACCGATCTCGTCTACAAGAACTACTATCACATCGGCATCGCCGTCGGCACCGACAAGGGTCTTGTCGTGCCGGTCGTGCGCGACGCCGACCGCATGGGCCTCGCGCAGATCGAGAAGAGCATCGCCGGCTATGGCAAGCGCGCCCGCGATGGCCAGCTCAAGATCGAGGACATGCAGGGCGGCACCTTCACGATCACCAATGGCGGCATCTACGGTTCGTTGATGTCGACGCCGATCCTGAACGCGCCGCAGTCGGGCATTCTCGGCATGCACAAGATTCAGGAACGGCCCATGGCCGTGGGCGGCAAGATCGAAATTCGCCCGATGATGTATCTGGCGCTCAGCTACGATCACCGTATCGTCGATGGCAAGGAAGCCGTGACCTTCCTCGTGCGGGTCAAGGAAGCGCTGGAAGATCCCGCGCGTCTCGTGCTCGATCTCTGACGTCATCGTCCCAGACGCCGGGCGCGCGTGGCCGTCTCATGGTCGCGCGCCCGGACGAACGCGGCGCGGGTCGGCCAAATCCGCGGCGAGCCGACAAACCGGAAGCGAGAATTTGCATGTCCTACGATCTTGTCGTCATCGGCACCGGCCCCGGCGGCTATGTCTGCGCGATCCGCGCGGCCCAGCTCGGCATGAAGGTCGCCGTCGTGGAGAAGTGGAAGACGTTTGGCGGCACCTGCCTGAACGTCGGCTGCATTCCCTCGAAGGCGCTGCTGCACGCGTCCGAGATGTTCGCGCAGGCGGCGCATGACCTGCCGTCGCTCGGCGTCATCGTCGGCGCGCCGACGCTCGACATGCCCGCGATGATGAAACACAAGGACGACACGGTCGCCGCCAACGTCAACGGCGTGGCCTTCCTGCTCAAGAAGAACAAGGTCGACACGCATATCGGCGTCGGCGCCATCGCGGCGCCGGGCAAGGTCGTCGTCACCGCCGACGACGGCAAGACCACCGAGCTTGAAACGAAGAACATCGTCATCGCCACTGGCTCGGAAGTCACGCCGCTGCCGGGCGTGACCATCGATGAAAAGATCGTCGTGTCCTCGACCGGCGCGCTGAAGCTCGACAAGGTTCCCGGCCGTCTCGTCGTGGTGGGCGCGGGCGTCATCGGCCTCGAGCTGGGCTCGGTCTACCGCCGTCTCGGCGCCGAGGTGACGGTCGTGGAATTCCTTGATCGCATCCTGCCGGGCATGGACACCGAGATCGCCCGTCAGTTCCAGCGGATGCTGGAGAAGCAGGGCTTCAATTTCCAACTGGCCCACAAGGTCTCGAAGGTTGAAGCGGCCGGCGCGGGCGCCGTCGTCACGATCGAGCCGGCGGCGGGCGGCGACGCCAAGACGCTCGAGGCTGACGTGGTGCTCGTCGCCATCGGTCGCCGCCCCTATACGCAGGGGCTCGGGCTGGAGGCCGTGGGCGTCGCCATGGAGCGCGGGCGCGTCGTCATCGACGATCATTTCGCCACCAATGTTCCCGGCGTTTACGCCATCGGCGACGTGGTGCGTGGCCCGATGCTCGCGCACAAGGCCGAGGACGAGGGCATCGCGGTCGCCGAGATTCTCGCCGGCCAGCATGGCCACGTGAATTACAACGTGATTCCCGGCGTCGTTTACACCGAGCCGGAAATCGCCGCCGTCGGCAAGACGGAGGAAGACCTCACCGCCGCCGGCGTCGTCTACAAGGTCGGCAAGTTTCCCTTCACCGCCAATGGCCGCGCGCGCGCCATGCGCGCCACCGACGGTTTCGTGAAGGTGTTGGCGGACGCCGCCACCGATCGGGTGCTCGGCGTGCACATCGTGGGGCGCGGCGCGGGCGAGTTGATCGCCGAAGCCGCCGTTCTCATGGAGTTCGGCGGATCGTCCGAGGATCTGGCGCGCACCTGCCACGCGCATCCGACCATGTCGGAGGCCGTCAAGGAAGCCGCTCTTGCCGTCGAGAAGCGCGCCATCCATATGTAACGCCAAGCTGGCGTTCGCCCACGCGGCGCGCGACGAGGTTTTCTCCTGATCCGGGAGACTGGCATGCGGCGATTCCGACGGGCGCTGTGGACCGCGCTGGCGCTCGGCTTTCTCGGCGTCTCATGGTTCTGGGAGCGTCTGCGGCCGCCGATCCGCTGGGTCGTCGACCGCATTCCGTTGGAAGGGTTGAAGCGCGCGGTCGCGGCCTTCATGGACCGGCTGCCGCCCTATCCGACGCTGATCATCTTTCTGATCCCGGTCATCGCGCTCGAACCCGGCAAGCTCGTCGCCGTCTGGCTGTTCGCGCGAGGACAATGGCTGCTCGGCGCCGCGACCTATGTCGCCACCGATGTTTTGCGGCTCGGCATTGTTTCGTTCCTGTTCAAGACCAGTCAGGACAAGCTGCTGTCGATCCCGTGGTTCGCTCGACTGCACGCCTGGTTCCTCTGGGCGCATGAATGGGCACACGCGCAAGTCGCGCCGATGAAGATGGCGATCCGCGCCGCGTTGCGCGAGGCCGGCATGTTCGATGGCCGCGGCGCGGCGTGGCGCAAGGTCGTCGCCATCTGGCGTTACGCGCGGCGGGGCGGGTTCAGGGGCGCCTGAGCGCGCGGATGCGCGCCACGCCAGGCTTCCAGAAGGCGAGCCGAATCAACCGCCGTGTAAAGCTGCGTGGTCGACAGCGACGCGTGGCCCAACAATTCCTGAATGGACCGGAGATCGCCGCCCCGCGCCAGCAGATGCGTGGCGAAGGAATGCCGCAAGGCGTGGGGCGTCGCCGAATCGGGCAGGCCGAGCACGCCACGCAGCCGTTCGATGGCCAGCTGGATGATGCGCGGCGAGAGCGGTCCGCCCTTTTCGCCGACGAACAGCGGACCCTCCGGCGCCAACACATAGGGGCACTGGTCGAGATAGTCCTGAATGGCCGCGCGCACCGGGCCGATCACCGGTACGGATCGCATTTTCGAGCCCTTGCCAAGCACGGTCAGGCCATCGCGATCGCCGACAGGCGCGTCGCGCCGGCGTATCGACAGGGCCTCGGATATGCGCAGACCCGCGCCATAGAGCAGGGAAAACACCGCCGCGTCGCGGGCGAGCGCCCATGGCGGGCGCGCCTCGCCGCTCCGGCTTTCCTGACGGGCGACGGCGCGCGCCGCCTCGGCCATCAGGGGCTTGGGCAGGGTGCGGGCGATTTTCGGCGCCCGAATCGCCGAGAAGGCCGCCGCCTTGGCGCGTCCGGTTCGCTCAAGGTGGCGCGCGAAGGAGCGAACGCCCGCCATCATGCGCAGCAGGGAGCGGCTTTCCACGCCATCGGCGCGGCGGCGGGCCATGAAGGCGCGAATGTCCGCCGGCGTCATGTCGGCGAAACAGGCGAGATCGGGCGGCTGGCCGAAGTGATCGGCCATGAAGGCGATGAACTGCCGGAGATCGCGGGCGTAGGCCTCGACCGTGTGCGGCGACATCCGTCGTTCGCCCACGAGACGCCCCAGCCATTCAAGCCCGACCGTCGCCAGATCGGACGCCGCGCCGGGGAAGGCGAGCGCGTCTCCCGTTGGGGTGTCGACTGATTGCAGTGAGCTTGGCGGCATCGCGCGAGGATGCGCCGGCGCCGCTAAGAAAGTCTTGCGGTCAACCGCTCGTCTTGATGTCGGCGACGGCCTTGGCCAGCAGTTCCTCCATCGTGCGGCGGATCTGGTGGTCGGACTGGGCGACGCCGGCCGCGTCGAAATCCTTGCGGATCTTGCGGAAAACGTCGGCGTCGCCGGGCTCCTCCAGATCGGCTACGACGACCTGCTTGGCGTAGGCCTCGGCGTCGGCCCCGGTCTTGCCCAGCTTCTCGGCGGCCCAAAGGCCCAGCAGCTTGTCGCGGCGGGCGTTCGCCTTGAAGCGCAGCTCCTCGTCATGCGCGAACTTCTTCTCGAAGGAATCCTCGCGCTTGTCGAACGTGCTCATGGACCAATCTCCCAACCTCGGCGGACCGCCACCGGAGGCGGAGGCCGAACAACCCGTACCAGCGATATAAAGCCAGCGTGGTCGATTTTCCAGTCTTGTTGATTGGCCATTCGTCGCGTTCGCGCGCGCCGCGTCCGCGATGGAAAGAGGCGTTTTGGCTTTTCAACCGTTTACATTGTGCCGCGCGCGCCGATCGGGTAGTTTGCGCCACGTGTCGTGTTTCCGGTCTTTCGTCCGGGGATACTCGCCGCCGCGGTCAGCGCCCGGTCCTCGTCCAGTTCATCGCGATCAGCGGCGGGCAACGACGCCAAACGCAGGAGCCTCGGTCCGGAATGGATTTTCTCAAGCCACGGTTGACCCCTATGAATCGCCGTCGTCGCATTTACGAAGGCAAGGCAAAAGTCCTCTATGAAGGACCGGAGCCCGGCACCTTGATCCAGCATTTCAAGGATGACGCCACCGCCTTCAACGCCAAGAAGCACGAAGTCATCGATGGCAAGGGCGTGCTCAACAACCGTATTTCGGAATATGTGTTCCAGCACCTGAACGAAATCGGCGTGCCGACCCATTTCATTCGTCGCCTGAACATGCGCGAGCAACTGATCCGCGAGGTCGAGATCGTCCCGCTCGAGGTGGTCGTGCGCAATGTCGCCGCCGGCTCCCTGTCGCAGCGCCTTGGCATCGAGGAAGGCACGCAACTGCCGCGCTCGATCATCGAATTCTACTACAAGAACGACGCGCTCAACGACCCGATGGTGTCGGAAGAGCACATCACGGCGTTCGGCTGGGCGACCCCCCAGGAAATCGACGACATCATGGCGCTCGCCATTCGCGTCAACGACTTCCTCTGCGGCGTGTTCCTGGGCGTCGGCATCCGTCTGGTCGACTTCAAGATGGAATGCGGCCGCCTCTGGGAAGGCGAGATGATGCGCATCGTCGTGGCGGATGAAATCTCGCCGGATTCGTGCCGCCTCTGGGACATCAAGTCGAACGACAAGCTCGACAAGGACCGGTTCCGTCGCGACATGGGCGGCCTCGTTGAGGCCTATGCCGAGGTCGCGCGCCGTCTTGGCATCATGCAGGAAAACGAGCCGCCGCGCTCCAGCGGACCGAAGCTGGTCCAATGAAGGCGCGCGTTACCGTCACCCTCAAGGGCGGGGTTCTCGATCCGCAGGGAAAAGCCATCGAAGGCGCCCTGCGGTCGCTGGGCGTCGCGGGCGTCGCCAGCGTGCGTCAGGGCAAGGTCTTCGACATCGAGCTCGATTCCGCCGACCGCGCCGCCGCCGAGGCCGCGCTCAAGCAGGCATGCGAAAAGCTGCTTGCCAACACGGTCGTCGAAAACTATCGGGTCGATATTTCCTGAGGGCTCGCGCCCCGTTCGACCCCATCCTCACCGGACGCGCATCGACATGAACGCCGCCGTTATTCTGTTCCCCGGGTCCAACCGCGAGGGCGACGTCGCCCGCGCCCTGCGGCAGGCGACCGGTCGCGCCCCGACCATCGTCTGGCACGCGGAAACAGCCTTGCCGCCGGGCGTCGATCTCGTCGTTCTGCCCGGCGGTTTTTCCTATGGCGATTATCTGCGCTGCGGCGCCATCGCTGGCCGCGCGCCCATCATGGACGCGGTGCGCGCGCACGCCGCGCGCGGCGGCCTCGTTCTGGGCATCTGCAACGGTTTCCAGATTTTGTGCGAGGGCGGACTGCTGCCGGGCGTGTTGATGCGCAATCGCGATCTGCGCTTCATCTGCAAGATGCAGCACCTGCGCGTCGAGCGCGCCGACACGCGCTTCACCACCGCATATGGCAGCGGCGACGTGGTCAAGGTCGCCATCGCCCATGGCGAGGGCAATTACGAGACCGATGAAGACACGCTCAAGCGGATCGAGGGCGAGGGGCGCGTCGCCTTCCGCTATTGCGACGCGGCCGGCGTGGTCGGCGGGGCGGCCAATCCGAATGGCTCGACCAACGACATCGCCGGCGTCTATTCCGAGAAGTTCAATGTTCTCGGCCTGATGCCGCATCCCGAGAATCTTATCGATCCGCTGGTCGGCGGCATCGACGGTCGCGGCATGTTCGCGAGTCTCGCCGCCGCCTGAATTTCCTGGTCGAGAATGATCTCTGGACAACAAAAAACCCGACCGCGAGGCCGGGTTTTTCGTTGGGTCGGATGACCGGATCAATACTTGGCGACAACCGCGCTCGCCGCGCCGCCAAAGCGGTAGGTGATGCCGACGCCGAAGATGACCGGGTTGATCGCGACCGTGCTCTTCAGGCCGCCGAGAGCCACCGGATACTTCGCCGAGGGCGACATGGTGACGTACTTGATGTCGGCGTTGAAGCCCCAGTTGCGGGTGATCATGTAGTCGAAGCCGGCCTGAACCGCGACGCCAAAGGAGTCGTTGATCCAGAGCGGTCCGCCGGCGAGGCCGCCGCTGGCCTTGGAGTTGAAGTAGTGCGTGTAGTTCACGCCGACGCCGACGTAGGGCTGGAAGGCGCCGAAGTTGGTGAAGTGGTACTGGAGCAGGACCGTGGGCGGAAACACCCAGGTGCTGCCGACCGTGCCGAGACCGGCGAGGCCGTTGACGGCCTTGATCGAATGGCTGCTGAAGCAGCAGATCGCCTCGACCGCGATGTTCGGATTGAAGAAGTAGCTGACGTCCAGCTCGGGAATGACCTGGCTCTGCACCGTCAGGCCACGACCGACAAAGCCGCCGCCGAGCGTGTAAACCGAGTTGTTGCTCGCGGTCGGCGCGACGTCGACAACGCGCAGGCGGATCTGGAACGGATCGTAGGTCACCATCGACGGTAGCGCGACGGGCGCGGGCGCCTCTGTCTTGCGCGAGGGCAGGTCGGCGGCGAACGCGGGCAGCGCCAGCGCTCCGAAGGTCAACGCCGCGAGGGCGCCGCGAAAATTGAAACGCGTCATGTGATTTTCATCCCCATCCAGTTCACTCCGCCACGCAATTCAGCCCGGCGGTCGTCCAGATGAAAATGTGACGGTCCAGTTGTTCCAGTGTTGACTTGGATCAACGGGAAAGGCGCCGTCGCGTCAATCCATTGACGCGTGACATTTCAGCCACAATCACGTTGGTCCCGAAGCCGGGCTTTCAACCGATCAGTTTGGGCGAACGCGAGGGCGAAACGGTCGCCGTTACATCGATTGGCAGATGCTCGCGCTGGAACAGCCCCATGAATACGGTGGGAATGCGCGCGCTGGCGCTGACACGCACGCTTCGACCGATCACGCTGACATGAACCATGGCTTCGGGATCGCCGAACGCCGTCATTTCGGGCGACATCATGCGTTCGGCGGCGACCTGCAGGGAGCGTAACGGCAATGCGGCGGCGTCGAGGGTCAGGCGCGTCGCCGTGTCGCGCGCGGCCTCCATCAGAAGATTCTCCGCGCGGTAGGCCCGCGTCAGGTCGACGGCGGCGCCGGCCGTCGCATAAAGCGCCCCGAAAGCCAGCGCGAAACCGACGGCGGCGCGCATCCGCGCCGCGACGGCATGGCCGGAAAGGTTGTCTGCCTTGTCGTTACGGAACATCGGGTTCTCCCGCCCGACGTTCCTTCAATCCAGGCGCCATCCCGATCCCGATGCGATCCGCTCATTAAATCCCGCCAATTCAGCGGGTTGCGCCGGATCGCTCCGGTTCGCGCGTTGTGTTTGCCCCGATTTGACGCGCCGCAGTCCCGAACAGGCACGGATTGGTTGCCTTCGCGCGCCGGGGGCCTTATGCGAAAAGCAATCTGACCCCGCCCCCGCTCCTCCGACCGAGGCGAGAAACCTTGTCGCGCAACGAACCCGCAATCACGCCGCAACTTGTCGCCGAGCACGGCCTCAAGCCCGACGAATACGACCGTATCCTGAAGCTCGTCGGGCGCGTGCCGACCTTTACGGAACTCGGCATATTCTCGGCCATGTGGAACGAGCATTGTTCCTACAAGTCCTCGCGCCTGCATCTGCGCGGCCTGCCGACCAAGGCTCCATGGGTTATTCAGGGACCGGGTGAAAACGCGGGGGTCATCGACATCGGCGACGGCATGGCCTGCGTTTTCAAGATGGAGAGCCACAACCATCCGTCCTTCATCGAGCCCTATCAGGGCGCGACGACGGGCGTCGGCGGCATTCTGCGCGACGTGTTCACCATGGGCGCGCGGCCGGTCGCCTGCCTCAACCTGCTGCGTTTCGGCTCGCCTGATCATCCGCGCACGCGCGGCCTTGTCGCCGGCGTCGTCGCGGGCATCGGCGGTTACGGCAATTCCTTCGGCGTGCCGACCGTTGGCGGCTCCGTGGGCTTCCACACGCGCTATGATGGCAACATTCTCGTCAACGCCATGGCGGTCGGCATCGCCCGCGCGGATTCGATCTTCTATTCGGCGGCGTCGGGCGTTGGTCGACCCATCGTCTATCTCGGCTCGAAAACCGGCCGCGACGGTATCCATGGCGCGACCATGGCCTCGGCGGAATTCGACGCCAACAGCGACGAGAAGCGCCCGACCGTGCAGGTCGGCGATCCCTTCTCGGAAAAGCTGTTGCTGGAAGCCTGCCTCGAGATCATGGGCAAGGGCTGCGTCATCGCCATTCAGGACATGGGCGCGGCCGGTCTGACCAGTTCCGCCGTGGAAATGGGCGCGAAGGGCAATCTGGGCATCGAACTCGATCTCGACGCCGTGCCTTGCCGCGAGGAAGGCATGACCGCCTACGAGATGATGCTGTCGGAGAGCCAGGAGCGCATGCTCATGGTGCTCGACCCGGCGCGCGAGGCCGAGGCCGAGGCGATCTTCCGCAAATGGGGGCTGGATTTCGCCATCGTCGGCCGCACGACCGACACAAAGCGATTCGTGGTCAAGCATGGCGGCGAGATCAAGGCCGACCTGCCGATCAAGGAGCTGGGCGACGAGGCGCCGCTCTATGACCGGCCATGGGTCGCGACGCCGCCGAAGCCCGTCGTCGACGCGGCGTCGGTGGCGCCGCCCGTGTCGAACCGCGCGGCCCTGCTGAAACTGATTGGCTCGCCCGACCTGAGCTCGAAGCGCTGGGTCTGGGAGCAATACGACCATCTCATTCTCGGCAACACCGTTCAGCAACCGGGCGGCGACGCGGCGGTGATTCGCCTCGGCGACGGTCCGAAGGGTCTGGCGCTCTGCACGGACGTGACCCAGCGATACTGCGACGCGGACCCCGTGGAGGGCGGCAAGCAGGCGGTCGCCGAAGCCTGGCGCAATCTGACCGCGGTTGGCGCGCGCCCGCTGGCGCTGACGGACAATCTGAATTTCGGCAATCCCGAAAAGCCCGAGGCCATGGGCCAGTTCGTCGGCTGCGTCCGCGGCATCGGCGAGGCGGCGCGCGCGCTGGATTTCCCGATCGTGTCGGGCAATGTGTCGCTCTACAACGAGACGCAGGGGCGCGGCATTCCGCCGACCCCCTCCATCGGCGGCGTCGGCATCGTCGACGACGTCACGAAAATCGCGACCCTTTCCTTCAAGGCCGCGGGCGAGTCGATCGTCCTGATTGGCGCGACGCGTGGCTGGCTGGGGCAGAGCTGCTATCTCGCCGACATCTGTGGCCGCGAGGAGGGCGCGCCGCCGCCCGTCGATCTCGCCGCCGAGCGCTCCGCGGGCGATCTGGTGCGCCAGCTGATCGGCGCGGGACACGCGACCGCGGTCCATGATCTCTCGGATGGCGGCCTCGCCGTCGCGCTGGCCGAAATGGCGATCGCCGGCGGCGTCGGCGCGACCATCGAGGCGATATCCGGCCTGCCGGCGCATGCGTGGTTGTTCGGCGAGGATCAGGGACGTTATCTCGTGACGGCGCGACCGGACGAAGCCGCGCGCATTCTCGACGAGGCGACGAAGGCGGGCGTGGAAGCGCGGATTATCGGCGCGACCGGCGGCGATTCATTGACCTTGCCGGGTGAAGCGCCCATCCTGATCGCGGACCTTGGCGCGGCGCACGAGGCTTGGTTTCCGGAATACATGGCATCCGTCCGCTGATCGTTGAACGATGATCTTTATTGAAGTGAAATCGATGGCTGGCGTGAATTACATTCGCGCCAGCGAGGTGCTGGCCGTTCAATACGCCGACCGCGAGCGATGCAACGTCGTCATGGTCGGCGGCATATCCATGGCCTGCATGGAACCCGCCGCGCAGGTGGCGGAAAAGATCACCTCGGCGCTCACGGGAGCGGCCGCGCAAAAGGCGGAGCCGGCGCCGGACGCCGACGCCTGACGGGAGACAATCGATGGCGATGCAAGCAAACGAAATCGAGCGGCTCATCAAGGCCGCCCTGCCGGACGCGACGGTCGAAATCACCGATCTCGTCGGCGATGGCGATCACTATTCGGCGACGGTCGTGTCATCGGCCTTCAAGGGCAAGACGCGGGTGCAGCAGCATCAGATCGTCAACGCCGCGCTGAAAAGCGTTCTTGGCGGCCAGTTGCACGCGCTGGCCTTGCGCACCAGCGCGCCCGCCTGACCGGCGCCGGGCTTTCGGCCCGACCCGGATCGCACTATATTCCCCTCCGAAGCGGACTCTTGACCTCCGCCTTGAAAGGACCGGACCATGTCCACCATCCATGACGCCATCAAGCAGGAAGTCGAAAACAACGACGTCGTGTTGTTCATGAAGGGCACGCCGCAGATGCCGATGTGCGGTTTCTCGGGCCAGTGCGTGCAGATTCTCGATTACCTTGGCGTGCCCTACAAGGGCGTCAACGTGCTCGCCGACGAGGAAATCCGTCAGGGCATCAAGGAATTCTCCAACTGGCCGACGATTCCCCAACTTTACGTCAAGGGCGAATTCATCGGCGGCTGCGATATCGTGCGCGAGATGTTCCAGTCGGGCGAACTGACCGAGCACTTCAACGGACAGGGCATCGCCTGCAAGAGCGTCGAGGGGGCCTGACCCTCAGCGGTCCGCCGGGCGATAGGATTTCGCCCGGTAGGCCCGCATGCGCGCGATGACCATTGGTCCGTGCGTGATGTCGAACGCCGGCAATTCCTCGACGCTGGCGAAGCGTCGCGCGATGGGCTCCAGCGCGCCGACCGCGTTTTCCGGAATCATCACGATCGCGTCGGCGCCCGACACGTCCCTGGCCGGCTTGATGAAATCGTAGCCACGACAATCGTCGCCGACGCAGATGACGTCGGCGGCGCCATGCAGCGCGTAATCGATCTTGGCCGCCTCGTACCAGCGTCGCGCGACGACGAAGGGGCGAGCGGTCGCGTTCGGCCCATGCGCTCTCGCGTAGGCGGCCGCGTCCGTCCAGTCCACCATTTCGGCGAGCGGGTCTTTCGAGGCCGGGGCGCCGCCCGGCAACACGCCGACGATCCGCGGAAAGACCGAAAGCGCGATCAGCGCGGCGACGGCGGCCAGATCGAAGCCGATCGAACCCGCGACCCACCGACGCACGCGCCGCGAGCCCGAGTCCCATGCGGGCGCGAGCATGCGGCCCAGCAAGGGCAGCAGCAGCAGGTAGCCCGGCGCCGCCCAATGAAAATAGGGTCGTTGATCCGACCAGGCCGTCACCAGCGTGAACAGCGCGACAGGGCCGACGCCGAGACAGAACAGCAGCCAGCCCGCCGGATCGGCGGTGAAGCGCCGCGCCGCGCGGACCGTCGAGACCATCAATGGCGCCCATATCCATGGCGCGAGAAAGGCGGCCTGTCCGGCGAGCGCGACAAGCGGCATCCAGGGCCGGAACACGCGGGTCGCCGCCCGCGACCCCTGAAAGGCGAAGGTCGCCCAGTCGTGCTGGATGTTCCAGATCAGGGTCGGCGACGCGACCACCAGCGCCACGATCATGCCGAGCCAAGGCCAAGGACGCGCGAGCCAGCGGCGATGATCCGCGCTGGTCAGCATGAACAGGCCGGCGCCGGCGAACACGAAGGCGCCATGGAATTTCGACAGCATGGCGAGACCGCCGAACAGACCGGCGGCGAGCCAAAGCGCCGGCGCCGCGCCGGGCGTCAGCAGAACCCGCGCGAGACAGAGTGTCGCGGCGAGCAGCGCCGCGTCGAGCGGTCCGTCGGGCAGAACCCATGTTCCCGTCGTCACGCCAAGCACGGGCGCGCAGGTCAGGGCGATCGCCGCGAGCAGGCCGGCGGTCCGACCAAAGAGCCGCGCGCCAAGCAGATACACCAGCCATGTCGACAGCGCCGACAAGGCGATGAAGGGGGCGCGGACAATCAGGCCGCTTTCATGGCCAGCGACGAGGCTCGCGGCATGCGACAACCACCAGGCGAGCGGCGGATGATCGAAATAGCCGATGTCCCAGTGGCGACCGACGGCGACCATGTAGGTTTCATCGATGCCGAGGCCCGTCGTGGCGGCGAATATCACGCGCGCAACCGTGGCCGCGGCGATCAGGAGGAGGATGTCCCGGGATCGGCTGGACGACGCGGTGACGGGTTTGGCGATCATGGAATCCGAGGCGAACGCGAGGCGCTCGCGGCGCGCGACGCGGCGCGTTCTTACCCGCATGGCCGGGATTTTGCGAGTCGAGGCTTTCAAATCGGCGTGGCGTCTGTATTAACGTAATCAGGCCGTCACTTGGCCATTCAATCGCTTTCGGACCCGTCAAATGTCCTCCCCGCCAATCCGCGTGTCCATTGTCGCGCCGACGTTCAACGAAGCCCACAACGTCGGCGAACTGGCGCGACGCCTCGGCGTCGTGCTCGACGGCATGGATTGGGAAGTGATCTTCGTCGATGACAACAGTCCCGACGGCACCGCCGAAACCGTCAAGGCGCTCGCCGCGATCAATCCGCGCGTCCGTTGCATCCGCCGGGTGAACCGACGCGGCCTTTCCGGCGCCTGCATCGAGGGCATTCTCAGTTCGTCGGCGCCCATCGTGGCGGTGATGGACGCCGACCTGCAACACGACGAGGCCATTCTGCCTGAAATGATTGGCCGCATCGCGCGCGGTGAATCCGACATCGTGGTGGGCAGTCGTCTTGTCGAGGGCGGCTCCAGCGAGGATGGATTTACGCCAGCGCGCGCCTTCGCCAGCAATTTCGCGATCCGCATGGCCGGCCTGCTCGTTGGCTCGGCCGTCTCCGATCTGACCAGCGGCTTTTTCGCGATCCGGCGCGATCTCTTCGAGGCCATGGCGCCGCGATTGACGACGTCCGGCTTCAAGATTCTGCTCGACGTGCTGGCGACGGCCTCGCCGCCCTTGCGCGCCAGCGAGGTCGGTTACCGATTCCGTTCGCGTCTGGCGGGCGCGTCGAAATTCGACGCGCGCGCGATGAGCGATTTCTTTGGCCTGCTCGTGCACAAGGCGACGCGGGGTCTCGTGCCGCCGCGGTTCATTCTCTTCGTGCTGGTCGGCGGCAGCGGCGTTTTCGTGCATCTGGTCGCGCTGCGGTTCGCGATGGGATTTGAACATCTCTCGTTCGGCTGGTCGCAAGGCATCGCGACCATGGTGGCGATGACCTGGAATTTCATCGTCAACAATGTGCTGACCTACAGCGACGCGAAATTGCGGGGCTGGCGCGCGCTGACGGGCCTGCTGCAATTCTATGCCGTCTGCGGCATCGGCGCGGTCGCCAATGTCGGCATCGCCAAGTGGCTTTTCGAGATGGACAACGCCTGGTGGCTGGCGGCGATGGCCGGCATTCTCATGGGTTCGGTCTGGAATTACGCCATGAGTTCGTTGCTGGTCTGGCGTCGGGCTGACTGACGCAAGGCGTGTTGGCAACGCGTCGGATCCATGCGAATATTCCCGAAATTCGGGAGGATCCATGGCTTCGCACTTGTTCACGCCCATTCGGCTGCGCGAGCTCACGCTGAAAAACCGCGTGATCATTTCGCCACTGTGTCAGTTCAGCGCGATCGACGGCAACGCGGTTCCCTGGCATTGGGCGCACATCGGACAATTCGCGCAGTCGGGCGCCGGCCTGTGCATTCTGGAGGCGACGGCGGTCAGCGCCGTTGGACGCATCACGCCGGGCTGTCTCGGGCTCTATTCCGACGACAACGAGGCCGCGCTGACGCGTCTTCTGAAGGATACGCGAACCTTCTCCGACATGCCCATGGGCATCCAGCTCGATCACGCCGGCCGCAAGGCCTCGACGCGTCCGACCTGGGATTTGCCGAAGGGCAACAACGTGCCCGACGAGGAGGGCGGCTGGAAGCCGGAGGGCCCGTCGCCCGAGCCTTTCACGCCGGCCTGGCGCACGCCGATCGAACTCGACGCCGCCGGTCTCGCGAGGGTGCGCGACGAGTTCGTCGAATCAACGCGTCGCGCCGATCGTTGCGGTTTCGACCTGATCGAAATCCACGCGGCGCATGGCTATCTGCTGCATGAATTCTGCTCGCCGCTGACCAATCACAGGACCGACGCTTATGGCGGCGATCTGATGGGGCGCCTGCGCTTCCCGCTCGAGGTCGCGAAGGCCATGCGCGACGCCTTCCCCGCCCACAAGCCGATTGGCGTGCGCATCACCGGCGAGGACTGGGTCGAGGGCGGACTGACGCTCGACGACGCGGTGGTCTTCGCGAAAGCGCTGAAGGACATCGGCATCGATTACGTCACGCCCTCGGCGGGCAATGTCGCGCCGGGCATGAAGCTGCCCAAGGTGGTTCCCGGCTACATGGTTCATTTCGCCGAGAAGGTGAAGCGCGAGGCCGGCATCACCACGATGACGGTCGGCATGATCTACGATCCCCATCACGCGGAGCAGATCGTCGCCTCGGGCGTCGCCGACATGGTGGCGATTGGCCGCGCGATCATGGACAATCCGCGCTGGCCCTGGCACGCCGCGACAGCGCTTGGCGAACGCATCGACACGCCGAAGCAATACGCGCGCTCATCGCCACAGCATTGGCCCGCCTACGCGCAGGTCCATGGCGTTCAACTGCGCGCGGGCGAGGGCGTGATGAGCCACGCCACGCGCGAGTAGATCCCGGCGGGCTGGCCTAAATCTCGACCGTGTCGACGTTGTAGGTGAACAGCCACTCGTAGCGCTTGTCGATCGCCTCGGCGCTCCATTCGCGGTCGATGTAGGCGTCGGCCTTCGCGGGGTCGCGATAGTCGGGATTGTGAAAGCGCGTGATCATGTCGGTCGCGCCCGCGACCATGGCGTTGTCGCGGGTCAGGCGCGCGTCCTCGTATTTTTTGAAAGCGGTTTCCACGTCGCCGTATTTCTCGAGACAGCGCGCGAGAACGACGCCATCCTCCAGCGCCATGACCGCGCCCTGCGCCAGAAACGGCAGGGTCGGATGACAGGCGTCGCCGAGCAGCGTCGCGCGGCCGTAGGCGTAACGGTTGAGCGGCTTGCGGGTGAGATAGGCCCATTTGAGCAAGCGCGGCGCGGCGTCGATCATCACGTGAACGTCGTCGTTCCAGCCGGCGTAATCCTCGTGACACTGGGATTTCCGGCCCTCTACCGACCAGGCCTCCTCGTCCCAAACGGGGCGTTCGATGGTGGCGGCGAGGTTGAGGATTTCGCCCTCGCGCAGCGGGTAATGGACCACGTGACCATTCGGCCCGATCCAGTTGACCGCCAGGCTTTCGCGCATGCGCGTGGGCAACGCGTCGAGCGGGATGACGCCGCGCCAGATCATCATGCCCGGATATTTCGAGGGTTCGTCAGCCGCCGTCAGGCTCCGGATGACGGAGTTGACGCCGTCGCTGCCGATGAGGCCGTCGCCGACGACCTTCTGGCCATCGGCGAGAGAGAGCACGACCTGTCCGCCCTTTTCCTCGAAGCCGGCGATGCGCGCGTTCAGATGGATGGCGTCGGGCTTCAATCGCCTGACCGCGTCGGCGCAGACCGACAGCAGATCGGGACGGTAAACGGTGAGATAGGGATAGCCATAGCGGGCGACGCCGGTCTCGCCGAGATCGAACAGCTTCCAGGTCTTGCCGGAGTTCCACAGGCGGACCTCCTTGCGCTCCGCCTTGCAGGACAGCCGACGCAGCGTCTCGAAGGCGCCGATCGAATCGAGCGCGCGGTTGCCGTTCGGGCTGATCTGGATGCCGGCGCCAACCTCGCGCAATTCTCCGGCCTGTTCGAAGATTTCGACATCAAAGCCGCGCTGGAGCAACGCCGCGCCGGCGGTCATGCCGCCGATGCCGCCGCCAGCGATGAGGATCTTGGGTTTCTTGGCGCCGCTCACGACGTTTCCTTCCAGGGTTCAGGCGAAGCGTGGGAAAAGCTTCAACGCGTTGCCGCGGTCGACCGCCGGCTTTTCCGACGCGTCGAGGGTGACGTCGAGGCTCTTGACCATGTCGTCGCCCATTTCTGTCGGACAGTAAGGCCAATCGCTGCCAAACAGAAAACGGTCGGGGTCGGCGACTTGTCGCAGGGCGCCGAAGGTTTGCGGACCAGCGGCGAGCGCCGTGTCGTAATAAAAACGGCGCAGGCGCGAGAGAACGAGATCGCGATTCACGTGGCCGGCGTTGTCGGCGATCAGCGGGATCTGGAAGCGTTCCTTGAAGGGCGAGACCGCGAGCTGCCGCTCGGAGATTTCCGCCAGTCGCCATGAAATGAACGGCAGCGTGCCGCCCGCGTGCGACAGAATGAACTTTATGTCGGGATAGCGAT
This sequence comes from uncultured Hyphomicrobiales bacterium, assembly GCA_903861645.1. Lineage (GTDB taxonomy): Bacteria > Pseudomonadota > Alphaproteobacteria > Rhizobiales > Beijerinckiaceae > Terripilifer. The sequence goes on from CAIOVE010000015.1 coordinate 16,979, forward strand.
CCATCGCGCCGGAGAAGACCAGATTGGCGGCGGCGCGCGTCGTGTCGAACAGATATTCCATCAGGAAGCCGGGCACGCGCAGATGAATTTGATTGCCGGCGGGGTGGTTGTTGGGGTGGATCGCCACCACGGCCTTGCGCGCGTTCAGCACTTCGAACAGCGGATCGAAGGAGGGATCGCCAAGATAGACGCCGTTGTAGTTGGCGAGCAGGCCGACGCCATCGAGCTTCAGCGTATCGAGCGCGTGGATCGCCTCGGCGCAGGCGCCGTCCATGTCGGGAATGGGCAACGTCGCGAAGGCGCCGAAGCGGGCGGGGTTCTTGCCGACGAATTCAGCGCATTCCTCGTTGACCGCGCGCGACAAGTTTCGCGCCTTCGCGTCGTCGCCCAGGTGGCAGCCGGGCACCGAGAGCGAGGTGATCGCCGCGTGGATGCCGTTGGCGTCCATGGTTTTCAGCGCGAGGTCGGGCGACCAGTCGGGAATGCGGATGTGCGGGCCCAGGGCGGATTCGGCCAGCGCCCTGGCGTAGGCCGATGGCACGGAATGAAAATGCACGTCGATGCGATGCGGAGCTTGCGCCACGTCGGACCCTTTCAGCGTTTCCCATGGGCCTTGTCGCCCGTCGGGCGCTTGTAGCGCGGGACAGCGCCGGGGGGCAACGTAGTAAGGAGCCGACAATATATATTTTCATATAATTTTTTAATATGAATAAATAATTCTAATTCAATCCATTTTGAGATAAATTAATTATATTTCCAAATTCGTCGGTAGTTATTTGGATTATTTTCGTTCCATACGGCACATTTTCAATTTTTGAGGAAATATCTCTTATCAGTGTATTTATTTATTTTTTCTGTAAATCGGCATAATCGTTGATAATGTTTTCAATTTTTTTATTCATTTCAATATCCATCGATTTTTTTTGATAAATTAACATTTGATCCAATATATTTTTCATCTCTCTATGATTTTCAATCATGGATTCCTGATCTTTCTTTGCAATAGATGATTCCATGGATCGAACATAATTGCGATATTGAACTATTTTCCCAGAATTGCTTTTTGATATTGTATTTCCAACACACCAAAATATCAGGTCAGCAATCGAGATATCGTCTTTTTTTATCTGAGTGTCTGTCCGGAGAGATCATGCTGGATTGCATAGCTTTCTGAGCATAAGCCTTATTGACGCGAGGCGCAGGAACGCGAGCGCTCTTCGGTTGAGATTTTCCCAGTCCTTGGCTAGGCGCCTGCACC